>CAVQMY010000059.1:0-144685 GCA_963713705.1 uncultured Verrucomicrobiae bacterium
CCAGCGCCAGGCAAATCAGCCCGAGCGCATGGAAGTTGTCGATGTACGCCAGCAGCGTGATTGCTGCGCCACCATCCGCCGATCACCGCATACGCCTGTTTGGTGGCCATCACCGCGCCGGCGCCGGAGGCGCAGACCGTGTCCCAACACCCGCACCGCGAACACGAAATGTCCGTTGTAGTTGGACAGATGGTCACGAGCACCGACTGGTGGAATTGCGCCCGCCGGGCAAGCATGGTGGTCACGAAGGAAATCCCCACGCTTCCCCGATATTGCGGGAGAGGTTGATCAGCCGAGGCGGCATTGTTCTTCTCGCGCGGCAGAAAGGCGTACGCGGCGGTGTTGATCGGCACGAACAGGAACGCCACACCCGCCGCCTGTAAAACGCGGGCCCACATCATCATCGCGAAATCGACCTGCAGGTTGAATCTCATCATGTTGAACAGGGACACCGCAACCATCAGGAAGCCAAACCCGATGATCTTGCGCGCATCGTAGTGCGAAACGAGAAATCCGACCAGCGGCAGCAGCAGGATGACCGTGATCGCCCCCGGTGAGATGAGTTCGCCGGATTGCTCGGCCGTGTAGCCCATCAACTCCTGCACAAATTGCGGGAGCAGCATCGTGGTCGAATACATGACGAATCCCACGGTAAACAGCATCACGTTGGCCAACAGGAACGTGCGATCCTTGAACAGACGCAGATCCACGATCGGTTCCTTGACGTGAATTCCCAAATGACCGCCAGGACCAGTGCCGAGACGAAGATGATGGTGAATACCCGGATGTACGGAGTCTCGAACCAGTCTTCGCGCTGCCCCTTGTCGAGCACGACCTGCAGCAGGCCCAGCCCCAGAGCAATCAGCCCGAACCCGATGTAGTCGATCTTCATGCCAGCCCGCTTCTTCTTCTTCAGGTACGGCGGATCGGAAATGAGTCGCGACGTCAGGATCAGCGAGACGATACCGACCGGAATGTTGATAAAGAAGATCCAACGCCACGTAAAGTTGTCCGTGATCCAGCCGCCCAGCGTCGGTCCCAGCACCGGCGCGGCCACCACCGCCATGCCATACACCGCAAACGCCATGCCCCGTTTGGCCGGTGAAAACGTGTCCGCGAGGATGGCCTGTTCGCTCGGCTGCAACCCGCCCCCGCCCACTCCCTGCAGGACGCGGAAGAAAACCAGCATGCCCAGGTTTGTCGCCAGCCCGCACAACAACGAACTGATCGTGAACAGCGCCACACAGCTCATGTAGAACCGTTTGCGGCCGATCCTTTCCGAAATCCATCCGCTCAGCGGCAACACGACGGCGTTGGAGACGAGATAGGAGGTCAACACCCACGTGCTCTCGTCCAGGCCCGCGGAAAGATTTCCCGCGATGTGCGGCAACGCCACGTTGGCAACGCTGGTGTCCAACACCTCCATGAACGTCGCCATCGTCACGACCATGGCGATGACCCATGGGTTGTGTGGCGGCTTCCAAATCGCCTCGTGGTCGCCGATTGTGGAAACGTCGCTCATCGCACTTTCACCTCGGGTACCACCGACGCGCCGAGCGGTATCATCTGAGAGGGATCGTCGCCTTCATCGAAGACGATCTTGACCGGCACGCGTTGTACGACTTTGACGTAGTTTCCCGCCGCGTTCTCGGGCGGCAACAGGCTGAACTGCGCACCCGTACCGGCCTGGATGCTGTCCACATGCCCCGGAACTTCCTCTGCGGAAACGCGTCGACTTTGATCCACACCGGCTGGCCCGGTTTCATGTATGTCAGTTGCGTTTCCTTGAAATTGGCGGTGATCCATACAGTGCGCGGCACGATTGCCAGCAACGCCTGCCCCACCTGCACGTACTGGCCCCGCTCGACCACGCGGCGCGTCACCCAGCCGTCTTCGGGCGCGGTGATATCGGCGTAGGAGCGGTTCAACTCCGCCTGGTGCAACGCGGCTTCGGCCTGTTGCACGCCCGCGTCCGCAGTCGGGATTTGCGTCTGGTCCTGCCCGATCTGGGTGTCGGAAGCGTCCGCTTTCTTGCGCGCTTCCTCCAGCGCCGCGGCGCTGGAATGCGCGGCCGCGAGGGCCGCGTCAACCTGCTCGCGCGAGACCGCCCGGCTTTCCACGTTTTGATAACGCGCGAGGTCAGCTTCGGCCCGCGTGGCTTCCGCTTCCGCGACACCAACCGCAGCCCGTTCCTGTTCCGCTTTGGCGCGCGAGACAATTACCTGATGTCCGGCCTGCGCCAAACGGCTTTGGGCCGCAGCCAGGTTGGCGCGCGCCTGGGCGAGGGCCACGTCGTAGTCACGAGGATCGATCTGCACGAGTGGGTCGCCTTTCTTGACAAGCTGGTTGTCGTTGATGAGCACCGTCAGCACGTGGCCTGACACCTGGGGGCTGATCTGGATCGCATGCCCGTCGATGAACGCGTCGTCGGTGGATTCGTATGGGCGGACGGCAACGAAATAATAAACCGCCACCACCCCGATGATCAGCAGGCCGAGGGCGACGATAAGGGGTATGAACCGCTTGCGTGATCCTCTACTGGCCACAGCGGGCAGTGGCTCGGCGGACGCGGTTGCGGCAGATGGTTCCGTATCTGGTTTCATGGCGGGGGACTCATTTGTTGGCGGTCGGTTGTTCTTTTTAATTCTCTTAATGCAGCAAGCGAGAATTGCCCGATGTGATCGGCCAGCGCATCGATATCCTCCGGTCCAAACCTCATGGCGGGATCCAGCCGGGAGATGACCTGTCGATTGTAGTGATAATACACCCATTGCGATGAAATGCTGAACACGCAACGACGCACCCGTTCGTCACCGGCCCCGGACCCGAGGATGGCGCGAACGCACGACTGGAGTCGCTGGAAGAACGGCTCCAGTTCCTCCTTTACGAGCGCATCCAGGGCCTGCGTTGGCTCGATCATTTCGCGGGACATCAGTTTGCTGTGCCAGGCGGTTCGACCGAGATCAAATACAGCGTGCAGTCTGGCCGCAATCATCTCGCGCAATTCCTGCTCGGCATTGTCAGGGGTAACGGGTCCATGCCCCGTGGGATAATTATTCCTCACGCGGCTCAGGGCGTACTTCAACACGGCTTCATACAATCCCTGTTTATCGTGGAAGTGGTAATTGATGGCGGCCACATTGGCGTGGGCGCGCCGGCAGATTTCGCGCACGGTGGCTTGGCGGAACCCGCACTCCGCGAACACCTCGCCAGCGGCTTCAAGCAGCCGGTGATGGGTCTCGGTGTTCTGGTTGGACTCAACCACGCTCTTCATACGGTTAAAACACTTGTTTAAATCATATGTTTGAATTCGTCAAGTTGATTCAGAACTTCATTATTTGCGGGAGTCGTTCGGGTCAAATATGACCCGTGATTACATCACATGTTGCGTTCAACAACATGACGCAACTGCCTCTGGCGTAACAACCAGCGAACCCGACCTCTACCGAGGCGCAATTCGGCCAAGTCCACGCAGGCTACACACGCTTTGCCCAGAGGCAACCCCTGCGGATTCTTCGATCCAATCAGGGCCGCGAAATGTTCAGAGAGAGACGGCATGTGGCCAACCAGCAGGATTTCATCTTCAGCAGAGTATGGTTTTAGCGCCCGGAGAAGCGTTTGTGTCGGCGTGCCGTTCGTGAGTTCGTCCGCCAACTCCACTTCGCTATGGATCTTGAGCGCTTGCGCCGCAATCTCGGCCGTCTGACGGGCACGCACCAACGGGCTGCTTAGAATATGCGATGGTTTGACGCCCAACACGGCGAGGGCCGAACCCGCGATCCGCGCCTCATCTTTACCCTCTCGCGTCAATTCCCGCTCCGCATCACTCGGGGCTACATCCGAGGCGGTGCCATGACGGAGAAGATACAATTTCATCAACCCAAAACTTCTCGCGGATCGGTGATGTGCCCGGTCATCGCGCTGGCGGCCACGGTGGACGGCGAGGCGAGGAACACCTGCGATTCCTTGTGGCCCATGCGGCCCGGGAAATTGCGGTTCGTCGCGCTGATGCACTTCATGCCGGCTTGTTCATGCGGCCAAAGGTGTCCACCGGCCCGCCGAGGCAGGCGGCGCAGCCGGCGTTTTCGGTCATCTGCACGCCGGCGTCCACCAGGACCTCCCAGATCGGTTTTGCCGTCCCATCGCGTCGCCTGCAAATCGTGCACGATGTCCGGCGTCGCGGGCACGCCGAAGGTGTCAATCATCACCTTGCTGGCCGCGGAGCACGCGCGCGAATTCCAGGAAATCGCTCGTCTTGCCGCCGGTGCAGGAGCCGACGTAGGCGCGGTCGAGCTTGATGTTGCCCATTTCCTTGGCCTTCTTGCGCTGGCCGGGATCGGGATGGCAGGCCACGGTCGGTTCGAGCTTGTCGAGAGATCGAACGTCTAGTTCGTAAACAAATTTCTGCTTTCGTCGCGGTCGCGACAACGGCGTCGTAGTCGGCTTTGGTGCCGTTCAATTTCACGCGCGCATCCACGTATTCCTGTCGTGCGTGCATCGAATTCAAAAATGCCGTTCTTGCCGCCCGCTTCGATGGCCATGTTGGCGATGGTCATGCGGTCGTCCATCGAGAGGCTTGCCGCGCCGGGGCCGTCGAACTGCATCGCGCGATAGGTCGCGCCGTCGAAGCCGATTTCGCCGATGCAATGCAGGATGACGTCCTTGGCCATGACGCCCGGCTGCAACTTGCCTTCGAGCCGGAAGTGCATCGTCTCCGGCACCTTGATGCAGCAACTTGCCCGTGCCCATGACGAAGCCCGCGTCCGTGTTGCCGATGCCGGTGGCGAATTGGTTGAACGCGCCCGCCATGCAGGTGTGCGAGTCGGTGCCGAACAGGATTTCGCCCGGCCGCGTGTGGCCTTTGGCCGGCAGCGCCGTGTGGCAGACGCCCGCGTAACTGCGAGCCGTACTGGCGCTTGAGCATTGCCCTTGCTCGGCGTCGAAATGCCAGTGGCCGTTCGGGTCGTCAATCACGTCGTAAAAATACGGCAGGCCCTGCTCCTTCACGAAATCGCGGAGGATGTCCACGTTGCGGTTGGACTTCGAGTCGGCGGTGAAAATGTAGTGGTCGGGGATGATGACGATCTTGTTCGTGGTCCCAGACTTTGGCGTCCTTGCCGAACTCGCGTTTGAACACGCCGATGGTGCCCGGCCCGCAAACGTCGTGCGTCATGAGCACGTCGGCGTTCACCCAGATATTGTCGCCGGCCTGCACGGATTTCTTGCCCGCCGCGCGGGCCAGGATTTTTTCAGTCAGCGTCATGTGATCGATACTCCGAGGTGGCACAGGATACACGAGCAATTGTGCCCGCGCAACATCCGCGCTACACTTCGCGCATGAGGGAAACTTGGGGTTTTCTGCGCTCCCCCGCCGCCGGCGCGGCGTGGAATATGGCGCTGGACGAGGCGTTGTTGCAGACGGCGGCAAAGCGCGGACGCCCGTTGTTGCGCGTCTACGCGTGGGAGAAGCCGTCCGTCTCGTTTGGCTATTTCCAGAAATTTCCCGCGCCGCTGGCCGAGCGCCATGACGTGGTCCGTCGTCCCACGGGCGGCGGCGTGGTGTATCACGTCCGGGACACCACGTACACGGTGGTTGTGCCTCCCGCGCACACGTTGTATGCGATGAAAACCGCCGACGCTTATTGTGCCCTGCATCAGGCTGTTGCCGCCGCGTTTCAATCACCACTCGCGCTTCACCAAGCTCCGATCCATTCGCCACAGGGTCAGTACGAATGCTTCCAGCGTCCGGTCCACGGCGACGTGGTGGCCGACGGCCGCAAACTGGCCGGCGGGGCGCAACGCCGCACGAAATCCGGCCTGTTGCATCAGGGGTCCATCGCGGCAAAACTTTCCGTAGACCAGATCAAACATGGTTTTCAGGAGGCGCTCGGAATCGAATTCGAGATATATGAGTTGACTGACCCCGAGAGAACGCAGGCGGAAAAACTTGTCCGCGAAAAGTACGCGATCGACGCGTGGAATCGTTACCTGCGGTAGCGCCGCTCAGGTGATTTTGGGTTGGTCGCCCGGTGAAATGACGGGTTGTTCGATCTGGCCGAGCTTGGCGTCGAACTTCGCCAGGGCTTTCTCGCCGTCGGAATAACTGCCCTGCGCGTTGGTCAGATGTTTGCCGAGGACCCGGAAACTTTCCTGGACGCGCTCGAAATCCCCGCGCAAGCGCGCAAGCGTGTTGAGAATTTCCTGGGCGCGTTCCTCGACCTGCATTCCGCGGAGGCCGAGCAAAATGGTTTGCAGGTACGCGTAAAAACTGTTCGGTGAGACCGGAACGACACGTTTCTCCAGCGCGTAGCTGAACAACGGGCGCTCTTCGCCCGATGCGCTGGCTTCTTCCTTGATGATCGTCTCGTAGTACACGTTCTCGGCGGGCACGTACATCAGCGCGAAATTGTACGTGCCTTCGTCGGGCAGGATGTATTTCGTGGAAATCGCGTCGACGTGTTTCTTCACGTCGCGCAGGAATTGTTTGCGGGCCGCGACGCGCTCCGAATCGCTCTGGGCGTCGATGATGCGGCGGAAGTTTTCCAGCGGGAACTTGGAATCGACCGGCACGAGCTTGTTGCCAATCCGGATGACAGCGTCCACCGCCTCGCCGCTGCGGAACCGGTGCTGCAACTCGAAATGTTCCGGCGGCAGAATCTGTCCCAGCAGGTCACCGAGAAAAAGTTCGCCCATCCCACCGCGCAGTTTCGGCGCGCGGAGAATGTTCACCAGGTCGGCGGCAGCTTTGCCGACCTCGTGGATTTGACCGACCTTCTCACGGAGATCACCGACGACCTTGGCGGCATTGTCGAGGCGACTGTTCATTTGCGCGCTGGATTGCTGCAGATTCTCGGCGACCGTCTGCCCGAATTTGTCGAGCCGTTCCTGCAGGCCGTTCATCTGCTGCTGAATCAGCAACAGCGACTGGTCGGGTGGCGGCGGTGGTTTGTTGCGTTCGCGTGCGACCACGACAATCAGCACGCCAACCGCGACAAGCGTCACCAACCCGATGATAATGACGACAGATTCCACGGCCCAAAGCTAACATTTGCCAGATGGAACGGCAATTCTTTGGTTTTGCCAGAACCCGCCGTTAACACTTTTTTAACAACCTCGCGGCGGCTTTTAATTATCGCCTCGTCCCTCTGCTCGTCGATAGTAACGCCGAAACTAGGAACCATTGGTTTTTCGGGTTAGGAGCCATGTTGATGAAGGCGAACGAAGTCATTCAATTATTGTTGTATTTCGGTCTGTTAATTGGCCTGACGCCGCCGATCGGCAGATTCATGGCGCGGGTATTTGGGGGTGAACGGACCCTGTTATCCGGCATTCTTGGGCCGGTCGAGAAATGGATTTACCGGCTCAGCGGCGTGAAAGCCGATGAGGAGATGTCATGGAAACGGTATTTCGGCGCGGTGCTGATCTTCAATGTCGTGGGGATCATCACGCTGGTGGCGCTGCAAATGACCCAGGGCTGGCTGCCGCTGAACCTCCCAACATTCCCCAACGCGCCGTGGGCGTTTGGGTACAACGCCATTGTGTCGTTCAGCAACATGCTGAACCCCCAAAAGCTTCCCAACGTTCCGTGGGCGCTGGCGCTGAACACGGCGATCAGCTTCATTACCAATACCAACTGGCAGGCGTACTCAGGCGAAAACACGATGAGTTACCTGACCCAAATGGCCGGGTTGGCGGTGCATAATTTTCTCAGCGCGGCGACCGGCATCGCGATCCTCGTGTGCTTTGCCCGCGGACTGAAGCGCGCCTCGTCGAAATCGCTCGGCAGTTTCTGGGTGGACGTCACGCGGACGGTTCTCTACGTGCTCCTGCCGTTTTCGGCGATTGTCACCATTGTACTGGTCAGCCAGGGGGTGGTGCAGAATTTCAAGCCCTACACGGACGCGAGGCTGGTCGAAGCGTACACGACGCAGGTACCGAAAACGGATGACAAAGGCCAGCCGGTGAATGGTCCTGACGGCAAGCCGGTGATGGTGGACCAACGAGTGGAGACGCAGAGCATTCCGGTGGGGCCGGCGGCGTCGCAGATCGCCATCAAACAACTCGGCACCAACGGCGGCGGGTTCTACGGCCAGAACAGCGCCCACCCGTTTGAGAACCCGACCCCGTTCAGTAATTTCGTGGAGATGTTCGGGCTCATCATCGTGGCGGCGTCGCTCGTCTATGCATTTGGCGTCCTGGTTGGGGATTGCCGGCACGCCTGGGTGTTGTTTGGCGTGATGTTGGCGTTACTGATTGGCGCCTTTACGCTGGCCTGGTGGGCGGAGACACGACCCAACCCGGTCGTGGGCAACGTGCAACCGTTGCTCGAAGGGAAAGAACAGCGGTTCGGCGTGATGAACAGCGTGTTGTTCGGCGTGGCCACGACCGGAACGTCCTGTGGCGCGGTCAACTCGATGCACGACAGTTTCACCCCGCTGGCGGGACTGGCGCCGTTGTGGAATCTGATGCTGGGTTGCATAGTGTTCGGCGGTGTCGGGGCCGGATTATACGGCATCATGATGCACGTCCTGCTGGCCGTGTTCATCGCGGGGCTGATGGTCGGGCGCACACCGGAGTATTTGGGCAAGAAGGTCCAGGCATGGGAGGCCACGTGGGCGGTGGTCGCGATCCTCATCCCGAATTTTCTGATCCTGATCGGGTCCGCGATTGCGTGCCGGGCGCCCGCCGGACTATCGGGCCTGAGCAATCAAGGCCCGCATGGCCTGAGTGAAATCTTCTACGCCTACGCCTCTTGTGCGAACAACAACGGCAGCGCCTTCGCCGGCCTGAACGCCAACACAAACTTTTACAATCTGACCCTTGGCGCGACGATGTTCCTCGGTCGGTTCGGCGTGGCCTTTGCGGCGCTGGCCATTGCCGGCGGCTTCGCCGCGAAGAAAACAATTTCAGCCTCGGCGGGGACCCTGCCAACCAATGGGTTGACGTTCGCCTGCGTGCTGTTCGGCGTCATATTGATCGTCGCCGCGTTGACATTCTTTCCCGCATTGTGCCTGGGGCCGATTGTGGAGCACGGGCTCATGCTGGCCGGGCGCGTTTTCTAGGGAGAAACTCATGAGCACAAAAGTTGAAATCAAATACTCCGAGTTGGTGTACCAGGCGGTCATCGACTCGTTCAAGAAACTGAATCCGCGGGATGAGATCAAGAACCTGGTGATGTTCGTGGTGTGGGTCGGATCGATCTGGACGACGGCCATCCTGTTCACACCGGGCGGATGCAATCTGTTCAACATCCAGATCTGCCTGTGGTTGTGGTTCACGTGCCTGTTCGCGAATTTCGCCGAGGCGATGGCCGAGGGGCGCGGCAAGGCCCACGCGGATGCGCTGCGCAAGATGCGCACGAAGACCATGGCCCGCAGGCTCGTCAAAGGCAAAGAGGAGTCGGTGCCCAGCGCCGAGATGAAGATCGGCGATTTGTTTGTCTGCGAGGCGGGCGACACGATTCCCGCTGACGGTGAAATCGTGGAAGGCATCGCCACCGTGGACGAATCCGCCATCACGGGCGAGTCGGCCCCCGTCATCCGCGAAAGCGGCGGCGACCGCAGCGCCGTCACCGGCGGCACGAAAGTCATCAGCGACCGGATTGTTGTCCGTGTCACCGCGGAACAGGGCAACTCGTTTCTGGACCGGATGATTTCGATGATTGAAGGCGCGCGCCGCCAAAAGACGCCGAACGAAATCGCGTTGAACATCGTGTTGGTCAGCCTGACCGCGTTGTTTCATGGTGGTCGTGTTCACCCTGCCGCCGTTTGCGCGATACAACGAAAGCCAGGCCGGCCAGAAGGGCGTGGTGCTGACGTCGATTCCCGTGTTGTTGGCGCTCATCGTCTGTTTGATCCCGACGACCATCGGCGGTCTGTTGAGCGCCATCGGCATCGCCGGGATCGACCGGTTGATGCGGCGCAATGTGCTGGCCACCAGCGGACGCGCGGTCGAAGCCGCCGGCGACGTGGACGTGTTGCTGCTGGATAAGACCGGCACGATCACGCTCGGCAACCGCATGGCCACGGATTTCATTCCCGCGCCGGGCGTCCCGGTGGAAGAACTTGCCGATTCCGCGCAACTGGCGTCCCTGGCCGACGAAACACCGGAAGGCCGGTCCATCGTGGTGCTGGCCAAGGAAAAACACAACTTGCGCGGGCGCGAGGTTGCGGAGCCGCAGGCGAAGTTTGTGCCGTTTACCGCCCAAACGCGGATGAGCGGTTTGGATTTGATCGATCCCGATGGCAAAGGCGTACGCGTGATTCGCAAGGGCGCGGCGGATTCCATTCGCCGCCACGTCGAACAACGCGGCGGCCTGTATCCCAAGGCGGTCGAACAAACTGTTTTCGATATCTCGACCCAGGGCGGCACGCCGCTGGTGGTGACGGACGGCTCGCGCGTGATGGGCGTCATTCGGTTGAAGGACATTGTGAAGGGCGGCATCCGCGAGCGGTTCGCGCAGTTGCGCAAGATGGGCGTGCGCACGGTAATGATCACCGGCGACAATCCGCAGACCGCGGCGGCGATTGCGGCCGAAGCCGGCGTGGACGATTTCATTGCCCAGGCCAAGCCGGAAGACAAGCTGGCGCGCATCCGCAAGGAGCAGGAGGGCGGCAAGCTCATCGCGATGATTGGCGATGGCACGAATGACGCACCGGCGCTTGGCGCAGGCCGACGTTGGCGTGGCGATGAACACGGGCACGCAGGCCGCGCGCGAGGCTGGCAACATGGTGGATCTCGACAGCAACCCGACGAAGCTCATCGAGGTCGTCGAAATCGGCAAGCAACTGTTGATGACCCGCGGCGCGTTGACGACGTTCAGTATCGCCAACGACGTGTCGAAGTATTTCGCGATTCTGCCGGCGATGTTCGGCCTGTTGTACGCCACGACCGCGGGCGGCAAAGGGCCGCTGGACAAATTGAACATCATGGCCCTGCATTCGCCCGAGAGCGCAATCCTCAGCGCGGTGATCTTCAATGCATTGATCATCGTGGCGCTGATCCCGCTGGCATTGAAAGGCGTGAAATACCAGCCGCTGGGTGCCGCGGTCATTTTGCGCAAGAACATGCTGATCTACGGAGTGGGCGGGATCATCATTCCGTTTATCTTCATCAAACTGATTGACGTGTTCCTGGTGGCGGTGCACCTCGCGCCCTGACGCTGGAGAAAGGAACAATCACCATGAGACTTTTCATACAATCCATTCGACAAACGATCCTGTGGACGATCATCGCGGGAGTGGCGTATCCACTGGTCATGACCGGTATCGCGCAGTTGCTGTTTCGCAAACAGGCGAACGGCAGCCTGATTGAGCGCAACGGGCAGATTGTTGGGTCCGAGTTGATCGCCCAACAGTTCACGGGCGACAAATACTTCTGGCCGCGACCATCGGCCGGCAGCTATGCCACGGTTCCGTCCGGGGCGAGCAACCTCGGCCCGACCAGCCAGGCCCTGCAATCCAACGTGACCGCCAACGCCACGGCCTTTCGCACCGGCAACAAGCTGGCGGCGGACGCGCCGGTGCCGGCGGAGATGGTGTTCACCTCCGGCAGCGGGCTCGATCCGCACATCAGCCCCGAGTCGGCGCGGTTGCAGGTGGCCCGCGTCGCCGCGGCGCGCGGCATCGCGGAGGATCAGGTCAAGGCGTTGGTCGAGAAATTTGTGGAACCGCCGCAGTGGGGCATCTTTGGGGAACCCCGGGTGAACGTGCTGGAGTTGAATGTGGCGCTGGATGACCTGCAACCCAAGAAAGCGGACGGGAGCGCCTCGGTGAAGGGGTAGGTGACGGGACACGGACAACCCTTCGTTGTCCGGGGAAGCTCCTGCTTATCGTGGCGGTACCGCGTGTCCAGGAATCTCTTTTCATGCGTCTCGGATACAAAACAGAACCGGGCGATGCGGCCCTGATGGAGCGGGCAGCGCGGTTTCGCGACCGGCCCGAAGACAAAACCATCCGCCAAGCACGGACGCAGGTTGGACTCGGCCCCGGGGACGTGCTCGACGACCGGTTCCTGATCATCGAGGTCCTCAACCAGGGCGGGATGGCGACGATTTTCAAGGCGCTGGATTTGCAGAACCGGGACAAAGGGGTCGTGGTGAAGGTGCCGTACCTCGGGATGGAGAGCAACCCGGCGTCCTACGCCCGCTTCGCGCGCGAGGAGCAGATCGGCCTTAAGTTGGACCACCCGTTCGTGATGAAGTTTATCGCCGTGAATGGGAATCGATCCCGGCCATACATTGTGGCGGAGTATCTGCGCGGGAACACCTTGTCCGACATTCTGGCGAAAGTTCGTCCATTGCCGGAAAAGGACGCGCTGAAATTCGCCAGCCTGATTTGTGAGGCATTGCAGTATCTCCACGCGCACGCTGTCCTTCATCGCGACCTGAAACCAAGCAACGTCATGGTGTGCTCGGACGGCAGCATTCGCGTGATGGATTTTGGCATCTCATTCGCGGAGGAAGCGCGGCGGGTGACGTTCGCCGGTTTTTCGACGGCGATGGGCACGGCGGATTATGTCGCGCCCGAGCAGATCAAAGGGCGTCGCGGCGACCAGCGGACGGACATCTACAGCCTGGGATCGATGCTGTACGAAATGTTGACGGGAAAGGCGCCGTTCGAGGGCGATGACCCGTTCATTATCATGAATCGGCGGATGTCGGGCGACCCGGCGGCGCCGCGGAAGCTCAACCCGCTGCTTTCGCCGCAGGCCGAGGAAATCGTCCTGCGCGCGCTGCAACGCGACCCGAGCCAGCGGTATCAAACGGCCGCCGCCATGAAAGCGGACCTGGACGCGCCGGAAAAGATGCCGGTCACGGGGCTGTGCAACACGCTGAAGGAATCGACGCGGTGGCGGCGATTCTTGCTATTGGCCCGGTGGATCACGTTAACCTGCATTATTCCGTTGATCGTTCAGGTTGTTATGTTCTTCGTCCTCTGGCACCACTTCGCCAGGAAACGATGAATGTCATTGCCTGGCTGATCTTTGTCGCGGCGGCCATTCTCGAGGTCGGCGCCTGGCATTCGTCGTGGCGGGGTTCGTGGCGTTGAGCTGCTACGGCCTGGTGGTGAACTCCGTCAAATGGGATTTCTCGCGGCTGATTGGCGTGTACGTCGGATTTTTCGTGCTCGTCAGCGTGTTGGTGGGCCGCTTCCTGTTCAAGGAACAGGTTCCCGTATCGACGTGGTGCGGATTGGTGTTGATCATCGCGGGCGGACTGGTGATCCAGTTTGGCCAGCGCTAGCGGCTTGTGACGCAAGGCGCCATCCTTCGCGCCATCCACTTTTGGGTGGTGAAACCCTGCCCACCAGCTAGAATGGCCGCATGACCGAGGTACAGCGTCCCAACCCGGATGCGTTGCTTGCGGAGATCCAGCGCGAGGAACGCGCGGCCAAGCGCGGGCAACTGAAGATCTTCTTCGGGATGTGCCCCGGCGTGGGCAAGACGTATGCGATGCTGGAGGCAGCACAAGCGCGGGTGCGGGAGGGAGTTGACGTGGTCGTCGGCATTGTGGAGACGCATGGCCGCGTTGAGACCGAAGCGCTGGTGAAGGGCCTGCCGGTCATTCCGCGCAAGAAAATCGATTACCGGGGCGTCATCCTGCAGGAAATGGACATCGACGCGATCCTCGCGCGGCATCCCGCGCTTGTGCTCGTGGACGAACTGGCCCACACCAACGCGCCGGGCAGCCGCCATCCGAAGCGCTACCAGGACGTGCTCGAATTGCTCGACGCGGGGATCGATGTCTACAGCACGCTGAACGTCCAGCACCTCGAAAGCCGCGTGGACGTGGTGCAGCAAATCTCGGGTGTGGCGGTGCGCGAAGCCGTGCCCGATTCGGTGCTCGACCAGGCCGACGAGATCGAACTGATCGACCTGACGCCCGACCAACTCCGCAAACGGCTGGCTGAGGGCAAGGTGTACATGGGCGAACGCGCGGCCACGGCGTCGGAGAATTTTTTCCGGGAAGAAACGCTCACGGCGCTACGGGAGATGGCGTTGCGCGCGACCACCGAACACGTGGACCAGGAGTTGCGCGACGTCATGCGCGCCAAACGCATCCACATGCCGTGGAAGTCGGGCCAGCGCCTGGGGGTCGGCATCGGGCCCAGCCCGTTTTCCGGTCAATTGATTCGCTGGACGCGGCGGATCGCGGCGGCGATGGATGCGCCGTGGGTGGCGGTGTACGTGGAGACATCGGCGGCGCTGAGTGAAGAGGAGAAGCGACGGCTGACAAAGAACCTATCGCTGGCGCGGCAGTTGGGCGCGGAGGTGGTGATGACGACCGGCGACGACATCGCCGGTGCGTTGATCGAGGCGGCCCGCGAGCAGGGGGTGACGCAACTGGTGGTGGGCAAACCGCTGGGCAATCGGCTGCTCGAATTGATCAAGGGCGGTTCGCTGGCCAATCGGTTGATCCATCGCGGCGGCGACATCGACGTGCACGTCGTGAGCGGGGTGCAAGGCGGGGGCAAGCGCCCGCGGCGGCCCTGGGCGAACTGGGTGGGGACGAACCTGCTGCAGGACTGTGCGGTGGGCGTGGTCGTGGTCATGCTCGCGACAGGCGTGTCGTTGCTAATGAAGGGCCTGGTGGGATACGTGGCGGTGTCGCTGGTCTATCTGTTGGGGGTCGTCGTGGCGGCGATGCGGCTGAATCGATGGGCGGTGCTATTGGCGGCGGCGTTAAGCGCGCTGGCGTGGGAGTATCTGTTCATTCCTCCCCTCTATACATTTGCGATCCGGTCGCCGCATGACCTGATGATGGTCACGATGTTCATCGTGGTGGCGCTGGCGATGGGGCACACGACGAATCAATTGCGCGTTCGCGAAGCCGCGGAGCGCCGCCGCGAGCACCGGGCGTCGGCGCTGAATCGCCTGCTGGAAAGCGTAACGGCGAGCGCGTCGCTGGAAGACGGTCTGGCGCGGGCGGTGACGGAAGTGGACGCGCTGTTTCGGACGCGTACGGCGGTGTTACTGGCCGCGGCGGATGGACGACTGGAGGACGAGCCGCACCCGACGAGCACGTTTTCTCCGGACGCAAAGGCGCGCGCGGTGGCGGCGTGGGCATTCGAGCGCGGGCAGGCGGCCGGGAGATTCACCGACACGCTGCCCGACGCGCACGCGATGTACCTGCCGTTGCAGACCGCGAACCACCGGCTGGGGGTGTTGGGGGTGCTGTTTGAGGAGCGCGACACGTGGACGCTGGATGACAACGATTTGCTGGACACATTCGCGGCGCAGATCGAGGTGATGATTGACAGCTATCGCGCGATTGAGATGGCGCAACAGGCGCGGATGGCGGAGGAATCGGAACGGCTGTATCACACGCTGCTGGATTCGGTGTCGCATGAATTGAAGACGCCGCTGTCGGTGATCGGCGCGGCGACCGAAGGGCTCGACACGCAGTTGAAGGACGCCGGGCTGCCGCTGACGGCGACATTCCTCGACGAAATCAAGGCGGCGAACCGGCGGCTGGAGCGGATCGTGACCAATCTGCTGGACATGACACGGATCGAGTCGGGACGGTTGCCGTTGAACATCGAGTTGGGCGAAGTGCATGAGTTGCTGGAGTCGGCCGTCAGCCAGGTCGAGAACGAGGTGTCGCGGGAGCGTGTGCGCATCACGCTGGCGGAGAACCTGCCGCTGGTGCGGCTGGATTTTGGATTGATGGAGCAGGCGATTTGCAATTTGCTGGTGAATGCCGCGCAATACAGTCCGGTGGGATCGCCGATCGAGGTCTCGGCACAACTCGACGCTGGCAAGCTGGAGGTGCGCATCCGCGACCATGGTGTGGGGCTGGCGCCCGGCGAAGACAAGAAAGTGTTCGGGAAATTTTATCGCGGCGCCGGCGCGCGGCCGGGCGGCACGGGGCTGGGGTTGTCCATTGTACAGGGCATCTTGCGGGCGCATCGGGGCGAGATCGCGGCCGGGAACGACCCCGGTGGCGGGGCGGTGTTTACGATCCGAATTCCTGTGGAAACGGGGGAACAACCGGCATGAGCGCGGAGCGGAGCATATTGGTCATTGATGATGAGCCGGCGGTCCGGCGACTGTTGCGGCTGACGTTGGAACCGCAGGGCTACCAGATTCACGAGGCGGGGAACGGCCAGCTTGGTTTGCAGGAGGCGGCGGCGCGTCGGCCCGATGCGATCATACTGGACCTGGGATTGCCCGACATGGACGGCGTGACGGTGTTGAAGCGGTTGCGGGAATGGAGCCAGACGCCGGTGCTGGTGCTCTCCGTGCGCGACCGCGAGGCGGACAAGGTGGCGGCGCTGGACAACGGCGCGGACGATTATTTGACGAAGCCGTTCGGCACGGAGGAATTGCTGGCGCGGTTGCGGGCGGTGCAACGGCGCGCGCCCGAGGCGCACGAACAGCCCGTGTTCGTGAGCGGGGATTTGAAAGTGGACCTGGCGACGCGGGCGGTCACGTTGAAGGGCAAGGAAGTGCGGTTGACGGCGACCGAGTACGCGCTGTTGCACGAGCTGGTGCGTTATGCGGGCAGGGTGGTCATGCACACGCAACTGCTGCGGTCGGTGTGGGGCCCGAGCGCCGAAAGCCAGTCGCAGTATCTGCGGGTGTACATCACGCATTTGCGGAAGAAACTGGAGACGCCCGGTGGCGGCAAGTTGATCCAGACCGAGCCGGGGATCGGGTATCGGTTGTTGGTGAGGGAGTAATCGGGCGGGCGAGAGCGGAAGGCGGGAATTGCGCGTTGGCGACTCTCCAGTCCAGTCGCCTCACAAATCAAATGCATAGCGGAGCGCGACTTTAATCTTTGCGAGGCACTCCTTCGGCAAGAGGCCAATCTTCTTCTCCAATCGCACAACAGCAATGGCACCGGTGCCCTGTACGTTCGCCACCGACGTTCTCACGCAGAAACGGCAGCGTCGGCAACTCTACCTCGTACGAACTGTGGCGATTCTGCGTTGTGAGCGGAACATATAGGACCAATGCGCGAGGCGAATCGGGATCGTAGCGGGAAACGATGACGACGGGACGGGTTTTGGCGGCGAGACCGAGGTCCGCCAGCCAGATTTCACCGGGTTTTGGGTTCATCGAGCGTATCGAGCACTTCCTGTTCGGCGGTGCGCGAGCGCACCACATCCAGTACGTCCTCGTCAGCCAGTTCGATAATCTCGGCCACGCGACGTTCGACTTCTTTCGCCGTCTGCGGCCGCCATTTCTTCATCCTGGCATCCAATTTCGCTGCGATGGCTGTCATGGTTCTTTTAGTGTATCACCGTCTTTGAAATCCTGCAATCTGCTTCGAAGCGGCAAGCTGATCCAGACCGAGCCGGGGATCGGGTATCGGTTGTTGGTGAGGGAATAATAATCACCGCTTGTGATAATAGTAACATATGTGTTACTATGCGGGCGATGGCACTGACACGAGATTACAAGGAAACGGTGGTGGCGCGGATCAAGCGCGACCGGAAATTTGCGCGGGCGCTGTATGCGGAGGCGATCAACGCCCTGCTGGAAGGTGAGACCGTCGAGGGGCTCTCCATGCTGCGGGACCTGGTTCACGCCGAAATCACGTTCAAGGAACTGGCGCGACAGACCGGCTTGGGGGAAAAGACGCTGCACCGGATGCTGAATCGTCGAGGGAACCCCACCGCGCGCAATCTGGGCATCATCATCAAGAGCATTGCCCAAGACCTCGGCATCAAGCCGCGCGTGGAATGGGCCGTGGGGCGGTGAGGCTGCATTTGCGAAAGAAATCGGCTGTTGGTGAGTGAGTGGGGTTGCGCCGTCCGTTCGGTTGACCTATTACCTTCCTTCCGCTAGCATCAATTCGCTATGGCGGAGGTCTTGCTAAGCTACAGTCATGATTCGCCTGATCACAAGAAACGCGTGTTGAACTTGGCGGATAGGCTTTGCGGGCAAGGCGTGGACGCCCACCTCGATCAGTACGAACACCCACCACCGCCGAACTGGCCACGGTGGATGATGGACGAAGTTGAGATGGCAAAGACTGTGTTGGTTGTTTGCACAGAGACGTATGATCGCCGGTTTCGCGGGCACGAGGAGCCGGGCAAGGGAAAGGGTGTGGTTTGGGAAGGGGTTATCATCACGCAGGAGTTGTACGAAGCCCAATGCAAAACCACGAAGTTCATCCCAGTGATTTTCCATGCGGAGGACGAGCAATACATTCCCGTTATATTGCGAGGCGGGGCGCATTACTTGGTTTCCACTGACGACGGCTATGAGGGGCTTTACCGTGTCCTAACGAATCAGCCCGCTGTTCCGAAACCAGATCTTGGCGAGCGCGTCAAACTGCCACCGAAGCGTGCTACCACTCATTCGGGCGCGCCCACGGCGGTTGCGCGTGCACGTCCAAACAACCTGCCTTTTCCACCCAATCCACATTTCACTGGCCGAGACGAGTTATTGGTGGATTTGCGGCGCAAGTTGGCGGAGAAACCAGCGGCGATCACGCAACCGCAGGCAGTGCACGGGCTGGGCGGGGTCGGCAAGACGCAATTGGCGGTCGAGTACGCCTGGAAGCATCAAGCCGACTACGATGCGGTGCTGTGGGTGGTAGCTGATTCACCCGAAAACGCCGCCGCTAATCTCGCCGCATTGTGCCGGTCGGACGTATTGAACCTCTCGGAAGCAGAAGCGAAAGAGCAGGCGGTTCAGGTCGATGCCGTGCGTCGCTGGCTGCGCGAACACAATCGTTGGCTGCTCGTCTTCGACAGTGTCGACACTCGGGAAGCAGCCGAGCGCGTTCGCCAACTGCTGGACCCTGCTTGGAGCGGGCAAGTCGTCATTACGTCCCGGCGAACGGACTGGCATCAACAAGCCAATTTTTCCGAGCTGCCCGTGAACGTATTGACCGAACCTACGGCAGCAGAATTCTTGCAAGAACGCACTGCGAATCACGGCTTCGATCCGGGTAGCGACGCGGACGCCCGCGCGTTGGCGCATGAACTCGGCTGTCTGCCGTTGGCACTCGAACAAGCCGCTGCCTACATCCTGCATCACCGTATCACCTTCGCCGACTATCTGGCGCTTCTGAAGAAATCCCGCAAGGAGTTGCTAGAGCAGGGGACGGAAGGCGGCACCCGCTATCCCAAGTCTGTCGCCGAAACGTGGCTGGTTAGCGAACAGCAGTTGAGCCTGGAGGCGCGCGCCGTTCTGCGATTGGCCGCGTTTCTGGCTCCCGACGACATCCCCCGAGGGCTATTTGCTGCGGACAGTAAGACGCTTCTCGAGGCGATTCGCGCACTTGCCTCTGAGCAGAAGAAAGGGAAGCGCGGCAGCTCCAAGTCGCCGGATATCGAAGCAGCACTGGTGGAACTGGCAGACCACTCACTTATCACCCTGACGCCCAAAGCTTTCTCTTGTCACCGACTCGTACAGGCGGTGCAGGGGGATCGACTTACCGATGAGCTTCGTCGTCGCTGGATCGAATTGGCACTACGACTGATTAACGGCTTCGCACAATTCGAACCGAAGGATGTCCGTACGTGGCCGGTCTGGGACGTTTTGCGCGCCCACGCGGAGATGATCGTCGGTCATGCCGACCGTGTTGGTATATCCGTATCGGCATCGGGAAGTGGCCAGCGTCCTTCTACTTGGTGCAAGACAGATTCAAAAAATAGTTTCAGGCAAAATTCTTGTGGGTGCGGATACCGTCTCAGGAACCATTCTGGAATAGTTTGCCTGAAGTCCTCTACGTCGAAAAATGCACCGATGCCAAAACGCTTGTGGCGTCCGGCAATGTCAGCCAATCCGAACAAAAACTTCCTCCGCTTCTCTTCTGACCAGCCATGATAGGGCCAGTCCGTTCTATTTGGCCCATTGATCTTGTCAGCAAATTCAGAGAAGCGAAACTCAGGAACCTTGTACTCTTCTCGCGCAAGCATCTCTCTCCATTCACCGCAAAACGCTGCCCATGATTCGCGTGAAGCCAGAAAACCCGCAACACCAGCGATTCCATGCTCTCGGCTTTCGTCTACAAAAAAATTGACTGTCACAAAAACTGTCCCCGGAAAAGCAGAGGCGAAAGACCAGAAACTTTCAATTGCTTCTTCTGAAATGGCAGCCTGCATTCATGGTATGCACCCGATGGAATCGGATTTATTTGCCCTGCCCGCTTCATTGCCAGAAGCTAATCTGGCTCGCGGGTTAAGTCAAATACATAATCCCCATCTTTTTGAGGGGCCCGAATTTTACAAGGAACCGATAATCAACGGGTTGCAGAAGTCGACTGTCGGAAATCTTTACACTCGTCGAATGAAAACGAACCCAAATTTTTTGGGGCAGGGGGCATATGTTGTGGTGTCGAGCCTGTTCGCGACGCGATTTAGGGGCTCGAAGGGGCGGGTTACTGCTCAATTATTATGTGGCCCCGACGGACGCCGATTCTGGGGAAGCCCCTGATCGAATTGGGGACGGGTCCCGAGTTGGGAATCGGGGGATAACCCTCGCTGGGGATCGGTTTTGGTGAAAACGATCATCGGTTTGTTCGCTTCCGTCGCGCAGCGGGCGTCTTTCCCGCCAGGCGCGTGCAACGGCGGTGGGTCGCGATACGGTTTCCGGGCCTGCCAGGGGTGCATCTTGACACTGTCACCGTCAGTTGGGTTGCCAGAGTTCATCCCAGTGGCCATTGGACCGGGCTTCGACCAGCGCGTCCAAGTGCCGCAGCCCGCGGGCTGACCAGAACTGGCCCGAACGCTTGAAGCGGCATTGGCGTTGCCGACAGGCCGACTCGACCGCCCCGCTGCCAATCGGCCAGCCCCGTTGCGCCAACGCGTCGTAGTTCATCCGCTGCGCGTGGCTGGCAAAGTAACGCTGTTGGCGCCGCACAATCTCGCCAGCCGCGCCACGGGGCGGGCGCAACGCGGCCAGTTCCCGCAGCAGCGCGCGCTCCTTGCCGTGGCGCAACTGATGTCGGCGCGGTTCGACCCACGCCGCCGCCTGCGCTTCGTCGCCGCGACTCAGTGCCCGACCCATCTCCCAGAGGTGTTGACTGGCGTGGTAGAAGTCCAGCAACTGCGTCGCACCCGCCCACCGATCCGCCACCACGTTCCAGATCCACGGCGCGCCGTCAGCTACGACCAGCACGTCCCGACTGCGGGCCAGTCCGTGGCGTAGCGCCTCCCAGTGCAGCCGCCGCCCCAGTTCCAGCGGCTCTCCCTGCCAACTGACCACCAGCTTCTGGGCCAGCAGCCCCCGTCCGCCGGCGGTCTGGCCGGCTTGGTCGTGGCGATAGGCCACGCCCGTCTTCAGTTCGTGCCATTCCACACGGGGTTTCTGGGTTCGGGTTCGTCCCCAGCCCGACCCGCGCTGGCGCACCTGCCAGCCGTCGAGCATCAGCACCGTCAACGCGCTGGGCACACGCCGCGACGTGATCTCTGTCGGCACGGTGGCCAACCGTTGTTGGGTGTGGGCTTCGGCCCGCGCCCCGAGCCGTTGCGCCAGGGCGTGCAGCGTGGCATCGTCGGTCGGGCAACCCCACTTGGCGGCGACAGCCGCGGCTTGTTCGTAGGTGCCGGTGGCCGTAACCGTGAAACCGAGGCGGTCTTGGAGTCCCGGACTGATCTGTTGGTGAGCGGACAGTGCCCACTGCTGGCGAATCGGACAGCCCCAGTGGTGCGCGGCCGGGTCGTAGCCGTACCAGACGCTCAGATCAACGACGCCGACGACGGTGCGCAGGTGCATCGTCTTGGCGCGCGCATACCACAGACGGCGTCGGCTGTGGGGGAAAACCCGACCAGTGCGGTCGGCTTGCTCTTGAAGTTTCTGTTGCAGGTGCTGGCGCATCCACTCCTGGCCTTCGGCCAGCACCTCGTCTTCGAGTTCCCGTAGCGAGCGGATGACGGGTTTGTCGGGCTTCATGGTCCTCCCACGGCTGGATGTTTGTTCCGTACGGGTGGGGAACCGTTCACGCCCCCGATTGTAGTGGTAGTGTCAAGATGCACCCGCCTGCCAGTGCCCGAGGGAGAAACCGGTTGACAGTGCCGCAGTTGGGCGCGTATGTTTATCCAAGTTGTCGGAGGATTTATCCCATGGCAGACGAAAATCTTGAGCAAAACAAACCTGCAGAAGAGTCGAAAAAAGACACTGTTCGCATCAATTTACCTCCCGGCCTAACGGGTCGTGGCGGCTCTGGTGCTGGCGCGCCGGGTGCCGGCGCTCCACCATCGCCGACGGCCAAACCCAAGGCCCCGGGTACTCCGGGCAGTCCCGAAGATGAAGCGAAGCGGGAGACGTTGGTCATGGCCCGTCCGGCCGAGGCGCCCAAACCGAAGAAGGACACCTCGCGCGTACAGGTCGTTGCCGCCAAACCGATCACGGTGGGTGGCGCTCGTCCGACGATCAAGTTGCAGCATGAAGAGGAGGCGCCTGCCGCTCCCGAAGCCGCCGCTGCCATGCCTGGTGGTCCGTCCGGCAAGGGTGCCAAGCCTGCGGCCAGACCGGCTCCCGACGGCGCCGGTGCGCCCAGTGGCGCCGAGGCTGGTTTGTCGCTTGCGGCCATGGTGCTATCGCTCGCGGTCGTCGGCTATTTGGCCTATATCGCACTCGGTTGATTCGGGCGAATCCAGCGCGCCCGTTTCCGCATCCAAAATTATGGAAGGTATTGGAGAAATTCCATGGCAAGTCCACATGTTGTGACGCTTTCGGCAGGCAATTTCGAGCAGGAGGTTGGTAAATCGACCACACCTGTGTTGGTGGATTTTTGGGCGGAATGGTGCGGCCCGTGCAAAATGCTCGCGCCGTTGCTCGACGAAATTGCCGAGGAAAAAGTCGGCCAGGTCAAGATCGCCAAGGTCAATGTGGACGACAATCAGGAGTTGGCCACGCGGTTCGGCATCCGGGCGATCCCGACGCTGTTGCTGTTCAAGGGTGGCCAGGTCAAAGAAACGATCGTCGGCATGACCGGCAAAAAAGACCTCGAAAAAAAGCTGGCGTCGCACGTCGGCTGAGCCCGTGTAACCGCACCCTTCAGGGTGCGCGCTCGGTGACTACCGCAACACTTTCTGCTGGATCGCCATCAATTCCGCCATTCCTTCGCGCGCCAGCTTGAGCATCGCCGTCATCTGCCGTTGCGTGAACGGCGCGTCCTCGCCCGTTCCCTGGACCTCCACGAACTGGCCTTCGTCGGTCATCACCACATTCATGTCGACGGCGGCCTTCGCGTCCTCTTCGTAGCACAAATCCAGCAACGGGACGCCGTCGAGCAGCCCCACGCTGATGGCCGCCACGGCGGATTTGATGGGACAGTCCTTGAGAACGCCTTCGCTTTGAAGTTTGTTCATGGCCAACATCACCGCGACATACGCGCCGGTGATGGACGCCGTCCGCGTCCCGCCGTCGGCCTGCAACACGTCGCAATCGATCCAGATCGTCCGCTCGCCCAGCTTTTCGATGTCGGTGACCGACCGCAGCGCGCGCCCGACCAATCGCTGGATCTCCTGGGTTCGGCCTTCGACGCGGCCACGCGTCACTTCGCGCGATTTGCGGGGCGCGGTGGCGTAGGGCAACATTGAATACTCGGCGGTGATCCAGCCGCCGGTCACGCGCTGCTCGCGCATCCAACGCGGCACGCCCTCTTCGATCGATGCGGCGCACAGCACACGCGTGTCCCCCATCTCGATCAACGCCGAACCGGCCGGCTGCTTGACGTAATGGGGATGGATTTTTACAGGACGAAGCTGATTGGGGCGGCGACCGTCGACGCGTTTCATGCCCCGCTAGAATGGGCGGGGGCCAATGTGGAGGCAAGCAATTTCTCCGCGCGCGGGCCGCGCTTTCGGGATTGAACCTTGGGCCGCGCACGGGTAAGCTGCCGCGTGTTGCACATGTGCGCCCGTAGCTCAATTGGATAGAGCGTTGGCCTCCGGAGCCAACCGGAGGCACTTTCACAAAAACCGCCATTTCCAGCGAAAAGCTAACTTTGTCCACGCCCGCTTGCATAAACGTCACGTCATCAGCTTTGCACTGAATGGCAACGAATAGCATCGAAAGGCGGTTGCTTTGCCAATTATTGCCAAGTGACTGACAACAAGTACGCATCGCGGAATCCGCTGCGCGACGATTTCGATGGTGATGAGAGGGGGGAGAGGGGCGGCGGTGTGCCTCTGGCGGCCTACTGTGAAGCAATACGTGGCTTTGTAGCGGCTCTGGTGATCCTGCCGCAAGTGGGCCGGTGTTGGCGGCAATGCGCGGGCGGTGGGTTGCTGGCTACAGTGCAACCGGCTCGGGTACGATGCGTTGGATCCGGTGCTTGGGCGTTGGCGGCTCACTGCTGGTGTCCGACACAGGCGCGGTGATCGCGGCAGTCTCGACTGACTGACGGCGTGGTTTCGGCTCGCCGATGGGCGCAATACGGTAGCGGTCAATCGCTGTGTGAATGTCCGCAATGGAGAAAAGTATCGTGCGACCGACACGGCGAAAGCCGATGACGCGGGCGGACTGCCAGGCCGACAGGGTGCGCCTCGATACGCCGATGGCACGTGCAGCCTCATCGGGCCTGAGATAGAGGCGCGACAACGGCGTTCCCGCCTCCCTTTCCCCGATTGTTGCCAGTCCATTCATGCCATTACACGTGCTCTTGCCTGTAGGATCACAGTTCTGTCTGAATCGCGTCCGTGAGAATAGCACGCATGAAATGGAAATCCCGGATGCCAAGAAACACGGGCTTTGCAGGGAGTATCCCCAAGTTTATATGATTGGCTACGGTTGCAGAAAAATCCTCACTTTGTGGTTGACAGGGTTTGGTACGATCACAGGCCAGCCCGAATGTGAAATGCTCCAGCGTGAAGTGCTAAAAGCCAGGCCGCAGGCGGAGCAAACGCAGTCACGGTGGAGCCACGAAGTGGACGACCTTGACGGCGTGAAGCGAGCCGTACAATCAAAAGACCGCGCACGCACAGTCGATGACTGATGGCGCGGAATCACGCGACCACAGATACCCGCTTGAATGAGTCGTGAAGTAGTTGGCTCGATCTTGATGTTTCGTATCCGGAGTAGGTGGGTTGAGATTGGTTTCTGAGCGGGTGCCTCAGGCGAGGATGGTAATGCCATGGGTTACATCTGGTAACCGGGGTGCTGTGTAACCATTTTCAATAGGCTTGGAAGTCTGAAAAACGCTTGCATTTATGGGCGTAATTTGCTTGGATTGCTGCGTTGGCTGGAGAACCAAAGAAGCTGGCGTTTCGTTTGCGTCTCCTCCTATCCTCTTCCAGCGTTGGGAAAGCGGGCGAGTATTCAGACACGCTTCAATCTCGGGTCAGGGTCTCAGGCTGACGCAACGAGGAACAGTTCCCCGTGTTCAGCATTCTGCCAACGCCACCCAGCAACGACACTGTTGTTCCCTGCCTCCCCTGCGGAGCAAACCATCACCAAGAAACGGAGTAAAAAATCCATGAACCACCGAATTGTTATCAGTCTCTTCGTTCTGTATGCGATTTTGTCAGTGGTTCAGAGGGCATCCGCCCAGGGCCCGCTCAGCCCGACGGCTGGGCCCGCGCCGACGATGAAGACGCTCTCGCAGGTCGAGCCGCGCATTGCGATCACCAGTGCCACCGCCGTCACCATCAGCAGCCCGGGCTCCTATTACCTGACCACCAACATGACGGTCAGCACCAGTCATGTCATCTCCATCACCGTCAGCGGCGTGACGATCGACCTCAACGGGTTCACCCTCTCGTCGACCGCTGCCAGCCCCAGCGGCAATGGCATCTTGCTGGCGAGTGGACTGTCCGACATCACCATCCTCAACGGCCACATCACGAGTGGCGTCACCTATAGCGGTGGGAGCTACAGCGGCACCGGCTTTCTCGGTGGCATCAATTACAACGGCACGTCGCCTTTCAATGTCCGTGTCTCCGGTGTTTCGGTCTCGGGGGTTCTGGATTCCGGCATCTTTCTTGGCGGCAATTCGACCGTGGTGGATTCCTGCACGGTGAATACGGTCGGAAGCTATGGGATTCAGGCCAGCAGCGTGACCCATTCGACAGCGTATCAATGCGGGAACACCGCCATTGATGCGAACACAGCTTCCGATTGCTACGGCTACGGCACCGGCAGCGGCGACGGGGTGCGTGCCAACCAAACGGCTACCGGCTGCTTCGGCCAAAGCGGCACTGGCTACGGCCTCTACGCCAACACCGCCCTGAACTGCTCCGGTGTCAGCAGCAATGGGGGTGGAATTCACACGCTGGCCACCGCCGAGAACTGCTACGGCGTGAGTGCCTCGACCAGCGCCTTTTCCGGGCTCTATGCCTTCTCGGCCCTGAATTGCAACGGCCTAAACTCCGGCGCTGGTGACGGCCTCGACGCCGCCCAAAATGCCACGGGCTGCTACGGCCAAAGCGTCGGCGGCAACGGGTTGTCCGCCAACAACGCCGAGAACTGCTCCGGCCAAAGCAGCAGCGGCGTCGGATTGAATGCCAGCCAAACGGCGACCGGCTGCTCCGGCATCAGCAGCAACGGCGTCGGGTTGTCTGCCAACAACGCCGAAAACTGCTCCGGCAGCAGCTATTTCCAGATCGGGTTGCAAGCCAACCAAACCGCTACCGGCTGCTACGGTTCAAGTTACGGCTACCTCGGATTGCTTGCCAACATCGCCAATAACTGCTCCGGCGTCTCCACCAATGGCTTTGGAGTGGAAGCCTCCTCCATTGCCAATAGCTGTTACGGCTATACCGGCCTTCCAACTGTCGCAGTGGTTGCCACCATAACCATCGGCTGTTACGGTGCCGGTATGAACGGGGGTGGGGGAGTATCAGCCGAATACTACTACAACGAGCCCTAATGAGTTTGGAATCCCATGCGCCACGCCCACAATTTGCAACGGGTTCTCCCCCTCATGGGGTGCGTCGCCACGCCAAACAGTGGAAAGAAACGGAGTGATAAATCTATGAACACCCGTATTGTACCCAGTCTCTGCGTTCTGTGTGGGATACTCTTTGCGATTCCAGCAGGATTCTCCCAGGGCCCACTTGCCCCGACCGCCCCGCCCGGGCCGACGATGCTGACGCTCAACCAAATCGAGCCCCGCACACCGATCACCAATACCACGGCAGCCACCATCAGCGCCTCGGGTTCGTATTACCTGACCGGCAACATCACCGTCAGTACCAACAATGGAATCACGATCAACGCGCCCGGCGTGACGCTCGACCTCAACGGGTTCACCGTCTCCTCGACCGCTCCCACCGCCAACGGCACGGGCATCCTGTTGAACAATTCCCAGAACAACAACATCCAGATTCTCAACGGCAATATCACCGGCAGCGTCGTTTACAGTGGCGGAAACTATACGGGTGGTGGTTTTTCCCGCGGCATTACCTGGAACGGAGGCATCCACAACGTGCGCGTCACCGGCGTTATGGTCACGGGCGTCTTGGGTGTTGGCATCGCCATCGGCCAAAACAATGCCACCGTGATCGAATCCTGCGGGGTGTACACGGCGGGCGGCAACGGCTTCCAGGCGGATACCGTAGCCAATTCCGTGGCGTATGACTGTGGAAATAACGGCATTATCGCCACCACAGCCGAGAACTGCTACGGCGACAGCACGGGCAGCAGCGACGGTGTGACGGCCATCACCGCCAACAACTGCTACGGCTTCAGCATCAGCGGCGCCGGACTGAACGCCCAAACCGCCAATAACTGCTACGGCCTCAGCACCAGCGCGACCCTTCCCGGCCTCAACGCTCAAAGTGCTACCGGTTGCATTGGCACCAACAGCAGCAGCGGCGACGGGTTGGATGCCGCCACCGCTAATAGCTGCTACGGCTTTAGTGGCACCGGCTACGGGTTGAACGCGGCCTATACCGCCGAAAACTCCTTTGGCGCCAGCTCAGGCGGCACCGGCCTGTACGCCAACAACACGCAAAATTGCTACGGCCAGAGCACCGGTGGCGGCATGGGGCTGCTCGCCGTCAACGCGATCAACTGTTACGGTTCCAACCCCAATGGCACCGCCTTCAGCCGAGGCCTGACTGCCGATTACACCGCCGCAAACTGCACGGGCGTCAGCAGCAACGGCATTGGGCTGGTTGCACACGTCGCCAACAACTGCTTTGGTTATGTCGTCGTCAACGGAGAAGGCATAAACTTCGGGGAGAGCGCCAACAACTGCGTGGGGGAATGCCAAAGTAGCGGCTACGGATTGATTAATGGAGGCGGTCTTCTGGGGGAAGGAATCGCCATCGGATGCACCGGCTACAGCCCCGGCGGCACGGGTCTGGTCTGCTACGTCGCCAACTCATGCGTCGGCTCTGGCTTCGCCAATTACGTCGTCACCTTCAAATACAACATGCCCTGAGTTTGCCTTGCACCACTCACACAACTGTAAACAGTGGAAAGAAACGGCGTAAGGAATCTATGAACAACCGAATTGTCACCAGCCTATACGTTCTGTGTGGGATGCTCGTTGCGGTTCCAGCAGGATTCTCCCAAGGGTCGCTGAGCCCGACGGCCGCGCCCGCGCCAACGATGAAGACGCTTTCGCAGGTCGAACCGCGCATTGCGATCACCAGTAGCAACGCCGTCACGATCAGCAGTCCGGGCTCCTATTACCTGACCACCAACATGACGGTCAGCACCAGTCATGTCATCTCCATCACCGTCAGCGGCGTGACGATCGACCTCAACGGGTTCACCCTCTCGTCGACCGCTGCCAGCCCCAGCGGCAATGGCATCTTGCTGGCGAGTGGACTGTCCGACATCACCATCCTCAACGGCCACATCACGAGTGGCGTCACCTATAGCGGCGGGAGCTATAGCGGCACCGGCCTTCTCGGTGGCATTAATTACAATGGCACGTCGCCTTTCAATGTCCGTGTCTCCGGTGTTTCGGTCTCGGGGGTTCTGGATTCCGGCATCTTTCTTGGCGGCAATTCGACCGTGGTGGATTCCTGCACGGTGAATACGGTCGGTTCCTACGGGGTTCAGGCCAGCAGCGTGACCCGTTCGACAGCGTATCAATGCGGGAACACCGCCATTGATGCGAACACAGCTTCCGATTGCTACGGCTACAGCACCGGCAGCGGCGACGGGGTGCGTGCCAACCAAACGGCTACCGGCTGCTTCGGCCAAAGCGGCACTGGCTACGGCCTCTACGCCAACACCGCCCTGAACTGCTCCGGTGTCAGCAGCAATGGGGGTGGAATTCACGCGCTGGCCACCGCCGAGAACTGCTACGGTGTCAGTGCCTCGACCAGCGGCTATCCCGGGCTCTATGCCTTCTCGGCCCTGAACTGCAACGGCGTAAATTCCGGCAGTGGTGATGGCCTCGACGCCGCCCAAAATGCCACGGGCTGCTACGGCCAAAGCGTCGGCGGCAACGGGTTATCTGCCAACAACGCCGAGAATTGCACCGGCATCAGCAGCAACGGCATCGGATTGTCTGCCAACCAAACGGCTAACGGCTGCTACGGTCAAAGCTCCGCTAAAGGCTTAACGTCAGGTCCCGCCGGCTGCGGGCTGTATGCCACCCTCGCCAATAACTGCTCCGGTCTCAACTCCTGCGCCTCCGGTCAAGACGGTGGCAATGGCTTGGTTGCCAATATCGCCAATAACTGCTCCGGCGTCAGCTCCAATGGCCTATTCGGGTTGTATGCTCAATACACTGCCAATGACTGTTACAGCTGGGGCAGCGTAACCTACTCGACGTATACCTACGTAGCCATCGGCTGTTACGGTGACGGCACGAACGGGGCCGCGGGAGTAGACGCCGATTACACCTACAACATGCCGCCGCCATAATTTTGTATCCGCCATGCGCTACACCCACAGCTTCCAACGGGTTCTCCCCATCATGGGGTGCGTCGCCCTCGCGCCCAGACGGTGGAAAGAAACGGAGTGATAAATCTATGAACAACCGAATGATCATCAGTCTTTGCGTTCTGGGTGCGAGCCTGTGTGCTGTTTCGAGGATATCCGCCCAGGGCCCACTTGCCCCGACCGCCCCGCCCGGGCCGACGATGTTGACGCTCTCACAGGTCGAGCCACGCACGCCGATCACCAATACCACGGGGGTCACTATCAGCGCTCCCGGCTCGTACTATCTGACTGCCAACATCACGGTCAGCACGGGCGACGGCATCGATATCAATGTCAACGGGGTAACACTTGACCTCAACGGTTTTACTATTGCCGGAACCGGCTCCGCCAACACAGGCATCCTGCTGGCGGGCGGCAACACCGACATCACCATCCTCAACGGCCACATCCTCGGCACAGGCCTTGCCAGCGGCATCAATTACAGCGGGTCTGCACCCGTCAATGCGCGTGTCTCGGGCGTCTCGGTTTCGGGATGCACCGGCTATGGCATTATCCTCGGCACTGCGAGTTCAACTGTGGTGGACTCCTGCACGGTACAGACCATCGGAATCTACGGCATTCAGGCCAGCAGTGTTTCCCATTCATCTGCCTATCAGTGTGGTGGTGTCGCCATCATCGCCAACACCGCCGATAGCTGCTACGGCAACAGCGCCGGCAGCGGTGACGGATTGTATGTCGGCACCGCCAATAACTGCTACGGCGTCAGCTCCAGCGGCTACGGGCTGTACGCCACCACGGCCAGTGGCTGCTATGGCCTCACCAGTTCCGGCCTTGCTGGATTGGATGCCAACACCGCCAATAACTGCTACGGCGTCAGCAACGGCACCGGCGACGGGTTGGATGCCAACAATGCCAGTAGCTGTTCCGGCTATAGTATCAGCGGTTATGGGTTGGCCGCTGCCGCACTTGCTACTGGATGTTCGGGCGTCAGCACCAATGGCACCGGCCTTCTTGCCGGCACTGCCAATGACTGTTACGGTGTTAGCGGCAGCAACGGCGACGGGTTATATACCATCCAAAGTGCCGCGGGCTGTTACGGCCAAAGCGCCAACTCTAACGGGTTGTTCGTCAATGCCTCAGCAAGCAACTGCTCCGGCGTGAGCAATAACGGCGAAAGTTACGGGTTGTATGTCGGATTCACTGCCATCGGCTGTTTCGGCGAGAACACCAGCAGCGCCGGCGGCGGGATGCATGCCGAAGTTGCAATGGGCTGCTATGGTCAAGCCAACGCCCCCAATGGCATCGGTATAGTTGCCAACGTTGCCAATTCGTGTTTAAGCAGCACGGGGGACGGCGACATCACCCACCCATACAACATGCCCTGAGTTTGCCATGTACTTCGCCACCAGCTTCCAACGAATTCTGCCGATCACGGTGGGTTGCTTCACTGCCCTCGCATCAACCGCTGTCGCCTTCGAGGGGCGCATTAACGCCGTCATGATCCAGGGCAACCAAACCAATGCCTTGCTGTACACGGTGGGGACGACCTCGTTGCGGGTGGAGATGACCGCCACCAACTGGCCGAATCCGGTGGACATTCTGGACATCAACTCCGGCACGCTCACACTGCTCTTCCCGAACAACCGCAGTTTTGTGCATCTGAAGTCTGCCACGGATGCCTCCAGTGTTGGGGCTCCCGGGATGCCGGGAATGCCGTTGCCGCCCGGTGGGTTGCCCCCGGGCATTGGCCCACAATCCACGCCCGTCGCTCCGCCGATGCCGACCATGCCCAATATGCCAGCACCTCCACCCGGTGTTGGCCCGCAAACGCAAACGGCTCCAGTCATGCCCCCGATGCCTCCCCGACCAGTCATGCCGAATATACCGAGCACTGCGGGAATGCCTCCAATGCCGAATATGCAAGCACAGGCAGGGGCAGGTTCCAGCGTTCCCCCCATGCCATCCAGACCTCCAATGCCGAACATGCCATCGACACCGGGAATGCCGCCCATGCCCAACATGGGCGGTGCACCGGGTATGCCTTCCATGCCCGCCATGCCGATGCCCATGATGCAGAACGCCAAAGCGGAACTTCAGGCCACAGGACAAAAGACCAACCTCCTCGGTTTCGCCTGCCAGCAGTATCTACTCAAGCAACGTGGGGAGACCTTGGAAATCTGGGCGACGGATCAATTATTCCCGTATCAGCCCTACGTGCAAAACCAGCCGCACCGATTCGGCCCGCAACGGATCGAGGAGCAATGGCCGGGGATGCTCACCAGCCGGAAACTCTTCCCACTGCTCGCCAGCCTCCGCTATGACAACGGCGCGGTACGCTTCCGCTTCGAGGTCCAATCCGTCACCCCGCAAAAACTCACCGACGAGGAGGCCAAACTGTTCCAACCGCCTGAGGGTTGGTTCGAGATTCAACCGCTGCCGTTCTAGGAGACCAACATGAAACCTACCACCGTCCTGCTGCTCTTAGCGTTCCTCCTTTGTCCCTCGACCTTCCTGTCCGCCCAGGGCCCGCTCACGCCGCCGGGCCTCCCCGGACCGACGATGTTGACGCTCAACCAGGTCGAGCCGCGCACGCCGATCACCAACCTGCCGTACTCGATTACACTTCCCGGTTCTTACTACATCACGACGAACCTGACCGGCATCGTCGGTTCTCCCGGTATTACGATTCTCGCCAACGACGTGACCGTTGACTTGAGCGGGTTCACTCTCCAGGGCGTGCCTGGCTCCGGTCCCGCGATCTCCGTATCCAATTCGGTGCGGAATTTGACGATCCGCAATGGTGTACTGGATGGATGGGGGGTGCGGGGCACCAATGCTTACAACAGCCTGTTCGAACAGCTCCGTGAATCCAACTCGGGGGGCCCCGGTCTCGTTACGGGCAGCAACTGCATCGTATCGGCCTGCTCTGTAACCGCGAACTTTACCGTTGGCATCGGTGTCGGGAATAACGCCTCCGTCAAGGATTGCACCGTCAGTGGCACGAGTGGCATCGGCATCCAGGCGTTGACTGGCTGTGTCGTGGCTGACTGCACCGCTTTCGGGAATTCCAGCGACGGAATCAACATCGGGGTCGGTACGATCGTCAGAAGCTGTGCTTCCTGTCAAAATGGTGGCAACGGTGTCACCGCAACCAACAACTGCACCGTCATCGGTTGCACCGTAAGTGGCAACAACGGCGCGAACAGTGCTGGGATTCTTGGAAATGGCAGTACCATCAAAGATTGCACCGAAAGCGCTGGCGTGTTTGGTATTTGGATCGGGAGCAACTGCATCGTCAAAGATTGTACCGCCAGCACAAACAGCAACTCCGGCATTCTTGTAACAGGCAACGGTTCTCTGATCACCGGCGATACCTGCAATGGCAACGGCTTGGGTATTTATATTGCAAGTGGACAGAATCGCATTGATGGCAACCTTGTTACCCAAAACGGCAACGGCATCGTCCCGACCGTTGCGAATGCAGGCAACATTATCACCCGCAACTCAGCATCCGGCAACGGTTCCGCCAATTACTTCAATTACGCCGGCAATGCCGACTATGCACCCACCGGCTCGGTCAGTACCGCCACCAATCCGTGGACGAATTTTTGAAGGGAGAACATATGAAAGCCGTTACATTGACAATGATCGTATTATTCGGCTGGGCCGCGTCGCCACTTCGCGCCAGCACGACCATCGACACCAACAACGCCTATGCCTACGGCGCGAACATCGGCTGGATCAACGCCTTCGCCGACGGCACCAATGGCGCGATCCTGGGCCAGTTCTATTGCACCGGCTATATCTACTCCGCCAATGTCGGCTGGATCAGCCTCGGCGTCAGCAATGGTCCCGTCAACGGCTACTCGTATTCCAACATCGCCAGCAACGACTGGGGTGTCAATAATGTCGGCGGCGGCCAGCTCGCCGGCATGGCCTATGGCGCCAACATCGGCTGGATTACGTTCGAGCAGACCTATGGCATGCCCACGGTCAATCTGCTTAACGGCCAACTGACCGGTTACGCCTACAGCGCCAATGTCGGCTGGATCAGCCTCAGCAACTCCTTCGCTGTACTGCAAACCGATACCTTGTCGCCCGGTCCTCTCGACGCCAGCGGCAGTGGACTGCCCATCCCCTGGGAACTGGAGTATTTCGGCACCACCAACATCAACCCCAATGCCGATCCAACCGGCAATGGATTTACCGTCCTGCAGGATTACGTCGCCGGCACCGACCCGACTTATTGCTAGCGACTATCTTCACATCACCCACATTGACGCCAACGAGGCCGGGCAACACCGCCACGCTCACGTGGACGAGCCACCCCTCACGACTGTACTACGTCGAGGAACGAACCAACATGGTCACTGGCGCTTGGGCGACCAACACGACGGTGGGCATCGTGGTGCCCAGTGTCGGCTCGACGACCACAATCGGCGCACCGGATGCCAGCGGTGTGAGCAATCGTTTCTATCGGGTGCAGGCTGTCGTGCCAAATCCGTGAGGAAATACAATGAAGCGCAGCCGTGGGACGAAACGGCAACGAAACCACAAACAACCCAAGCCGCGTTCACGACTTGGTGAACCAACCGGCGGCTGCGCTCTTGTTTTCGCAGGTTCTCAGTCGACAACCGGTTGGTAGGCAGCCTATGGGGCGTTTGGCAAGCACACAGAGAAGCGGCGTCGGGATGAGTATTTCATGGCAGGATTAACGTCCCTGTCCTACACGGCGACCGCCGGTCGCTCTTGACTGTCGGTGGCGAGCAGCGCACAGCCACGGACAGCAACGTGCAATCGGTACGCCTTGGCAGTGCCGCAGACGCAGCGAGGGGGCGCGAAACGGGCGTCCGACGCGACGGGTCTGCCGGCATTCGACCGGCGAGTGAGCGGACAAGAATGCAACGCGGATGCGTTCGTCACTCCGTCAGCGATGCAGCGTTTCATCCGTCAGGACTCCGACAGCGTTCAGCGCTCCCGGCGTATTTTGTTCAAGCAGCCCGGTGGATCGGCAGCGAGCAGTTTCCTTATTGCGCAGAGGAGGGGTAAGTGTCCTCGTGCATTTTTGTTTTTTCCGCCGTGCACACCCCGCCTCAATTCACCGCTTTGACGAGGCGGAAAACAGGCTTTTCACCGCGACAGTCGCGCTAGAGTACAGACCAATGGACATTTCTGGTCGGCAGCGTGTCGGCCCGCCGTGTTCCACACGCGGACTGCGTTCCACGCCCTGCCGTCCTTGCTCAAATCACCTGCGTATTGTCACCGAGTGGCTGACGGCGCTGGCGAATTTGATCTGCGCCGGATCTGCGACGGAACGCTTTTTCATAGCTTCCAATCTCTGCGGTCGCACCATCGTGAAAATCTAGCGGGAGCTAGAGGTTGTGCGTCTTTTGTAAAATGCGTTCCGGTGGAAGGCGAATGCGCTGTGATGATTCACGCTGCGGAGACGTGCGCGGTCAGAAACGCAATTCCCACCCGCCATCAGATGGGGCAGTTTACCCGGAAATATTCTCTGAACTCCCTGCGAAGTCTGTCCTTCGGCATCGGCAGGTCGTTTTGATCGCCCAAGTATTCCAGAATCTCGGTGACTTTCTCCATGTCGATGTGGCTGGCAGTCACCATGAGTTTCAACAGCTTGATCGTGTTCCAACATTCAATCGAATTTGTCTCGGCGACCCGCTGCATGTTGACATCGTCAGTCACCACGGGGATTTTCATCACGAACCCCACCGCGAGCGCCTTCAGATCGACACGGGACACGCTCAAATTCTGCTCATCCGCATAAGCAGCCAAGTAGCCGAATGCCGCGTCCACATCCTGCCGCTTTTTGCGGTGGACTTCGTAACGCTTGCCCTGTCTGTCCTTCACAAATTCAGGGTCCCTGACCCACTCGAATTTGTTCCTCAGACGGGAACTGATGCGGTATTCGTCATCGAGGTCGGCAAGCACATTGAGGGTGTATCGGGGAGCAGTCCCAAACGATCCATGCAGCAGCGGCTGAATGGACCTCGCCAGCCGGAAATAAGCGTTGCTGTCGAGCAGTACCGGTTGCGGCTGCTCGCTCATTTGCGGAGTTCCCCCGACAGGGCTTTCGCGTCTGCCAGGGTTACCCCGAGAACGCGGTGGATGTAGTGCTCCGCCCCCTCTTCGTGCGCACAGAACTCAGCCAAAGCCACAAAGAACGGACTGCCGAAAACAACGCGTGCTGCCGCGACGTATTCCGCCGGCTTCGGTGGCGGGTTCTTGAACACCATCTCCGCAATGGTCGGATGCTGCTTCACGAAATTCGTCACCGCACCCATGAATGAGCCGATGGCTCCCAAGTCAGTTCTCGGCAGATTGTGGGCGTCCTCGTATCCCTCCAACGCTCGCCGAATCGTGTAAGGCGAAATCACATGCTCGGCGGCTACGCGGCGGATGCGGTCAACCTTCGTCCCGATGCCCGTCCGCTCCTGGAGTTCCCTGCTCAGCTTGGCGGCCTGCGGTTCGGGGAACAGCAGCGCCTGCGCGAAACTGTCGGCAAAATCCTCGCCGGGATCGTTGGCAAGCTCCGGGGCCAATGAATGCCCCAACTCGTGCGCCATCCAGAACTTGAAGTCCACTGCGTTGCTGTCAAGATTCAGAAACACCCATGTGGTCTTTGAATCTGGCAAGTGGATGTTCAGCGCATTGCCGTGGTGTTCTTTTGCGCCCCACAATACCGGGACAATGACGGCATGAAGCTCGTTGAACTTCCCGATCAGTTCCTCAAATTCGATGACCGCCTTGCGGTCTAGCTTCATCTCCTTCCGCATCGCGGCAGCGACCCGTTGCACATAGGCGTAATCATTCGTTGGATCTTTGAGCGTCGGCGGCTGGGTCAAATCCTGTTTCGGCAGGTACTTCACCAATCGCTTGAGGAGTTCCCCCGTCTCGCGGGCGTTGTCAAGGTGCTCATCCGTGGTCTTCCGGTTGGCTTTCTTGCGAAATGAGACAACCGGCACTGCCGCGGCGGGAGGAACATTGACCAGTTCCTCGAACGGCAACCGCAGCAGCATTCCCATCCGCAGCAACTTGTCCGGCTTGGGAAAGGATTCACCGGCGAACCATTTGGAGACGGCTTCGCGCGACACCTTCAGTTTTGTCGCCAAGTCCGATTGGTTTAGGCCAGCCTTGATGAGAGCATCCCGGAGAGTGCGGAGGTTGAGGGATTTATCCACACCGCCATTCTGCCCGAAGTCAAACCGTTTGTCAACTTCTGTCAACCGTGCGCCTCAATTTGGCGCGATGCCGTCCAGCTTGACTGTGCTCGCTGCGCAATCTTCCCGGCGGCATCGGCGGCCGGTCGCAGGCCCCAAAACCGTTTCGCCTCGTCCTCATCGACAAGGGCACGATAGTGACGGAAGAAAATATCCACGCCGACATGCCCCATCAGACGGGCCGTTTCGACCGGGTTGTTGTGCGCGGCGTAGTGGTAAGTGCCAAAACTGTGCCGGATGCAATCCTTCGGCCAGTCCTTGAATCGGATGCCAGCGGCCTTGCGCCACGCGTCGAATCGCTTGCGGAAATTATCCGGCGTCACGATGCGACCGTGCTTCTTCGCACACGTCGCCAGCCATGCGAGGGCGGTATCATTCAACGGCAGGATGCGTTGTTGTTTCGTCTTGGCGACTTCCGGACCGATGACCACTTGAAGGCGGGCAAGGTTGACCGCGCTCCACTCCAGTTTCTTCAACTCATCGGGGCGCACTCCCGCGAAGAAGCCAAGTACGGCAAACGGCAGCAACCCGTGATCGTCGGCGTGTTCCAACAACTTCACGATCTGTTTGACGTGCAATATGCCGACGCCAGCCTCGATCATTTCGGGGCGCTCGGTTTGCTCGACAATGTTCTCTGCCGTCCACTTGCGTTTGACGGCGAGCCGGTACAGGGAGCCGATTTTGCGCCGGTAGTTGTGGCGGTTGACCGGGTCGCTAGCCTGCTTGATCAGCCATGCGGTGAGGTCTTCACCGGTGATCTCATTGAGTTTCCGCGTGGCGAATGCTTCGGAAAACTTCCCCCAGCGGTGCCGAAGGTCGTTAAGCGTGCCCGGACGTAGGTTCTTCTGCTCCTTTTCGACCAGCAACCGCTTGACGGCTTCGGCAACGGCAGGCGCTTCCCGAAACTTCAAAACCTTCTCGACAAAGTGCTCACAGGCTTCGCTTATGGTCGCGTTGTAAGGTTTCAGCATCTGGACGCACTTGGCGGCCTCGGCCGGGTATCCGCCGGCAACGAGAAAGCGGCTGCTCCTTCGTTGTCCACCATCTGACGGATTTGCGCGGCGCGCGTCTCGGCTTCCTTGTTGGTTGGGAACGCCTCCCGGATGCGCTTTCCCTTAACCATACAGGCGACTTGCCAGGCGGTTTCTCCGCTGGTATAGATGAGCTTGTGAATCGGCGGCCACAGCTTGGTTTTGGATTTGGCAGTTGTCATGGCAATCAGTACCTTTGTGTGCCTCACTTTGCCAATTATTGCCAACTGTGTCAAGCCGATTTACGTAAGTCCTTGTGCGCCCGTAGCTCAATTGGATAGAGCGTTGGCCTCCGGAGCCAAAGGTTGGGGGTTCAAATCCCTCCGGGCGTACCACTTTACACCTGACCGCATGTTTTCAGCACTTAAACACCGATAGACAAAGGCGTTAGTTGGGGTTCTAATTGCTCCCGACCGCTCGACCTCCCATCCGCACGGGTTTAGAACCCCCAGGAATTTGCGGCGGTTTCCGGGTGTCATCTTCGTGTACACTGTCGCGGCATTCGTCAAAACCTTGCTCGCCATCCGCAACGCACCTTCCAAATCCAAGTCGTCGGTCTGAGCATCGGATAGCGCAACCCGCGCTGCCGCCAATTGCTGCTCCAAGCCAGCGCGGTGCTGGTCGTATCGCTCGCGGTCGATGGCCCGCTCGTAGATGTACGCGTTCTCAAGTCTCGTCAACTTCCCCTCGATCTCCCGAATGGCCGTGGTGTGATGCTCAGTGCTGGACCTCGCGATGTCTCGCCGTGAATTCCATCGCTGCGTGACAACATGCGAGACCATCCGCATGACTCCTGGCGTGGGTTGCCATTCAAGCAAATGTTTCTGGAAGGTTTCCTCGACCTTCCCTTTTGGCACGGTCACCCGGTTGCCGCACTGCTTGTTGTGACAGCCGTAGTATCCAAACTTCCCACCAAGCCGTCCGGTCGCAAAGTAGCCTGTCATGGTATGACCGCAGCTACCGCACCGCAGAGCGCCGCGCAGCGGTAGATCGGCGCGGTCGCGAACGTGCCTCTTGGGTCGGTTGGGGCGGCGGTCGTCGGCCACGGCTGCACCCGGTCGAACAACTCTTGAGACACGATCGGCTCGAAATTCCCCCGGACCCTGAGTCCCCATTTCTCCACGACAATCCAGCCAGCATAGATCGGTCGGCGCAGCATCTTCGAGAAGTCATGCAACGTGAGCTTATCCCCTTCCGCCGTTGTTAGTCCCATCCTTGTGACCTTGTTCAACACGTCCTGCTTGGTGTGAAGTCCCGTCGCGTACAGCCGGAACCCTTCCTCGATCAACGGCGCGTGTTTCGGGTCATGCACGAGTGTCGCCTCACTGCGGTCGTTGCGAGCATTGTGAAATCCAAGGGGTGCTGGGAAAGGCCAACGGCCCTTCTCCACTGCCGCCCTCATGCCCGCCTTGCAGCGGTCAGCCCGTTGCTCGTTGTCCAATTGGTTTGCGCCGGGAAGCATGGTCTGGATAAAACGCCCTGCGGGCGTGTCCTCAAGCCGCTCCTGTACGCTATGGAGTCGAATACCGGAGCCGCCCAGGGTGAACGTCACGTTGAGATGGTCGCGGGCATCGCGGGCAAATCGGTTCGTGTGATAGACCACAACTGCGCCGATCTTGCCGCTGTTGTTGGCGCAATACTCCAGCATGGCCTGAAATTCGGGCCGAGCCGTTGTCTTGGCGGACTCGCCGCGCTCCTCAAAGATCCGGTCAACGGCGAATCCGTTCCGCTGGCAGTAGGCTTGACACTCGCGGCGTTGCAGTTCAAGCGACAGGTTCTTGGTCTGCTCGTCGGTGGAAACTCGCGTGTAAACAACGGCTTTCATTTTACCGCCCTCCCCTTCTGGTCGCTACGTTTGCGGTGCTCCCAGCTCTTCTTGGCGATGCGGCGGTAGTATTCCTTTCCTCCGCGCCGTTTGGATTCTCCGGTCGCCTTCCCACCCTTCGCGCCGATTTGAGCCAAGAACTGTCGTACTGCTGGATGCATGGTTGTCTCCGTCGCGCGCCCTTGTAGCACAAGCAGTTTGCACAGTCAAGAATCATGCGGCACGCTCGATCAGGACGGCCGGTTGGTTGGTGCCAACGCGATGCTCGCCGATGTAGGTGTCGATGATGATATCGGCCAGCCCGTCTACGAGGGCAACCAAGTCCTCGACCTGGGCGTCGGTCATGCCAACGGCCTCATCGCCGAGAAGCTCCCGGGCTTGTTGAACGGTCAAGCTCATTGACCGTTTCCGAGGCTGTGAACGTGACGGTTTTGTTGCATCGCGGGGCCACGTTAGCACGCCAAAAATCGAGTTTTGGCAGTCCGCCGATGTGGGGTATTGCAGGGTGTATCCCCCGGTTTATCCCTTTGGCTATGCTTGCACAAAATTCACAGCCATCCCATAGGGTTTTGAAAAAAGCTGGAATGTCTCGTGTAGCCCTGCCACACGGCAGGGATGAAAAAGCACAACAAGAACATTCCAGCCGCCGCAAAATTGAACCTCCTGCGGCAGATTTGCAACTTCATTCCTGACTTCCTGGTACCCAAGCTGGCGCGGGCTACCGGGGTCCAAGACAAAGCCCGCACCTTCAGCCCCTGGAGTCATCTGGTCGCCCTGATGTATGCCCAACTCACTCACAGCATCGGCCTCAACGATGTCTGCGACGCGCTGGGTTTGCACTCGGGGCCACTGTCCAGTCTGCGTGGGGCCACCCCGCCCAACCGCAATACTCTCTCCCACGCCAACAAGGTGCGCCCGGCACAAATGGCCGAGCAACTCTTCTGGTCGGTGTTGGAACATTTGGGCAACCAGTCTCCGGGCTTCGTCAGCGGTCGGGCGGGCCAGCGGTTTGCCCGGAAGTTCAAGCGCACGATTCATCTGGTGGATTCAACCACCATCCCCTTGATCGCCTCGTGCCTGGATTGGGCCAAGCATCGCCGACGCAAGGCCGCCGCCAAGTGTCATCTGCGATTGGACCTGCAAAGTTTCCTGCCGCTCTTTGCCATCGTGGACACCGCCCGGCACAACGACGCCAAACGGGCACGGGAACTGTGTGCGGGCGTCAAAGCGGGTGAAATCGTCATATTTGACAAGGCGTACGTGGACTTCGAGCATCTGGCCGACCTGTCCATGCGCGAGGTGTTTTGGGTCACCCGCGCCAAGGAGAACTTGAGTTTCCTGGTGGTGCGGTGTTTTCAGCACGGTGCGGCGGGCAAAATCCTGCGCGATGACTTGATCCAACTACAAACGCCCACCACCTTGGCCGACTACCCGGTGGAGCTGCGGCGGATTATCGCGCTCGTCGAGGTGGACGGTCGGGAAGTGGAAATGGAATTCCTGACCAACAACCTGGAATGGAGCGCCACCAGCATTGTCGAGTTGTATCGCTGCCGTTGGCAGATCGAAGTGTTCTTCAAGCAGATCAAGCAGACGTTGCAATTGGCCGATTTCCTCGGCACCAGCGCCAACGCCGTGCGCTGGCAGGTGTGGACCGCGCTGCTGGTCTATCTACTCCTGCGCTATCTGGCCTTTCTGGCGGATTGGAGCCACAGCTTCAGCCGCCTCTTCACCTTGATCCGCGCCGCCCTGTGGAAAAAATGGGATGTGCTGAGTTTACTGCGCTGCTATGGGACAGCCAACGGTCACTTCCGCTACCTGGCCCAGCCAGAACAAGCCTATCTGCCGGGTTTGAGATAGATCTATGGGACAGCCCAGCAAACGAACCCTAATTGTTGAACGCCGCGCCATGTGAATTAAACCCAAAAGTCTTAACGCGTCAGACCGGCCAACACCTCAAATGTCGAGGGAAATCATCCCATTTGCCTAAATTCCACACCTTGTGTGACGCGTGTGAATCTGTTTGATTGTCCGAACTTCGGCGACCCAAACAACGGCGGGATATTGTTCTCGGTGTCCATCGAGACGAACTCACCATTCCGAATCCGGTTTTCTGAACAACACGCTCATCGTCAATTCCACCAACGCGCCGGGTGCGAACGCACAGTGCTCGGCGTTCACGTGGGGATGCGGCGGCGGGAATCTGTTGCCGACAAACACGTGGCCCGCAGGCGGCGTGCTGGATGTGCGGAACAACATTGTCTACGACTTCTACAACGGGACCGGGCAGGACTTCCCGTTCAAGATCGGCTACGTGGCCAACCCGGGTGCCACGAATTACTGGACGGTCAACTACGACGACTACCGGATCCCGCCGACGGAGTTGAGCGATTGGTTCTGCTGGTCGACGAACTCGTTTTGCAATTACCAGGGCGGGTTCGCGGAGATCCAGAGCCTCGGCATGGAGGCCAACGGAATCGTCACCAACCCGGCCTTCGCGAGCGTGGCCTTCGGGTGCACGACCAACAGCGCGGGTAACAATTATCATCTCTCCAGCGGCTCTCCCTGCATCGGCGCGGGAGCCAACCTGAGCAGCCTGAATCTGCCCGGGCTCGTTGGCAGCACCAATGGCGGATGGGACATCGGAGCCTATCAACACTGAGAAAGGTCACCATTGTGGGCACTAAACCTTATTCTCCTTGCCTTCCGCTATCCAACCACTATATACTCGCTGCCAGAGGTCGGGTCTATATGAAGGGAAAAGCAGCGAAACTCTTGCCTATAGTGCTCCTCGGTTTGTGCTGTAACACTCCTACCGCCCGGGCTGATAACCTCTATGTATCGGTAGGCGTCATTCTTAAATTTGATTCAAGCGGGACCGAATCGCTCTTCACAAGCTCGGGGCTGAACCTCCCAGGAGGCCTCGCGTTCGATGCTGCCCAGAACCTGTATGTCGCGAATTCCGGCAATAACACCATTGAAGAGTTTGACCCGAACGGTGCTGGATCGGTCTTTGCCAGCTCGGGGTTGGACTACCCCACTGACCTCGCCTTCGACAGAAACGGAAATCTATATGTTGCGAATGCTGCCAACAACACGATAGAGGAATTCAATACAAATGGGGTTGGGACAACTTTCGCTACGCCCAGTTCCGGATCTGGACATCCCCGAAGGTCTTGCCTTCGATAGCAACGGTAATCTTTACGTCGCAAATTATAATGACACGATCCTGAAATTTAATTCAAATGGAGTTAGCTCGGTCTTCGCGTCGACGGGATTGAACAACCCTGGTGGCCTTGCCTTTGACAGCAAGGATAATCTCTACGTAGCGAATTACGGTAACAACACCATCGAGAAATTTAACCCGAGCGGAGCTGGCTCACTCTTTTCAAGTACCAACGCGTTGTTCGAGCCTATCGCGCTTACCTTCGATAGTAGCGGCAACCTATATGTAGCCAACCGTAGAAGTACCGGCAGTATTTTGGAATTTGATCCCGAAGGAGACATGTCCGTGTTCGCTTCGGGATTCGGCGACCCGGCGGGCATCGTCGACGACATTCCCGAGCCTTCGCCCCTTCTGCTGGCTGCACTCGGCGCCCTCTCCCTCATCGCCTTCCTCAAACGCAAGCGCGCGTAAAATACATACGGCTAGTTCCTTCGTGTTGGATTGGATTGATCGGTGTTGACTGTGTCAATGAATTAAGACTTTTTGCGCGCGGAGCGCAAAAGGTCTTGTTGAAGTAAACCCGGCGGTCGAACGTAGAACGGGCCTTGGAAATGGGATGGCCCAGTCGGGCTGGCGTCAGCCGCCGGGCTGCCTCTGGAAGGACGAGCGGGCCATTAGGCGGTGGGGGGACGAGGGGATTCGTTGGGGAGAAAGGGTCGGGAGCGAATGTCGGAAGCGTCGGATGGTGCGCGGATGGCAAAGCCGGAGCGAGCCGGCGCACGGAGTGAAACTGCGGGCGCGGCCATCCAGCCGCCGGTTGAGAATTGGCCGAGGCGTCATGGTGGAAAGCGACGTTGAGGCCGCAGAATCTCGCGCACGACCCAATGTCCGATGCGGCAGTGCGGACAGAGGGTGTTGGAATCCGCGGAAGGTGTCGCCGGAGGACGGGGTGCGGGCGTGCTGGCTGGCGTGACCACGTCCGTTTGTCCGGCCAGCATCCGGCGGAGTCGCTCACACGCCGTTCGGCGGGATGCGCTGGCCAGACCGTAGGCGCGCACCTTGGCAAAGCCCTTGGGCAGGGTGTGTCGGAGGAAGCGTCCGATGAATTCCAGAGCCGGGAGCGTGACGCGACGCATCTGTTGGGTGCGGTTGTCGCGGTAACGGAAGGTCACCTGATCCTGATCGAAGGCTTCCAGACGACTGTTGGTAATGGCCACGCGAAACACGTAACGGGCCAGATATTCGAGCACCTTGCGGCCGCTGCCCGCCGGCTGGCAGTGCACGACCCACGCGCTGCGCCAGACCCGAGAGGGCACCTGGTCGAGCAGCCCGGCGCGGCGCAGACCCTCGCGCATCTTGGCCCGGAAGATGACCGACAGCGCGCGCACCGGCACCAGGAAGGCAGGATTCTTTGGCACCACCCAACGCTCGCCGTCCAGTCCTCCCGCGCTGACCAGCAGATGGGCATGGGGATGATACAGCAGGGCGCGGGTCCAGGTGTGCAGCACGGCCAGGATGGCGGGTTGTGCACCCAGGTAGCGCGGATCGCGCGTCAGTTTGAGCAACGACGAAGCGGCAGATTTGAGGAGCAGCCCGTAGAGCGGCTTGGGATGCGCCTGGCAGAGAGAGCGCAGTTCGGACGGCAGCGTGAAGGTCAGTAGATAATGGGGCACGGGCAGCATGCGTTGGCCGTGTTGTTCGAGCCAGCGACGGGTCTGTTGACCGTGGCACTTGGGACAGTGCCGATTGCGACAGGAGTGATAGGCATAGCGCCGGTGTCCGCAGTGGTCGCACTGCGCCACGTGACCGCCGAAAAAGGCGGTGCGGCACTGTTGGATGTCCTGCAGGGCGCGCGCCTGACTGGGCAACAGCGCATGGCGGGCGCGGTAGGCCGCAACGCATCGGCGGAGAATCTCCGCCACTTCCAGCATGGTCGCGGCTTACAAATCTCGCATGAGCTGGTTGAGCGTTTGCTGCAGTTGGGCCGCCGCTGGTTCGGTCAGATGCGTGTAAATCGCCGTGGTGCTGCACGACGAGTGTCCCAGCAGAATCTGAATGATGCGCAGGTTGACGCCGGCTTCGAGCAGATGCGTGGCGTACGAGTGGCGCAGCGTGTGGACGGTGACGGGCTTGCGAATCCCGGCGGTCATCCGGGCGCTCTGGCAGGCGTGGCGGATCTGGTCCCGCTGGAGCGGGCGCTGGCCGGCCCAACACGACGGGGACGGAAACAGCCACGGCTGGGAACGGTGGGTCTTCCAGAACCGGCGCAACCGTTGCAACACCAGGTCGGGCAGCGGGACATACCGTTGCTTGCTGCCTTTGCCATTGACCCGCAGCAGGTGGCGTTGGCCGTCCACGTCCTCCACCGTCAACTGCGCCGCTTCACTCTGACGCAAGCCGCAGGCATACACGGTGGTGAAATAGGCCAGATACACCGGCTCGGGCAGCGCGTCCAGAAATTGCTGCACTTCCTCGCGGGTCAGAACCACGGGCAGCTTCTTCTGATACGGCGGACGCACCACCGTAAAGACCGGCCAGTTACGCTGCAGCGTCTTTTCGTAAAAGAACCTCAGCCCGCCGAGGGTGCCCCGAATGCTGGAGGGCGACCGCCTGCGGCGGTAGGTCAGATAGAGAAAATACTCTCGCAGTTCCTCCTGACCGATCTGATCGGGAGAACGATGGTAATGCGCGGCCAGCCGCCGGACGGCAGAAACGTAGACCCGCTGCGTCGAAGCGGACAGGCTGTGGAGTTTGAGGTCTTCAATGAAGCGTTGGCGAAGGGCTGTCATGGCTCCTTGCGGGAAGGGTGGGTTCCACATCGGTCCAAACCGATGGATTACTCGTCAGAGCAATCAGCCCTTCCGTTCGGAACCCAGTTTGTCCCTCGCGCCCGCCCGTGACTATCGCCTTTTCCTCCTTTCAGGGCGCGTGCTTTGCTACCCGGCGTGAGCCGGGTTTAGTTCAACGCCCTTCAACAGATTTCAAGCAGTCGGCAGGCAATCGGCTTTTGTGCGCAATGAACCTAACTTCTGGATTAGGAGTGGGGCGTCCGATCTGTAACCCAACCGCATAGGGGGGGGCTTCCCGGTGCTCATTCTGTGCCCATTTGGTTGAGCGGCGGGTGCCCGGAAATTGGGAATCCAATGCGATGCCGTCCGACGGCCAATGCGTGGCCAACGTGTGTACATTGCGTGGCCGAAGTGTGATCGTGTGCGTGGCACGTTTGTGCACTCTGCGTGGACTGTGCGTAAGCGTTGGTGAGACATTCAGGACACATGCGCATACAGACTGCGGACGACAGTCGGATTCCCTGCGGTCACATCATGTACATCGGCGAGTCACTGTGGACCCGTGAGATTGTTCACGCGGCAGGTGCCATTCGTGCGCCAGATTAGCGCATTTTACAGGAGACGCGTGACCTCTAAGCCAAGCTTAGAAGTTTTGGCAAATCAATTGACACTGCGCTGGATCATTCATCGTAAAGCGCGTGTTAAGTCGCTGGAAGATTCTTCGCTCAGCAATGTTCCACATCCTGTTGCATGACTGGAAAGCGAATGTTGCAGCGGTGGTTCGTGCTTGTTCGCCAAGTGTAACGCAGCAGTATCGCGGTTGTAACGCTGTCGTACGCAGAAAATACTCGCAGTGTAACAGGTAATTTGCCGGGGCGGCTGGACGCGCAACGTCGTCACGGAGTTGAACAGGGTGAACCGACACGCTGGCGACCGGGAAGGTCCATGGGTCTGCACTCTAGCGCGAATGTCGCGGTGTAAAGGCTGTCTTCCGCCTTGTCAAAGGGGTGAATTGAGGCGGGCTTTGTGCGGCGGAAGAATCCAAATTTGGGCTATGACACTTACCCCGCCTGAGTGCGGTGACGAAATTGCTCGGCGGATGCCGGTCTGGTAGCGTGGTGGACAGCGCATGACCGCATCACGGACTGACGAGCGAACATCGCTCGGCTGTCGGAAGAAAAGTCGAATGGCTGACGGTACGTTGCACGCAGCCGCGCCGCAAACTTCGCCGCTGATTCGCCGGTCCATTGCTTGCAGGCCCGTTCCCGTCATGGCGCATTGCTGAATCGGCAAGCGACATGCCCGTAACGCGCCTGCTTCGCTCGGAGGGCTCGCAGTCGCGCGATGCTGTCCGTGGCTGTGCGCCGCTTGCCACCGACAGCCAGAAAATCGAAATCTGCCAGAATGCGCGTCAATGCGGTGCACACGCGTCGGAGCTTATCCGGTGTAGCAGCTACACGCGCGCGTGATGCCTTCGTGTTACCTCTGGTCGAATGATTCGACTGCATCGATCATGGGGTGCGCGTGAAGCAACGCCAGGGGATTGTACGGCTCGCTACGCACCGTCAAGGTGTTCTCGCTCCGCTGCGCTCCACCGCTGGCGCTCCTTGACCGTGCTGGCTCCGCCACCGGCCTGGCTTGTAGGATTTCACGCGTGGGCAGTTCACTTCCGGCCACGGAGACGGCCGGGCCTCCAAAACGTGTCCAGCAAAAAAGTGAGAATTTTGTGCACACGCGTCACACAAGGTGTGGAATTTAGGCAAATGGGATGATTTCCCTCGACATTTGAGGTGTTGGCCGGTCTGACGCGTTAAGACTTTTGGGTTTAATTCACATGGCGCGGCGTTCAACAATTAGGGTTCGTTTGCTGGGCTGTCCCATAGATCTATCTCAAACCCGGCAGATAGGCTTGTTCTGGCTGGGCCAGGTAGCGGAAGTGACCGTTGGCTGTCCCATAGCAGCGCAGTAAACTCAGCACATCCCATTTTTTCCACAGGGCGGCGCGGATCAAGGTGAAGAGGCGGCTGAAGCTGTGGCTCCAATCCGCCAGAAAGGCCAGATAGCGCAGGAGTAGATAGACCAGCAGCGCGGTCCACACCTGCCAGCGCACGGCGTTGGCGCTGGTGCCGAGGAAATCGGCCAATTGCAACGTCTGCTTGATCTGCTTGAAGAACACTTCGATCTGCCAACGGCAGCGATACAACTCGACAATGCTGGTGGCGCTCCATTCCAGGTTGTTGGTCAGGAATTCCATTTCCACTTCCCGACCGTCCACCTCGACGAGCGCGATAATCCGCCGCAGCTCCACCGGGTAGTCGGCCAAGGTGGTGGGCGTTTGTAGTTGGATCAAGTCATCGCGCAGGATTTTGCCCGCCGCACCGTGCTGAAAACACCGCACCACCAGGAAACTCAAGTTCTCCTTGGCGCGGGTGACCCAAAACACCTCGCGCATGGACAGGTCGGCCAGATGCTCGAAGTCCACGTACGCCTTGTCAAATATGACGATTTCACCCGCTTTGACGCCCGCACACAGTTCCCGTGCCCGTTTGGCGTCGTTGTGCCGGGCGGTGTCCACGATGGCAAAGAGCGGCAGGAAACTTTGCAGGTCCAATCGCAGATGACACTTGGCGGCGGCCTTGCGTCGGCGATGCTTGGCCCAATCCAGGCACGAGGCGATCAAGGGGATGGTGGTTGAATCCACCAGATGAATCGTGCGCTTGAACTTCCGGGCAAACCGCTGGCCCGCCCGACCGCTGACGAAGCCCGGAGACTGGTTGCCCAAATGTTCCAACACCGACCAGAAGAGTTGCTCGGCCATTTGTGCCGGGCGCACCTTGTTGGCGTGGGAGAGAGTATTGCGGTTGGGCGGGGTGGCCCCACGCAGACTGGACAGTGGCCCCGAGTGCAAACCCAGCGCGTCGCAGACATCGTTGAGGCCGATGCTGTGAGTGAGTTGGGCATACATCAGGGCGACCAGATGACTCCAGGGGCTGAAGGTGCGGGCTTTGTCTTGGACCCCGGTAGCCCGCGCCAGCTTGGGTACCAGGAAGTCAGGAATGAAGTTGCAAATCTGCCGCAGGAGGTTCAATTTTGCGGCGGCTGGAATGTTCTTGTTGTGCTTTTTCATCCCTGCCGTGTGGCAGGGCTACACGAGACATTCCAGCTTTTTTCAAAACCCTATGGGATGGCTGTGAAACCACTCGATGCTGGTATGTCCGATATATCAGTTGCCCGCGAAGAGCAGTCAGATTTATCAGCAAGCCGCCGCACTTCACGTCTGCATCTTTACCTATTCGCATCTGTGCGTCCTGTTGGAGTTCTCGGAAACCCAAGGGACTGAAGAGGCACAGCGGTTGCTCCAATCCGTTTTTAAGGTCATCGAGACCCTTAATCCCACCAAAGATGCCTCAGCTTACTGGCGTCCATTGAATCAAACCGTCCTCGACTTTTCGCCAGCTATCCCACCTCTTTGGAAGTATGAAAAACAGGCGGCTTTGGACTCAATCTCTATTGCGAAAGAAGAAGCACTGCGATTTTTAGACCAAGAGCATGACAGGATATTGCGAATGTCCAAGGAGGATGCAATCCGGGAACTGATACGCGAGGCGAACATCGAGAACAAAATTGCCAAAGTAAAATCGGTCGAGGACAGCGGGATTTTGAGCCTGATATGAATTACGAAACCAACAGAATTATCGAGGCGGACAGCATCGAAGCGGTCAAGTCGATGCCGGAGCGTTCTGTCCACTTGATACTATCCGACATTCCTTATGGCATCGCCGTTGCCGATTGGGATGTGATTCACGAAAACACCAACTCCGCTTTGCTTGGCACAAGTCCGGCGCAACAGAAGGCGGGTGCAATCTTCAAAAGTCGCGGGAAGCCGATTAACGGATGGTCGCAGGCTGATAGGGCAATTCCGGTTGAATACTACAACTGGTGTTCACAATGGGCTGGTGAGTGGTTCAGGGTTCTGAAACCCGGCGGCTCCGCAATCGTGTTTGCAGGCCGACGTTTGGGGCATCGCTGCGTGACCGCGATGGAAGATGCCGGGTTTAGCTACAAGGACACGCTCGCGTGGCTTAGGGAAAGAGCGCCCCATCGCGCACAGCGCGTGAGCGTCGTCTTTGAAAGGCGAGGTGACTTGGACAAGGCAAAGAAGTGGGCGGGCTGGAGAGTCGGCAATCTGCGCCCCACCTTTGAGCCGATTCTTTGGCTTGTGAAACCCTACAAAATCGGCGGCACTATCGCTGACAATATCTTGACGGAAGCGATAGGCGCGTTGAATGAAGATGCCTTCGTAAAATATGCTGGCAGTCCCGACAATGTGATTCGATGCGGGTTCGCACCGGGAGAGACTGGATTCCACCGCACTCAGAAGCCGGTAAGGCTGATGCAAGCCTTGATTGAATTGACTACGAAACACGGCCAACTGGTGCTCGACCCGTTCTGCGGAAGCGGAAGCACTCTACTCGCGGCCCGAAATACCGGCAGATGCTACTTGGGATTTGAAAAGAACAAGACCTTTGCTTCCGTAGCGAGGGAGAGACTTGGGGTAGATTTATTCGAGGAGACCGCACCAGTGCGGAAAATGGCCTAAAAATGTCTCAGCCTTTGTCAAGTGCATAATCCCGAATCAATTTGAGATAGCCGTTTGCCTCTGTGAGGTGAACGGTTTTTTTGTGTCCTGAGCGCCCGGGCGTCGAAGGTCGGGTCGATCCATGGACGACATGGACGCAAAGACATGCTCCGGATCCAAGAGTTGACAGCAGATGAGATCAACCATTTGCTGGATGCCGTTGCGGCGTTTAAGGAGGTCGGTAGGCGACGCAGGAAACTTGCTGTGTTCGCGTTTAGTATCAGACAGAAGCATCTGCTGGCAAGCATGATGCAGATGATTTGTGGGGTGGATTTTACAGGTTAATCATTGACAAGTATAGCTGTCATGTTAGCGAAGAACGTCAAGTGTTAGGGGTTGCCAGATCGTTTAAGCCAAACGAGTAGGATGGCGATATCTGCAGGGGTGACTCCCGAAAGGCGTGAGGCTTGGCCGATGGAGTCCGGGCGGAAGCGGGTCAACTTTTGGCGGGACTCAAATCGCAGTGCTGAAATCTTCTCGTAGTCCATGCAAATCGGGAGGCGTTTGTCTTCAAGCTTTCTGAAGCGGGCAATCTGTTCGAGATCGCGGGCGATGTAGCCTTCGTACTTGATCTGGATTTCAACTTCCTGGGTGACGTCGTCGCGGAGAGTTCGATCGGCAATAGGCAATGACGCATAGGTGATTTCTGGTCGACGTAGAATCTCCAAATAAGTGTTCGACCCATTGCGTGTAGTGCGAAGTCGGTCCATCTCGGCATTGATGGATAGCTGCTTCTTCTGGAACAGCTGCCAATGATTATCGTCAACCAAACCAACTTGGCGGCCAATGGGTGTGAGCCGCATGTCAGCATTGTCCTGCCGAAGCAGAAGACGGTATTCCGCGCGCGATGTGAACATGCGATATGGTTCATCAGTGCTTTTGGTAATGAGATCGTCGATCAATACGCCGATGTAACTATCTGCGCGCGTGAGTATTAGCGATTGCAGCCCCTTTGCATTCAGGGCAGCATTTATACCAGCGACGAGGCCTTGGGCCCCGGCTTCCTCATACCCGGACGTGCCGTTGATTTGGCCGGCGAAGTAGAGGTTCTCAATCCGCTTGGTTTCCATGGTCGGATGGAGCTGGTGTGGAAGACTATAGTCGTATTCAACGGCGTATGCGGGGCGCACGATCTGGGCGTTCTCAAGGCCGGTGATCGTATGGATCATTTGAAGTTGAACGTCCTCGGGCAGGCTCGTGGACGCGCCGTTCACATAAAACTCATCGGTCGCACGGCCCTCAGGTTCCAGGAAGATTTGATGGCGCGGTTTTTCGGCAAATTTCACGATCTTATCCTCGATCGATGGGCAGTAACGAGGTCCGACGCCGCGGATCTGGCCGGAATACATCGGCGAGCGGTGGAGATTTGCCTGAATGACTTCACGCGTTCTGTCGGTGGTGTATGTCAGATAGCACGGCAATTGTTCCACGTGGAACGTTCGCGGGGTGCGGTACGAGAAGAATGGCACCGGGTCATCTCCAGGTTGAATATCCATTTTGGAGAAGTCAATTGATCGTCGGTTCAATCGCGGTGGCGTACCCGTCTTCAGTCGGCCAAGCTCGAATCCAAGCCGCCTCAGGCTGTCAGATAGCGAATATGCTGCCGGCTCGCCCGCCCGCCCAGCCTCCATCCTTGACTCTCCGATATGAATGAGGCCCCGTAGGAATGTCCCTGTCGTGACAATGACGGCACCACAGTCGTATCGGACCCCCATCTTGGTGACGACGCCACACACCTTGTCGGCTTCAACCACCAAATCGTCGATCATCGCCTGTTTTACATCTAGATTTGACTGCTGCTCGACGACCCATTTCAGGCGGAACTGGTAAGCTTTCTTATCGCACTGAGCCCTGGGAGCCCAGACGGACGGGCCTTTCTTCATGTTGAGCATTCGGAACTGAATACCCGTCTGATCCGTGTTAATTCCCATCTCTCCGCCTAGGGCGTCTATCTCCCTGGCAAGATGGCCCTTAGCCAGTCCGCCGATGGCCGGATTGCAGGACATCTGGCCGATGGTATCGAGGTTGGTTGTCAGCAGAAGCGTCTGGCAACCCATGCGCGCGCTCGCTAATGCGGCCTCGGTCCCCGCATGACCGGCTCCAATCACGATGACATCGTATCGGCTTGGATATGTGAACGTGTTGCTCATTTGCCGATACAAAAGGTCGCGAAGATCCGCTCGAGTATATCGTCCGTGCTAGTCTTGCCGATCACTTCACAAAGGCAGTCCAAGCTCCTGCGCAACTGCTGAGAGACGATCTCCAATGGCTCCGACTCACGAAAATAATGTAGCGATTCTGTCAAGTATTTATTGGCTGACGCCAGTGAAGTCCTGTGCCGCTCGTTAATGGCGACATCTACATGTGCGGTACCGACAGTGCCAGAGTACGCCATTTCAACCAATTTGCTACGGAGTACGTCAAGGCCGGTGCCCTGCGTGGCGGACAAGCGAATGCAGTCCAGCTTGTTTTGGAGCGACGGCGGGAGATGGAACCGCACCTTCAAATCGGCTTTGTTCAAGACGAGGATGCTTCGTCTGTTTCGGCAGGAGGATATGATGCTAGCGTCGCCGGGTGAAAATGGTCGAGACAGGTCGCACGCATGTAGTATTATCTCACTTGACGCCAATGCCTTATGACTGCGATTTACGCCATGTGCTTCAGCCGTCCCGCGGGTCTGGCGGATTCCAGCCGTGTCTGTAAAGCGAAACGGAATGCCGCTGATGCTAACCGTCTCATCGATGGTGTCGCGAGTGGTTCCAGGGACCGGTGTGACAATGGAACGATCTCTCCCGACGAGGGCGTTAAGGAGGCTCGATTTACCGACGTTGGGCCTGCCGACAATCGCCACGGAAATGCCGTCTCGTAAAATCCTGCCTTCGCGGGCGGTCGCCAGGAGGGATTGGACGAAGCTGATGACCTCCTCCGTGCTGCGAACCAAGTCTTCACGGACTTCCGTGCCGATATCGTCGTCTGGAAAATCAATGTGTGCTTCGATGTGGGCAAGAATTGTCAAGAGTTTATCCCGGGCCGCGTTGATTTTGGCCGAGAGATGCCCTTCGAGTTCGTGAATCGCAGCTGTATGAGCGCGGTCAGATTTGGCCCGGATCAAATCCATCACGGCTTCGGCCTGGGTGAGGTCGAGTCGGCCGTTGAGAAAGGCGCGTTTGGTGAATTCGCCCGGCTCGGCCAGCCGCGCGCCGCTTTCGAGGCAAAGTGCGAGGACCTTTCGGGCGGTCAACACTCCGCCGTGACAATTGATCTCGACGGTATCTTCCTTCGTATAGGTGCGCGGCGCGCGCATGACGGCCAACATCACTTGGTCGAAGATTTCGCCGTCGTTGCCGACCGTTCCGAAATGCAGTGTGTGCGTCGGGAATGCGGATGGCTTGCCGCGACGCGAACGAAAAATCCGGTCCGCAACGTCAAACGCGCGCGGACCGGAGACACGAATAATGGCGATACCCCCCTCGCCAATGGGAGTGGAAATGGCTGCGATTGTGTCGTCCATGAACTCGTCCTCGCCCCGAAAGTGTTCGGAGTAAACCCGCGAATAGCGTGGAGTATAGCAGGCGCATGGCGAATTTCAACGGCGGGTGAGACGGGGCCGCGCCCGGAAAGCTGGGATAGCTGAACCGAGGATTTGAGATGGAGTGTTTTGACGAGATCGCGTCTACGAGCTACTCGTGCCTGATGGGACGATCTGGGAAATTGTGGAAGATATTGCGGACGCTTGGCGAATTCAGACCGCGAACTGTGCAACCGAGTGGGGGCAGTTCCGTCGCGGGCCAACAGACGTGGGAGCCGTCAGGCGTTGGCGAGGATGCGGCGGGATTCGTCGAGGAAGATGCCGCGGAAGTTCATCTTGAGGGCTTCGGGATTGGTGGCCTTGAGGAGGGCTTCCTCTTCCGTGATTGCCTTGGCCTTGACCAGTTTGAAGAGGGCCTGATTGAAGGTCTGCATGCCTTCGTCCGTGGCGGTCTCGATCGCCGCGGCGAGCTTGTCGAGCAGGTTCTGCTCGATGAACTTTCGGACGGTCGGCGAATTGAGCATGATTTCGACCGCGGGGACGACGCTGCCGGCAATGGACGGGACAAGCCGCTGACAAATAACCGCGCGCAGGTTGGAGGCGATCTGGCGGCGGATCTGGTCCCGCTCGTGCGCCGGGAAGAAATCGAGCGTGCGGCCGATTGCCGAGTACGCCGTCGTCGTATGGAGCGTGGTAATGACGAGGTGGCCGGTGTCCGCCGCCGCCAGTGCGGCCATGAACGATTGGCTGTCGCGCATCTCGCCGACCATGATGACATCGGGGTCCTGGCGCATGACGTGGACCAGCGCCCTCTCGAAACTCAGCGTGTCCAGCCCGACTTCGCGCTGTTCGATGACCGATTGTTTGTCTTGGAAAATGTATTCGATCGGGTCTTCCAGCGTGATGATGTGGCACTTCTCATTCTCGTTGATGTACTGGACCATCGAGGCCAGTGTGCTGGATTTGCCGCAGCCTGTCGGCCCCGTGACGAGGATGATCCCGCGCTCGGCTTTCGCGATACCCCCCAATTGCTCGGGGAGATTCAGTTCTTTGAACGAAGGGACCTTCGTCTTCACGTAGCGCATCGCAAAGCTCAGCAGGCCGCGCTGAAAAAAGACGTTGACGCGAAACCGGCCCAGCTTCGGGTCGATGTACGAAAAATCCGCCTCTTTCTCGCGCTCCAAGCGGGACTCGAGGTGTTTCGGAAGCATGATCTTGACGATTTCCGCAACCTGATCCTTTGTCAAGGGATCAACCTGCACAGGAAATAACTCGCCCGAGATACGGATCGTGGCGTGGTGTTCGGGCTTCACGTGAACGTCGGAGGCGCCCTGCTCGACGGCGAATTTCAAGAGGCCGTGAAGGTATTCCTGGTATTCCATAAGAGTTAGCGTGAGATCGAGATGCTGGAGGGAGCGACGGCGGAGGGAGCGACACTGAGCTGGGCTTGCGCCCGCTTCGGCAGGTCAAGGAACATGAGCACCACTTCGAAGCCCTTGCCCTGGCCGCGTCGCGCGCATTGCACGACCACGCCGCGACACCCAATATCCAACCGCTGATCCCTGCGCGCTCCCGACTGGGGCAAGCGCATCTCCACGCCAACTTCCATCCACTCGGGCATGAACGTGTCGGTCAAAAACGTGATGCCCTTGGGACTTAGATCAAACACCTTGCCGAGAACGCCGGCCTTGCGCGAGCGTTTACCTTTCAGCTCCGCATCAAACACCCCGGAAATATCTCTTCTGGTTGCACCCATCGTTTCTCACCAAGGTCGTCCCACAATCTAGCACCAGCCCACCGCCCTGTCAACGAAGGGCCGCCTGAGTCACCACTGGATGACACAGGAAGCCCAGGTCAGACCGCTGCCGAACACGACCAACAGAATCAGGTCGCCGTGCTGGAACCGGCCTTCACGGGCCGCCTCATCGAGGGCAATGGCGACGGATGCGGCGGATACATTGCCGTAGCGATGGAGGTTCACGTACACCTTGTCCATGGGCGCGCCGAGACGCTCGGCGAGCGCTTCCAAAATGCGGATATTGGCCTGGTGCGGAATCACGCACTTGATGTCGTTGATGGTCAGGTTGCACCGCCGGAGCGCCTCTTCCGCGGCCGTCTGCATGGCGATGACGGCGTTTTTGAACACCTCTTTGCCGGCCATCTTCAAATGATGCATTCCCGCGCTTACCGACTCCTTGGAAGCCGGATAGCGCGCCCCACCCGCTGGCATCAGAAGAATGTCCGCCTGCGAACCGTCCGCGCCCATGCACGTTGTTAATATCCCGTGTCCATGTTCCTCGCCGCGGCTGCGCAGAATCGCTGCGCCCGAGCCGTCGCCAAACAGGACGCACGTACTGCGGTCCTGCCAGTCGATAATCGTCGACAATTTTTCCGCGCCGATGACCAGCACCGTGTTGTACGTCCCTGATGTAATGAATTGTTGACCGATTTCGAGTCCGTACACGAATCCGGAGCAGGCCGCCTCCATGTCGAAGGCAGCGGCGCGCTTTGCGCCGAGCTTTTGCTGAATGAGACACGCCGTTGCGGGAAAGGGCATGTCGGGCGTGATCGTCGCGCAAATGATCAGATCGATCTCGTCCTCGCGCACGTTGGCCTGTTCCATCGCGCGGCGGGCGGCCTCGACGGCCATGTCGGACGTGCACATCCAATCGGGCGCGATGCGCCGCTCCTTGATGCCCGAGCGCGACGTGATCCACTCGTCGGTGGTATCGACCAGCTTTTCCAGGTCGGCGTTCGTGAGCACGCGATCCGGCACGTAGGAACCCGTGCCGACGATGTGCACGGGCCTAAGGTGCTGCTTCGACCTGGGATTGCGCAAATGAGTTTTGCTGGACTTTGTCATGGAACTTCCTGATTTCCTCGACCATGTGCTCGTTGAATCTGGACTCGACAAACTCGGTGGCCACACGAATGGCATTTTTGACCGCCTTCGGCGAACTGGCCCCGTGCGCCTTGATGCAGATACCGTTGATGCCCAACAACACGGCTCCGCCATATTCATCGGGGTCCGCCTTGCGTTTCAGTGCCCGGAAAGCGCCCGAGGCGAGCAGGCCGCCCAACATGCGGAATGGATTCTTGCTGATTTCGTCCTTCAGCCAGCGGGCGACCAATCGCGCCGTGCTCTCGCAGGCTTTCAATACTGCGTTGCCGACGAACGCGTCGGTCACGATCACATCGGCATGATTGGAAAACAAGTCGTGGCCGTCAATGTTGCCGACGAAATTCAGGTTGGTCTGTTTCAGCAGGCGATGCGCTTCCAGCGTCAGCTCGTTTCCCTTGATGTCCTCGGTGCCGATGGACAGCACCGCCACCCGCGGCCGTTCATAACCGAGAATTTGCTTTGAAAACATGCTGCCCATGATGGCGTACTGGACGAGATTTGAAGGAGCGGGTTCGAGATTGGCGCCCGCATCCATCAGCACGAACACGTTCTGGGGCGCGGGCAGTAGCACGGCCAGCCCGGCGCGATCGACGCCATCGAGCGTGCGCAGTTTGACCTGCGATGCCGTGAGGAGCGCCCCGGTATTCCCGGCGGAAACGATGGCGTCCGCATCTCCGCGCTTGACGAGGTCGATGGCGCGGTTCATCGAGCTGTCCTTCTTGCGCCGCACGGCTTGCACCGGCGGATCATTCATTTCGATGACCTCGCTCGCGTGAGCGATCTCGATGCGATTGTCGGAAACACCCAGCTTACGCAATTCGCCTTCGATACGCGACTTGTCGCCAACCAGGTACAGGCGGTCAATGTGGCTGTTGTCGTGGAGTGCTTCCACGGCCCCAGCGACGATGTTCTGGGGGGCAAAGTCCCCACCCATCGCATCGATGGCGAGTTTCATGCGGGAAAACTAACCCGTGGTTACCGATACGACCTGGCGACCCCTGTAATAGCCGCAGGACGGACACACGCGGTGGGGCCGCACCCGCGCGCCGCATTGGGAACACACCGATAATTGCGGTGGCGATTTCGGACGATTCGCCGCCTTGCGGGTGCGCAGGCGCATCTTTGACATTCTTCGTTTCGGGACGCCCATGAAAACACTCTCCGTTACTTCAATTTCAGTTTCAAGTTATCCAACGCGTGCCACCGCAAATCGCCCTCCGACGGTTTGCATCGGCACGAGCCCTTATTCCAATCCTTCCCACAATGCGGGCATAATCCCTTGCAATCCTCGGCACACAGCGCCCGTTGTGGAAGCTCGAGGATAATATCTTCACGCATATTGGCCGTCAAGTCCACGAAGTCCTCGCCATGGAGTTCCTGGTGAAACACAAACTGGTCCACGCGCACGGGCAAATCGAATACGCGCAGGCAGCGGCTGCATCGCAGGGTCGCCGGGGTGCGCAACCGACCTGTGACAAGCAGCGCATTCCCTTGGAGTTGCGCCGCTAATTCGTACTCCACATCGTGTTCGAATCGGGCATCAGGTTCTTCCAGATCCATGATCGAGGAAGGGTCGCTACCGGACAACGTCTCCCCGTCGGGTGGAATGCGTTTTACGTTGATTATCATGATGCCCCTTTCGCCCCGGCGACCGGATCCTTGGATCCGACTACCGGGAGCCAAACTTGCGTTTCATCGCACGTTCGACACCGCGCGGCACAAAACCGCTCACATTCCCACCCAGTTCGCCGATCTCCTTGACCAGACGGGAACTGATAAACGTGTATTCGTCCTTCGTCATCAGAAAGATGGTTTCGATGCTGGAATCCAGTTTCCGGTTCATCAGCGCCAACTGGAACTCGAACTCGAAGTCCGAAACCGCCCGCAACCCGCGAACCACCGCGGTCGCCCGTTTGCGCCGGGCATATTGGATGAGTAATCCCTCAAATTCATCCACCGACACGTTTCGCAGTCCCTTGACGGCATCGGTGGCCAACCGCCAACGTTCGTCCACGCTAAACAGGGGTTGTTTTTCCGTGTTGACTGCCACCGCAACAATCACGCGGTCAAACATCTGGCCAGCACGACGAACAATGTCGAGATGACCATTGGTGATGGGATCGAAACTGCCGGGGTAGACTGCAATCTTCAATTTAAACCTCCGTGCCCTTGGTGATGACGATAGTTTTCAAGTCGTCGTTTTGCAATCTTTTCTTTTGCTGTCCCAGGTTGTCGACGAAGCCGACTAAATGGAAGGGCACCGGGGCCGTTTTCCACACTCGACATTTTGGCTTCCGGCATTTATAGTAGTGGGGAAATTCGACTGACATCTTATGGAGGGCCGACTTGGCTACCGCGACATACCAGTCTGGCATAACAGCGGCGTGGAGGGGTAGTGCACTCAAGGCAGAATCGACGCTTCACCAACTTGCCCCTTACATCGGCAAGATAAAGTCGTCTATGGCGAGCGCTTTGATTTTGGCGTATTCGAAGGATGGCGAGCTAATCTACGACCCATTCTGCGGCTCCGGCACAGTGGCACTCGAAGCGTGGAGATTGGGGCGACGCGTCATTGCCACGGACCTAAATCCTTACGCGGTCACCCTAACGCGTGCCAAGTTGTTCCCCTGCGTTTCTATTGAGGATGCAATGAGGCAGATTGCGTCCATTTCGATGGAGGTGGAGGAAACGGCTAACGCGGTTGACCTCAGAAGGGTGCCGCAGACCGTGCGGCGTTTTTTCCACCCCGAGACGTTGAGGGAAACAATCGCTTGGGCTAGGGTGCTTCAAGAGAGGCAGTTCTTCTTTCTGCTTTCTTGCTTGATGGGCATTCTTCATCATCAAAGGCCCGGCTTTCTTTCCTATCCGAGCAGTCACACGGTCCCCTACTTGCGGACCAAACGATTTCCGCGCAGCCGATACCCAAAACTCTACGAGTACCGCAGCGTGAGACAGCGGCTTGAGAAAAAGGTTTTCCGCGCCTTGAAGCGGATCCCAGAATTGGATTTCGGGTTGCGGCGCGGATGTTCTCAGGACAATGCTTCAACGTACATTCCTCCGGAACAAGTGGATGCCATCATTACCAGCCCACCTTACATGAGACAATTGGACTATGGACGCGATAATCGCCTCAGGTTGTGGTTTCTCGGGACAGCGGATTGGCAAGACCTTGATGGGATCATCTCGCCGTCGGAAGCTGTCTTCCTTGAGGTAATCCGATCGTGTCTGGCGCGCTGGCGGCTCACGTTACGCCACGGTGGATTGTGCGTGCTCGTTTTGGGAGACTCGTTTAGTCGCACGTACAACGTTTCGCTACCCGACTTGGTTGCCCACATCGCTGTTGCCGAGATCGGGGGCTACACGGTGCGCTGTAGACGCTCAGAGGCGATCCCAAATGAGAGGCGCGTGCGCCGCGGTTATCGAGGAAATCTGACGGAGACAGTCTTGGTTTTGCGAAATGAAAAAACGTCGCGGTAAAAGCGCGCCGAAAGGCGTGAGTGACCCGTACATTGGGATCGAGGTGGCGGGGTATCGTCTTGTGAAGAAGGTGGGCGAGGGCAGGATTGGTTTTGTTTACAGGGCCCAAGGAGCTTGGGCTTGGTGACGTCCTCGGCCCCACCCCATATTCAGGTAACGACTTGGCGTGGCAAATGAGGCGTGCCGGGCAAGGGGGTGGTCAAACGCGCATACATTACCACGGAGTCGACGCGTTCGTGGGCCTCTGGGCGAGTGACACGCGGGCGATGATCCAAATGCTCGTGGAAATGCTCCGTGAGGCCAACGGATCTCTCCGAAAGGGTAAGTATCAGGTTGATGCTTCCGTTCAGGACCGATGCTACCGGGCGAAAGGGGGCGAGTTTCTCTTGTTCGCTGAGTCTGTCAGCGATCCATCCCTGTGGGAAAGAGGGCCGAGTTCCACGAAACCGGGTTTGCCGTATGGGAGGCATCTTCGAGATATTGCCGAGGCGTTTATTACTGTGGCCAGATACGAACTGAATAAGGGGCAGCTTGTGTCGAATCAGGGCGAAATGAACCCGAAGCAAGCCTTTCGTCTGGAGATTATCGACAAGTTTGACCCACCCAAGGAAGTGGTCCGGTACTATGAGGGTCTCGTCAGGTGGCATATTTTTCTGCAGGACTGGAGAGGAAAGAGCGTGAGAGGAATGATTACTCCACGTCTATACTTGAACCGAATTCTGATTCCGTTTGCGAATCTTTCTTTCTCCGGTCACGACAATATTCCGCTTACGAATAAGGAGTTCGCACGTCTGCTGACGCGGCCAAGCCGCTTTCTTAAGTACTGGCGAGGGAAAAAGCGACGCCGCAACAAGTCCGCAGGAGGAGGGTCGCAGCCCAACCGGGAAGGGCCGACTTTATGGGACATGAAACCTCCAAGCAAACAGGATCCACATGCTCGAAAGCAAGATGAAGATCGCGCTTCCTGAGGTTGTGTCAGCGGTCAAGCTGCTGCCACAGCATGGTCGCGTCTTCGTAGGCGCCTACGGCTTTGAGAAGCGCTCCTTTGGCTGGGCCGACATGCAATGTCAGCAGGGTTCGATTCTGGATGGGGCTTTGGTGTTCCGTTACAAGCACCCGAAGGGTAGAAATCGCGCCCCAGAATTGCAGCGGGCGCTTGCAAGAATAGGCGGGAAAAGGAGGGTTGAAGTCGTGTACGACGCACGGCTCCCTCTTGATATTGAAAATTTGATCGAGCCAGAGTTTGAGCGCATTGCATCTACGGCTGCTGAAATAGTTCTTGATGTCTCGGCAATGACGAAACTTCTCATTCTGGTGTGCTTGTGCAAACTGAGGGGTTTCAAGGGCGCTGTGCGGCTCGTTTATACCGAAGCAGAGGAGTACGCGCCTACAAAAAGGGAATATGAGCTTTCAAAAGATAGCATGGCCAAGATGGTGAAGTTTCCTAGTCGCGGTGTTGAGTCGATAATTCGAGTTAAATGTCTGAGCAGCGTTCGAATGCAGGGACAACCTGTTACTCTCGTCGCCTTCACGTCGTTCAACGAGCAACTGGTGCGACACATTTTGGGTACTCTAACCCCGCATATGCTACTATTTATCAACGGTCGCTCAACCCGCCCTGATTTCGCATGGCGAGAAATGGCAATGCAGCAGATCCACGGGCAACTCGTGTCTGAATATTGTGCTGGCAATCCTACCGACCCTGTCACGGGATTGGTGGCGAGGGTTTCGAGCATCGTCGACTATAGGGAGACTGTCGAGCGCCTTGACGAAGTATACACGAAGTTCGGGACGCATGAGAGAATTATCTGTGCCGCCACTGGAAGTAAGATGCAAACGGTTGGATTGTTCTTCGGCAAGGTACGACATCCAGACATCCATGTGGAGTATCCTACACCGAACAGCTATTTCGTGAGGGGTATGAGCAGGGGGGTGAGGAAGGTCAATGAGATTTACATACCCGCGTTTGCCGAATTCGTAAATGGCCTGATGTAGGTTGGTCGGCCCTCTCGGTCGCGGCTCCGAATCTTCTCGGGTTTTTGGACTTGACATGAATATCGGTGTGCGATATGCTTCGAGTGATGAAGGTTTGTGGTTGCTGGGAAACAGTTCGGGGGGGGCAAAGGGGTGGGGTGATCAGTGATGGCAATCGGTCGTCCGCCAATATGAGCCATGCGACGCACGACTGGACACGGGAAATCTTTCGTCGCATCCGTGCCGCTTCGGAAAGGGTGGGCGTCCCCTGCGCCATCATGATGGATACGCAGGGTCCCGCGATTCGCACCGGGGATCTTCCCATCCCGCTCCCGGGGCATCGAATTCAGCGCCGACCCCGAGATCACGATTCTTCGGGCCGAACAATCCTTGGTGGAGAGGAAACTTCTCGCCAAAGGTGACCAGGTGGTCATCATCTCCGACATCCTCGCACGCGATAAGCTCATCAATGCCGTCCAGATGCGCCTTGTCGAGTGATCCACGATCGCCCGGGCATCTTCTGGTGGATTTCACTGATTGCAGACAGGGGGAACAGGGTGGCCCACCGGCTGCTTATAAGAACCTCGCAAGGTTCAAGATTTATGCAGCATCATCTCGCTAAGTGGTTGATACAACGCCAACAACAAGCTGTCCTACGCAAACCAGATCACCCAAAAGCGTGGTCAAAACTCTATACGATTTGCACCCAGGAGAACAAATCGACTGAGTTTCTGCAATTCTGCGAGGACATCATCCGGGTCCACCCCGGCAACCGGCACGCCTGGACCTTCCTCCAGCTCGCCAGTAGGGACGAGACCTCGGCGGTCGATTTGCTGACCCTCTCGAAGGAAGTTGTCCGCCTTCATCCCGACGACGAGCGCGCATGGGCGCGTCTCGACGCCGCGCATGAAAAGCAGGAGGACGATTTCGACCTGATTGATTTCTGCCAGGATATCATCAAACAGCACCCGGGTAATTCCAGTGCGCTGGTGCGCCTGTCTGTGGCCTACAAGAGACAGGGTAAATACACCGAGTTGATTTCCACATGTTTTGAACTTCTCACCACCCGGCCCGGCGATGCCCAGACGTGGTGCAATCTGGCCGATGCTTATGCGGCCCGCTGCAAGTACGATGACGCCATCGGCGCGTATGAGAAAGCCATTGCCCTGAAACCAAACTTCGTCGTCGCCTGGAACAACCTCGGCAACGTCCACCATCTCCAGGCGCAGTACGACCGCGCGGTAGAGGCCTACCTGAAAGCCATCTCGATCAACTCCGGCGACGCCACACCATGGGTCTGGCTCTGTCTCGCCTACGCCGAGATGGGCAAAGCGAAGGAAGCGCACGACGCGGTCAAGAAGGTGGAGAAACGGCTCCCGCTCGTCGCGAGCATGCTCAGCGAGGAATTGGCCGAGAAGTTCTCAGCCGTGGCGGCCGCGGTCGGTTGACGCAGCGTTGACCCGCAGGAAGTCCACCCGTGTGTCTCCGTAAATCGACTCGCGCACCTGCTCCCACAGCTCGCTGACAGCCAACGCGTCGCGGTTCGCCGACTCCAGCGCGAGAAGTCCATCGCTCGCCAGTAGCCGCGGCAAGCCTGCCTCACGCAACAATTCCTGCGCCGCTTCACCATACGGTGGGTCGGCGAACACAAGATGGAAGGTTTCGCCGTCCGCCATAAGCTTCCGAAGCTGTTCGGTAACCGCCGCGCGCGCCACCGTGAACGAGCAGTCCACTTCGCGGTTCTTTTGGAATGCCTGAATGTTCTTCTGCAAAGACTCCAACGCTTCGCGCGCCTGTTCGACAAATGTCACCGACGTTGCCCCACGACTCGCCGCTTCCAAACCGAGCGAGCCGGTCCCCGCGAACAAGTCCAACACACGCGCGCCGACCACGCGCGCGCCCAAACTGGAAAAAATCGCTCCACGAATACGATCCGCCGTGGGCCGCACACCCGTGCGCGGCACAGTCAATGTCATTCCCTTGGCAAGGCCGGCGATGATGCGCATGGCTACTTCAAGAGTTGTTGCAACCCCTTCTGCAGCAGTTGCTGGCCGATGCGTTTCGCCAGATCGGTCTTCGGCGAGTTGTAGGGTCCCGTGACCTTGAAATCCAGCGTCAACGAGCCGTCCGGTTGTTCGGCGAACAAATTGCGAATTCCCGGCAACGCGCCGTCGAGCGCCCCTTTGGCAAGGGTGATTCTCATATTGTGGTTCAACCTGTCTTTATCGAGCGCGACCGAGCCGCTACCGGTGATCTGCACCTGTGGCGACGTGAGTCGGATCACCGGCGTCTGCATCACATTGTTGCTGATAGAAAATTCCAACAAACACTGGTCGAAACTCACATCGCGCAACGCGTCTATCTGTAGCAGGCTGGCCAACAAGTTCAAGAGCGGAACCTCCATCAACTTGCCGTTGTCGATTTCCACGCGGCCGTTGCCGATGATCGTTGGGACTCCGCCTGTGCCCGCCAGCGACGCTGTGACGTTGAGCTTTCCGCTGATGGCCTGTTTTGCGCCCGCATCCTGCAACAACCTGGCGACATCGCTGTTCGTCAACTGCACGCTCACGGCGTACTCAAGCCCGGTGCCAAAGTTGACGGACACATCCCCCGAGATCCTGCCGCCTGCCAACTCCCCGCGTAACGACTGTAGCGCCACGCGGTCTGATCCCAGTTGCACCAGTGTGGCGACCTTCTCCACGAACAGCTTCTCGGACAAATTGATTTTATCGATGCCCGCCTGGCCAGTGCCGGCGAGTTGATTGTCCGTGAGACTCACGGAACTGGAAAAATTGATCCCGTCCAGCCTCACGAACGGTTTGTTGGTGTCGCTCACCATGGACACGGCGCCCTGCGTAATGGCGAGTTTGGAGAGGACAATATCGAGCGGGACGGTCTTCTCGGATTTCGCTAACGCAGCCGGTGGCGGCGATGTTGTGGACGCAGGCCTGGCCGCGGTCTCAGGCGCGCCAATCTTCGCGTAGTTCCACTCGCCCCCGGCATTCTGCGAGAGAGTGATCACGGGCTTGTCGAGCGACAGCTCTTCGATCTCCACGCGACGGCGCAACAGCGGAAGGAGCCGGTATCGCAGCACAAAGGCGCTCGCCGTGACCAGGTTGCCGGGAAAGCCGGGCGGGTTGCCAATGGTCACCCCACGCAACTCCACGCCGCTAAAGAGCGACACTTTCAAGTCGTCGATCCGCACGTCCGCGCCCAATTCATTCTGCGCAGCCCGCAACGCCTGCTCCTTGAACGACGGCGTTTGCAGGTAGCGATTGGTAAAATAGATTCCCGCGCCGACCACGATGATGGCCAGCGCCATCACCACGGCGACGATAATCAGAATCACTTTGATCGCTTTCACCATCTGTCTCCACGAGTTCGTGTTTGGCTTGCCTGGGATTCTCGCCTACAATGGATGCGCTTTTCAACCATGGACAAGCTCTTCGTTATTTTCAATCCGGCGGCGCGCGGCGAGAAATCGCGGCGAGTTCAACGGTTTCTGGAGACGAAGGCCGGTTCCTCCGTTACCCTGACGCCCACACAACGCGCCGGCGAAGCACAATCGTTGGCGGCCCGCGCCGTCACGGAGGGGTACAAGGTCATCGTCGCCGCGGGTGGCGATGGCACCATTAACGAGGTCGTCAACGGCATCGGCACCTCCGGCGTGGCGCTCGGCGTGTTGCCGTTCGGCACGGTCAATGTCTTCGCGCAGGAGGTTCGTATTCCCCGCAAACTCGACGCCGCGTGGGCCGTCATCCGTGGCGGGCACACGCGCACGATCGATTTGGCCTGCGCTCGGGCCAACGGCTCGACCCGCTATTTCGTCCAGCTCGCGGGTGTTGGTTTCGACGCCCACGCGGTCCGCACCGCCAGTTGGGAACTGAAGAAGAAAATCGGCCCACTCAGCTATGTCTGGGCGGGGCTCAAGGCGCTGTCGAAGTCGCACCCGACAGTCGAAGTTTCAGTGAACGGAAGCGCGCCACTCGGCAGCGGCGTGGCCGTGCTCGTCGGGAACGGGCGCTTTTACGGCGGGCGATTCACGCTTTTCCCCAAAGCGCGCATGGACGACGGGCTGCTCGATATTTGCGTGTTTGAAAAAGTGGGTTATTGGGACGTGTTGCGCTACGGGCAGGGCATCCTGCGTGGCGCACACATCGACCTTGGCGACGTGAAATATTTTCAAACGGAGAGACTCGTGTGCCGCGCGACCGGTCCGACTCCGTTCGAGTTGGACGGAGAGGATGCGGGCGACGCGCCCGTGACGTTCTCGGTCGTGCCGCGTGTGTTGCGAGTGGTTGTGCCGAAATCGAATAGAGGAGACAATCATGCTTGATGAGTTCCTGCAGTCCCCCGCGTATGTCATGGCCTGCCAGCAATACGACCGCGTCGCTGACTTCCTCGACATCGGTCAGAGCGAGCGGGTCCGCACCAAAATGCCCAAGCGCGCCTTCATCGTGTCGATTCCCACGCGCATGGATGACGGACACACGGAGATGTTCACCGGCTACCGCGTCCAGCATCATCTTTCGGTCGGGCCAACCAAGGGCGGACTGCGCTATCACCCCGACGTGACGCTCGGCGAAGTCGCCGCGCTGGCGATGTGGATGAGTTGGAAATGTTCGCTGTGTGGATTGCCCTACGGCGGCGCCAAGGGCGGTGTCACCTGTGACCCGCGCAAGATGAGCCGCGGAGAACTCGAGCGCATGACCCGCCGATTCACCCAGGAGATGATCCCGTTCATCGGGCCGCATGTCGATGTGATGGCGCCCGATCTCGGCACCAACGAACAGGTCATGGCCTGGATGATGGATACATACTCGATGCATGAGGGGAACCCGGTGCCCCAGATCGTGACGGGCAAACCTCTGTCTCTTGGCGGTTCCGCCGGGCGCAAGGAAGCCACCGGCCGCGGTGTCGCCTACCTCGTGAATCGCGCGCTGGACAATCTGAACATGAAATCGGAAGGCACGCGCGTCGTGGTTCAGGGTTTCGGCAACGTCGGTTCGATCGCGGCCCAACAACTGTATCGGTTTGGCGCGAAGATCATCGGGGTCAGTGATTTCTCCGGCGGCATCCACAATCCGAATGGCCTCGATATCAACAAACTCATCGACCACACGACGCGGCACGGCAGCCTGGAAGGTTTTGGGGAAGGCAGCCGCATCACGAACGAGGAATTGCTGCAACTCGAATGCGATGTGCTCGTTCCGGCCGCGCTCGAGCGCCAGATTACGGAGAAGAACATCGGCACGATTCGCTGCCGGGTCCTGGCCGAAGCCGCGAACGGGCCGACGACCGTCGAAGCCGACAAAGTCCTGCGGCAGCGCGACGATATCTTTCTCATTCCCGACGTGCTCTGCAACGCGGGCGGCGTGATCGTCAGTTATTTTGAGTGGGTCCAGGATTTGCAGAGCTTCTTCTGGACTGAGGCGGAAGTGAACGACAAGTTGTATCGTCAACTCGAAGCCGCGTATCAGCAGGTCTTGCAGATGGCCCGAAAGAACAAGCTGTACATGCGCGACGCGGCACTGGCGCTCGGCATCAGCCGGATCGCCCTGGCAAAACAGGTGCGCGGGCTGTTCCCCTGACAATGCGCGCGGATGGACGATTGAAGTATTGAACCAGACATCCGGAACTTTACGAGATGACTATATGGGAAAGATGAAAGGTCCATATAACTGCGAATTCCCAAAGGGAACAACTGTTCGCATAGCCAGCCGTGATTTTTTGGAAGAATTTCTGCGGGATTGGAAGTATCACCACAAATTGACCTCGCAACAACTAGACTATCACGATCAAATTGCAGTTGTTGAGCAGGCGAGTGTTTATCACGGCGGTGATGAACTTTATGAACTCAGGGGAATTCCAGGTATCTGGCACGAGCAATGTTTGAAAGCAGCAACACTCCCCGCGGATGCAACACCTTGACTTTGCGTGGGTTTGCAGTCACATTCAGTTTGTCTGATGAAATCGCGAGTATTAACTGTAGTGGTGTGCCAGTTCTATGTGATGGTCGTGATGGCTTTTGGCATTGTCCACCATCACGAACGGATATGGGATCCCACTCACCGGCAGGACAATTGCGCGGCCTGCGCGTGGCAACTCTATGCCGTTACCGATGTTCCCAATGTGGCGCCGGTTATCTTCGCCCCTGTCCTGGAGAACCCGCTGCAGGTGTTTCAGGCGATTTCGCATTCCGGCCCCACCTTTTCGTTTTCACAGAGTCGTGCCCCTCCTGCCGCCCTGGCATAGCTTCATTGGTTTCGTTCGATTGCAGTGGAAAATCCGGACCGTCGTGTCGGCCGGGAAGAACCGTACTTTGGGAATAATTCACATGAAACAAATGTCTTTGCGGTGCCTGCTGGGGGAGAAGATATGAGCGCCCTTCTGGAGCTTCGCGGCGTGCATAAGAGCTTTCGCGAAGCCGATGGCAATTTGATTGAAGTCATCCGCGTGAAACAGTTTGCGCTGGGCGCGGGCGAACAAACCGCGCTGGTTGGCGAGAGCGGCTCGGGCAAGAGCACGCTGCTGAATCTGATCGCGGGTATTTTGTTGCCGGATGAGGGCGAGATCCTCGTCAACGGCACCAATCCCACGCAGCTCAGCGAGGCGGCGCGTGATCGGTTCCGCGCGGCCAACATCGGGTACGTGTTCCAATCTTTTAACCTGCTGCAGGGGTTCACCGCTTTGGAAAATGTGTTGCTGGGGCAGATGTTTGGCGGCGGCAACGGCGGTACGGACCGGGCAGTCCAATTGTTGAAGAACGTTGGCTTGGAACGTCGTCTCCACCACAAACCGCGGGCTCTGTCGGTCGGCGAGCAGCAACGCGTGGCCATCGCCCGCGCGCTGGTCAACGCGCCGCCGTTGGTATTGGCGGACGAACCCACCGGCAGTCTCGACTCGAAAAACGGGATGGCCGTGTTGGAATTACTCCGGCGGGTTTGCACGGACGGCAAACACACGCTCTTGCTTGTTACGCACGACCCCCATGTGATGGATAAGTTCGAGAAGGTGGTGCGCTTGGAGGACCTGCAATGAACCTGCTGAAAATTGTGATCAAGAACATGCGGCAGCGCGCGCTGGCCACATGGTTGACGGGCGCCTCGGTAATGCTGGGAGTGGCTCTGGCGGTGGCGATCCTGCTGATCAAACAGGGTGTACAACAACGTTTCGAACAGGGCACGCTCGGTTACGAGATGGTCGTCGGCGCCAAGGGCAGCCCGCTGCAGTTGGTGTTGAATGTGGTGTACAACCTCGATATTTCACCCGGAAACATTTCGTGGAAGTTGTTCGAGAAACTGCGCGATGACAAGCGTGTGAAGCTCGCCGTCCCGTTCTCGGTCGGCGACAATTATCACGGCTTTCGCATCGTCGGTACGACCGACGCATTCTTCAAGGACTTCGAGTTTGAACCGGGGCGGAAACCCGAACTGGCGGCTGGGCGCATCTTCAACTTCAAAGAGGATGCGTTGATGAGTGCGTTTCGGGAAGCCGCGGAACGGGCGCGCGAGCGCGAAGCCAAAGAACGCGGGGAAGAGGTCAAACCGGCCCCGGAACCCGCGCATGTGGAACACCCGTTTGAAGCCGTGATCGGTTCGACGGTCGCGGAGCAAACGAGTCTGGCGGTCGGCCAGACATTTATCGCGGCGCACGGCGTCCAGCCGTCGGCCGAGGCCAAGGAGCACACCGAAAACCCGTGGACGGTGGTCGGCATTCTCCAGCCGACGCACACGGCGGTTGACCGCGCCATCTATATCAACCTGGACAGTTTCTATCACATCGAGGGACACGAACTCCGAGGGCCAACCGCCCCGGAAAAACCGGAAGAAAAGGACAATGACCCGGACCCCGGACAGGTCTCCTCCATTGTGTTGAAGCTGCGCAGTCCGATTACCGCCTTTGGCCTGTATCGCGAACTCAACGATCGGGAGGACGCGATGGCGGCATTCCCGGCGGCGGAAATCCGCAAACTGTTCGATATCGTCGGCAATATCGACCGCCTATTGCTGGCCCAGGCGATTCTCATCTTGATCGTGGCGGGCGTTGCCATCGCCGTGTCGATCTACAATTCGATGAGCGAACGACGGCGGGAAATCGCGATCTTGCGCGCGCTGGGAGCAAGACGGACGACGATTTTCTCCATCGTCCTGCTGGAAGCCGTGATTATCTGCCTATTCGGCGCGGCCGCAGGTCTTGTGGGCGGGCATATCGTTGTCGGGCTGACCAATGGGGCCTTGTACAAGGCGTCCGGGTTCGTTATCCCGGCGTTTCACATTCAGCCTCTGGAATGGTATATTCTGGGAGTAGCTGTTATATTGGGAGCACTGGCAGGACTCGGGCCGGCATTTGGCGCGTATCGCACGGACGTGGCCAAGAACCTGGCTCCTACCAGTTAGGAACATCGGTTTATGGGCATCGCGATAACAAAACAACAGGTAAAAACGTTCAGTACGGGCGCGATCGTCATCGGCTTGGTGCTGCTGCCGGGCCTGGCGAGTTTCATCCAGCAACAACTGATGCAGCGGAAGATGGCGAAGTTGACCATGGTGCAAAACGCGATGGCCAGCGCCCCGGCGTCGGCCCCCGCGGCTGACCCGTCGGATTCCAAATATACGCGGCTGCAGTTCGACACACTGAAAAGCTGGACGTATATCGAGGGCAAGACGCCGATCCCCGACTTCATCCAGAAGCTCAATGGACAGAACATCGAGATGGTCGGGTTCATGATGCCGTTGAGCGAGGTGAAGAACATCACGGAGTTCATCCTCGTGCCGTCGCTCTGGGGTTGCTGTTACGGGCAGCCGCCGGCGGTCAACCACGTCGTCGTGGTGAGGATGCCGCCCGGGCAAACAACGAAGTTCTTCAACGATGTCATCCGCGTGCGCGGGAAATTCAGCGTCGGCGAGACCAAACAGGACGGTTATACGGTGAGTCTCTACGTGCTCACGGTGGACAAGATCGACGGGCAATGACCGCGGACACGAAAATCGAAATCGCTCCGCCAGCGGAAACCCTGCGCGCGCCGCTCCGTCCTCTCGGGCACGAGCATGTGGGGCATCACACCCATGTAAAACTGGACCGGCTGGCGTTCTGGCTGTCTAGCGCTTGTGCCGTGCATTGCATGGTGATGCCCATCGTGTTGATTTTCTTTCCGGTGATGACCTGGATCCACTGGAGCCGGATGATGGACGTGGTCGCGCTGAGCATAGCGGCGGTATTTGGATTGGGCGGCTGTATACTCAGCCTGCGCTATCATCGGGATTTCGTGCCGCTCTACTTGGTGGTCACGGGCCTGACGTTGAATGCCGCGGGACGATTTGGTTCGTTTTATCTCGGTCCGTTCCTCGCGCAGACATTGGTCGTTGGCGGGCCGTTGATGATGGCCTATGGTTTGTGGAGAGACCGAAGACTCTGCCGATGTAACTGCCGCGCGCACTAGTCGGCGGTCTCTTCGCGTGCGTCCCCATCATGGGTGTCATATAATCGGCGTGTGAAGATCGTTGTCGCGCTCGACAAATTCAAAGGCAGCCTCACCGCGCCCCGGGCCTGCGAGATCGTTCGCGACGCTCTCTTGTCCATCCACCCACATTGGCGCGTCGTCAGCAAACCCATGGCCGATGGCGGCGACGGCACCGCCGAAGTATTTCGTTCGGCTCTCGGTGGCGAGTGGGTTCAGCACAAGGTGACCGGGCCGCTGCCGAGAACGCTCGTGAACGCGAGATACCTGTGGTTGCCACATGAACGCCTCGCAGTCGTCGAGATGGCGCAAGCCAGTGGACTGGTGTTGCTGAAACCCGAGCAACGCAATCCATTGCGAACCCATTCACACGGGACCGGTGAACTACTTTGTTATGCGGCATCGCGGGGCGCGCAGCGGATTTTGCTGGCAGTTGGGGGCAGCGCGACCATTGACGGCGGCGTTGGTGCCGCAAGAGCGGGGGGCTGGCGGTTCGTCGGCGCGAACGGCGAGCAGGTCGAACTGGGTGGCGGCGAACTGGAGCGCATCTTAAAGATCGAAGATCCGAAGTCGGACACAGAACTGGACGAGGAGGATTTCTTGAATTTCTCACTGGAAGTCCTCTGCGACGTGAATAATCCGCTGTGCGGTGAGTACGGAGCGGCGCACGAATTTGGCCCGCAAAAAGGCGCGACCCCGGAGATGGTTCAGCAGCTCGACGCCGGGTTGCGTCATCTCGCGGAATTGGTGAAGACACAACTCGGCAAGGATATTGCCGATGTGCCTGGCGCGGGCGCGGCGGGCGGACTGGCATTCGGCGCACTCGCGTTCATGGACGCGAAGTTGATTCCCGGAGTCGAAGCCGTCGCGGAGGCGATTGGTTTGGATGCCGAACTTGCCGATGCGGATTGGGTCATCACGGGCGAAGGGCGTTTCGACGAACAATCACTGCGGGGAAAAGTTGTCTCCGGTATCATCCGTCTTGCAGGAAAACACGCGGTGAAAGTGGCTGTGATTGCCGGTAGCGTGCACGTTCCTGAAAGCGCCTGGCGCCGCGAAGGAATCGAGGTGGCGCTGTCCACAGTGGCCCCGGGAATGGAATTGGACGAGGCAATGGCGTCGGCGGAGAGGCTCTTGTCGTCCTCGGCACGCCAGTTAGCGGCGAGGATCCTGAACTAGCTGACTTCTTCCAGCACCCAGTGGTTCGGACGCGCTTCGCGTCGAGCCAGCTTCTTCTCTTGCAGGGCGGTGCGAGCTTGTTCGGGCGTCGTGCCCTCGGTAGGCCAGATCACCCGCGGCGGCCGTCGGGCTGGATCAATGGTCGGAACCGCGGACAACAGAGCCTTCGTGTACGGATGAATCGGATCGCTGTAGATGTCCGCGGCGCTGGCTTCTTCGACGATCTTGCCGAAGTACATCACTAGGACATGATCGCTGATGTGCTCCACCACCGCGAGATCGTGGGCGATGAACAGGTACGTCAGGTTGAGTTTCTCCTGAAGTTCCTGAAGGAGGTTGATGATCTGGGCCTGCACGCTCACATCGAGCGCGCTGACCGGTTCGTCGCACACGATGAACCGCGGTTGCACGGCCAGCGCGCGCGCAATGCCGATGCGCTGGCGTTGGCCGCCGCTGAACTCGTGTGGGTAACGCCGCCCGTGTTCCGGCGCGAGACCGACCGCGCGCAGCAATTCGGCGACACGGTCGCGTTCCTCGCTTCTGGTGGCGCAGAGTTTATGGATGCGCAACGGTTCGGTAATGATGTTGCCAACGGTCATCCGTGGGTTCAGGGAACCGTACGGGTCCTGGAATATCATCTGGGCCCTACGGCGAAAGGGTTTTGTGTCCGCGCCGTCGAGCTTGGTGATGTCTTGACCGTCGAATCGAATCTCTCCGGCAGTCGGTTCGATCAAGCGCAATATGGTTCGCCCGAGCGTAGTTTTGCCGCAGCCGCTCTCGCCGACGAGGCCGACCGTTTCACCTTCGTTAATCGCGAAACTCACGCCATCGACCGCGCGAACCCAGCCGACGGGACGTTGCAACACGCCGGCGCGGATCGGGAAGTGCGTTTTGAGGTTTTTGATTTCGAGAAGGCTCACGGGATGACTCTCTTCAAATCAGGTTTTTCCCAGTATGGGCAGCGGACATGGCGCGTGTTGTCGCCGGCTTCGGCCAGCGGCGGTTCGGGATCGAGCGTGCAATCGTTTTGGGCGCGGTCGCAGCGAGGAGCAAACTTGCAGCCGGCCGGCAGGCGCGCGGGGTTTGGCACGGAGCCGGGGATCGCTTGGAGTCGTTCGGTGTGCGCGCCGAGCACGGGAATCGAGCGCATCAAGGCGGTGGTGTACGGATGCAACGGTCGTTTCAGGAGCGCGGCGGCCGGGGCGTATTCGACGATGCGGCCCGCGTACATGACGGCGACGTTGTCCGCGAGATCACCGACGATACCGAGGTTGTGCGTAATCAGCAGGATGCTCATACCGATCTTTTTCTTGAGGTCCTTTAACAAATCCAGAATCTGCGCCTGGATCGTCACATCCAGGGCCGTGGTCGGTTCATCCGCGACGAGCAGCGCGGGATTACAGGCCAGCGCCATCGCAATCATGACGCGCTGTTGCATCCCGCCGCTGAGTTGGTGCGGGTAATCGCGCATCCGACGATCAGGATCGGAGATGTTCACGAGCTTGAGGAGGCGCGCGACTTCCGCATCCGTGGCGTCCTTTGGACGATGCAGTTGCAGCGCCTCCTTGATTTGATAGCCGATACGAAACACGGGATTCAGCGACGTTGCCGGTTCCTGAAAAACGTAGGAAATTTTCGCGCCACGAATCGAGCGCAGCCGTTCCTTGTCCATCTTCAGCACATCTTCACCTTCAAGAAGTATCTCGCCGCCCTTGTAAACGCCCGGCGGGGTGGCAACGAGTTTGGCGAGCGAAAGCGCCGTGACGCTTTTCCCGCAGCCACTTTCGCCGACAAGCGCGAGCGTCTCTCCGCGCTGGATCGTAAAGCTCACGCCATCGACCGCGCGCACTTCACCTTCGTCGGTGAAGAAGCTCACACGAAGATCGTGTACATCCAACAGGGGCGTATTGGTGGTCATGCGGTTTTACCCTCCGCAATTCGGAGCTTCGGATCAAGAGCATCTCGCAGGGCGTCGCCGAAGAGGTTCAGGGCCAGCACGAGAAAGAACATCGCGATAGTGGCGCCGGCGAGTTCCCACCAGTTGCCGAGCCAGAGGCGCTGTTTGGCATCGTTGATGATGGTACCCCAACTGGGTTCATTGGCGATGCCGATACCGAGGTAACTGAGGACGACCTCGGTGAGGATCAAACCCGGGAATCGCAGCGAGAAGTTGATGATCACGAGGTGCGAGACGTTTGGCATGATATGACGAAACATGATCGAGGCGTTGCTGGCGCCGAGCGCGCGGGCGGCGAGAACGTATTGGCGTTCGCGGTGTTTGAGATATTCGCCGCGAATGATCCGGCACAGGCCAACCCAGCCGGTGAACCCCATGCCGACGCAGATCGACAGCAGGCCGGCATCGATGTAACGAGTGACCGACTGCATGGCGGCGTTGCGTTCGACGGCCGCACGCGTGACGTACGTGATGGACATGATCAAGAGAATGTCCGGCACCGACGCGACGACGGAAAACAGATACACGATGGCGCCATCCAGCTTGCCGCCAAAATACCCGGCCAACGCGCCCAACGCGAAGCCGAGCGGAACCACGATGATCGACGTCAGCAACCCGATCTCGAAGGCGATACGCGTTCCTTGAATCAACTGCTTGAGGTTATCGCGTCCGGCGAAGTTGGTGCCCAGCGGATGTGACAGGCCGGGCGGCCGGTTGCGGTTTTCATAGTGCGAGATTTTGTAGTCAGGGACCGTCCCGCGCATCTTGGCGGTCCAGTACACGCCCTCGGCGTACACCCAGGTGGCGGTATAGACACACAGGATGGCCAGACAGATCATGGCCACCCGGTTGCGGCGCAACTGGCGCCACGCGATGGTCCACAAACCTTCCAGTGAAGCGGAAGCCGGAACGATATTGGGTGCCGCCAAGGTGGTGCTCATTTGAGACGGATCCTCGGATCGGCCCAGGTGTAGCCAATGTCAGTGAGCGCGTTGAAGAGGACAAACAGGATGGAACCGATGAACGTCGTCGCAAAGACAACGTCGTCGTCGAAGTTGAACAACGCCATGACGGTCAGGCGACCGAGGCCGGGGATGCCGAAGAAGTTTTCCAGCAGCAATGCGCCCGTGTAGAGGAAGGGGATCGCGATGATGACATTGGTCAGGATGGGAATGAGGGCATTGCGCAGGACGTGGCGGAACAGGATCGTGCGGGATGGCACACCCTTGGCGCGGGCGGTGCGGACGTATTCCTGGTACATTTCATCGAGCATGACGGTGCGATAGAACCGCAGTTCGCCGCCGACGCCGGCAATGACGCCGACCATCACCGGCAAGATCAGGTAGCGCGGGCTCTCGAAGCCCCAAACCGGGAACAGTCGCCACACGCTGGCCAGCCAGTATTGCGCGAGCATGATGTAGACGAGCGAGCTGATGCTCATGCCCATCACGGACAGCAGCACCAAACCCCGGTCAATCCACGTGTTGCGATAATAGGCGGCGAGCAGGGCCAGACCGACACCGAGGAACAACTCGATCACAAACAATGGCGTTGTCACACAAAGCGACGGCCCCACGCCTTCGCGCAGCATGGTGCTCACCCGCTCTTTCGTGACAATCGACTGACCGAAATCGAGGCGGACGAGGTTCCAGGCCAATTGCGGAAACTGCGCGTCCAACACATGCCGGGGAAACCCGTGAAGATTCACAAAGAGGGGTTTGTCATAGCCGCGCTCATGGCTGATCTGGGCGATACGCGCGGGCGTGGCATTCTTGCCCGCGATGCGGTAGGCGGGATTTCCGCCAACCACGCGAAAAACGAAGAACGTGATCAACATCACGCCGATGGTGATCGGTATGACAGATAGCAGGCGGCGTATGATGTAGGCGGTCATCGCATCAATGCGGCAGCACTTTGTAAAACTTGGCGTTCGGGTAGGGAAACCCGTGCGGTTTGTAGTTTCGGAACCAGGGTTGGAACAGACCGTAGTCCAGTGGATACGCGACCAGCGCCCACGCACAATCCGCCATCGTCATGTCCGCCATTGTTTCATACAAAGCTGTTCGTACGGGCGAGTCCCGCATCGTCACAATGCGCTCGTACAGCCGGTCAAATTCCGGGTTCTGGTAATTGCACGCGTTGATGCCCGGACATTTGTTCGGGCCGTAAAACAGCTGGAGGAAATTCTGTGCATCGGGATAGTCGATGACCCAGCCCGCCCAGAACACCTGCGTCTCGCCGTCGTGTTCGCGGCGTATATATTCCGCGAAACTCAGCTGCTGGACATTCAGGTCGACGCCGATGGCGCGCAACGCTTCCTCATAAAAGTCTGCCTCCTGCCGCGCGTCCGTACTGCCCGAGCCGGGCAGGATCATCGTCAGCCGCAACGCGTTCCCATGTTCGTCGTGGCCGTCCGGGTAACCTGCCTCGGCCATTAATCGTTTGGCGCGTTCGAGATTGTATTCATACGGGTAGGGTTTGTCTGAGTGACCCGCAACGCCCGGCGGAATGAGCGTATTGGCCGGCGTGTAGCGATTATTGAAAATGACGGCCACAAAAGTCTTGGCATCGATGGCGGTCGCGAACGCCTGACGGAGTTTCTTGTGGGGCTCATTGGTGGCCGGATCGGACGATGCGCCGATGACCGAGTCCAACATGTTGAATCCGATGTAATACGTGGCCAACTCGGGCGTCTTATAAAGTCGAATCCCTCGTTGCTGCAGTTGCGGCGAGAGCGAGAGATCGGGAGAAATCGCCTTTTCAAAGTAGTCCTTGTTGAGACCCGAACTGATAATGCGCCCTCCCAAAAACATCTGCCAGACGGTGTAAAACTCGCGGATGTCGTATTCAACGATCCGATCGACGAGCGGCAATGGTTTGTCGGCGTCGTCGAGCAATCCCGCGGCGCGGTCGCCCGGTTCACCTGCATCCGGATAGGTCTGGCCGCTGAACGTTGGATTGCGTTCGAACTCGATGCGATAATTTGGCCGCCAGCTCTTCAACCGAAATGGCCCGGTACCGACGGGATACCGGCGGAACTGCTCACCGTAGAACTCGACCGCCTCGTGCGGCACGACGAACGCATAACACATTGTCAACACGTAGAGTAACTGCGGGTACGGCTTGGCCAGTTTAATCTGCAACGTGTATTTGTCCGTCGCCTGAAAACCCGGCAAGGGCGTGGAGTAATCGACCGGGCTGGTGGTCGCCCCGATTTGTTTCACCCATTCATCGGCTCCCAGGACGTGGCCGGCAAATATCCAATCCCCTTGCGATTCGAGGTGCGGATCCAGGACGCGTTTGAAAGAATATACGAAGTCGGCGGCGACGACTTCGCGTCCGTTGCCACCGGAGAAACACGGATCATCGATAAAATGAACGCCGGGCTTGATCTTAAAGGTGTAGGTAAGTCCATCCGCCGAAATGTCCGGCATCGCTTCGGCAAGACGCGGGATGGGGCGATAGGGGCGCTCCAAGTAGGCGTATTCCAACAGCCCTTCATAGACATGGGACACTTCCCTGGCCGATTCGACATCGCCGGCGTCCACCGGATCGAATCCCTTGAAATCGCCGCCGACGCTGCACAAGGTGTTCTCCTTGTCCGAGGAGTCGGACGTGAAGACCGGGCCGCAGGAAACCGCTGTCGCGATAATTGCTCCCGTGCTGAGGAGGACGAGCAATCGCGACGGATGCATCGTGCCGGTTGGGGAAAAGTTATGGGGACGCGGGCGCTGGGCTCGACTGCGGAGTCGTGGGGGCCGGGGTGGCGGTTGACGGCGTCGTTGGCCCTGTATTGGGCGCAGCGGGAGCAGCCGACTGAGACGTGAACGGGAATGCAGGCGTCTCGCCCGACGGGCTGGAAGGCGCGGCCGGCATTGTTGCCAGCGAGCGGCGCATCAATGAGCCACCCGTCCTTGTGCGATGTGAATGGAGCATCGCCAAGGTCAACGTCGTGAGCAGCAGCAGGCCGGCGCACCAAATCGTCATGCGCACCAACGCGGTGGTCGTGCCCGCACCGAATACCGTTTCGGTCATGCCGCCGCCGAACGCCGCGCCGACGCCCTGCTCCGAAGATTTTTGCATCAGCACCAGTAAAATCACAAACAGCGCGACCAGTACGTGGACCGCCGTCAAAAGTCCGATCAGAATGCTCATCTCAGTTACCTCAATTCCTTCCGTGCAATTGCTTCTCTACAAGGCCGCCTTCACAATGCCCGCGAAGCCTTTGGCTTCCAGGCTCGCCCCGCCGACCAGCGCGCCATCGATGTCGGGCTGGCCCAGCAACTCTTTCGCGTTTGCCGGTTTCACGCTGCCGCCGTATTGCAGGCGGACCTTGTCGGCAACCGTCGAATCAAACATCGCCGCGAGCAACTCGCGGATAAACGCGTGGACTTCCTGTGCCTGTGCGGGCGTGGCCATCTTACCGGTTCCGATGGCCCACACGGGCTCATACGCGATGACCGTGCTGAGCATAGCATCTTTGGTGAAACCTGCAAGCGCGCCCGCTACATGGTCGCGCACAACGATTTCCGTGTGCCCGGCTTCGCGTTGGGCGAGGGTTTCGCCGACGCAAACGATAGGGCGGATACCATTGGCCAAGGCGGCTTTGGCGCGCTTATTGACGCCCTCGTTGGTTTCGCCGAAGTACTGACGGCGCTCGCTGTGGCCGACAACGACGTATTGGACACCCGATTCCTTCAACATCGGCCCCGCGATTTCGCCCGTAAACGCGCCCTCTTTTTCCCAGTGGACATTCTGCGCGCCGAGTTTGATGCTTTCACCCTGAAGCATGGTCGCCACAACATACAGAGCCGTAAATGGCGGACAGACAACGACTTCGACATCGGCGTCTTTCACGCCAACGAGTTCCTTCTTCAATTCGGAAACCAACGCCAGCGCGTCAGCCGCCGTTTTGTACATCTTCCAGTTTCCCGCGATGATTGGTTTGCGATTCGGATTCATGTTTACTTGTCGCTGAGCGCGGCGACGCCCGGCAACTCCCTTCCTTCCAGGAACTCGAGCGACGCACCGCCGCCCGTGCTGACGAATGTGACCTGCTTATCGACCCCGGCTTTTTTGACCGCCTTGGCGCTATCACCGCCGCCAATGATCGAGATCGCAGCCTTGTTGGCGGCGACGGCTTTGGCTACCTCGAACGTGCCCTTCGAGTATTCCGGGACCTCAAAAATGCCCATCGGCCCATTCCAAACGATGGTCTTTGCCCCTGCGATCTCCTTGTTATATCGCGCGATTGTTTGTGGCCCGATATCCACGCCGCACCACCCGTCTTCGATGCTGGGACCATCGGTGACACGGGTCGTCGCACCGGCCTCCGGCTTGGTTGCCTGCAGATGATCGCTCGGCAATAGAAATTTCTTTCCTTTGGCCTTTTCCAGCAACGACTTGGCCAGACCGAGCTTGTCGTTCTCCACGAGGGATTTCCCGACCCCAAATCCCTGGGTCTTCAGAAATGTGTACGCCATCGCGCCGCCGATGAGTATGGCATCAGCCTGGGTGAGAAGATTCTCGATGACGGCAATCTTATCGGAAACCTTGGCTCCGCCGAGGATGCAAACAAACGGACGAACAGGGGAACTCAGTGCCCCGCCCAAATACTTCAATTCCTTCTCCATGAGTAAGCCGGCCGCGCACAGCCCGCCGCGCTTCTTGATAATCTGGGCGGCGCCTTCGGTCGAGGCGTGGGCGCGATGGGCCGTGCCGAAGGCGTCGTTCACGTACAAATCGGCGTTCTTGGCGAGCTTCTCGGCGAACGCGGGATCGTTCTTCTCTTCCTCGGCGTAGAAGCGGAGGTTTTCGAGCAGGACGACATCTCCGGGCTGCATGATGCTGATGGTCTTGTCCACCTTGTCGCCGATGCAGTCGTCGACGAATGCGACGGGTCGGCCGAGTATCTCCGCGAGGCGTTGGGCGACAGGCCGCAGGCTCTGTTTCGGGTCGCGTTTGCCTTTGGGGCGGCCCAGATGGGAGCACAGGATGACCTTGGCGCCGCCTTTGACCAGGTAATCGAGCGTCGGCACGGTCGCCTTGATGCGTTTGTCGTCGCTAATCGCGCCGGTCTCATCAAGTGGCACGTTGTAATCCACGCGCACCAGCACGCGCTGGTCGCGGAAGTCTTTCAAATCGGTAATAGAAAGTTTCGACATCATTTTCGAGTCTCCGCAGAACGAACTCTCACGGGGCGAGAGCAGAGTAACGAATCGCGGCGGTGAGTCAAACCGAAAAGGACTGCCCGGTTTTACGGTGTTTGGTCCGCGCGGTGCCCCGGAACGCCTGGTTCAGGACAGGATTTTCGCCGTCTTGAGCAGGGAGCGGATGCGGTCGTCGAGGGCTTTTTGGTCGGTGGCGAAGGAGTAGAGTGCGCTGAGGTTCATCAACGCATCGAGCCCGATCTTCCCGGAGGCGAGGCGGTCTTTCCAGGTCGCATACACGGGAATCTTTCCATCTTTCAACGCCGTCTGGATATCGGCAGCGGACCACCGCGGCAGGAAATCGCCGAAGCCGGCTTTCTCGAAGTGAGTTTGGAGATCGTCCGGTTTGAGGAAGTCCAGATTCTTGCGCAACAGGTCTTCCACGGCATCCTGGAACCTTGGCGGCACCGCCCAGAGTGTCTCGCCATTGAATTGGGCAAACGCCACTCCGGGAGCGAGAGGAACATCCGGATCGGTGGCGACCTGTGACGTGACTTTCGCCTGTGGCTTGGCGCGGTATTCCGCCGCGGCCTTGGTGGGCATGGTGAACACATCCACGCCGGCAAGGTCGGCAATTTGCGGGCCGGAGCGAATACTGGCGGCGATGAGCTTCGTTTTCGTGCGGCCCGACTTGCGCAAGTCGAGCAATGCGCGCTGCGTGGCCAGCGTGGCTTTCTCACCCACGTTGCGGCCGTCGCCCAGTTTGTTGTCGGCCACGACGGAGTTCAACCGTCCGAGGAACACGTTCACGAAGTCAGGCTTGGTCAGCAAGGCGGCGACATAGTTGTGACGCGCGGAAAAACCGAGCGTGAAATTGAGCGGGACACCGGCCTGCGCCAGTTTGCGGGCGCTCAGATAACCGGCGGGCGTGAGCGGCACCTTGACGTAGAACCGTTCGGGACAGATCGCGAAGTAGCGTTTGCCGTAGGCGACGGTGCGTTCAACGTCGCCGGCCAGATCGGTGTGCAATTCGACGCTGACGTTGGCGTCGAACCGGTCGACGAGGCGCAGAGCATGATGGGCGTTGAGGATGAACGCGATTTCAAGGACGAGGTCCTGTTCGCCGATTTTGGGAGCGGCATCGAGGACGACGCGGGCGGCTTTGGCGACGAGATCGTCGTAGATGCCCTTTTGGATTTCCTTGTTGAGGAGGGTGTTGTTGGTCGTCAACGCATCGAACGAAGAGTTCCACAGTTTGCCGGCTTCGTCGATGTCGCCGGTGTCGAGCCACAGGCGGGTGCCGGTGTCTCGCACCTTGCGCCATTCCGGATCGTCTTTGACCGCGACAGACGGTTTGCCGAACTGGTGGGCAAACCCTTCGCGGGCGAATGCCTGCACGCTGGATTCCAAACTCATCATGGCCAATGCCTCCGTAAAATCGAGAATGTTATACGACCTTCGCGACTGCGACTCCGTATTTGTCGCCGTAATTTGCCCGCGCGTCAAGCCGCGATGGGCCGATGAGATGGAACGGCGCGCACCGACAGGTGCGCACGATCTATCGACAGCGCAGTCTCAGGCGCCCGTGGTTACTGGCTGGGTAGAGAAATCTGGACGTGATAGAACTCGTTGGAGGGCCAGGGTTGGAGGTCGGTGACGGTTACCTGGCTGCCATTAACCTGCGCGGTGATATTGGTGAGGTTGCTGAAGTTGACCGGATTCAGATCGGGGCTGGACTGGACGGTGTAGATATCTGTGGAGTTGACGGGGCCGTAGGTCAGGTTGATGACTTGATTGGAGGCCGCGATCTGCACGGTAAAGACCTGGGTCGGGTCGGTGGGGTCGAGCCCGGCGACGTACTTGAAGAAGTTGTTCTGGCTGGTGCCGTCGAAATCACAGTTGGCGCAGGAGGTGTTGTCCGTGGAGGAACCGTTGCCGAACCACTGCATGCGCCACCAATTGGGGATGCCGTCACCGACGGAATCGGTGTTGTAGAGCTGGGCGATCTGAGCGGGCGACAGGGCGCTGCCGTAGATGCGGACGTCATCGATGTTGCCGGTGAAGAAATCGCGGATCGGCGAGGAGTTGCCGGGCAGGTTGCCGATGGCCAGCGGATCGGTGGTGACGGGCATGGCGCCGCTGGCGACCTGTTGGGTGGCCAGTTGGCCGTCGATGTAGAGGCTGATCAAGGACGAGCCGTCGTAGGTGCCGGCCAGATGATGCCGAGCCGGGGGAGGGCGGGCTGACGGTGAGGGTGCCGACGCCGGCCAACAGGAATTCGAGTTGTTGGGACGAATTGGCGAAGAGAGCGTATTGATTGTCGGACTCGCCCTTCTCCATGATGCGCTCGTTGTCATACCATCCGCCGCTCTGGTCATTGACCCAGGCGGCGATGGTGATGCCGTTGACGGGGTTGAGGGTCGCGGAGTTGGGAACGGTCACCTGGGTAGACTCGCCGTCAAAGTTCAGGGCATTGCTGATCATGCCGCTGGACCAGTTGCCGCCGCCCAAGACCACGGTGCCGGTGTTGCTGTTTCCGGAATAATCGTAGGCGATCGAGCCGGTGCCTTCGTCAAAAGTCCAGTAGGCCAGCAGATCGGTATCACCCGTGGCCGGCAGTGTCGTGGCACAGGCGATGGCGGAGGTGCCGGAAACACCGCCAAAGTTGTTGGTGGCGGTGACTTGGTAGCAGTAGGTGTCACCGATGGCCAATCCGGTGTCGGTATAACTGTTGGTGCCGGTGGTGGCGATCGTGGTACCGTTGCTCGTGACGATATAGCCGGTGGCGGAGCTGGAGACATTCCAACCGATGGTGATCTGGTTGGTGGAAACGCTGGTGACTCTGAGGTTCTGTGGTGTGGGCGGCGCGGCCGGGATGTTCTGCGACAGGATGAGCACGCTGTAGGGGGCGATGGAGACGGTGCCCGTGCCCCCGCTCACGGTGATGCTGCCGCTGTCGCCGTAGTTGCCGTAATCGGAACAGTATTTGGTCCAGTCGCTGTTCAGTTGCACGTACCAAGCGCCGTTCTTGGGGAAACCGATTTGGCCGCCACCCGAGGGACCGATATTGTAAGCAGACCAGGGGACGCTCGAGAAATTGCAGATGACGACAACGTCGTCTCCCGTGTTGCCGGTGCTCCAGCGACGGTAAGCGATCATCGGGCTGTTGGTGCGGTTGTCTGTCCAAATGATGCTCGACGCTTCACCCATGAGACCCGAAGACCGGCCATCGAGGTTCCGGCGCAGGCGGATCAGATCCCTGTAATAGGAGACGACGCCGTTCCAGGTGTTCGTCAACGACCATTCGATGGCCTCGTTGGCGCCGAACTGGTTGGTGGTCAGCATTTCCTCGCCCTGCAGGAGCATGGGGATGCCGGCCGTGGTCAGCGTGATGGCCGAGCCGAGCATGGAACGTTTGCGAGCGTAGTAGCCCAACGGATCGGCCGAGTCAATTTGCACCGGCAGACGTTGGTCACTCGGACCGTTCCCGTTCCCGCTGATATCGTGATCTTCCAGGAAGAAGACGGTGCCCCAGCCGGGCAGGGTGTTGGCGCCGGATCCGACGTCGGGCTGGTTGAAATTCATCCAGACCGCATTGCTAATGGCGGCCATGCTGCGCCCGGAATCGAGTGCGGCGGTCAGTTGAGGCTCGACGTTGTTGTAGAAGATGTTTTTGTCCCACGTGGCGTCGAATCCGTCAGTTCCGCTAAATTCGTTCTGGTCCTCCCCGATGTTGATTTTGCCGCCCGGGTAGGAGTGGATGATGGCGCTGGCGTTGAGGATCACGTTTGAACCGGAATAGAGAACATCATTGCCTGGATAGTCTTCCACGATTTCCCCGGGCGAGTCCCAGCGGAAACCGTCCACATGATATTCACTGAGAAACATCGTGAAATTGTCGAGAATATACTGCGAGACTTGCGGGGTGTCGTAATCGGGCCTCGGTCCCCACGGCCCGCAACAGTACGCGAAGGCCTCATCGTATGACGCCTGATAGAAGTAGACCCCGCCGCCCGGGATGTTGGTGCCGGGGATGAGCGAATAGGAGCCATCAAACTGCCACAAGCCAGAAGACAAGTTCCCGTAGTCCGGAGCATCGCTGCCGCCATAGTGGTTCTGAACCGTGTCGAGGATCACTGCCAGACCGTTTTGATGGGCTGCCCTCACGAACGTCTTGAACGCATCGGGACCGCCATAAGCATCATTGTCCACGGCGAAGGGGTCAGTGGGGTTGTAGCCCCAACTGAAACAGCAGGGAAATTGATTGACGGGCATGACTTCCACGGCGGAGATCCCGAGCCATGCCAGATACGGCAATGTGTTGGTCGCATTATAAAAGGTGCCGGGATAATCCGGCGCATTCGGATCATTAAACGACCCGATGTTCAATTCGTAGATCACCGCGTTGCTCAGACCGGGAGCCGTGAAATTGTCGCCCTCCCAGTTGAAGGATGCCGTGTTATAGATGTAGCTATTGCCGGTCGCACTGGCCACTTTGCGGCTTCGGGGATCCTGTCTAAAGAGGTTGGTGCCGACGGTGGAATTGACGACGTAGTATTTGTATTGTTGTCCGTTGAGCGCCCCGGTCACATCGGCAGACCAATTGCCGTTGCCTTCCGAGTACAGCGGTGTGGCGTTGGTGGAGTAGAAGTTCCACTGCCCCCAGACGTTTACGGTGGTGGCATTCGGCGCCCAGACGCGGAACGTGGTGCCGGCCGTGTTGTACGCGGTGTTGGAGGCACTGTCGCTGGCGACGCCGCCGGAGATGCTCAGATTGTTGAAATAGGCGTTGAAATTCGTGCCGCTCCGGCTTGGTAGTTAAAAAACCGCACGCTCTTAATTGCCTGGCCGGCGGTTGGGTTCAGCAGGTTGCCGGTATAGGTGTACGTGTTCCCTTGCCCCACGCCGCTTCCGTGGGTGTATTGCAGCACACTGAGTGAATACGTGTTGGTCGATGTCAGCGTAAACGTCAGGTGCATGCCAATATTGCCAAAGGGCGTAGGGGTCGAGCCGTTCACGCTCGCGGCGTTGATCGTATAATTGTTGGTGCCACCGTCAAAATAGAATTCGAAGACGCTGTTGGCGGAGGGACTGAAGGTGCTGCTGGTGGTGTTTTGCAAGGCGAAACCGACGCTGCCGCCGGTATTGATATACCCATTGTCCATGTCAATTTGGAAGACCTGGCCGGAGGTCAAGGCGCTCGGGAACGGACGCGTCGCGCAAGCCAGTGCGCCGTTGATCGCCGTCATACCCCAGGCGACACCGGCGGTATTGATGTCGTTACTGCCATTTCCCGGTACGGAACCGTTGTCGGTCTGTGTGGAGCTGTTAACGTAGAAGAAGACATTATTGCCGTTGGTTGTCTGACTGAACTCCCACGGCCCAAACCCAGTCCCAGCCTGGCTGCCGTTGGTCCAGAGGCCACTGTAAGGAATCGATCCAAAGCCAACCTGCGTCGATGGCGCGGCGAGAGAGGAAAGCGGTTTACCAACAAGCGCAAAAAAAATCAACCAAGCGATTGCCGCTTGGGGCTGTCTTCCCCAGCTGAAGCATTTTTTCATGTGGTGCTGCGACTACCTGGCCAACGGAACGTCTTCGGTTGGTTTGTCTCCCGTACTTCTTCCCCGCCACAAAACATGCGTTACGACCACTCCTCAGCGAGCGCGGCCAAGGTACCTTTCGATACCAACTGTAGCGATGTCTTGCCGGAATACAAGTCAGAAATTGCATAATCCAACCTTTTTCTACGTGGAAGCGGCTAGTTTCGATGCAAATACCACAAATTGAGGCCGTGACAGCGCGCAGGCGTTGGGAGCCGGGACGGAACGCGGAACCGCCATTGAAGGAGTCGAGCCTCGGCCGGACTTTGGGCAGAAGGTCTGGGCGCGGACGGCAGGTGGTTTACCGACGAAGCCAAAAAATTGCGTAAGAAGACAACCAGACAGACATCCTCGCGCTACGGCGATTCATTACGTTGGCTTCCAAAAATAATGGCCGACAGTTTGGCCAGCGAGGACCATGGTTGGGATCAGTGCACGTCCTGCGGCTCCGGCGAAATGGTGCCGGCCTTCCAAACCCCCGGTTCTCGATATGAATGACCTGATGGTGGCCTGGGTTGGGTTCGCCGGAAGGGCTGGAGACCCGATATTCACTGCTGTGTAAAACGCTCCAAAATTTCTCTTGAAATGTCGTGTTGGTTCTGTTATGGGTAAACAAGGAAGCGTTTATAGCTTCTTAGCAGACCCATTACGGTTTCTTAATTACAAACGCAGGAACACGGAAAGACGAGTCCATGAAGACGGTCAAAGTGTTGGTTTCAATTGGCGTGACGTGCACTTTATTTGCCGCCGTAGTAAAAGGCTTCACCATCGACGGCACGCTGGACCCGGGCTACGGATCGGCGCTGGCAACCCAGATGCTCGCAACGACCGCGCTTAAAGACACTCTGGGCTTGGTTGACCAATCCAGTGGCTCCGAACTTGATGCCGCGTATGGAGTCGTTTCCAACGGCGTGCTCTATTTGTTCCTTGCGGGGAATCTCGATACCGGCTCGGGCACCGGCGTGCCATACGACAAATTGCATGTCTTTTTCATGAGTGATTCGGGAGCAGGCGGAGCCAACACACTCGGGACGAATTACGATTACACCGCTGATTTTGGCGCCATTAACCGGATGGGCACCGGCGGCAACGGCCAGGACACCGCCGACCCCACCAGCGCCGGGCTGACCTTTGACTCCGGCTTCTATGCCAATTACGACATCGAAGTGACGGCGGGCGCTACCAACCTGGTGACCATGTACGCGAATTATTGGCAGGTCTGTCCCTTCTGCCCCAGTTATTATCTGGGGTCGGTTCAGCCGACCAACACCCCGAGCAACGCCATGGTGGACAGCAGCGCTCTGAATAGCGGCATTCAAGTCGCCCTCAACAACAGCAACACGAACGGCGTCTGGGCAGACGTCAACGGATGCGTGATAACGAATGGAGGATCAACCAACAATCCACTGGCCGTCACGACCGGTGTGGAAATGGCCATACCGCTGAGTGCCATCGGTAGTCCGCAAACCAGCGTATCTATCTGCGCGTTCATTACGGATAACGGCTGTGACCTACTGTACAATCAGGTCCTGGGTCCCGTTTTGAATGGCACGAGTTGCGTATCCGACTACAATGTAGACGGTCCGGACGCGGACTCTTCGGAAGTGAATTTTCAGAACTTTTCTCCCGGCAAGCATTATTTTACCATTCCGGTGCCTGCCTGTAACTCACCCTCCATCAGTTTCTCCGGTGGTTCATACCCATTCAGCGCGTCATTCCCCAGTACCGGCGGCACGTCCAATGTGAACGTGACGGCCTGTTCCTATACGGCGTCTACCAGCGCGAATTGGGTAACGATCACGTCGGGTGCGTCCGGCTCGGGCAGCGGCACCATCGACTACTCGGTGGGCACCAATACGTCGATCAGCGCAAGGACGGCCAGCTTGTTTATTGTCACGCCGATTTCGGGTTCGATGATAACGCAGACCGTGACCATTGCGGAAAACGGCGTTACGCTGCCTCCGCTGGGGGTCATTACCGTCGACGGCTCATGGAAGTCCTACTACGGATGTCCGCTGGCGATTCAGGAACTCGGCACGCCGTGGGGCAAGAACCCCAGTGGCGTCAGCCTCGGGAGCGACAACGGTGACAACGAACTCGATGCCGCGTACGGCCTGGTCCAGAATGACACCTTGTTCCTGCTATTCACGGGAAATCTGCAAAGCCAGGGCGGCGCCAACGAACTTCATGTCTTTTTTATGGCTGGTTCCGGCGGGACCACCAACGGGCTCACCAGTATGGAAGTCACGAATATCGGCGCCAACGTCCTGAATATTATGGGTGGGTCCACGAATGGCGCCGCAACCAACGCCGTTGGCCCCGGTCTCCTGTTCGACCCCGGCTTTAAGCCCAATTACTGGATGGGCGTGAACATTGGGTCTCCTTACCGTTTCTACCTCGACTATGCCCAGCTGTGGCCGGGGGGCACCAACGCCCTTGGCATTGCGACGAATGGTTATAATGTCGGATCGAGCGTGACACTGACCAACGGCACGCTCATACCCGGCACAGGCGGCATTAACGGCAATCCATTCGGCATTCAAGCCACCATCGACGACAGCAACACGAACGGCGTGGCGGGAGACAATAACGGGTGCGTCTACAGTTCGGAAGCGCCGGACCTGATCATAACGAACTCCGTCTTTGCGACGAACAACGTCACGTCCGGCGTGGAACTCGCCATTCCGTTGGCGGCGCTCGGCAGCCCGACGGGGGCGATTGGGGTCTGCGCTTTTATTGGCAACTATAATGGCGCCCAACCCGGCAGTTATGTATCGAACCAACTCCTGCCACCCATCAACCCGATCGGCACGACCAACAGTAGCTGCTACGGGCCGCTGGCAACCGGCAACTCCAAGAAAGTCAACATCGGGGCGCTTCCCGGCGGACCACATTTCTTCACGGTCGGTCCCGAAATGCGAGTAACGGGCGTCGGGTACGCTGTCTCGGGAGGCGCCACGAATGTCAGTGTCACCGTCCTGCCGGAGAACAACACGAACATATCGTACAGGTTACAGCGCACCTTCGCCCCGCTGACGAGCACCTCGGCTTGGGCGAATGTGACGGGCTCGGGCCTGGTCAACGGGGGTCCCTCAGTCATAACATTCACCGACACACACGCAACCAACAAGGTCGGAACGGTCGGAGGAATATTGTATCGCGTTCAGCAGACCCCGGCCTGTGGCGCACCCGTAAGTGCCGGGGCCGATCGGTGCCAGCGTATAGCGGAATTGAATCGAGAGCACAGCCGTAGATAGCAGGCAGAACAATTAACAACTGCCTCGTTCACGACTCGGTGAATTACACTACTGGCTGTGCTCTCTTTTTTCCGCCCAAAGCCCGCGGTTCCCCACGATACATCCGTGGCCGCGCCGGGCATCAGGAAACGCTGTCTTTGCCGTGACAATTGTGCTCGGATAGCACCGTTGGATTTGCAAGTTTCTCGATTGTTCCATCCCGGGCTAGCAGAGCAAGCCGGACGTGCCATAATACCGAAACAGTCCGCCAGGATTGCCTCCTCTGCCACCGCTACCACACGGAACCAAAACTCGTGGTCGAACGGCAATTGCAGAAAGCCGGGATGTAACCGGTCTGTTTGGAACTCGGGCAGCAACCTACTATCGAGGCTGCGTCATTCTGAGCGCAGCGAAGAATCTCGCGTTTCATTGAAGTGCCAGGACTGCCCGCGCGGCAGACGGGCTCGGTTGACGGCAATCATCTGACCGTCAGGTTGCGAGGGCGGTGGAAATGGGTCAAGAGGGGGATAGATGGGCGGGCACTAGTCTATTGAACGAACTACTAGCCCGGCTGCTCGGCTAGACTATGTCCATGTCGATGAATCCATCGGTTGAGGGACAGTCAATGGTGACAAGACGAAACGAGTCTGGCTGAACGGAATTGACGCACCCGCCGTCCTTTAACCGCAGGTACAGAAGAACATCTGTGACTTCTGTCCCCATATTTCCCAGCCTAGATAGAATAGATTCCAGATTTCTTGCGAGCTGGCTGTCCGGAGGGGCGATGGGGAAACGCATGTCGGTGACTGTAAGAAAACGTCCGCATCGGGAGGAAAAACCTCGCCAGTCCGCGTTCGGCTGGTATTCGCGCCACATCGTCAGGTATGCCCGAAAAACGTTGTGCCGAAAGACCTGCTCTTCGCGAAGTTGTACTGTGCCGCGGTTGATGTCTCGGGATTGAGTCCATTTCGCTTCGACTAGGTAAATTCTCCTTGCTGATCCAATAATAGCGTCGAACTCGCCAAACTGAGAGCTGTCTGCAATTCCCGTGACAATGGCGCGGCCCTTCCCCTGCCGCCCGAAGCTCGGACGGAATAATGCCAAGGTGTTTTTGGGGTCGCTGTCGTCTTTAAGATGCAAAAGAATATTTTCGAGCCGATGCTTCAATGCCCAAAGCGTAAGCGAGTCTTCACCGTATCCGAATATACTCATCGTTCGTTCCTCAATCATCCTTTAGCATCATATGTTCGTATCCCTCTCGATCATCTGGGTCGAGATTGTCCCACCATTGCTGTACCTGAATCTGATCGTAAGTTTCGCGAGCTTCTGAACTTTTGGGGTCTTCTTTATTTCTTTTGCACCATTCTCTGAATTCGGCTTCCATTTGATATTCCCATTCCTCCTCTTCGTTGCGCGGGCTATACGCATCGAATTCTTTGTCTGACATGTCGCTGAATCTTGGCTCACTCATATGTTCCTCCGTTTCCGTGGGTCGAACCGAACGCCGCAACGTTGGGACTAGGACTCTGCACCCGGGTTTTCCGGTTTTTCGGATATTAGGTTGTGCAGGGTGAGGTGACTTTTGATTATCTCGCCAATCTCCTCCGGCAATACAAACCATGTCGGCTTTCCCCTTGATTGGGGATTTCCAACGCTCGGGATTCCGTTATGAGAGCCACCATTCCATCTCATCCCAAATACGGGACTACCTTCCCAATTCATTCTGGCAAGAGACCAACCATGCGCTTTCCCGTCATAGATTACGTCTAAGTCACTGACGACTCCTTTAGGCGATTTTACCGTCCACGGGTCTGTGTAAGCCTCTGTGTTCATACAACCTCCTGTCGGAATCTTGTTTATTTGCTCAATTGCGTATATACCTATAGCTTGTATATGGCCATTTGTCAACATGAATCGTGCGATTCTTGGAGAATTCATCGATGCGGCCATGCTCGGCGGCGGGACGAGCGGCAGATCTGGCGGCAGGGCCTCCGCGCCAGCGGGTGATAGCGGCGGGTGAGTGTCGGCGGCGGAACTGATTGCAGGACAACCTATTGCTTTGAGCGCAGCACTGCCCTGTCACGGCAGAGGTTGCGGGTTCGAGCCCCCTCACTCCGCCAATAGCTTTCGGAATAAGCGGCTGAAGTCACGAGACGGAAGACATCACACATCGAGTATGGAGTCGGCAGGGGGCATCTCCCAGCAGGCGGGGCAGGGGCTGGTCTTTGAATCCAGCTCTACCACACACCGGTGCGGAGATACTCATCAATGGCGGTGGCGGCTTTGCGGCCGGCGCCCATGGCCAGAATCACGGTGGCGGCGCCGGTGACGATATCGCCCGCGCCGAACACGCCCACCTTTGACGTCTTGAGCGTTTCGGGATCGGCTTCGATATAGCCGCCCTTGCGCGTTTTGAGGTCGGGTGTGGTGGATTGCACAAGCGGGTTGCTGCTGGTGCCGACGGCGATGATCGCCACGTCCAGCGGCAACTCGTATTCCGAACCGCGTATCGGCACAGGACGACGGCGGCCGGATTCGTCGGCGTGACCGAGTTCCATCTTGATGCAGCGCGCCGCCCGCAGCCAGCCTTTCTCGTTGCCGAGAAACTCGATGGGATTGTTCAACAACAGGAACTGGATGCCTTCTTCCCTGGCGTGCTTGACTTCCTCGGCGCGGGCCGGCATCTCGGCTTCGGACCGGCGATAGATGACGTAGGCGTTCTTCGCGCCGAGCCGCAGCGCGCTGCGGATGGCATCCATCGCCGTGTTGCCGCCGCCGACCACGGCCACGTTCCGGCCGCGGCAATCGTAAATCGGCTCGTCATACTCGGGGAATTTGTAGGCCTTCATCAGGTTGACGCGCGTGAGGAACTCATTGGCCGAATAGACGCCGCACAGGTCTTCGCCGGGGACGCCGAGGAACTGCGGCAAACCCGCGCCCGTGGCGACGAGCACCGCGTGGTAGCCTTCTTCGCCAAACAGTTCGTCCACCGTGACCGTCTTGCCGACGACGACGTTGGTCTGAAATTCGACGCCCATCCGCTTCATGTTCTCGACTTCTTGACGCACGATCTCTTTCGGAAGCCGAAACTCGGGTATGCCGTAGATCAGCACGCCGCCGATCTCATGCAACGCTTCGAATACGGTGACCTGATGCCCCTTCTGGACGAGATCGCCCGCCGCGCTCAGGCCCGCCGGGCCGCTGCCGACAATGGCGACTTTCTTGCCCGTGGGCGGCGCGATGGCCGGCAAACCGATCTGGCCGCTCTCGCGTTCGTAATCCGCCACGAACCTCTCGAGATACCCGATGCCGACCGCCCCGAACTTCTTGTTCATGATGCACGTGCCTTCGCACTGGTCTTCCTGCGGACAGACCCGGCCGGTGACCGCCGGCAGAATGTTGTCCTCGCGAATCTTGGCCGCCGCCGCGAGATAATCGCCCGCGAGCACCAACGCGATGAAATCCTTGACCTTTACGCCGACGGGGCAGCCATCAATGCACTTCGGGTGGGCGCAATCAAGGCAGCGCATCGCCTCTTGCGTGGCCAGATGAAAATTGAGGCCAAGATTGACCTCGGTAAAATTCTGCCGTCGATGCTCCGGCTCCTGCTCGGGCATTTTCTGCCGGGGAATCTTCGTGCGTTCTTTGGGTGGCAGTGGGTTGGCCATGACAGACTTAGCGGGGCGCGACATCCTCGAGCTTGCATCGGTGGCCAACCAGTTCCATGTCGGATTTCGGGTCGCTGACGAACCGCTCCAGCGCCTGGCGTTCGGATTCGCGGTACATGGCGTTGCGTTTGGCCAGGCCGGCGAAGTCCACCTCGTGGGCATCAAATTCCGGTCCGTCCACGCAGGCAAACTGGCTGCGGCCCCCCACCTGCACGCGGCAGCCGCCGCACATGCCCGTGCCGTCCACCATGATCGGGTTGAGGCTGACGAGCGTCTTGATGCCGTGTGGACGCGTCGTCTCGGCGACCGCGCGCATCATCGGGATCGGGCCAATGGCCAGCACCAGATCGATTTTTCCTTTGCCCGCGATCAACGCCTTCAGCTTGTCCGTGACCAGCCCTTTCTCGCCGTAGCTGCCATCGTCCGTGGTCACAAACACCTCGTCGCTGATGGCGCGGGCTTCGTTCTCGAGGATGAGGAGGTCTTTGGTGCGGGCGCCGAGGATGGTGATAACGTGGTTGCCGATCCGTCGCAGCGCCTTGGCGGTCGGATAGGCGATCGCGGTTCCCACACCGCCGCCGATGACCACCACCGTCCCGAACAACCGGATCTCCGACGGGCGGCCGAGCGGCCCGACCACGTCGGGGATGATGTCGCCCGCGTTCAATCGGTTCAGCAGCTTGGTCGTCTTGCCGATGCCTTGGACGATGAGCGTGATCGTGCTATCCGTCGGATTGGATTCCGCGACGGTCAAGGGGATGCGTTCGCCGTGCTCGTGAATGCGAACGATCACGAACTGGCCGGGCTGCTGTTTCCGGGCAATGCGCGGAGCCACGATACGGAACAATTTGACATCCGGTGCCAGGAAACGCGCTTCCGCGATTCTAAATCCGTCGGTTACCATAGGTTGAACGCCCGGGAATTGTAATGCCCCGGTGGATTCCCCGCAAGAGCAGATGTACGCGCACCGCGAGGCATCCAGTGTGAGATCGGTGGTGGGAACGGCGCGGCCGGTGGGGTGGGAACCGGTTTCGCAGGAATCATCGGGCGAATTCCGGGTGACACTGGCTGACCGTCGCACTCAGAACGGGTTTTTCAGTCCCTTCGGGAGCGGGCTCTTTTTCGTGCTGATCTTGACCTTGTCCTGGCCCTCGAACGTGGTGGTACCGACGACGACGTTGTTCGAGCCGATGACATTCATGGTTCCGTTCACGGTCAGCACCTTGACTTCGCCATTCTTGACGGTCCCCAGGCTGGCGATCAGTTCGTTTACGTTGAACTCGACAACCAGATCCGGAATTCCGTCCTTCTTTTTCTTCGGGCAACCGCTGGTGTACACGAACGGAGACGCCACATCTTCGATCACGGAGTTGGTGTTGGCGAGCACGCCGTTCAACGTCACGCTCGAGGGGATAATGTTGGTGACGTTCAGCGATTCGGTGCCGACGATGGCCACCTGGATCACGCCACCGGCCTTGGTATTCACCACGACCGGGCAGATCCCCGGCGCGATATCCACGATCACCTGCTGCGGGGCCTGGACGGTGACATTAAACGTGCACGAGGCGGTGTTGCCGGCGGAATCGACGGCGGTGCAGACCACCGGTGTCGTTCCCACCGGGAAGATCGAGCCCGAGGCCGGGACGCAGGTGACGGTCGTTGTCACCGCGCAATGATTGGTAATGGTGGCTGTTGGCGTGGGGAACGTCACCACCACGGATGACTCCGATGAACCCACGCTGTTGGTAATGTCGCCCTGGCAGGTGATCTGCGGCGGCGTGGTGTCGGCCACAATAAAGCTGGTCGTGCAGTTGGTGGAGTGGCCCGCCTCATCCGTTACGGTGATCGTCACCGTGTTCGTCCCCAGAACCGCGATGGTTCCGTTGGTCGGAGACTGTGTGATGACCAGACTGCTGGTGGGCGTGCAATTGTCGGCGACCACCACTCCACTGGTGAAGTCCGGCACGACGGCCTCGCAGTTGGTATCCACCGTAGCGGTGATGGAGGCGGCGCACTGCGAGATGGTTGGCGGTTGATCGGCAACCACCGGGATGCACGCGGAAAACTCGGAAGTATTGGAACTGGTGTCGCTGGCCGTAGCCGTGATGAATTGGCCGACGCCGTCGAAATTCGCAAAGGCGACGCTGAATGTGGCTCCGCCACTCGGGTTCATGGTGACATTGGTGGTCCCAAGGAATGTCTGGCCCTGCCCAAAGCCGGCGGGATCACAGACGACGTTCGCAAAGAACTCAAGATGCGCGAGGGTGGAATTGGTGATGAAACCCTGGATCAGCACGCCGCCGTTGGAGCAGGTGGCGGAGGTGAGCACCGGGTAATTCTGGAAATTGTTCGGGCCCGACGGGAAGACGCCGAAAGCATGGTTTGGGGTGACGCCATTGGCGCCCAGATCGATGCCGAGCACGGCGTTGGTGAAGATCGAATTCTCAAAGATCGCATTGTCGACGGCGTTGCTGACGATGGTCACGCCGTTGCTGCCGTTGAATGCGATGGTGTTGCCCGCGCCGGACGATTCTCCGCCGATGAGGTTGGTCGAGGCTGCGGCGAGGGTGCCATCGATCAGAATCCCCGATTGGGTGTTGCCCAGATCGTTCGTGCCCGTTGCGTCCGTTCCGATGGAGTTGCCCTGGACGACGTTGGCATTGGCCGGGAAAAGGAGGGCCGAGCCGGCGATCCTGATGCCATTGCCCGTATTCCCAATGATGATGTTGCCGCCCGAAGCCTGGTCACCGATGACATTGGCGGTCCCGGAAACGACAATGCCATCCCCCGTGTTGCTAGAGATGGTGCTGCCGGCGAGGGTGTTGGTGGCGCCCGCCAGGATGAGTCCGCCGGCGCCGTTGGCCGACAGGGTGAGGCCGGAGAGGGAGTTGTTGTAGTTCGTGATTCCGGGGAACGCGCCGGCGTTCACCCCGACGTCGTGATTGGCGGAGATCGTGCTGTTGGCGAGGCTGTTGCTGGACCCCAAAATATCCACGCCGTCCGCGCCGTTGGTCGAGATGGTGTTGTTCGAGAGGCTGTTGTTGTCACCGGCGATCACGATACCGGCCGCGGAATTCGTCGAGATGATGTTGCTCGTGAAACTATTGGTGGCGCCGGTGACATCGACGCCGTTGGAGCTGTTGGCGGATATCAGGTTCCCGATGATGCTGTTGTTCCCGCCGAAGACGTTCAATCCGTCATTGAGATTGTTCGTGACGACATTGGCCGTACAAGAGTTGGAGGACCCCAAGAGCTGGATGGCCGTGCCATTGAGGACGAGGAAATTGCCGGTAATGGAATTGGTGTCGCCGCAACCGACACCAATGAAATTGTTGCTAATCGCGTTCTCCGAAACCGTGACACCGTTCGTCACGGACACGCCGACACCGTTGAAATTTTGGATGGTCAGTCCCTGAACGGACCCGGCGACAGTAAACGTCAACCCGGTGGCGACCCCTGCGCTGAGGAGGCTCCCGTCCAACGCGATCAACAGCACACCAGTGCTGGAGCCCGACTCGCTGAACCCGTTAATGGCGAGCGTGTTGGTGATAGGCGGCAGGTTTGTCTGCAGCAGGATGGTTTGCACGGTGCCATCGAAGGGCGGAATGGCGAAGTTGATGGTGACGGGCGGGGAATCGGTATTGCCGTCGGTGATGGCCTGGCGGAGGGACCCGGCGCCACTATCGGCATTGGTGATTACCGTGATGATGGTCGTGGCGAGCGCGCTGGAACGGTCCGACCCGGTGTAGAAAACAGTCAACGCGGTGATCAGCAGCACGCCGCAACAAAATCGCACAGGGGTTCTCATGACGTTTTTTCCGTAATGCCCGGTCTTGTCCGAATCCATTCCGCAGCCAGCTTGACCGTTGATGGTCAAACGCTGCCAGCATCGGAGGTGAATGGTAACCGAACGGCGGGATCAAACGCCAGAGGAATCGCGCCAGCGAAAATGGCGCGGGACCGATCACGGGCTCTGTTCATCGCTTGTTGCTGTAAAAGCGCACCCCGAGTTTCCGTCGAGCAACAAATGCCCCGGTGATTGTCAAACGAATTTCGGGCGGTTTAGTGTTGACTCCGCAACCCGGCTATAATAGCAACGGGGTGAGGACTCGAGACCCACTGCATGAATCGATGGCGAGGCTCATTTTTTTTGGTTGGCGCCCTGATCACCTTTCCGCTGCTGCCTGCGGCGAATGGTTCGCCGACCGCTTTGGAGAGCGCGACCGTCACTGAGCTCAAGAACGCGGTGAGCTATCAGGCCGCCGACGGATCGGAACGGGCGGCCAAGGTGGAAGATGTGGTCCAGGGGCAGGACGTGATCAAGACGGGCGGGAGTTCGATGGTCGAGTTGGAATTTTCGGATGGGACATTGGCGCGTCTGGGGTCGCACAGCGCGTTCACATTTTCCCCCGAGAGCCGCGAGGTAGCGGACGCGCAGTGGTTTGAGCGTGTTTTTCATCCCGAAGGGCATGGGCGGACTGCGCATCGTGTCCCACGCCGTGGTGGGCGCGGTCGAAGGCTGCACGGTGGTCGTGGAGGAGATCGAGCGTCCGCAGGGAGCCAACGCGCAGCACTGGACGAAATTTCTCCTGGTGGAAGGTTCTCGGGCCAGCGTGTCGCTGCCAAACGGGAGTCACACCGTGGCGTTGCGCGCCGGCCAGGGGATTTTTCAGCGCGAGGGCGCGTCCACGCTCAGTCCGCCGTTCGATTTCGACGTCAAGGCGCTCACGGAAAAGGCGGCCATCTTTACCGGGTTCCATCGCGCGTGGCCGGGCTTGGACGACATCAACGCGGTCGATTGAAAAGCAATTTCGGGCGTTGAAGGACGGGCCGAATGGTGCACGCGTCTTTCTATTGGACCGGCCGCGGCACGCAACAAGGGACGCTGCCCGCCCAATTTCCCGTGCCGGAAGTTCCCGGGAATGCAAACGCCGCCGTACAACGACTCCGGGATCGCGGGACGGCTTGTTGCTTTACGAGTTCGAGAACGTCGTTGGGGCCAACCAACCGACACCGAGTTCAATTAAGTGAGGGGCGGCTAAAGGAAATTCATGGTCTCGCGGACAAGTGGCAGCGTGAAACTTTTTTGGTGCTCGTTCCTTTTCGCGGCGTCCATGGCGCGCGCGCAGGAGCCGCAGTTGTTCCTGATCGACCAGCGCGGAATTTGGCCAGACTGGGGCCCGCGCCATCCACGCAATCGCAGCCGGACGAATCGGCGGAAGACCGGGATGAACTGGGGCCGCTCCACCCGCTGATCGAGCGGCCGTACAACCCGTTTCAGGTCTACAGCGACACATCGTATCTTTACGACTCCAACATCCTGCTGACATTCCACAAGCCGGTCGGGGACAGGTGCTGGACGAGGTTTTCGGCGCGACGTATTCCCCGAGAATTCTTGACGACCTCAAGACCAACGTTTTACGCCCAGCAGTATATACGATCAGTACGACAACAGGAGTTCCTTCGATTTTTACGGTGACCAGGGCGGCGTGGACCTCGCCTACACCCTCGTCAAGCCCCCGATTCCCTATCATCAAGAGCAGACTTCGTCGACCTGGACCCTGTACGGGGACGGCTCGTACCAACGGCTCGCACTTACGTACGGATGACGAGCTGGTTTTTGGAATGGTGGACGCGAGGATCGGCCTCCGTTGCGACTACAATGCGCTCCTGCCTGCGTGGACAGGGATTGTCAAACCGATCGCGCTCGTTTTACGGTTATCAATTGACTGGCGGATTTCGGATCCTTCCGTCCTGACAAGGGCTGGACAACACGGGTTTTCTGGGAGCGAACATGGAGATCGTGCGGAATGTGTATCTCCAGGTGTTGGCGACAGGCGCAGTGGCAGGATTATCTCAACGTCAACCGCAGCGACCTTACCGAGACGCTGTCCGGCGTCGTTGATGTGGCGCATTAACAAATATGCATCGCTGAACGCCAGCGCCCTGTTCGCCAACAACAACTCCAGCCTCAATACATTCTCCTATAAAGTCCTCAGCGCCGGCCCGAATGACGTTGCAGATACGGTTCAAACGGGGTTTCCCGCTTTGGTGAGGCTCGCTCTCGGCCTTCTTCAGACGTCAAAACGCTCACCGTCTCGTGCGATGTGGTGTCGAACCCTGGCGCGGTTCTTCAGGAGATCGTCACCGACGTGGGTGAGCACAATCCGCTTCGCCGCGATCTCCGCCTGATGCTCGCGGAGTTGGGTGTAACTCAAATGGACCGGTGTCCGCCGGTTAAAGTCGGTGCATTCGGTCACGAGCAGGTCGGCTCCCTGTGACATCGCGGGGATGGAATCGCACCAGGTCGTGTCCCCGTGATGGCCAGAACCCTGCGGCGGTATTCGATGCGATAGCCAAGGCACGGTTCCCGGTCGATGTGCTTCATCCGATACGCGTGAATGCGCATCCCGCGAATGGTCATCGGACGCCCGGGGCGGATGGTCTTGTAGACGACGGGAAAGTGGCGGCGATTCTTCGTTACCTCCGCGAACATCAGTCCCCGTCAGGGCCTCGATCCTCGCGCGACACAATGCGGAGCCAATCACCACCAACGGCCGTTTTCGTCGCGAGCGATACTGGTAATCCAGCAGCAACATCGGCACGCCGCCGACGTGGTCGCCATGGAGATGTGTGACCAGGATGAAATCGATGTCTTCGGGAGGGATCCGGGACCGGTATAACGCCGGCAGGATGCACGGGCCACAATCCACCAGTGCCCTGCTGTTGCCAGCCTGCACGACGACAGCCGAATGAAACCTGCCGGCCGCGCCGAAGGCATCTCCAGTCCCCAGAGTGATCACGCGCATGGGATAGATAGGTGAAGACGCAACCCTCACAACGCGAAGTCGTCAAGGCCTTGATGGCCGGTTGGGCCGGGGACATTTGTCTGATACAGCTCTTCCATTAGTTCCTCGTGAACATGGGCGCGGAATTGCTCGCAGCACGTGAACACCTCGAACGCGACGTCGCCGAAGTTGTTCCCCTCCACCATGACCCGGGCATTCTTTTGGTGCCGGGGACAGCGCATCTGCAGCGCCCGGGCCTGGCACCGGTGTCGGATCTCCTCGATTCCCTGTTCAGGATTCCGTTCCAAGCTCGCTCTTTTCCTTCACCACGCTGTGTTCTAAATTCCTCCAGCCCGGCCTGACGAGGGCACGCGGAGAGACAACGTATTGCACGACATGGGCAAACAGGAAAACAGGTGGTTACCTAATTACCATAGGAATAGCAGCCGCCAACTCGCTTGACAGCCCCTGAAGCCACCCGTACCCCCGGGAGTTTGATAGCAAATCGGCCATCGAGGGTCAAGACCGGAATCAAGGCGAGAACGCTCGAACGGGCAACCGATGAAGCGAGCGCCGTCAACAACACGGGCGGAACAGATGGGTGATCCTGGTCCGGAGCGAAGAATTACGAGCCATGGATGGCCTCGTGGGCTTTCTGGGCAAGGTCGGGCAGGCTGAACGGTTTCTGAAGATAGCCGCGCAGACCCCGTTGAAACATTTTTTCGGCGATGGCATCTTCACACCCGGTCAGCAGCACGACCCGCACGTCTGGATTGAGGCGTTGCAGTTCGTCGAAGACCAGGTCGCCCGACATGCCGGGCATCAAGAAGTCGAGAAACACCATGCCGATGTCCCGCCAGCGCTCCTTGTAAAGGGCAATGGCTTCCTTGGGGCTGGAGGCGGTCTCCACGACATAGCCATGGCTCTCCAAAGCCAATTTCAGAAGGCCCAGGAAACCTTCTTCGTCATCAATGGCGAAAACGCGACCCCGCTGTGGACTGTCACCGTTGCTCACACCCCCCTTATGTAGCAAACCACTTGCCATGTTTGCCCCGTCCACCGCCGTCTTTGTGATGGGGATTATCGGAATCCCGATGAAATGACAAATGAACAGAGGCTTTGCCTTTGTTGGGAATTCGTCGTAGGCACGGCAAAACCTTACCCACCGGACCCGCTGATACCGTGATGGATCCGAAGCGGCCGCCTGCGAAGTGCTTCGGTGCGACGAGAGGCTATGGCGCGACACGAAGTCTGGAGCCGATTGAACCGTTGTTCGGACGCGGCTTTGTGGTGACCCCCCCCGAGTCGCGGGTTCCGACATCTGGTCAACCCATTGGTCGATAAACACTTGGAGCTAGGAATTGGCATTGATGCGCTTTTAACGGGTTTGCATCCCCATTTAATTATCTGGCCCGACCGGTCCATGTAATAGTGCCACCATGAAGACGATCCAATTGTGCCCGCTCGAACACGTTGGTTGTTGCCGGGGTGTGGCCGAATACCACCCCGCCGTCGAGGCGAACCGGGTCGGCGAATTGCATCCGGGCGACATTTTGGACGACCGCTTCCTGATTACCGAGGTGATCAGTCGGAGCGGGATGGCGATGATTTTCAAGGCGCAAGACCTGCACGACCACAACGCCAATGTCGCCCTCAAGGTGCCGCATCTGGAATACGAGAGCGACCCCGGCTTCTTCACGCGGTTCCGTCGCGAGGAGGAGATCGGCCTGACGCTGAATCATCCCTACGTGCTGAAATTTATTGCCGTGGACGGCGAGAAGAGCCGGCCGTACCTGGTGACGGAATACCTGCGCGGCTGTACGCTGGCGCACCTGTTGAAGGCCATGCGACCGTTGCCGGAGAAAGACGCGCTGAAGATCGCCAGCCTGTTGTGCGAGGCGTTGCAGTACCTGCACGATCAGGGCGTGATCCACCGCGATTTGAAGCCGCAGAACGTCATGGTGGGCTGTGACGGATCGATCCGGGTGCTGGATTTCGGGTTGGCCAAATCCAACGAGTTTCGCCGGGTGACTTTTGCCGGCTGGGCGCCCACGCTGGGCACGCCGGATTACATGGCGCCCGAGCAGGTCCGGGGCAAACGCGGTGACGCCCGGACCGACATCTACAGTCTGGGAGCGATGTTGTACGAGATGTTGACCGGCAAGACACCGTTCGACGGCGATAATTCGCTGGCCGCCATGAACGCCCGGGTTGTCGGCGACCCCGAGCCGTTGCGGAAAGTGAATCCGAGTATTACGCCGCAAGCCGAGGAGATCGTTCTGCATGCGATGGAACGCAATCCCGCCTGCCGTTATTCCAGTGCCGCCGACATGCGGGCGGAGTTGGACAATCTCAGTCAGGTCAAAGTCACGGGCCGCTGCGATCGCGTGAAAGAAGTGGCGCCGTGGAACCGAAATCTCCGGCAGCACGCGGGAGTGGTTCTGGCGCTGGCCACACCGGTGGTGGTTCCAATCATCCTGTCCGTGTGGTTGCTGTTACGGCACCACAACCTGCACTGACCGCTTGGCACGGATTGTCGTCTGTTGGCACGGATGAGGAGTTCGCGTCCGACCGGGGCCGAAAATCGCAGAATGCGGATCTTGTCTTCCGTCTTATACCTGAGCAACACAATGGCTCGCCCTGGTTTGACGGGATCTGATCGGGTACGTCATGAGTGCGCTTTTTTTACAATTTTTTTCCGTCGCGGCTCCGCCATTTAATTACCACTCGTCGTTCCCCAAGGTTATAGATACGCCGTATAGCTCGGTGTGTCCGACGGACAGCGCCCATGGGTTGAGCGCTTCTTCGAGGGTGCCGAGCCCGGGATCAGCTTCCCGATTTGAACGAAGGGGACCAAACGACATGGAAGTAGTGTCTTTACAGACTGACATGGGACCCATGGGCATCGGCACGTGCAGCAGCCAGCCGTCACCCGTGGGCCAGCCTGCCGTGTCTGGCTGCCGATTTGGCTCTACGATGGTTCGGGCAACACGAACCTACCGAGTAAGAAAGGGGTTTCACAATGAAGAAGTTCATGATCCTCGCAGTAGTCAGCGTGGTGATCAGCCTCCAGGCTGGCGCCGCGGAATCGAATGGCGTCAACCGTTACAGTTCCCGAGCAACGTTGTTGCCCCCGCGTATTACAACACAAACGCACCCGACGGCATCGGTTGCGGCGAGCGATTTATCGGGCCGATTCGCGTTTCTCGGCCCACGACCCCGCCTGATTGTTGTCAACGCCCAGCCGTTGGACTCCAACCGTTACAACACCAAGGCCAGATTCCGCGGGGCAACTCGCGTGGGAATCGAAATGGCACCGTTGAAATAGGAGACCGTCGTGGCGCGAGCTGTACCAGCGGCCAGCCGTTGGCTCGACCGCGCCAGACATGTTAGGGATGCAGGTCTGTGATCTCACAATCATCCCAATGTTTGTTCGTCCCGAACACAAACAACAAAAAATGGAACCCTATGATATCCGTTATGAAACAAATGAGAATTAAGCGGTGGACCCTAGTACTCGCGGCTTGCGGTATCGTTGGCCTGGCCTTGGTGGCGCAGGCGGATTCCGGAACCAATACCCCGTCTGCAACTTCCGGAACCAATGGCCCGGCCGCAACGGCAGTTGCTCCTGCGTCACAGCCTTATGGAAAAAAGGCCAACGTGGGTTTTCTCAGGAGGCTGAATGAGGCGTTTATGGAGCAAATGGGTACGCCCTGTTACTCACCGCCCGACACCAACGCGCCACCATCACCAACGCGCCGCATTGGTAACCCGCCCTTCGATTCGCCTCCCTATCCGGACGGCGATTGGCAGATCGGCGGAGGTCCGAACGTCATCGGCGACCCCGGCGCCCTACGAGACAGTCCCTACCCGCTGATGCAGGCCATCTATGACGGCCCGGACGGAAAATCGTGGTACGACAGCCGCATCCAGTTTTACGGCTGGGTAACTGTAAGCGGAAACCTGAGCACCTCGCACAATACTGGTCCCAGTCCAGTCGCCAATTACCCGGAAGTCTATGATGAGCGTCCGGACCGCGTGGAGCTTGACCAAGCCGTGCTTTACATCGAACGCATGCCCGATCAGAATCAGACCGACCACATCGACTGGGGTTTTCGCATCGCCTGTCTCGATGGTCTGGATTATCGTTTCATGGCTTCGCGCGGCTACCTCAACGATAATAACCTCTTCCGGGACAATAAGTTCACTGGTTTCGACACACCGATGCTCTACCTCCAGGTTTACGTTCCCCAGGTCGCCGAGGGCATGAGCATCATTCTGGGGCGCATTATTTCGATGCCCGACATCGAGCAACAGCTTGCCCCAAACAATCTCATGGCCAGTCACTCGCTCGTCTATAGTTTCGACAACTACACGATGTGGGGACTCTGGACCACCACGAAGCTCAACGCCAACTGGACGCTTCAACTGGGACTGGCCTCCGGCGTTGATATCGCGCCTTGGGCAACCGAAGATCCCGGCGACCAGGCTACGGGCTCGGTGATGGTTCAGTACATCGCCCCGAATGGGAAGGACTCATTCTATGTCGGGATGAACTCGTTCAACAACGGCCAATTCGGCTTTAACAACCTCCAGGAGTGCATCGAGAGCTATAGCCACAAGTTCAGCGAACTCTGGTGGACCACGTTCGAGGCCCAATACATGTGGACGCATGGCTGCTCGACGGTACCGACGAAATCCGTTCCCATCACGGACGCGTTCTACCCGACCCACGGCGGCACGGCATGGGCGGGAGGCGTAGTCAACTACACCATGCGCCGCGTCGCGCCCAACGTGTTCATTACGCTCCGCAACGAGATCTGGGACGATCCGAGCGGTTATCGGTCCGGTTATTCCTCCTGTTACGATGAGCATGCCCTCGGGTTTCAGTGGTGGCCCAACAAGCTGCTCATGGTGCGACCGGAGATTCGGTTCGAACATTGCTGGACAGACGATGGGCTCGCGAGCTCCAGTGCCGCCTTCAACTCGACCGGCGCCCCCGCTCGCTTCAAAGGCGCTTACGACAACGGCACGCGCGATAGCCAGCTAACGGCTGCGATCGACGTCACGTATCACTTCTAAGATGTTATGGTTATTCTGATGTTTGCTCGTCCGCAACACAAACGACAGATAGAAAGCCTCCGAAGCAGAGGACAGAATAACATGGTCGCCACCCATCCCCACCCGCGAAGCTCCGCCGAGGCTGCGAAGTCTTCACACATGGCGCTGGTCTGGTGAGTTGGCAGGGTGCAAGTGTTTGGCCGCAAGCTGATTGTGGGAAATGCGACCGCATAGAGTCTGCGAGGGGAAGTTGGCGGGAGTGACGGGGCTCAGGGGCTAGGCGGAGCGGGTCTCTCGTCATGGTACGGCTTCTTCTGCTCGTAGAGACTGAGATGCTGGCGGGCTTCCGCATAATCCGGATTCGAGCCGGATGGCCTCGTTGCAATCGGCGATGGCCTTGTCCCAGTCACCTTTGTGGGCGTAGTCGTTGGCTCTGTTGCAATAGGCCCTGACTTGGTTCGGATCGAGACGAATTGCTTGGGTCTCGTCGGCGATGGCCCGGTCATAGTCGCCTTTACCGTTGTAGGCAACTCCCCGGTTGTTGTAGGCGTCCACATAATCGGGCTTGAGGCGGATGGCATCGCTAAACTCAGCGATGGCGAGGTCATAATTCTGGCCTTCAACCGCATCCACCCCTCTCTCAAAGGCGGTCTCTGACCGGTAGTTCCCGCACCCTTGGACCGCCAACAGCAAGAGGAAGATCCCCATGCTTATAGAAAGAGCATCCAAAGCCTGCCAGCCGTTCTCCCACCGGGTTTTTCCGACTTTTGCCATACGACTTGCTCACCTCTTCAAGGGCTATTCGTGAGCGTACATTGTTTTACAAGGAAGCATTTCGGCCATGGCAAATCAACCAGTCCTCCACCATCAACCCAAAGGACTCAGCAAACCCCCGCTTGATTGACGGGGGGCGGTACATTTGAACTTATTCCGGACTTTGCAGATTTGTCTGAACAGCACCTTGTTATAAAAGCGGCCGAGCCGGTATTTCAGCGGCGGGTCATTCGCGAGAATTTCATAGGAGGCAACTCTGTCTGCGGGGGTGATCCCCGCTTTCTGGCAAAGCTTTGGGAAGATCTCGTTCACGGTAAACTGGTGTAATTCGAGGTCCAGCGTGTTGTGTTCTCTGGCGAGTTCGATCATCCGGTTGTCATTGAGCAGCGATTGTTTGATTTCATTATCCTTCGCAACCTTCCGCCTTTTGTAGTGCAAATCCAGCTTGCAAGGAGCGAGCCGTTCCAGAACACGAAGCGAGAGGTCAAACTGCTCTGTCAGCCCGATAAAACCGCATCGCTCCAGAAACTGCTTCGCCTTGTCCAGACTTTCCCCGCCCGACATTAATTTCACCTGCCAGTTGTTAAGGTGGTCGTGCTTTTGCAAACTCTCTTCAAAGGTCATCTTGTTTTTGCCCCTCACAACACTGGCTTGGTAATGCGAAATGACCCTGGCAACCGGCTCTCTCAGAAAGGTCACATAAAACGGATCCGCCACGGAAAACCGCAATGGATCAACCAGATTATGGCCGGCAATGCTTCGCAGCCGGGGAAACACCCGTTTCACGAACTCAAAATCCGCCGGGCTGAACATCTCCCTTTGGGTTTGATAGGCGTGGCAGTTGGAACACCCGAAATTCCTGTCGAGAATGGATACAAAACTGCTGCCACCGGTTTTTTGGATGTGTAAGAACATGATCACGGTATTTTTCCAGCTGGAGAAAAGCTTCCCCCGCCTCTTCAAGGGCTATTTCCGAACAAATCCCCTAATATTTAGTAGCGGAGGCAGGGCGAGTTGTCTGTAGGGGGAAACCCTGTTTTTTCCGCAGGGGAAAACCCCTACGTGCAGTGGAACACCAACCGGCAGGAACAGGGGAAATACGGAATTAAAAATAGCATTCCGGTCATGGCATAGTCAGAGATGGCCCCCCCAGTCCCCCGCCAAATACTATCACCCTGACACTCACCCGCCGGGTCATTTTGCCCTGTTTTGGCTACGAAGTAGCCCATGATGGGCAACAGGACGACCGCCCAGAAAAACCGCCGTATCAATGGGAAACAGAAGAGGTTCCGACCATAAAATTGGCGGGAGTGACGGGGCTCGAACCCGCAACCTCTGCCGTGACAGGGCAGCGCTCTGAACCAGTTGAGCTACACCCCCACCCGCGTTGCGTCGACTCTCCGCCTCGAAGACGAAAACCCGCACATGACCATCGTCGGATCAAGTGTCTCGGACATCGAATCGGCCGCTATATGGTGGGCGCTAAAGGACTTGAACCTTTGACCCCCTCGGTGTAAACGAGGTGCTCTGGCCAACTGAGCTAAGCGCCCGCAACCAAAGAGCATTACAGGCAAATCGGCGCCTTGTCAACGCCGCGGTTTGGTGTCGCCAGTCGCCTGGGTGTGTGGTTCACTGGTCGGGCGCGAGGCCCGAAAGGAAGCGACCATGTATCAGAACATTCTGTTGTGTACGGACGGTTCACCCGCAGCCGACGCGGCTGCTGACTATGCGATTTGGTTTGGCAAAAAGATCAAGGCCCGGTTGCGGGCGTTGTACGTCACCGACATTCGCCTTCTCGAAGGTCCATGGATCGCGGATTTTTCAGGGGCCATCGGTGCCCAGCCCTATTCCGCCTTGTTGCCGCAGCTCCAGGAAATCCAGCGCGAAAAAGCCACCACGGTCCTTGCCGCTGTCGAGAAACGCTGTCGCGATGGCGGTGTCGCGTGCGAAACCTCTTACAACACGGGCAGTCTCGCGCAGATCATTCTGGAGAATGAGGGGAAGGCCGACATAATCGTGCTTGGGCAGCATGGCGAGCACGCCCCCTGGCTGGCGGGTGCGCTGGGCTCCAGCGTGGAACGCGTCGTGCGCGCCTCCGTTAAACCCTGCTTGATTACGCCCGACAAGTTCCGCCAAATCCAACATGTGCTCATCGCCTACGACGGCAGCGAAGAATCCAGCAAGGCGTTGCGTGCCGGTATCGCCCTTGCCCCCGCCCTCGGTGCGACGGTAACCATCACGACGGTCGCCGCTCTCGGCGACGAAGACGCCGCTTCCGAGACACTGCACAAGGCCAAGCAACAGGCGCTCGAAGCCGGCGTCACCGCCGACGTGGAAACCCTCCATGGTGATCCCGAGGCCAAGATTCTCGAATTGAAAGAATCTATCGGCGCTGACCTTATCGTCATGGGTGCCTACGGTCACACGCGCATCCGCGAATTCATCCTCGGCTCGACCACCTCCCACGTGCTGCGCAAGTCCGACGTGCCGGTGCTGCTCGTTCGGGGCAAGTGACGCGGCGCATCTCGGAACACGGGCGCAAGGGTTCTGGTGGCCGCGTGAGGGGGGATACTTATGAAAGCGATGTTTCTTCGTCATCCTCGTCCGGTCGAGCAATCACCGCTCGAAGAGGTTGATCTTCCAATTCCAACGCCCGCCAATGACGAAGTGCTGGTGCGGGTTCATGCGTGCGGAGTTTGCCATACCGATCTACACACGGTCGAGGGCGAGATTTCCGGCAAACTGCCGATCGTACCCGGCCACCAGATCGTGGGCGTGGTGGAAAAGATTGGCGCAAATGTGAAGGGGTTTCGCATCGGCGACCGCATCGGCGTGCCCTGGCTGCATCACACGTGCGGCGAATGCGAATTCTGCCGGAGCGACCGCGAGAACCTGTGCGAGCGCGCCCAGTTCACCGGCTTTCACGTCAATGGTGGTTATGCCGAGTATGCGGTCGCGCCGGCGGCTTTCGCCGTGGGAATTCCCGGCGGTTTCGACGATGCCCACGCGGCGCCGTTGCTGTGCGCGGGGATCATCGGCTATCGCGCCCTGCGGCTGAGCAACGTGCGACCGCAGCAAACACTCGGTCTCTACGGGTTCGGCGCGTCGGCGCACATCGCCATCCAGATCGCGCGTCGCTGGGGTTGTGAGGTGTACGTCGCCACGCGCGGCGCGGAACATCAACGGTTGGCGAAAGAATTGGGCGCGACGTGGGTCGGCCGCGCCGAGGATTTGCCGAATGACACGCTGCATGCGGCCGTGATGTTCGCGCCTGCGGGAACGCTGGTTCCTGAAGCACTGCGCGCCTTACGCAAAGGCGGCACGCTCGCGCTGGCCGGCATTTATATGACGCCGATCCCCGAACTGAAATACGAACGACTCTATCACGAACGCATCGTGCGGTCGGTTGCCAACGCCACGCGCGACGATGCGCGGCAGTTGATGCGATTGGCGGGTCAGATTCCCCTTCGCACCGAAGTGCAGACGTTTCCCTTGGAGGACGCCAACCAAGCACTCCTTGCGCTGAAACGTAGCGAGATTCACGGCGCAGGCGTATTGATTGTCGGCCGCTGAACTGGTATTAATGCCTCATGTCATCGTTTCAAATCGTTCCACGCATCCGCGTCGTCCGAGGACATGATGTCGCCCTCGGGCCCGGCAAGGTGGAATTGCTGGAGCACATCGCGCGGACCGGCAGTCTCCGCAAGGCCGCGGCGGCGATGGACATGTCTTACATGCGCGCGTGGACGCTGGTGCAGACGATGAACCATTGCTTCAAGAATCCGCTGGTGGTTGCCAGACGCGGTGGCGCTGACGGCGGCCACGCAACGGTGACGGAGGCTGGCAAGACGGTCGCCGTGCTGTATCGGCGCATCGAGACCCAGAGCCTGCGCGCCGCCCGTCCTCTCCAGAAGAAACTGCAGCGGTACCTGCGGTAGCCAAGTTCACTCCGGAATTCTTTCGCCGGGATTGTGCTTACCCTTGCCGCACGATATACTTGACAAAATATATCGCATGAGTGTACACACTCCGCGCATGGACAACATTACAACGCCGCGCTCGATTCACACCCGGAAGAAAACTACATCTTCGTGCCGATCCTCCGGCCTGGACGCCGGAAATCGCGCCGCTGAGATTGCTCTGTTCGCGTGTCGTAGAGCCACACGAACCGCTTCGCTGACGGTGCTCCTGGCGCTGGTCGCAATTGCACCGTCTTTCGCGGACGACGCATCTCCTCTCGTGCCTGACAGCTCTTCGAGTGCGGGTCCGGTGGCGGATTATTTCAAGAACTGGTTTCAGCGGGTGTCGGCGACCCAGGCGGAGCAACCCCATTGGATGACGCCGCTGGTCACTGTTACCCCTCGCCTGGAAGAGGAAGTACGCTTTGACATCTACCGAGAGGAGACTGACAGCGGGCATACCCTCGATGTCTTCGGCACAGGGAAAGGCTTGGAGTTGATCCCGGCGGAACATGTCGAACTGATCATCGCCCTGCCGTCATGGGAGACGGAGGACCCATCGCTGAACAAGCACGGCTGGGCGGATGAGACGTTTCTGCTGAAATATCGCTTGCTGTCGGCGAACGAGGAGAATGGCAACTACATCCTGACGACGTTCCTGGGTCTCTCGGCGCCTTGGGGAGACGAAACGTTCACGTCGCATCACTACGCGTGGACCCCGACCATCGCCGCTGGCAAGGGGTGGGGCGATTTCGACATTCAAGCCACCGCAGGGGTCTCCATCCCCGATAACGGCGTCGTTCCCAATGAAGCCGGGACGCCCGTGTCGGTGAATACGACGCTGCAGTATTGCTTGGTAAAGGTCATCTGGCCAGAGGTGGAAGCCAACTGGACCTACTACCCAAACGGGGAGCACGCCTATAAGAATCAACTGCTAATCACACCCGGAGTCGTTCTGGGACGATTTCCCATTTGGGAGCGCGCGAGACTAGCGGTCGGCGTGGGGTACCAAGTCGCCGTCACCAGCGATCCCTTGGTGCGCAACAATTTAGTCCTGTCGGGTAGGATCCCGTTCTAATCGGACCCGACGGTGAACGCCTCTTTTGTTGACTGTGCCGACTGGCGGTGTCATGACCGTTACCGACCCGTCTGCCGCCGCACAGTCGAAACGCTTCTACCGGGTCCATCTGATCGTAGCCACCCAAAATTGAACTGACTTCTCACTGTGCTATACTCCGCGGCCATGTCTCGGGATTGGATTCGCTTCGACCGCAACGAACTCGCTGGCGCGTTTGGGGACATTGGGACTGATTTGCCGTTGATTGTCGGGATGATTCTCGCCGCGGGACTCGATAGCGCCAGCGTGCTGATCATGTTCGGCGCGATGCAGATATTCACGGGGCTGCGCTATGGGATTCCCATGCCCGTGCAGCCGCTAAAGGCGATGGCGGCGCTGGTGATCGCGCAGAAATTGAGCGGCGGCGTGCTGTTTGGCGGCGGTTTGGTGGTGGGACTAATCATGCTCGTGCTCACGGTGACCGGGTTGATCGAATGGCTGGCGCGTGTCGTGCCGAAGACGGTGGTGCGCGGAATTCAATTTGGTCTGGGGCTGCAACTCGCGCTGCTCGCGCTGAAAGACTACGTCCAGGCGGACGGAGCGGCGGGCTACGCGCTGGCGGCGGTGGGGTTTGTCATCATCATCGCGTTGAAGGGCAATCGTCGTTTCCCGGCGGCACTGTTTGTCATCGCGCTGGGAATTATCTACGCCTTCGTTTTCAAGATCGACCTTCACACGGTGAGCCGGGCGCCGGTTTTCGCCTGCCCCACCTGCATTCGCTAACGCAACAGGATTTGCTCACCGGCCTGGTCGTGTTGGCCATACCGCAGATCCCGCTGTCGTTGGGAAACTCGATACTCGCGACGCGACAGGTCGCGGAGGATTTTTTCCCCGAGCGGCCCCTGACCATCCGGGCGATCAGCTTCACCTACTCGCTGATGAATCTGGTCAATCCATGGTTTGGCGGCGTCCCGACGTGCCATGGCTCGGGGGGAATGGCAGGGCACTATACATTTGGCGCGCGCACGGGTGGTTCGGTCGTCATCTACGGCAGTTTGTACCTGACCTTGGGGCTGTTCTTCAGTGGTTGTTTCGCGCAATGGATCCAGATATTTCCCAAGCCGATTCTTGGCGTTCTGCTGGCCTTCGAAGGTCTGGCGATGCTGCTGCTGGTACGGGACATTGCCGGTTCGAAAGGGGATCTACTCATCGCCATGCTGGTTGGCCTGATGGCTGTGGGATTGCCAAACGGATACGCGATAGGATTGATTGCGGGGACGGCGCTGGTTTATCTATGGCGTCGTTGGGACCCAGCACTATGAAACCGGTCATTGCCATTACTCCCGAAGCGATCACCGTGCCGTCGCGCATCGACGGGCGCGGGTCGTTTTGCGGTGTGTCGTACTCGCAAGCGGTCGAGATGGCCGGGGGCGTGCCGCTCATCGTTCCGCTTACGCGCGAGCGGGGGGTGCTCGACCATTACCTCGACATTTGCGACGGCTGGCTGCTGACGGGCGGGGGCGACGTTGAGGCCAAATGGTACGCGCCGCGAATGTCGGCGGCGTTGCGCAAGAAAATCAGCGGTGCGGACGAAGAGCGTGACGAGATGGAAATCTACGTGCTGCGCAGGATCACCGAGCGCGACCAGCCGGTATTCGGAATCTGCCGCGGGATTCAGATGATGAACGTCGCGTTCGGCGGCACGCTCATCCCGCACATCGATGGACATCACAATTCGAAGCCGGGTGCACTGGCCCATCGAATCGAATGGACAAAGGGCGGCAGACTCCGGAAAGCGATGGGCGGTTTCGATCGGGTAAATACCAGCCACCATCAAGCCGTCGATCGTGTCGCGCGGGGCTTTGAAGTCGTCGCGCGCGCTCCCGATGGGATTATCGAGGCCATGGAAAACTCCGAAGCCCGATATTGTTGCGCAGTGCAATTTCATCCCGAGCGATTGGTGAACCACGCCCCTGAATTCCTCAATCTCTTTCGGGATTTTGTGAAGGCGTGTCGTTCGCGACGTTGACGCCCCAACACGAGACGATCAGTTTGCGGGAGCGGGCTGCTCTTCCGGCGCCGGTTCGCCCGTCGGTGAGCCTCGTTGCGGCACGGGCGCCCGCCGTTTGTAATCCACCTGCTCCGCCTTCATGACGGAGTTGGCCCAATCCTCGAACAGCGACTGGCGGTCCTGTTGCAGCAGTTGCGCCTCGAGTTGCCTCCGAACCGGCTCGGACTCGAGAGGCTTGGGTTCTTCCCGTTGCTTGAGGTGGAAGAAAATCCCGCCGTTCGGCGTGGTCAGAAAATCGCTGACCGCGTTGGTGGCCATCCCGAGGACGACCTCTTTGATGCTACTGGCATAAGGAAGATTGGTCGCTCCCCCGATAAGGGTAAACGGCTCGGATGTTTTCACGGCAAGCCCGAGAGACTTGCACGTGTCGGCAAAATTCTTTCCTGCGGCAACCGCCGCCTTGACCTTGACATTGAGTTCACGCCCCTGCTTTACCGTCGCGTCGTAGGCGCGCTGGTGACGGATTTGATCGATGACCTGGGTTTTGACCTCCTCAAACGTGGGGATTTCGCTCGGCCTGCTGCCGACGTATGCCAGCACGTAGTACCCGTCCTTGCCATGGACCGGATCGCTGAACGGCACATCCGGGCCGAGGGCGAATGCCGCCTGGTTGAACACCGGGCCTGCATCCACACCTTTGACCGGGCTGCGCAAATCAAAAAAGTCCGTTTCCTTGATTGTGAGTCCCGCGTCAGTGGCGATCTTCGTGAAATCAGGAGTTGCACCGCCGGTCTGGGGCACGAGCTTCACGGTGAGCGCCGTGGCGCGGTCGCCGGCGAGGCGCTCGGCGCGAAGGTCGAGCAGGTCTTGTTTCAATTCATCTTTCACATCCGCCAACGGCTTTGGTTGGCCGGAGGCGTCGACGTATTTGCCCTTGTTGCGCTCGTAGTATTCGCTGATTTCGTCGTCCCCAAGCGTGACGGATTTCTTGGCATCGGAAATCGTGAAGTAGACGTACTGCACCTTCACCATGGCGGGGGTGCGGAATTTCTCCTGGTTCAGCCCGTAGTAGGACTTGGCGTCCTCGTCAGTGACATTGGATGTGTCCTTATGGTCGGCGGCATTCAGTTCCGCGTAATCAATGGTCGTTTGTTCCTGGAGCATGTTGTAGGAGAGCCGCAACTCCGCGGGTGGAATCTCCGCCGCCGAGCTGATGAGGGAGCGCAGCTGCCCCAGGATGATTTCTTCACGAATGACCTCCTCGAACATCGGTTCGCTGATGTCGAGATTGTTGAGGAGAATCATGTACCGCTGATAATTGTTGGGCTCGAACTGTTTTTGCTCGTTGAGCATGATGGGCAGCGCGCGAATCTGTTGGACCACTTGGTCATCGGTCACGTGGATGCCCAACTCTTTGGCCTTACGCAGAAGAAGCAGATGTTGGACGGCTTCAATGTTCAGATCGTCTTCAAACGCCACGGTACGCACCGGTTGGCGGCCCTTCGACATGGCGATCCCCGCCAATACGCAGTTGCGTACGCTTTGAAACTCGGCAACATTAACGGGCTTGCCCTTAATGGTCGGCAACCCGCTGCGCTGTTGTTTCCCCCCCCCGACAATCGAGCCGGAAGGAGTGAACAAGAGCCCCATTCCAACGCTGACCGCGAGGATGATCCCCAGAATCAGCGGCCCGTGTTTTCGGACCAAATCGTGTGAACTGATAAACATGTTTTTGTATCCCCTAGTGAAGCTCGGGGAGGATACCCGCCTCCTCCACCATCGTCAAACGCCAAAATCGTTGCTAAACTCCTGATTGTTATCCATGAAAATCGTCGCCGATCCAAATATCCCCTTCGTGCAGGAGGCGTTCGGGCTGCTGGCCGACGTGCGGTTGGTGCCCGGACGCGAGATTACTGCCGATACGGTGCATGATGCGGATGTCTTGCTGGTGCGATCCGTAACGCCGGTGAACGCCACGTTGCTGGACGGTAGCCAGGTCAGATTTGTTGCCACCGCGACAATCGGGTTCGATCACATCGATCGGGAATACCTTTCCCAAAGGGGAATCGGCTTTGCCAGCGCGCAGGGCAGCAACGCCAACTCCGTGGCCGAGTACGTTGTGGCGGCGATGCTGTCCGTGGCCGGTTTGCGCAAGTTCCATCTACGTACCAAGACGCTCGGGGTGATTGGCGTGGGCAATGTCGGTTCGTGTGTGGTGCGTTACGCCGAGGCGCTCGGCATGGGCGTGCTGCAGAACGATCCGCCCCGTCAGCGTCAGGAGCCGCCTGGGCCTTTTGTGCCATTAGAGCAGGTGCTCGCGGAAGCGGACGTGATCACCCTGCATGTGCCGCTTGTACGTGGGGGTGAGGATCCAACGTTTCATCTGTTCGCCAAGGAACGACTTGGCGCATTGGAGATCCGCAAGCCGGTCCTGGTCAATACGGCCCGAGGGGCAGTCGTGGACAACCATGCGCTACTCAAGGCCGTCGACGGCGAGCGTCTGGGCGGAGTTGTACTGGATGTCTGGGAGAACGAGCCGAATATCTCGCCTGAGTTACTCGACGTTGTGGACCTCGCCACACCGCATATCGCGGGCTACAGCTTGGATGGCAAGGTCAACGGCACGCGGATGATCTACGAGGCGATCTGCGGGTTCTTCCACCTCCCGCCAACGTGGTCGCCCCATCTTCCGCCGTCGCCGGTCCCGCGCATCGAACTTGCCGTGAGCAGTGGGGAGGATGAAGAAGAAATCCTCCGCCGGGTGGTGCGACGCGTCTACGACATCACCGACGACGACGCTGCGTTGCGGCGGGATGTCCGTGCATTCGACAAGCTGCGCGCCGAATACCCCGTGCGCCGCGAGTTCTTCAATACAGAGGTGGTTTTGCGAGGCGCCAGCGAAGAGCTGCGGGCGAAGTTCGCGGCGCTGGGCTTCAAAATGGGTTGACGATGTTCGGGCAGGGGCGCCCGTCCAGAACGGCCAGCAGGTTTTCCGCGGCCAGGATCGCCATGGAGCGGCGTGTCTCAATCGTGGCGCTGCCGATGTGCGGCAACAACAACACATTCGACATCAGCGCCAACTCGGGGTTGATCTGCGGCTCGTACTCGTATACGTCGAGGCCGGCGCCGGCGATCCAGCCTTCGCGCAACGCGCGCACCAGGGCCGCCTCATCGTGCACCCGACCCCGGGCCATGTTGATAAAGCGCGCCGTCGGTTTCATTCTGCGGAACTCGGCTTCGCCAAACAGGTGATGCGTCTCCGGTGTGAGCGGCACGTGCACGCTCAGGAAGTCCGACTCGCGTAACACTTCGTCAAACGTCACGCGCTTCGCACCCAGCACGTCCATCTCCGGCTTTGCGGTGCGCGCGAAGTAGAGGATGCGCATCGAAAAACCGGTCGCCCGCTTCGCCACCGCGACACCGATACGTCCGGCACCCACGATGCCCAGGGTCTTGCCCGCCACATCGACACCCAGCAACAGCATGGGCGACAACCCGCGCCATTTACCGGAGCGAGTCAGGTGGTCGCCTTCGACGACGCGTCGGGCCACCCCCAGAATCAACGCCCACGCGAGATCGGCGCAGGCATCGGTGAGGACGCCGGGCGTGTTTGTCACAGCGATACGACGGCGCGTGGCTTCGGCCAGATCGATGTTGTCGTAGCCGACGGCGATGGAGGACACAGCCTTGAGTCTCGGCGCGGCATCGAAGAATGGCACATCGATGCGGTCGGCGCCCGTTACCAACACACCATCGCAGTCCCGAATGCGCGCGAGCAAATCGGCGCGCGAAAGGGGCGGTTCACGGTCATCCAAATCGATTTTCACATCCGCCCGGCGAAGCGCATCGAGGCCTTCGGCGGGGATGCGGCGGGTGACGAAGAGATTCCATTGCATAATGTGTGGTGATATTCGCTGGCTGTGGGGGGCTGGTCAAGCTGTGACACGATGGCGCTTGTGGCACAGTTGGAGTCAGAAGCATGTCACACTCACTGTGACATGTCACACATCGGTTGCCGTGACGGAATTATGTAATTGCCACGATGTGAACAACTTGGGAAGGCAACGACTTTCATGGCATCGCCATTGCTAAAGGAGTAGTGGGATTTCATGCTCAGAGAGGAGCACATAAACAAATGGCAAAAGTTTTAGGAATTGATTTGGGGACGACAAACTCCTGTATGGCGATCATGGAGGGTGGGGAACCCGTCGTCATTCCGAACGCCGAGGGCGGACGCACTACGCCGTCAGTCGTGGCGTTCACGAAATCGGGCGAGCGGCTGGTCGGCCAGGCGGCGAAACGCCAGGCGGTCGTCAACCCGAAGAACACGGTGTACTCGATCAAGCGTTTCATGGGGCGCAAGTACGAGGAAGTCGAGATGGAGCGCAAACGCGTCCCATTCGAAGTCGTGCGCGGCCCGAACGGCGATGCCCACGTCAAGGTGATCGCTGACGGTGGAGAGAAGACGTTCTCGCCGCCGGAGATTTCCGCGATGATTCTGGCCAAGATGAAGGCCGACGCGGAAGCGTACCTCGGCGAGAAGATCGCGCAGGCCGTTATCACGGTTCCCGCCTATTTCAATGATGCCCAGCGTCAGGCGACCAAGGACGCCGGCAAGATCGCCGGTGTGGAAGTTCTCCGCATCATCAACGAGCCGACGGCGGCCTCGCTGGCCTATGGCCTCGACAAGAAGAAGGACGAGCACATCGCGGTCTACGACCTCGGTGGCGGCACGTTCGATATTTCCCTGCTGAACATTGGCGATGGCGTGTTTGAAGTTCTCGCGACCAACGGTGACACGCACCTCGGCGGTGACGATTTCGACGAACGGGTCATGAACTGGATCGCTGACGACTTCAAGGCGGACACGGGAATCGATCTCCGGAAACAAGCCGACGCGCTCCAGCGCATCAAGGAGGAGAGCGAGAAGGCCAAGATCGCGCTGTCCAGCGCGATGGAGTACGAGATCAATTTGCCGTTCATTACGGCGGACGCCAGCGGGCCGAAACATATCGTCAAGAAACTCACCCGCGCCAAACTCGAACAACTTTGCGACGAACTTGTGGAACGCACGATTGGCCCTGTCGAGGCCTGCCTGCGCGACGGCAAGCTCGACATGTCCAAAGTGGACGAACTGGTGCTGGTCGGCGGCATGACCCGCATGCCAAAGGTCATCGAGACCGCGGGCAAACTCATCGGCAAAGCCCCACACCAGGGCGTCAACCCCGACGAGGTTGTCGCCGTCGGCGCGGGCATTCAGGGCGGAGTGCTCACGGGCCAGGTCAAGCAGGACATCGTGTTGCTCGACGTGACGCCGTTGTCGCTCGGCATCGAGACGCTCGGCAACGTGTTTACCACGTTGATTCCGCGCAATACGACGATCCCGACGCGCAAGAGCGAGATTTTCTCAACCGCGGCCGACAGCCAGACGAGCGTGGAAGTCCACGTCCTGCAGGGCGAACGGCCGATGGCCCGCGACAACAAGACGATTGGCCGGTTCCATTTGACCGAGCTGCCGCCGGCGCCGCGCGGCGTGCCGCAGATTGAAGTGACATTTGATATCGATGCCAACGGCATTTTGCACGTCAGCGCGAAGGACCTCGGGACGGGCAAATCGCAGAAGATTACCATCACGGCATCGAGCGGCCTCTCGAAGGACGAAGTCCAAAAGATGCAGAAGGAAGCCGAGGCGCACGCCGAGGAGGACAAGAAGCTGCGGGAGAAGGTCGAACTGAAGAACCGTTGCGATCAGCGGGTGTACGAGACCGAGAAGCTGATGAAGGAGCACAAGGACATCATCAGCGGCGATCAGAAGAAGAAACTCGACGACGCCATTGAGAAGGTCAAGGAGGGGCTCAAGCGCGATGACTTCGATGCGATGCAGAGCGCCGAGCAGCAATTGACCGAGGTCTGGCATGGCGTGTCGTCGGACATTTATGCGAAGGCGCGCGAGAAATCCAGCGCGGGCGCTGCGCCCGGGCCGGGCCCGGCGGCCGGGCCGCAACCGGAGGCGGGAGCGGAGGCGAAGAAGACGGGCGGCAAGGAAGGCGACGTGGTGGACGCCGACTTCGAGATGGTGGACGACGACAAGAAGAAGCAGTAAGCAACTTCGCCCCGAGTATGTTCGGGGCTGTGGAAGCTGAGAGCATGGCGTTTATGACCCCGAATGATTTCGGGGCAGCCTTTGCAAACAAAACAACAGAAGGAGTCAGGAGAACCATGAGTGTAAAACCGTTGGGCGATCGCGTGCTGGTGCAGGCGATCGAAGACCAGGAAGTGAAGAAGGGCGGGATCATCATCCCGGATACCGCCAAGGAGAAGCCGCAGGAAGGCAAGATTGTCGCGGTGGGAACCGGCAAGCGGGATGAACACGGCAAGCTAATTCCGTTCGAGGTCAAGAAGGGTGATCGCGTGCTGATCAGCAAGTATGGCGGCACGGAGATCAAGATTGATGGCAAAGACTATCTGATCATGCGCGAGGACGACGTTCTCGGCGTGATTGAATAAGGCGAAACACAAAGGAGTGATGCAACATGGCTGCAAAGCAATTGTTATTTGAGGAGGACGCGCGCAAGGCGTTGCTGCGCGGAGTGGAAAAACTGAGCCGGGCCGTCAAGGTGACGCTCGGACCCAAGGGCCGCAACGTGGTCCTGGACAAGAAATTCGGCTCACCGACCATTACCAAGGACGGCGTGACGGTGGCCAAGGAGATCGAGCTGGAAGACCCGTGGGAAAACATGGGCGCGCAGATGGTGCGTGAAGTGGCCAGCAAGACGAGCGACGTCGCGGGCGACGGCACGACCACGGCGACGGTATTGACCGAATCGATTTATCGGGAAGGCCTGCGCAACGTGACCGCGGGCGCCAATCCGATGGCGCTACAGCGCGGGATCGGCAAGGCCGTCGAAGCGGTTGTCGAGCAGCTCGGCAAGCTCAGCAAGAAGGTCAAGGACCGCAGCGAAATCCAGCAGGTCGCGACGATTTCCGCGAACGGCGACAAGACCATCGGCAACATCATTGCGGACGCGATGGACAAGGTCGGCAAGGATGGCACGATCACGGTGGAGGAAGCCAAGAGCATTGAGACCACGCTTGACGTGGTTGAAGGCATGCAGTTCGACAAGGGCTATCTCTCGCCGTACTTCGTGACCAACGCCGAGACGATGGAGGTGGTGCTCGAAGACGCGTACATCCTGATTAACGAGAAGAAGATCAGCAGCCTCAAGGACATGCTGCCGTTGCTCGAGAAGACGGCGAAGCTCGGCAAACCGCTGTTGATCATCGCCGAGGAAGTCGAAGGCGAAGCGTTGGCGACGCTGGTCGTCAACAAGCTGCGCGGCACGATCCAGGTGGCCGCGGTCAAGGCCCCCGGCTTTGGCGATCGCCGCAAGGCGATGATGGAAGACATTGCCATTCTCACGGGCGGCAAGTTCCTCAGCGAAGACCTCGGCATCAAGCTTGAGAAAGTCGAACTCGACGATCTCGGCCGCGCCAAGAAGATCGTCATCGACAAGGAAAATACGACCATCGTGGAAGGCGGCGGCAAGCACAATGACGTCCAGGGCCGGATCAACCAGATCCGCAAGGCCATCGAGGAAACCACCAGCGACTACGACCGCGAGAAGTTGCAGGAACGGCTCGCCAAGTTGGCGGGCGGCGTGGCGGTGGTCTACGTCGGCGCGGCGACCGAGACGGAGATGAAGGAGAAGAAGGCGCGCGTCGAAGACGCGTTGCACGCGACCCGCGCGGCGGTTGAGGAAGGCACGGTGCCCGGTGGCGGCACGGCGTACATTCGCGCGATTTCGGCGCTGGAAGAGCTCCGGCTCAAGGGTGACGAGCAGATCGGCTCGGACATCATCAAGCGCGCGCTCGAAGAGCCATTGCGCCAGCTGGCCGATAACGCCGGCCAGGAAGGCTCGCTGGTTGTCCGGGAAGTCAAATCCCGCAAGGGCTGGGAAGGCTTCGACGTGGACAAGCTCGAGTACGTCGATATGGGCAAGGCGGGAATCATCGACCCGACCAAGGTCTCCCGTAGCGCGCTGCAAAACGCGGCGAGCATCGCCGGGTTGTTGTTGACGACCGAATGCTGCGTCACCGAGGTGCCGGAGAAGGAAAAGTCACCGATGGGCCCTCCGGGCGGCGGCGGCATGGGCGGCATGGACTACTAAAGTGAGCCCGAAGCACGAAAGTTGAACGCGGAGGGGCAGGTTCATCACCTGCCCCTCTTGCTTTCACAGTTTTCCTCCGGCGCATCCGTAATTGCGCCTTGGGGGCATTGGCAGCAAAATCACAAGGTACCATGAAGAAGCCAAATTACCCTGCGAGTAAGCGCAAATACTTCTGGTTAATGTTGTCCAGCTGGGAGGCAGCCGCCCAGTTAGGGATCGTCACCATCGCCGCCGTGACGTCTACGGTGGTAGTTGGCGTGACACAGTCATCGATACCGATTTGGTTCGTTGTGGTCGTGTTCGCCTGTCTCGTCGGCTATGCCGCAACCATGTTACTCGGCTACGTGGAAGGATGCCTACCGAAGGCGATTTGACCCGACGTTGGCGCTGAGGTACACGGATGTGTTTTTCAAGGACAATGCAGAGTTGAAGCAAAAGGGGACCGAAGTCTTAATCAGATACCATGAGAGCAAATCGAAGAATTGGGGAGACGTGGAAGACCGCTGTGAGATCGACCCGATCTTGGATACGTTGGATGATATCGGGTTCTTGGTCCAGGGCCATCAAATAAGCGATTGGGTGGCGTACCAATACTTCTCGTACTGGGTTCAGTTGTACTACGAGGCAGCGCGAGACTACATCGAGTTGCGACAGAAGGAAGACCCCACGATTTGGGAGCATGTTCCCTATCTGTATGACGACATGATGGAAATCAGCGCCTTCAAATGCAAAAAGGAAGTGGCGCAACTACGATTTGATCCCGCCGACCTTATCACAGCGTTGAAGGACGAGAACTCGATGTTCAAGCAGGACTAATTACGCGCCTGTGCCAAGAGGCGACGGGTGATGCCTTCGGCTTCGCGAGCGCCGCTGAGGAGTCCGTCGACGCTGAGGTGATAGTCCAGAGCGGGCCAGTGGATGCCGGTGCCGGCGCCGCATCGCTTCCAGTTGCGCAATTGCTTGGCTGTAGCCTGTAGCAGCGTCGGGTACCATGTCAGTGGCACGCTGATGACGCGTCCATCCACAAGATGTGCGGTGAGCGTCTCGTGATTGACAACGACATTCTTAATCTTTGCGCGCGAAGAACTCATCCCATGCCTTCAGTAATTTCATCCGTTGTCGCTCGGTGATCCGCAGCACTTGCCGCACTTCATTTACCTTCAGACCTTCGGTCCACACAAGCCGCACCGGATCGAGCCACAGCTTGGCCGTGCCATCGCCTTTGTCCACGTGCACATGCGGCGGCTCCGTGCCCTCTTCTGCGTAAAAGTAAAACACATATCCGGCTTCTCGGTGAACCGTTGGCACTGGAACAATATACCGGTCCGGGCACTCGTATACAAGGTCGTGGAATCAGGGTCAACTCTGTAAACGGTCGATTTCATCTTTGAGTTGCTTCGGTTTGTCGGCGAGTTGGCCCTTCGCAGAGCTGCAGGACAAGCCCTTCGACCCATTCGACAAGCTCAGGGCAGGCGTTGCTTGGTTCGACGGGTTCGACAAGCTCCACCGCGGGCAAGCTCACCACAGGCAGGGTAAACGGTCGGTGTGGGCCCTTTTCGACGGGCTCAGGGTGAATGCGGGGCGCATTCAGCGGGACGGGGCGAACGCGCCTCACAGAGGCGCGGCTACACCGGAGACAGACCGCGGTGCGGAGGCGGGCCGACACGACAGCACGTATCGCGCGATGTAGGCAGGGACAACGACTGAGATGCTTGGACGAGCTCAGCATGACAGCGTTTAGGGAGGGGGTGGGTGACCGGGCGCGGTGGGGGGGCTTTTGTTGGATGACTGGAATCGTTGGACGAATTTTCGCTTGACTGCGGTATCTGGGTGCGATATCGGTAGTGCGATAGGAAGTAATTGTTGTTTGACATAAGGGATAGGGAAAGATGGTCGATGGGGGATGGCTGATGAGGGATCCTTCGGCAACCCGCCGGGGGCGGGCAAGGCTCAGGATAGCGCGCTGGGGAGGAAAACGGAGGGATACCTGGACCATTCGAATTCGCACAGGGCAAGCCAGCACGCCCCGCCAGAGGCGGGCAAGCCTACCGGGGTGTCAGGGGAAGGGGGCGACGCAAAAAGGCGTTTTTGGCAAGACGAACCCAAGCCTGTCGAATCGAAAAGGCGTCTGGATGAACTTGTCGGACTGATGGTTAGAACTTTCCGATTTGGGATTTTTGGTTGGGTTCGTACCCCCCCAAAATGGGTTCGGTGGACGGGTTCCGCCGGGGCGTTTTGGCTGATTGGTGCCTCAAAAAGCGTCAAAATGGGTTGCCCGGCCGAGGCGAGTTAACCGTCTGCGGGCGGGCCAACCCTCCGTAGGTGGACGAGCCCGCCGGTGGGCAATTAACTCGTCGTAGGCGGGTAAATCTCGTAGCCGAGCTTCTGGAAGTGCTGGAGCTTGTAGGGGAGGGCGCGGCGGCTGATGCCGAGGGCTTTGTCCGCGCCGCGTCGGGGGTGAAAATTGGGGCTTGTCGGTGCGGACGGTTTGCCATACAGTCGCGGCTCACTTAACGCAAAATAAGGCTTGTCGATGGAACAGGTTTCCCCTACAGTCAGAGTTCCTTTACGGATGAAGAGTAAATATCTTGAGCCGGCGCAGCAGCGCATTCCCAGCCCCGAGTTGCTTGTCAACGTGGTATCGAGGCGTGCCCGCCAACTTGCGCAGGGGCATCGGCCTCTGACGCAGACGGATGCGCGCATGGATTTCTCCGAAATCGCGCTGAAGGAAATCAGCGAGGGCAAGCTCACCTTCGAGCTGGCCGGCGAAGGCGAGGAAATCGTGCCCGAGGCGCCCGCCCCCAGCCCGACCGAGTAGCGCCCGCGCGTTTTTGAGTTGGGATTGGGTCGGCGCGGCCAATATACTGGCCGTCGATGATCCCGACGATTCACAACCACAAAGCCCGTCGTGATTATCTCATCACGGAGACATACGAGGCGGGCATCGAGCTGAAGGGCACGGAAGTCAAGTCGCTCCGCAACGCCCGCGCCTCGATCGACGAGGCATTCGCCCGCGTCGAACGCAACCAGTGCTGGCTGTACAACGCGCACATCAATCCGTACGAATTCGGCAACCGTTATAATGTCGATCCGTTGCGTCCGCGCCGGCTGTTGCTGCACCGCAAGGAAATCGATCGGCTCGCCGGCCAGCTGATCGTCAAGGGCATGGCGCTGGTCCCGCTGAAGATATATTTCACCAAGAGCTTCGCCAAAGTCCTGCTCGGCCTCGGCAAAGGCAAAGGCGAGGTCGACAAGCGTGAAACCCTGAAGCGCAAAGCGGCAGACCGGGAAATCCAGCGCGCGATGCGCGACCACACGAAGCGGAGGGGTTGACGGCGATTCCGTCGAGTCCTACTAATGCAGCCGCAGGACGGCTTTCTGACCATTGACGTTGATCGTCGCGCGGTCGGCCTCGATCTTTTCGACGATGGCGCCATCGACGTAGTACCCTTCGTAGGTGGCGCGTCCATTGATTATGGCCATGGGTTTGCCATCGGGATCCTTCATGATGCCGCTGATCTTGTACTTCGATTCATCGGCGAGCGGGATTGTGGAGGACGGGGCGCTTGGCGCGGACGTGGAATCGGCTGTCAGTGGCGCGACCGATGGCGCAGCCGGTGGTGGATCGGCCAGGGCGGTTGATTGCGCAACGGGAACCGGAGCCGTCGATGCCGCAACTGCCGGGACAATCTCTTTTGTTTGACGAAGCAGGGAAGAAGCGTTGCTCACGAGAAATACGATGGCAATGATCGCCACAATCGCGACGCAACCAATCAGGGCAGGGAGGAGAGAGCGGCTCGTGTCCCGCGAATGTTCCGGCGCCGGCGCTTGCGAGCGGGATTGCGCTCCTCGCATTGGCGAGGCAAACGGGGTTACCGCGACGGGCGGGTGGACGATCGGCGCGTGAGTCTGGGCCGGTGACGGCGGCGCGGTCGGCACGGTGCCGGCCTTGCGTTGTTTTTCGCGCTCGGCTTTGCGAAGGGCCTCGTGGACCAGGCTCATCCGGCGACGACCTCCGACGTCTGCTCCGTGGCGGTCGCGGGAAGCCGGCACTCGGTGTCAATAATGGCACGGCGGATGTTCGTCGCGTCGATGACGAAGGTTTCGGCGATGTAGCCGGACAACAGCGCCTTGTCACAGAGCACGTTGATCAGTCGGGGTATGCCACGCGAGTAGGAGTAGATGAAGGTCAACGCTTCCGGCGCCCATTGGATGCGTCCGTCCCCGCCCGCGATTTGCAGCCGGTGATCGATGTATTCGCCAATTTCCTCGGGCGCGAGGGATGCGACGTGATAGCGCAACGAGATGCGCTGTTTGAGCTGGCGCAGGCTGTCGCGGTCCAGGATCTCCGCCAATTCGGGCTGGCCGACGAGGACAATCTGGAGGAGTTTCTCTTTCTCGGTTTCGAGGTTGGAGAGCAACCGGATCTGCTCGAGGACGCTCGGTTTGAGGTTCTGGGCTTCATCGATGATCAACGCGACATTGTGGTTGGCGGCCAATTCGCGCAACAGGAACGCATTGATCGTGTCGTACAAATCCTTCTTGGTGGTCTTGGCGGGCTGCAGGCGAAACTCGTCGGTGATGGCCCGCAAGACCTGGGAGTCCGACAGGGTTGGGTTGAGGATCAGGGCGGTCTTCGTTTTGGCATCGAGCGAATTCAGCAGGGCGCGGCAGAGAGTGGTTTTTCCCGCGCCAACCTCGCCGGTGATCGCAATGAACCCTTTTCGCTCGCTGATTCCGTACAACAACACGTCGAGGGCGACACGATGATGGCGGCTCAGAAAGAGGAACTGCGGATCCGGCGTCATATTGAACGGGTATTCGCGCAGTCCGTAAAATTCTTTATACATCGCCCGATCTCCAAGTGGTGGCCCATGGTACCACCGTCCACCCGTTTCTGACAAGCAATCTGAGGCATATGTTCCCTGGGAAGACTGGCCCCCATCGGTGTCGGTGGCATTGGGCCTGCTTCTAGTGTGCTGTCCCTAACGCTTCGTTACAATGAATCGCTTCATTTTGACCAGATGGACATTGGAAAGGCATTTCAGTGACACCACACTAGGGAATCCATGCCTGCATTAGACCAATACTTCCAAGCCATGGTGGCCCAAGGGGCTTCGGACTTTCACCTATCCAGCGGGAATAGCCCCACGTTTCGGATCTCGGGGTCGATCACCACTGTCGGCAAGGAGATTCTCACGGCTGACGCCGTTAAAAAGCTCATTTATGAGATAATCCCGGAACGCAACCGGCTTGAATGGGAACGAACCCACGACACGGATTTCGCGTATGACTTGGCCGGTGTGGCGCGGTTTCGGTGCAATGTATTCGTTGATAGCCGCGGGATTGGCGGCGTATTCCGGCTGATTCCATCGAAAATACTTGGGTTTAAGGACCTGGGACTTCCGGATTCGGTCAAGAAACTGTGCTTTTTGCAGAAGGGCTTCGTGCTCGTCACGGGACCGACGGGCAGCGGCAAATCCACGACGCTGGCTGCGATCATTGATTTCATTAACGAGCATCGATCCGATCACATCATTACCATCGAAGACCCCATCGAGTTCGTGCACACGAACAAGAAGTGCCTGGTTAACCAGCGCGAGGTTTATTCCCATACGGACAGTTTCAAGCGTGCGTTGCGGGCGGCGCTCCGTGAAGATCCCGACATCGTTCTGGTGGGCGAAATGCGCGATCTGGAAACGGTGCGCATTGCGTTGGAGACAGCCGAGACGGGGCATTTGGTGTTTGGCACCTTGCATACCAATAGCGCGCACACGACGGTGGATCGGTTGATCAATCAGTTTCCCGCGGATGAACAACCGCAGGTTCGTTGCAGCCTCGCCGAAGGGTTGCGCGGGGTTGTTTCCCAGTCGTTGTGCAAGAAGAAGGGTGGCGGACGCGTGGCGGCCCTGGAGATCATGATGAGCAACTACGCCCTGGCGGCGAATATCCGTGAAGGCAAACTGCAGCAGATCCCCAGCTTCATCCAGATGGGCCGCAAAGAAGGCATGTGCTCGCTCAACGATTCGCTGTTGGAATTGCTCTCGAAGGGGATTGTCGAGCCAGCCGAGGCGTATCAGAAAGCCGCCGCCAAGGATGAGTTGCTGAAGCGGATGGGCGCCCTCCCGAACTGCCGTTCCCCCAGAGGCACGCCGTGGACGGAAGACGAGTTGCTTGCCGCGGCCGAACATCCGGATGCCGCCGGCGCCGCGGATGAAAACGGATACGGCAGCGAAAGCGGACCGAACCGGTTGCCCCAACCGCCGTCCATTCGTCATGGCGGGATTCACGAATTCGAAACCGAGCCGCTCGTTTCGCGGTAGCCGCGGAGACGGTCCCGACGGCGGCTCCTCAGCGCAGGAACAGCCAGGACACGAGCGCGAACAGCGGCAATAGGATCGGTACGGCGTATTTCAGGACGTACCCGAAAAAGCTCGGGCATTTCACCCCACAGGATTCCGCGATGCTCTTGACCATGAAGTTCGGGCCGTTGCCGATGTAGGTGCCCGCCCCGAAGAACACCGCCCCGAGCGACACCGCGACCACGTACTGCCACGCGTTCGGATCGAGCTGGTGGAGCCCGAGATCGACCAACTGCTGCGGTGTGTATTGGTTGATAATACCCGGGTGCAGCAGTGCGTGGACGTGGATCGGGTTTTCCAGTGACAAGTGCTGCAATCCAAACGCGGCGGCCAGAAAATTCAGATACGTCGGTGCGTTGTCCAACACGCTGGACAAACCGCCGGTACCCCAAAAGAAACCCCTCACGGTCGTGATGCCGATGGCGCCGGCATGTTTTTCCAGCAGGTCCAGCGCGGGCACCATCGTCGCGAAGATGCCCGCAAAGAGAAACCCGACCTCGCGCACCGGGGCAAAATCGAACTCGTTCTTCTTCAATGTGTCCGAGTTGGCGAGTTTGTGCGCCAGGCACGCGGTAATGATCATCAACACGGCGACCACGACGGTGACGAGACTTTCATTGGCCTTGGCCGGGCCCCAGCCGGTCACATTTCCCAGCGAGACCACCGGCGACCAATGCTCCAATCCTTCCAGCCATTCCGCCTTTTGCGCGAGCACCAGCCCGAGGATGACAAACAACCAGATGAAATTCTGCGAACCCTCAAATCCGATGCGGTTGATTTCCACCGCCCTGCCGTCGGTCTTGTGGTTGCGGAAGTTCGCCGTGTCGAGGACGAAAAACAGCGTCAGCAGCGCGCCGCTGCACATCAGCCAGGGCAGCAACACCTCCGGCCGCTTCAGCAGCCAGAAGAACGGGACGCCCTTCAGGTAACCAAGGAACAACGGCGGATCGCCGATGGGGGTCAACGCGCCGCCGATGTTGCTGACGAGGAAGATGAAGAACACAACGTGATACGGCGCGATGCGGCGCTGGTTGATCCGCAGGAACGGACGGATCAAGAGCATGGAGGCGCCGGTCGTGCCGATGAGGTTTGCCAGGACCGCGCCAACGGCCAGCAATGTGGTGTTGAGGGCCGGCGTCGAGCGGCCTGTCATGTTGATGTGGATTCCGCCGGCGATGACGAACAGCGAGCCGATCAACGCCATGAACCCGGTGTACTCGATCGCGCTCGCCAACATCCGCGGCGCGTTGTGCAGGACCACGACGTAGTACAATGCGGTCACCAGCCCAAACCCGATCGCCACCTTCGGGTAATGCTTTTCCCAGTGATGCTTGTGGATGAAGGGCATCAGCGCGATGCAGAGCAGCAGCACAACGAATGGGATTAGCATCAAGGGATGGGGTTCGGGCGACGGGGCCATTGGCCCGGCGGCGAAAGTCGGGATCGCGCCGAGGCCGGCCAGGACGACGAGGCTGACAAGGACTTTCTTCATCGTGCTTACCAGCAGTGACCCAATTGGGACGCGACTGTAGCGGATGGGCCCGCAAAGGCAAAGCTGTTTACAACGGCGCCAATCCGAGGTCGTCGATCGGGATTTTCCCATTCCACATCCGCACGTCGAAGGAATGAGGCTCGGCGGCGGGCCGGCTTTGGACGCGGCCGCCCGCGTTTTCGAGGATGAGTTGGCCCGCGGCGATGTCCCAGAGCCGGATGCTGTACTCGATGTACGCATCGAACCGGCCGGATGCTACGTAGACCGTGTCCAGCGCCGCCGAGCCGGTCAATCGCAGTTTGCGCACCTGGTAAATCATTCGCCCGAAATCCTCGATGCTGCGGTTCATTGCGTTGGGATTCTTAAACACGCCGATTGCCACGATCGCTTCGGAGAGTTGGGTGCGGTTGCTGACGTGGATCGGTCGGCCATGCAACATCGCGGACTTGCCCTTCTCAGTCACGAACAGTTCGTCAAGCTCCGGCGCCAGCACAACGCCTGTGACCGTTTCCCATCGATCATCGCCCCGTCGCTCCTGCGCCGCAATGGACACGGCATAATGCGGGATGCCGTAAAAATAATTCACTGTCCCATCGAGTGGGTCGACGACCCAGCGCACGTCGGCTTGGGGGTTACCCGCCGAAGATTCTTCGCCGAGAATACAATGGTCGGGATAGTCCGCGAGAATGATCCGGGCAATGAGCTGCTGCGACAGCTCGTCGATCTCCAGCTTGATATCGTGGTGCGTGGCCTGATTGACGTTCAGTGTCGACCCGAAATTCTTTTTCAGGAGTTTCGCCGCTTCACTGGCCGCCTCAATGGCTGTTTCCAACATGGTGAGGGGATTGTAGGACAACCGCTCCGCTTGCCAAACTTAATTCGGAGCCCAACCGTGTTCGTGGAGGAACGCGCGCAGTTTTTTGACGTGCTCCCACATGACGGCTTTCTTGGTGGGATCGCGGAGGAGGAAGGCGGGGTGGTAGAGAACCATGAAGTGAATGTCGGGATAGTCCGGCGCGGTGAAGAGTTTGCCGGCTTCCTTTTCCATCGAGAATTCGTCACCGCGATCTTTCACGAGATATTTCAACGCGACCGCTCCGAGCAGGAGGATTACTTTCGGCTTCATCAGTTCAATTTGGCGACGGAGATAGGGGAAACAGGCTTCGACCTCATGGGCGCTGGGCGCGCGGTCGACCTCGGCCTTGCATTTGACGACGTTGACGATGAGCAGGTCGCGGTTGGTATCGAGCCCGATGCTGGCCATGATTTTGTCGAGCAATTCGCCCGAGCGCCCGACGAAAGCCTGTCCCATGACGTCTTCGTTGTCGCCGGGGCGTTCGCTGACGATGAGGAGGTTCGAGTCGGGATTGCCGCGGTCGATGACGATATGGTTGCGGGCTTTGCCGCGCGGGCATTTCTGGCAGTTGTAGGAATTCAGGCGCTGGCGGAGTTCGACGTAGCTTGATACCGCCAGCACGTCGTTGTACGCAGAGTCGAATAGATCGAATTCGACGGGCACGTTCGCATTCTACCACGATCCTTCAAGTTGTCACCCGAGCTTGTCGAGGAGTCTCTGGTGTTTCGGCTCAACGACGGAGATTCTTCGCTTCGCTCAGAATGACCGACGCTGGGGCTCGGCGGCGGTGCTACCAAGTCTCCAAATCAGGATTTCGTTGATCCTTTTCTGACGTGTGCGTACGGTGCCTCCATAGGAGAGTTAATACAATCAGCAGGGATGGGACGCAAAGGTAAAGCACCAAATTAACCGGGTATGCAAGTAGAGGAGTGGGTCCGACATAATCCAACCATGGGGCGTTAGGCCCATCTCGCTGGAAAATTACTATCGGGACTGGCCAGCCGTATACTCGAGTGTTCTGGTTGGCGTTGTATTTAAGGAAGAAGGTTGTCACCGACGCGAGGGCTACACAGAGAACAAAAACGACGACATAGAGCTTCTTTAGCTTTTTGCTTATGTGGGGCGAGAGGAAAACGCAGAGAGGAGTTACTATGACAAGAACCGCTGCCAAGAAAAATAGTACAGTGAAAAGCGTTGCCATACACTAGTAACCAAAGCTCCAGAACGTCATCATTGACGAAGCGTACTTTATGCCAAATACACAGTCAATCCGGGCTTTGGATGGGGCGACACGACTCTACCCATTCGCTACAAGCGCAGGCTAAAGCCTGCGGCTACGCCTGTGGTGTGGGGGGCGGCTCGTTGTCGGTGGTCGGCTTCGGCGCGGCTTCTTCGACGGTTTGTTTCACGGACTCGGCGACCTCGGAGGCAGTGGCGATGGCGGCTTGGACTTCGGCCTTGATGTCGTCGGGCGCGGGCTGGCCGAGGGTCGGCTCGGCTTGCGACATGACGGGCGCGGTCTCGGCAATCGGGGCCATCGATTGTTCTTTCTCCACCAACAGATCGTTGTGCAACTCTTCCTCGTGCGGAGGCAACCCGTAGGCGGCCTTGTCCGCCGCAGCGCCCAATGATTCGGGCGCGGAGGCGGAGCCGTCGATGCGTTCTTCCTGTTCTTCGCGCTGCTTTTCCGTGACCTTGCGCTGGGTCTCCTCGCGCGGGCTGAATTTCACGCTGACAACCTTCGACACGCCGTGCTCCTCCATCGTGATGCCGTAGAGCGCGTCGGCCATGCCGATGGTGCGTTTGTTGTGCGAGACGATGACGAACTGCGATTGTTGGACAAACCGTTGCATGATGCGGATGAATCGGTTGATGTTCGATTCATCGAGGGGCGCGTCCAATTCATCCAACACACAGAACGGCGACGGTTTGACGGCATAGATGGCAAACAACAGCGCAATGGCGGTCAGCGCCCGTTCGCCGCCGCTGAGGAGGGTGATGCTCTGGAGTTGCTTGCCGGGCGGCTTGGCGACAATTTCGATGCCGCTTTCCAGCGGATCGGTTTCGTCGAGCAGGATCAGGTTGGCTTTGCCGCCGCCGAACAGCTCGGTGTACATCGTCTGGAAATTCTCGCGGACCTTCTCGAAGGTCTCCTGGAACAACTGCTTCGTGGTGATATTGATCTTCGTGATGACCTGCAGGAGCTGGTCCTTGGCCTTGATGAGGTCTTCGTACTGTTGCGAGAGGAACTTGTAGCGCTCCTCCAATTCCTCGAATTCGTTGATCGCCTCGACGTTCACCGGCCCCATCGCGTCGAGTTTCGATTGCATCTCGGCGACCTGTTGCTCGATGGCGTCCCAATCGGTCGGCATCGGCACCTGCTCGGTGATGGCGGGCCCCTGGTCGGCGATGGTGATATTGATCGTATCGCTGCGGACATCATCGACATTGACCTGATACTTCTGCCAGACGCGGTCCTTAAGGTTCTGGGCTTCCATGCGCTTCTGCGCGAGTTGGATTTCCAGGCCCGATTTCTGCGACTGGGCGTCGTTGGCCTGTTTGCGGACGGCGCGCAGTTCTTCCTCGGCCTGTTCGATGCCGGTGGCGACTTCGCCGCGCTGGTGCTGCAACCCGGCGATCTGCTGCTGCGATTGTTCGCGGGCCACGACGAGTTCCGCGATGGCGGCTTCCGACTCGGCAATCTCAGCGCGGAATTGCTGGATTCGGGCGGTGTAACTGGTGATTTCGGTGGCGCAGGTCTGCATGCGTTCGCGCAGGTCGCGCACACGGGCCGCAATGGGTTCGCGCTGACTCTCGATAGCGCGGCGCTTGTGCTCGATGCCGCCGACGCTGACCCGCAACTCGGTCAATTGCAGGGTCATCTGCTCTTTGCGGGCGAGCAATTCATCCAGTGCGCGTTGGGCGGCGCTGACCTGCTGCTGGAGTTCGGTCTGGCGGGCTTCCGATTCGCGCAAACCTTCCAAAATGGTTTCGCGGCGCTGTTTCTCCTCGGCGTCCTGCTGTTCAATGGACTGCAATTCGGACACGACCGTGTGGACCTTGCTTTCGAGGTCGCGGCCTTCGGTGGCGAGCGCGTTGAGTTCGCCCTCTTTCGAGGCGAGCGCGATTTCCCTGGCATGCAGATCGGCGCGGAGAACCGAAAGCTCGGTTTCGAGGACGGCTTTGTTGCGCTCCAATTCGGCCCGGGTCATTTCCTGACCCGAGACTTGCGTGGCCAGTTCTGTGACTTCCCGCGTGAGCGCGCTGATTTCGCCGATGTGGCTCTTCGAGACGGCGCTAAGGATGCCGTGTTCGTCAACGAGTTCGCCGCGCAACGTGGCGACGGCGAGATGCGGGTGGTCTTGGCGTAGCGAGAGGGCGGTATCCAGATCGCCGGCGATGGCGACACCGTTCAGCAGGGAACGAACGAGCGGCTCGAACCGCGCATCGCGGACCTGGGTGATGGCATTGGCCCACGCCATGGCGCCGGGCGGCAGGTCAGTAGCGGCTTGGTCGATGTTGGCGCGGGGCGATTCAGGCGCGGCGATGGCGGGATTCTGCAGGCCGCTCGCGAGCAACTGCCGGGCGGCGTTGAGGTCATCAGCCAGAATCGTGTGGATCGCGTGGTTCAGGGCCGCTTCAATGGCAGCGCCGTATTGCGATTCGACTTCGAGAATCTGTCCGAGGGTCGAGCGTCCGTCGGGAGCGGCAAAGAATTGTTGCAGCACTTCCAGGCGCGCGCGTTTGCTCGACACGTCGGATGCGGCGACGCGATGCTGGTTGGTCGCCGCGACGAGCAACGACGAGGTATTCTGCAATTCGGATTGCGTGGCGGCGAGGGCGGCGCGGAGCGTGTTGACGGCGCCGCGGAGTTCGGCCAGGCCGTCGTTGTACGTCGCCAACCGCTGGTCGAGAGCGCGGCGCTGGTCCTGGAGTTGCAATCGTTCGGTCGAGAGCCGCTCGGCGCGGACGACGTCGTATTTCTTCTTCTGGTCGAGGGCGGCGAGTTCGTTGCGGCTGCGGGCAATCCCGCTTTCCAGATCGATGAGCGCGGATTTGGCTTCGTTCGACGCGGCGTTCTTTCGTGCCAACTCGGCGTCGAGTTGTCGTCCCGCCTCCTGCTGCGCGTGAAGTTTGGCCTGCTCGGTGGCGAGCAGGGAATCGATCTGCTCGAACTCGGCGTTGAGAGACTGCTAACAGCTCTTCCTGGACGCGGATTTTTTCCTCGGCGCCGGCGGTTTCGCGGTGATGATTCTCGATGAGCTGTTCGAGTTCGGTGATACGCTCGGCATCGGTCGTCATCCGCTGCTGGTGACGGTCGGATTCGCTCTTGAGATCGTGATCGCGGGCGACGGCGTCGTTGATCGCGCGCTCGATTTCGCTGAGCGACCGGCGGAGATCGGCGATCTGCTGTTCCTTCTCGGCGATCTGGGCGGAGAACGCGTCGGATTGGTGGACAAAGTTGGCGATCTGGGATTCGAGGCTGGAGAGTTCCGCGTTGAGGAGATCGTACTTGTGGCGCGCGAGGCGGGTATCGAGCGCCTTGAGCTGGTCGAACAACTCCTTATAACGGCGGGCTTTGCCGGCCTGGCGCTGGAGCGAGATGATCTGACGTTTGACTTCCTTGATGATGTCGGTGATGCGGACGAGATTCGCCTCGGTGTACTCGAGTTTGCGGAGGGCCTCTTTTTTCTGGTGCTTGTACTTGTTGATGCCCGCGGCTTCTTCGAAGATGGTGCGGCGATCTTCGGGGTGAGCGCTGAGAATCTGGTCGATCTGGCCCTGGGCCATGAGCGAGTAGCTGGAGCGTCCGATGCCCGGTGTCCATGAACAGGCTCTGGATGTCGCGGAGGCGGCAGGGCGTCTTGTTGATGAAGTATTCGCCGTTGCCGTCGCGGTGGACGCGGCGGGCGATGGTGACCTCGGTGAAATCGAGGGTCACGCCGGGAAGCGAGAGCGTCTTCGGATCGACCTCGGCGAAGGTCATGCTGACTTCGGCGAGATTGATGGCTTTGCGGCCGTCGGTGCCGTTGAAGATGACATCGGCCATCTCGCTGCCGCGCAAGGCCTTAGCGGATTGTTCGCCGAGCACCCAGCGGATCGCGTCGGAGATGTTGGATTTGCCGCAGCCGTTCGGACCGACAATGGCGGTCACGCCCGGCAGAAACTCAAGCGTTGTCTTTTCAGCAAACGACTTGAAGCCGATGAGCTGAAGGCTCTTCAGATACATAATGAGGTCCCCACCCCTTTCTTTGGCGGGAAAGATAGCGGGGCCATTTGCGAAAGCAAGCAAAAAACAAGGACTTACGTGGGTGGATGCGGTAAATGCATTCTGACGCCCTTACTCGGAATCCCTTAGCAAAGCCTGTGCGAACGCTCTCGTCTCCTCGCGAATGGCGCGAGATACGATCTGATCGAAGTAGATTTTTTCATCAATTCCCTTGATCCCGGCAATAGCCCGAAGTTTGCGAGCGTCCTTCTGTGAAACAGAAACTGTAACCTCCTCGTGCTGCATACTGTCGGCACCCGTAGTCACAGCTTCTTGTTGGCGTTCCATCGAATTTGCGTGTTGTCGAAAGAAGGCCGCAATTTCGGCGTGGGTTGTCGAATTTGCGCAGGGTACTAGTCTGATGTCCCATAATTAACGTGACAATGGTGCGTTCCGTGGTATTCTCTGGGTATGTTCAAACCCGCTCGGCCGCTCCACCTCGATTCGACCCAACAGAAACGGCTCCAGTCACTCGTGCGCTCAGGCAAGACATCACAGAAGATTGTCCTGCGGGCGAGCATCATCTTAGCCGCGGCGGCTGGGACACCCAACCATGCCATCGCCCAAGAACTCCACACCAGTCGTCCAACCGTGTTACGCTGGCGCGCTCGGTTTCGCCGCTTCGGTGTGCCGGGTTTGATGAAAGATGCCACGCGCGCCGGACGCAAACCGTCGCTTTCCGCCGAGCGCATCCAAGAGATCGTCGAGGCCACCTTGCACACGACTCCGGCCCAGGCTACACAGTGGAGCGTCCGCACGATGGCCAAGGCGCAAGGGCTTTCCCGCATGACGGTCCAGCGGATCTGGCACGCGCACCGGTTGCAGCCCCACCGGGTGGAGACGTTCAAGCTGTCGCGGGATCCGCACTTTGTCGAGAAGCTGCGGGATATCGTGGGGCTGTATTTGAATCCGCCGGACAAGGCGTTGGTCTTGGCGGTGGACGAGAAGAGCCAGATCCAAGCGTTGGATCGGACGGCACCCTTACTGCCGTTGCGACCGGGGATTCCGGCCCGCCAGACCCATGATTACAAGCGCCACGGCACCACCACGTTGTTCGCCGCGCTGAGCCTGTTGGACGGCAGCGTCATCGGCGAATGTTTACCGCGACATCGGGGGCGCGAGTTCATTCGCTTTCTGGAGCGCATCGACCGCGAGACCCGGCAGGATCTCGACCTGCATCTGATCGTGGACAACTACAGCACGCACAAGACTCCGCAGGTGCAGCGCTGGCTCAAGCGTCACCGGCGCTTTCATCTGCATTTCACCCCGACGAGCAGTTCCTGGCTGAACTTGGTCGAACGATGGTTTGGCGAGATTACGCGGCGACGGATTCGGCGCGGCAGCTTTCGCAGCGTCAACGAACTGATTGCGGCGATCAACGCGTACTTGGAAGAACACAATCGGGAACCCAAGCGGTTCACTTGGACCAAGGATGCAAAAACGATCCTGCGCAAAATCCAGCATTGTAACGAAGCGTTAGGGACAGCACACTAGCTGGTTCATCAACGGAAGATACTCTCCTCCGACCCAGTGCTGCAGAAGGGTGTCAAACTGACTTACGTTGTCAAACCCCAATCGGCGGCGGCAAGCATCTTCAATTGTTTGGTACGCGACCTCGTATCGCTGCGCGACTTCCCTAACCGCTTCTTGGCGAGCTACGGTTAACGGATTGCCACTAGTGTGGTGTCACTGAAATGCCTTTCCAATGTCCATCTGGTCAAAATGAAGCGATTCATTGTAACGAAGCGTTAGGGACAGCACACTAGCATGCTTAACTCTAAAGAGCGCAAGCACTTCAAGGATTTGTCGTACGGTTTTCCCATTCATCATATTATACCTCCAATTTCTATCTACCTTACGTTTACAAGGTATGGTAGACAATCTTACAAGTCAAGAGATAAACGCTCGATTTCAAAGGCGACGACCTTGATTTTTCCACTTGTAAAACATAGTATTACAGGATGACCAAGACGATTACGAAGGTGGGGAATTCGCAGGGGATCATATTCGACGCGGCGTTGATGGAGCTGGCGCGGTTGAAGACGGGCGATGAGGTGAACGTGGAGGTGCACGAGGGTGGCACGATCACGTTGACGCCGATCCGGCCGCGTCCGTCGAAGGAGGATGCGGCGCGGGTCGTCAAGGCGACGGTGAAGGATTACGCGCGGACGATGAAGAAGCTCGCATGAGCGGGACGACGGGAGACTGCTTTCATCTGACGGTGGCGATTGTTCGGGAGATTCACGCGGAAGTTATTGCCCGGTTTGGCGGGTCGGATGGCGTGCGGGACATGGCGTTGCTGGAGTCGGCGGTAGCGGCGCCACAGGCGGGTTACGGCGGGAAATCGCTGTACGCCGACCTGACCGAGATCGCGGCGGCGTATTTGTTTTGGCTGGGTCGGAACCGTCCGTTCGTGGATGGCAACAAGCGCGTCGCGCTGGGCGCGTGCCTCGTGTTTCTGCGCCTGAACGGGGTGGAACCGAAACCGGATGGCCCGAAATGGGAGTGTTTGACACTGGCGGTGGCGACGGGAGAGATCGACCGTGAGCAGTCGACGGCCCGGCTGCGCGAACTCGTGCCGGAATGATCGTGAGCGCTGTTATTGTGTGACACGCGACCGGCCCGGGTGCGCTGAGACAGCGCACGCTACACCAGCGCTTTGATCTCGACGGGGGTGCTTAGGTACACCTCACGCGACCTGTTATCGGGTATGGATTTTTAGTTTGACTTGGTATCGGTGTTCCGATAGGATGGGTGGCGTGTTCTTTCTCATAATAGGGTTAGTTTTGCATTGCGACCGGGACGACCGAAGCGGCGGGATACCTACACGACAGGCATCTCGCCCTACAATCCGGTACGACGTGCGGCGCGCTCGGCGATCGCGCCCTACCCGGCTCGGAGCGGGACAGGCCCGCAGCAAGATCGGCCCGGTAGTAGCGACCTCCCAGTCAGGTTCAGGCAGGCAGGGGAGGGGGTCAAAAGGGGTAAAATTGCGACCGAGGATACGACGTGGTCGCTTTCTCCAAGGGAGAATTACCAAAAGGAAGAGAATTACCAAACGAACCCAATTCTGTGCACGCCGGCTTGGTTTTCTGTAATTGGCTTTGGGAAAACGAAGCCAAATTTCGGGGTGTTCAGAGCTGAGAAATTGGTGAAAAACGCCTTGGGGGGCGGTGAATAACCCGTGAACAAGTGGGTTTGGCGGGTCTTTATCTCTTCGGGGCGGAGTAGCCGTTGCCTTCGTCGAAGTAGGTGGTGCCGCTGAATTCCGTGACGTGCAAGGATTGGTGCCAGACGGTGTTGCTGGAATCGCAACTGGCGTCCAACGTGCGCACCTCGACGGGGGTCAGTTTGGTGGGCCCGGGCAGCATGGCTTCGGTCAGGACGCGTCCATCCATTTTGTCGGGCGGCGTGACGCCGAGGAGCTGGAGGATGGTCGGGGCGATGTCGACGTTGCCCGAGGGCAATTCATCGATCCAGCCGCGACGGAAATCGGGGCCGGCGGCGACGAGCGTGTTGCGCATATCGAACGGGCTGAGGCTGGAGTGGATTCCTTGTCTGGCTCCGAAGAAGCCATCGGTGGGGATCGAGCCGGGGACGCCGACGTCACTCTTGTCGCTGGTCCAGCGGAAGGAGACGGCGATGTCGGGCGCGTCCGGGGTGTTGATGCGGACCTGGTCGAGGGTGAACGTCCCGTTCATCGGTTCGCGGGTGAAGATGACGCCCGTGAAATCCTGCTGTTGCAGGAGGGCGACGATCTTTTTCACGAGCTGGCGATCGTGGCCGATCACGTACAACAGCGCGGAGCCGCCGTTGCCGACCACCATGACGTCGCCGTCGTTCGGCGGCTGCGGGAATTCGTGGGCGGCATGGAAGCCCGCCTTGTTGAGGGTATCGGTGACGCTCACGACACGCGAAATCGTGGAGAAACCGTGATCGGAAACGACGAAGACGTCGGTCTTGTCGCGGAGACCGCGCGCGGCCAATTCCTTGAGGACGCGGGCGAGGTTATCGTCGGAGCCTTTTATCGCTTTGAGGGCGATGGCCGAGCCCGGCCCGGTGGAATGCTGCGCGTAGTCCGGCTCGCTGAACCACAGCAGCGAGAACGCGGGCACTTCCTTGTCCCACATCGGGCCGATCAACGCTTGCGTGGTTGCCTGGTCCTGGCGCGTGTTCGGACTTTCCTGGGGCGTGAACGGCGGGAGGCCGAGCCGGTCGATGGCGGAAGCCGGGACGGTCTTGTTGTTAAACAAGTCCACGCAATCGCCGCAGGGCCGACCCGTCTCCAGGCGGTCGAACAGAATGACGACGGGCTTGGTTCCCGCGATGGCGGTGCGTTTGCCGGCGCGCTGCAGGATTTCGGCGATGGTGGGCAGATGGAGGTAATGATTGCCGGTGACTTCGTCGCCTTTGCGGACGACCTCGAGTGCCTGGACTTCGATACGTTTGAGCGGATCGATATTGGGTCGGTACTCGCGATTGCCGAGGATGCCGTTGCGGTTGGGGTACGAGCCTGTGGCCATGGCGGTGGCATTGACTTCCGTCGAACTGAGATAGACCGCGTGATGGTTCTGGAAGAACACGCCGTCGCGCGCGAGCTGATAGAGCGTGGGGGTGTTCGACTCCGTGACGAAGTCCGGCCGCATGCCGTCCCAGACCACCATGACGACATGCTCGGCCTTGCCAACCGCGAAAGTTGTGGCGGTGGCGGTGGAGAGCAGGACGGCCAGAACAATGGAAAGAGGTCGCATGGCACGACATTCTACCGATGATTTTCGGGGCTGCAACGGCAAACCGCTTCGTGTTACGTTTGCGCGATGCAGATTCTGGTGACAGGCGGCGCGGGGTTCATCGGCTCACACGTGGTCGATGGGCTGTTGGCGCGCGGGCACGAGGTCGTGGTTGTCGACGACTTTAATGATTTTTACGATCCCGTGCTGAAACGGCGCAACACGGCTGGATTTGGCGAACGCGCGAGCGTGGTGGAGGCGGATATTCGCGACGGCACAGCGTTGCGCCCGGTGTTCGAGAAACATCGATTTGATGCCATTCTGCATCTGGCGGCGCGGGCGGGGATCCGGCCGTCCACCGTCCACGTGCAGCTCTACACCGAGGTCAATGTGCTCGGCACGCTGGAGGTGCTGGAGTTCGCGCGCGAGTTTGGCGTGAAGAAATTCGTGTTCGCTTCTTCATCGAGCGTGTACGGCGCCAACCAGGCGGTGCCGTTCCGCGAGGACGCGGCGCCGCTGCAACCGATCTCGCCCTATGCGGCCACCAAACTGTCGGCCGAGGCGTTGTGCCGTGTGTACCACCATCTCCATGGGCTGGACGTGGTTTGCCTGCGGCTGTTCACGGCGTACGGCCCGCGCCAGCGGCCCGACCTGGCGATTCACAAGTTCACCAGCGCCATCTGGCGGGGCAAGCCGGTGGAAATGTATGGCGACGGCAAAACGGCGCGCGATTACACGTACGTCGATGACATCGTGCAGGGATTTCTGGCGTGCCTCGACCGGGAATTTGGTTTTGAGATCATCAACCTTGGCGAAGCGCGGACGGTGGAGTTGCGCGAGTTGGTGCGACTGGTCGAGGCGGCGGTTGGGAGGAGGGCGCACCTCCGACGGTTGCCGGCCCAGCCGGCCGATGTGCCGATTACCTACGCGGACATTTCGAAGGCGAAGCGACTGCTCGGCTACAACCCGCGCGTGGGCATCGAGGAGGGAATTCAGCGGTTTGTGGCCTGGTTCCAAGAACAGATATGAAGATCCAGTTGCCCGAAGGACAATTCGACGCGTACATCTTTGACTGCGACGGCACGCTCGCGGACACGATGCCACTGCACTATCAGGCGTGGTGCGCGGCATTGAAGGACCACCAGTGCGATTTCCCGGAAGCGCTGTTTTACGAACTTGGCGGCGTGCCGACCGAGCGGATCGTTGAGGTTCTCAACGAACGTCACGGCTATTCGCTGCCCGTGCACGAGACCGCGACTTACAAGGATCAATTGTTCATCCAGATGATCCCGCAAACGATGCCGATCAAGCCGGTGGTGGAACTCGTTGATGAGTTCCACGGGTTGAAACCGCTGGCGGTCGCCTCGGGCGGCAAACGCGAGATTGTCCGGAAGACCCTCGACGCGCTGGGGATTCTGGGGAAGTTTCAGGCCATCGTCACCGTGGAAGATTATCGCCACGGCAAACCGGCGCCGGACCCGTTCCTCGAAGCGGCGCGGCAACTCGGCATCGCCCCCGAGAAATGCCTGGTATTCGAGGACACCACGGCGGGAATCGCATCGGCGCGGGCCGCCAACATGCCATGGGTGCTTGTCCAACCGCCGGTTCGCAAACCGTGAACCACGAGCAAATAACGCAGTTGCTGCAAGACCTGGTGCGGATACCGAGCGTCAGTCCCGTTGGCGATCCCGGCACGACGCCAACGAACACAGGCGAGGCGCGCATCGCCGAGTACGTCGCCGATTTTCTTCGCAAGCTGGCGCTTGACGTGGAACTCCACGACGTCGAACCGGGTCGGCCGAACGTCGTCGGCAGGTTTTCTTCGCGTGGCGCGCGCCAGTCGGTTGCCTTCGCGCCGCACACCGACACCGTGAGCGTGGCGGGTATGACCATCGATCCATTTGGCGGAGAGATTCGTGGCGGAAGACTCCAGGGCCGGGGCGCTTGCGACACAAAAGGTTCGCTGGCGGCCATGTTGGCGGCGGTGGCGAATGTGGTTCGTCGGAAAGAGTTTCGCGAGGGAGACCTCGACATTTGTTTTTGCGCGTTGATGGGGGAGGAGAGCGGCAGTCACGGCGCGCGTGCGCTGTTGCAGGGAGGGTTCCGCGCCGATTTCGCCATCGCGGGCGAGCCGACGAACTGCCGAGTGGTTCACACGCACAAAGGGGCGATTGCGTTCAAGATCATTACGCGCGGCAAGAGCGTCCACAGTTCCATACCCGAGCGTGGCGAAAGCGCGATCAAGAAGATGGCGGGCGTTGTGGATTATCTGCTCGGGGAGTACACCGATTCGCTCAAGCGAATCCATGACCCGATCCTCGGCTCGCCCACGACCAATGTCGGCATTATCCGTGGAGGCGCGCAAATCAACATCGTGCCGGACTACTGCGAGATCGAAGTCGACCGCCGCACGGTGCCCGGGGAAAACCACGAGGAAATCCTGCGACAGTTGCGTGAGCATTTATCGGTGGAAGTTGAGATGATCGGCGTGTGCGGTCCATTGTACACCGACCCGCAAAATCCGTTTGTCCGCGCGCTCGGCCAGGAGACAGTTGGCGCGCCGTGGTTTTGTGACGCGGCGATTTTTGCGCAACACGGTATTCCCGCCATCGCGTTTGGCCCCGGCAACGTGGCCCAGGCCCACACCGCCGATGAGTTTGTCGAGTTGGACGAGGTGTTCCGAGCCGCGCAGATCATCGAGGAATTTCTGCTGAGCTGTGGCCGGACTGTCGAACGCGCGTGACCGAAACCGACGCGGTCGTTACCGGTTTTGCAATTCGTGGTGCAGAATGCTGAGCGTGTAGATCGCGGCGGTCTCGGCGCGGAGGACGAGGGGGCCCAGCGAGAGCGGCAGGCAACCGGCGGATTTCGCGAGGTTGAGTTCCGCGGGGGTGAAATCGCCTTCGGGGCCGATGAGAATCAGCAGGGTGGGGGAGTTGGAGCTTCCGAGCGGTGGAATACTGGAAAGGATCGACTTCAGCGGCTTCGCGTCCGGCTGCAATGAGGCGATGAGTTTGAGGTCGAATTTCGGCAACGCTTCAAGAAAGGCACGCGCTTTCTGCGGCGGTTGGATTTCTGGCAGCCAGTTGTTGCCGCATTGCTTGCAGGATTCGAGGGCGATCTCACGCCATCGATCCATTTTCTTGGAATCGTCGTCGAGTTTCACGAGGGTGCGTTCCGAAGCCAGCGGCGCGATGGACGCCACGCCCAATTCCGTCGCCTTCTGCACGATCAGGTCCATGCTCTTCTTTGGGATCGCCTGGGCGAGTGTGATGCGGAAGGGAAGCGCGGGTGTGGTGGTCTGAGTCAACACCTTGAGACGGACCGTATCCTTTGTAATTTCCGCAATCGCGCATTGCGCCTCGCGACCGCGTCCATCGAACGCGTTCAACGTATCGCCCACCTTGAGCCGGAGCACGTGCAAGGCGTGATGGGCTTCGGCGGCGCTGAGAGTTGGTTGCTGTAGATTCGGGAGGAAGAAACGATGCATGGTTTGGACGCCGCTTTCTCTGGCGAGTTACTTCCCGCCGAAAAAGCGTTTGGCTTTGTCGAGGAAGGATTTCAATTGCGGGTAGGAATCGTCGTGGGCGAGGGCGGAAAACTCCTCGAGTTTCTCGCGTTGGGCGCGGGAGAGGCGCGCGGGTACCTCGACCATGACGTGGACATGCTGGTCGCCGTGACCGTGACCGTGGACGTTGGGCATCCCTTTGCCGCGCAGGCGAAAGAGAGTGCCGCTTTGGGTGCCCGCGGGAATCTTCAACCGAGCCGCGCCGTTGAGCGTCGGAACCTCGATCTCGCCACCCAACGCTGCCGTGGGAAAATTAATCGGCACCTCACACAACAGATCGTCGCCGTGCCGCGTGAAGATCTCATGTTCGTGGACGTGGACAACGACGTAGAGGTCGCCGGCGGGCCCGCCACGCACACCCGCTTCGCCGTTGCCCGAGCTGCGCAGGCGCGAACCGTCCTCGATGCCGGCGGGGATGCGTACCTTCAGTTTGGTGCGATGCTGCATGCGGCCTTCGCCGCCGCAGTGTTTGCATGGATTGGTGACAATCTGCCCGGCGCCATTGCACCGCGGGCAGGTGGACGCGACCGTGAAAAATCCGCGGGAGTGGGCCACTTGTCCCTGGCCGTGACACGTCGGGCAGGTCTCGGCCTGTGATCCGTCGGTCGCCCCGCGCCCGTGGCACTCGGAACACGTGTCGAGCTTGTTGAACGTGATCTCCTTCTCGATACCGCGGGCCGCCTCTTCGAGATCGATCTCCAAATCGTAGCGCAGGTCGTTACCGCGCTGCGCGCCGCCCCGGGAGCGGCGACTGCTGGTGCCGCCGCCACCGAAAGCCTGTTCCAGGAAATCGTCAAAGATGCCGCCACCGGCTCCACCGAAAACGTCGCGGAAAATTTCAAACGGGTCGTGGAACCCACCCCCCGGATATTGGCCGCCGGCCCCCGCACCGCTCCCCGGCCCGAAAGCGGCATGGCCAAAGCGGTCGTAGGTGGCGCGCTTTTGTTGGTCGCTGAGGATTTCGTAGGCTTCGCCGAGTTCCTTGAATTTTTCTTCGGCCTCCTTGTCGCCGGGATTTTTGTC
>CAVQMY010000060.1:0-34322 GCA_963713705.1 uncultured Verrucomicrobiae bacterium
GCCATCCCATAGAGTTTTGAAAAAAGCTGGAATGTTCGCGCAGCCCTGCCACACGGCAGGGATGAAAAAGCACAACAAGAACATTCCAGCCGCCGCAAAATTGAACCTCCTGCGGCAGATTTGCAACTTCATTCCTGACTTCCTGGTACCCAAGCTGGCGCGGGCTACCGGGTGCAAGACAAAGCCCGCACCTTCAGCCCCTGGAGTCATCTGGTCGCCCTGATGTATGCCCAACTCACTCACAGCATCGGCCTCAACGATGTCTGCGACGCGCTGGGTTTGCACTCGGGGCCACTGTCCAGTCTGCGTGGGGCCACCCCGCCCAACCGCAATACTCTCTCCCACGCCAACAAGGTGCGCCCGGCACAAATGGCCGAGCAACTCTTCTGGTCGGTGTTGGAACATTTGGGCAACCAGTCTCCGGGCTTCGTCAGCGGTCGGGCGGGCCAGCGGTTTGCCCGGAAGTTCAAGCGCACGATTCATCTGGTGGATTCAACCACCATCCCCTTGATCGCCTCGTGCCTGGATTGGGCCAAGCATCGCCGACGCAAGGCCGCCGCCAAGTGTCATCTGCGATTGGACCTGCAAAGTTTCCTGCCGCTCTTTGCCATCGTGGACACCGCCCGGTACAACGACGCCAAACGGGCACGGGAACTGTGTGCGGGCGTCAAAGCGGGTGAAATCGTCATATTTGACAAGGCGTACGTGGACTTCGAGCATCTGGCCGACCTGTCCATGCGCGAGGTGTTTTGGGTCACCCGCGCCAAGGAGAACTTGAGTTTCCTGGTGGTGCGGTGTTTTCAGCACGGTGCGGCGGGCAAAATCCTGCGCGATGACTTGATCCAACTACAAACGCCCACCACCTTGGCCGACTACCCGGTGGAGCTGCGGCGGATTATCGCGCTCGTCGAGGTGGACGGTCGGGAAGTGGAAATGGAATTCCTGACCAACAACCTGGAATGGAGCGCCACCAGCATTGTCGAGTTGTATCGCTGCCGTTGGCAGATCGAAGTGTTCTTCAAGCAGATCAAGCAGACGTTGCAATTGGCCGATTTCCTCGGCACCAGCGCCAACGCCGTGCGCTGGCAGGTGTGGACCGCGCTGCTGGTCTATCTACTCCTGCGCTATCTGGCCTTTCTGGCGGATTGGAGCCACAGCTTCAGCCGCCTCTTCACCTTGATCCGCGCCGCCCTGTGGAAAAAATGGGATGTGCTGAGTTTACTGCGCTGCTATGGGACAGCCAACGGTCACTTCCGCTACCTGGCCCAGCCAGAACAAGCCTATCTGCCGGGTTTGAGATAGATCTATGGGACAGCCCAGCAAACGAACCCTAATTGTTGAACGCCGCGCCATGTGAATTAAACCCAAAAGTCTTAACGCGTCAGACCGGCCAACACCTCAAATGTCGAGGGAAATCATCCCATTTGCCTAAATTCCACACCTTGTGTGACGCGTGTGTAGAAATGCCCCGCCCTGCCACGGAAATGCCACGGGAACGGCAGCGCTGAGGGTTACAGGTTAAACAGGCGTCTGAGGTAGACGGATATTGGCGGCGGGATGCGGGCGGGGATATTGGGGTGAAACTCGGCACCCTTACGAATGCGTTGCATTCTCCGTCATCAGGATTTAACGTTCTGCCTTGGAGACGTTGATGGCGAATTATTGCTCTCATTGCGGACAAGAGTTTGAGCGCAGGTTCAGCTATTGTCCATCATGCGGCGAATCTGTCGGGGACTCCCTTTTTCGATCAGATCCCTGCCCTCAAGTGAAGGCCGAACTTGCTCCAATTGTAACGGTAAGGGATACGTGATTCAAAACACTGGAAGGGAGCCCGTCGGGAAACCGTTTTATATTTTTACTCTACAAGAAAGAATACGCTCTCGGAAATACAGATGTCCCCCGTGTAATGGAACCGGGACGAGCTTAGGAGAATCGGGGACTATCTACGACGTTAGGCGGCATCGAGCACAAAAGACGAGGCATCCTATGAGCAAAGAGAAAGGCCATTCCGAAGAAAAGACTGACAACTGGGGGAGAAAATACACACAGCACTACGACGAGGACGGAAAGGAATCCGGGCGGAGCGAGGAAAAGACGGACAACTGGGGGAGAAAATACGCACAGCACTACGACGAGGACGGAAAGGAATCCGGGCGGAGCGAGGAGGAGACGGACAACTGGGGGAGAAAATACGCACAGCACTACGACGAGGATGGAAAGGAATCCGGGCGGAGTGAGAAAAAGACGGACAACTGGGGACACAGATATACACAGCACTACGACGACGACGGAAAGGAATCTGGGCGAAGCGAAAAGAAGACGGACAACTGGGGAAAAAAATACACACAAGAGTATGACGGCCCATCTTCTTCAAGACCGCGTTTTTCACCATCGCGTAATTCGAGATCTGCCTCTTCCAGCTCTGAGTCTGGTTCCACTTCATTATCAGATTCATCCAGACCTTACGAGTATGCTGAGAGTAGTTCTGAATCTTCATCTGGTTATGGCGCTGGCTCTGGCGGAGAGAGCAATGATGGCATGGGTTGGGTGCCGTGGGTTCTCATTGCTATTGCCCTCGTTGTCTTCTTCGCTTCCAACCCAAATGGTGGGAATGTTCAACCTGTTCAACCTGTTCAACCTGTTCAATCAAGCTACCAACCGCCATACGATGGCTCACAGAACAGGCAACAAGCGACGCCTCGTGATGACGCAGTCATGTCATTGCGAGGAACTTGGCCAGCAGGCTCCGCCCCAACGAGAATTATCGCTATCCCCGATCCAAGTAATCCAACGTCAGATACTATGGATGTCCCTCTCTATCGGGGGGATGACCTTGAACTCATCTTCGAACCCTTGTGGGTTATTGATTTTAAGACGATAGGATTGACAATCGAAATAGCGGTTGACGAAGGTGATGGCTTCAAGTCACTCAACCAACTCCAGAGCGATCATGATTTGATTCCGCTCGAACAGGGAAGGTCATGGCTGCTGAAGCGGAGGATTATGCGTTTTCACCGCACTACTGAGAGCAACGCTATGGTGGCTCCTTTGCGTTTCGGTTTTAGAAAGCTCACAGTGGCTGAAGCCCTGACGCGTCACCCTCGACATTAACCTCCAGTAAGGCAGCCTAGTTCGGGCCAACAGTCCAAAACCATTACACTCGACAACCACAACTTGGCACGTCTAGTGTGCTGTCCCTAACGCTTCGTTACAATGAATCGCTTCATTTTGACCAGATGGACATTGGAAAGGCATTTCAGTGACACCACACTAGCAGGCTACTAAAGAAGTCTGCATTACGGCAGTGGTTTGGGTGATGGCGGTTTGGGAGGGCTGTAACGATGCCCTGTCCTGAGTGTCGTGCGGGTTGAGCCAACAGTTCGACATAATCGGTCGGTTCATGAACTGGTCTCCAAACGAACCAGTCGCACCAAGTTGTACGCGCTGACCGTCACCAGGACCTCTTGGGCAATCTTCCACCGACCTACGAAGCGGGTTCGGGCCAGCCGGCCCACCGTCTTGCACCAGCCGAAGATTTCTTCGACCCGTTTGCGGAGGCGTTGGCTGACCCGGTAGCGCGCCGTGCGCATCCGCTGCCGTGCTCGGTGGCGGGCCCGCCCGGCCGCATCCCGGGCCACGAGGCGCCCCCGGCGAATCGGCACGTGCGGTTCGATCCCGGTGCGCTCCAACTGCGCCAGAAACTTGCCGTCCTGGTAACCGCCATCCAGGCCCAGCGTTCGCGGATGCAGTCGCTGTCGACGTTTGGCGCGTCGCACCAACGCCCGCGCTTGCCGCCGCTCGGCGTGTCCGTCCGCGGCATCCACGGCGACGCCGACGCACAGACCGTGACGGTTCTCCATTAACACGTGCGCGCTGTGGCACAACTGCGCCTCCTTGCCCAGGCCCTTGCGCGCCAAGCGGGCTTGGGGATCGGTGGCACTCTGGTGGGTGTCGTTAGTGCGACGCTGCCCATGAAAGTTCACCGTCGGATTGCCCGGATCGTCGGGCGGTTCGCTGGACGCGGCGCCGTCCTTGGGCTGCACGCTCTTCAGGCTGGCCCACGAGCGTAGCAACGTGCCGTCCACCGTAAAGTGTTCGTCACTGACGTAGCCTTCCAGCATCGCTTGGCGCACCAGCGCATCGAAGAACGCCTGCACCAATCCATGCTCGGCAAAACGCTCACGGTTGACGCTGAACACTTCCGGCGTCCACGCGCGTTGCTCCAACGGCAAGTCCACGAACCACCGATACAGTTGGTTGAACTCGATATGCTCCATCAGGGCGATCTCACTACGGATCGAGTACAGCGCTTGCAGCAGCAGGGCTTTGAGCAATTGCTCCGGCGGAATGGAGGGCCGCCCCAGCGAACTATAGGCGCGGGTAAACTGCCGATTCATCTGGGCCAACAGTTCGTCACAGCGGCGCTTGATGGGCCGCAATGGATGGTTCGGGGGCACCCGCTGCTCCAACGAAACGACCACAAACAACGACTCTTGCCGATCAATCTGTCCACGCATGCGAAACCCTCCCTGTTCGCCACGTAGTATAACCGGCCCGTCAACCCGACTTCTTTAGTACCCTGCTAGGCCAAACTGCATTGCAATGCTCGGTTCGCCCTATTCTCCGTCAGTAGCACCGCCAGACCGTGTGATCAATTCTTTCTAAAATGCTTCGCTGCATTCCCGGAAAAACCGCTCCAGTTCCTTGAACGAATACATCGGCTTCCCGAAGTTGCTTGCGCGGGCGGGCGTCTGAGATAACATGGGGACGGTTAAAGAATTACGGAGACTAACCCATGCCGGAATCTGAAGACAAAAAGAACAACCGAGACCGTAATCGTAAGCGCTTTGAAGGAATACCTGCGAAGCGGGGCGTCAAGCCGCCGTCAGTTCCCCTACCGAGAAACCCCAATGATCCAAAGGCACCGAGGAAAGTAGCAGGAGACGCTGCGTCTCCACCAACGGGAATGTCGGTTGCAGAACCCGCAGATAGACATGTGCAACACCCTCAAGACCTCGTATGGAACGCAATCACGGACAGCGCCAAAGCGAGATTCGATTACCATGCTTTTGAGAGAGTTTTCAGCGATATGGGGAATCCTCATGTGGCAGAGAATGTCCTTTTTCATACAATAGTCGGACATGCGGTGGGGGATTCGACGGATAAGATTGTGGCGGACATAAACCTTGAGTTTCTTTCGCTTGGTATGGGGCTGTCGGAAGAATGGTTTCGGAGCTTCGTGACAGAAAAGAAGAAAGAATTAGAGGGCGAGATTCTCGCAGCCGATATTGCCATGGCACTTTTTGAGCAGGGAGCGAAGCCGCCCGAAGTTTTAGTTCAGGTGCAAAAGATTCTAGGAGCGGGCTGACTCCGCGCTGGGAGCCAACGCCGACCGCCCCTTGAGATTTGGTTTGGCCCAAACCGAGCGCCCCGCCCGTTCGTGGATTGAACTGGTATCAACAATTTTCCACTCATTCGTCTGGCGAGCGAGGCGCTCCGGTAATCCTTCGACGGCATCCAGCCGGAACCCTGCTGTTCATGAACGCCATCGCGAGCGGCCGAAAGAACATACCCGGATTTAGGTCACCATATTGGAATTTCCGGGACGGGCATGGCATGGCGGGGTATGGCGGAGGGGCGGGACTTACTTTTAAGTAAGTCTTTCGACCGGCGGTTCACGGGGCTGGGAGCATGGCTGGCGGCGGTTTAAGCACAGTTCGGTGATTTTTCGCAGGTAACAAACCCTGATCGCCTGTGCGGACAGCGCGTCGGAGCAACTGCCTGTTGTTTGTGCAACCTCCACTCGAACAAAATCTTCCAGAACTTTTTGGGCACTCAACTGTGTCAGTCTGCCTCAATGGACATTGCCAGTCAGACCTGCGCAAAATAATGGCATGCACAAAACACTAATCACCGATGCCAAAGCCCGCACGCCCCGGGTGTTTGGAACGAAGGAACCCGCGTAAGCCCCATGAATCCGCTGATTTCCGCAGCAATGCTTTTCCTTCCAAATGCCACGGCGCTGCCACGGGAACGGTTTCCACAGAGTTTAGAGCAAAAAGCAGAACGTCGGAAGTCCCTTGTACCCAATGAATTGAAAATGGCGCTCCCGGCCCGATTCGAACGGGCGACCTGCGGTTTAGGAAACCGACGCTCTATCCATCTGAGCTACGGGAGCACCCATGACACCTGACTACTCTCCAATTATACAGCCCAACATCCACCGCGCCAACCGAATCGTGCATCGGATGGCACGGCCCCCCCCTCGTCCGAGGGGGGGCCGGCTGCAGTGTTGCGCCTGCGTGGGTCGTTTGGTACGCTGTGCTTCCAACAGCAACGCACTGGAAATGCTTGGCGAGACCGTCACGCCCCCAAACCGCAAGCTCATGTCAACGAGCTCTTCAACGGAGCAACCCCAAACCCGCCCGCCAGATGCTGCCGCGCTCCTCGCGCTACTGGCCGTAGCCGCCGTCAGTTTTTGGCCGAATCGAACCATCGCCGCGGACAATCTCCTGTCGGATACGGCCGATTACGTGTTGCCCGCGATCAACTTTCTGCATGGCAAAGGAATGGTCATCTTCGCGGCGGGCCACAAGTTCCCGCCCAACCATGTCTTTGGCTTCTCCTTGCTTCTCTGCCCGATGTACGAACTCCTCGGCTTCTACCCCGGTAACGGCGTGTACGCCGTCTTCGCCCTCGCGCTGGCTTGCGTTGCCTTGACGTATTGGATTGGCCGGAAAATTTTCAACCAGGAAACCGGGTTCCTGGCATCGCTCTTCCTGACTGTCTCGTGCGGGTTTCGTCAGAACGTTCAAATGATCGCGCCGGACGCCATCTCGGCGTTCTTCTGTCTCTCGGCCCACGCCCTCCTGATCAAGATTTTCGAGAATCGGCAACGTTCCATCTGGCTCTGGTTCCTGCTCGGGCAGTCTCTCGGATTCGCCCTGACCCTGCGCCCCGACAATATATTGTTCCTCCTCCCCGTTGCCGCATTCCTGTTGCTGCGATCGGATCGGCTGAAGACTGGGGTCACGGGACCAGCGCCGTGCTCGTTGGCGGCGTGGCAGTTTGGGGAGCCGCCATCGTATTCGCCAATTATCTCTACACGGGTGACTTCTTTCGCACCACCTATCACGTGTGGCAGTCGGCCCTGCATGACCGGCCCCTCGGTAGCGAGTCCTGGCGCTATCTGCTGCTGCCCTCATTTCCAGAGAGCAATCTGGCCGCCATCCTGCGCACCTCGCTTTCGCAGTGGAATGGGGATGCCGGTGACGACCGGGTCATCCGATGGTGTTACTGGGGATTGGATTTTCTCTTCGTCATCGGTCTCGTGAAAATCGCCCGGGCGTCCGCGCGCCAACCCAACGCACGCGAGTTTCTGCTCTGGATCGCCCTTCTCATCGTCTCGTTGGCGCTGTTTCTCAGTTGCTCGCTGATCATCTTCGGCGCTCGCCATATGGTGCGCGTGGTTCCCTATCTCTGTTTGGTGGATGCCGTCGGATTTATCGGACTCTGGGAATGGTTCCCCAAGGCCGGTCGGCTGCTGGAATCACTCCGGCAACGTGACTCTCCGCCTATGCCCACGAAACTTTCCTTGCCGAACCTGCTGACCCGAGCCCGCCTGCTGTTACTGCCGCCCATGGCCGTCGCGTTTGTGTACCTGATCGCCCACCCCCAGACAGACCTCCTCGCCTATGTGCCCACCACGGCCTACCTCACGCACGTGCGCTCGCTGATTCCCGGAAACCAACGCCGTCTTCATCTCAAATTTCAACCCGTTCTACGTCGAGCACATCCTCGTCGACGGAACGGATGGAGAAACGGTCCCGCTCCATCGCTTTGTCTACGGAGCCGACTACTACGTCCAGTGGAAAAAACCTCCCCACCCGGAATGGATCGCCGAGGATTTTCCAACGCGAAACCACATCACCCGCTACCAACGCATGTACCAAAACGGCGCGCAGGACGTGTTTCCCTTTACGGCTCGCGAGAATCCCGAGTTCATCCAAAAATCGTTATCGGCGGGGCGATCCGTCTATTTCGTCACTCCCGGCGTCACCACCTACGGAGATTTCTCTGCCGTCGACGTCCTGACGAATCACTTCGATATCGATATGATCGAGGTCGGATACGAGATGCCGCCCGGCACACCGAAATTCTCCGCCTCGTTCGCCACCCATTTCCAGTTGGCCAAAATACTCCCCAAACCGACCGCCCCGTCTGAATCCAATTGAGCGACAGCGACAGCCGCATCGGCCCGCTTGTCCCGAGTTCCACGAGGGGCCCACACGCTCCACAAAGCGCGTGTGTTCGACTGGAGAAGTGTATTAAAATGTCATCAGACAGATGATGTTTTTGCGACAACGTTCCACGAGGCAGGTCGGTGTGGCACAATGAAAAACGCATGGATCTCACTGGTCGCAGTGTGCGCATTGGTCATCGGGGTGTACGCGTATATGGCCCAGTCGGGCTATTGGTTACCGTCGACTCTGAAACCTGCTGACGATTACTACAATTTACTCGTGCAGGGTTTTCGCGCTGGCCAGCTCAGCCTGAAAAATGAAGTGCCGCCCGGGCTGGCGCAGCTCGCTGACCCCTACGATCCGACCGCCAATGCTTCCCTATCCATGGGATGCTCGACCTGAGCTATTACAAAGGGAAGGTTATACCTCTATTTGGGGGTTGCGCCCGCCTTGCTGCTGTTCTGGCCATATCGTCGCGCTGACTGGCCACTATCTGTTTCAGAGCGAGGCCGTGGTGATTTTTTGCGTCATCGGTTTTCTGGCCAGCGTGGGTCTGCTGTGTGCGTTGTGGCGGCGCTACTTTGCCGAGGTCAGCGTCGGGGTGGTGGCCGGCCGGCGCGCTCGCGCTCGGCTTGGCGACGGCGCGCCGGTAATCTTGGCGCGGTGCCAAATTTACGAAGTGTCGATCAGTTGCGGGTATGCGCTGACGATGCTGGCCTTGGCGGCGATCTGGAGGCGTTGCATGAGCCGGCGCGGAGGGGCTGGTGGCTGGCGGCGGCGAGTCTGGCTTACGGGCTGGCGGTGGGGGCGCGGCCTTCTTTGCTGTTCGGTGCGGTCATCCTGCTGGTGCCGGTGGTCCAAGCGTGGCGTGAGCGACGGAGGTTTGGCCTCTGCTGATGGCGGCGACTATTCCGATCATACTCATCGGGCTCGGACTGATGCTGTACAATTCGTTGCGATTTGATAGTCCCTTCGAGTTTGGTATTCGCTACCAGTTGGCCTGGACCGGCGGGTTACGCGGCAATTGTTCAGTCTGCGTTATTTGTGGTTCAACTTCCGAGTCTATTTTCTGGCCCCGGCGCACTGGACCGGTCGGTTTCCATTCGTGCATGACATCGCCGTGCCAGCCTTGCCTGTGGGGCATGGAGGGGTTGAGCAGCCCTTTGGAGTCTTGACCAACGTTCCGCTGGTGTGGCTGGCACTGGCCGTACCGCTGGGGTGGCGCAGTCGGTCCGTCGAGGCGCGTTCCATCCTGCGCGGGTTTTTGGCGGCAGTGGCTATGTTTTTTGGGGTTGGCGCACTGACACTCGGCCTTTATTGCTTCATCGGCGGTCGTTATGAGGTGGACTTCTTGCCTGCATTCGTACTGCTGGCCGTAACTGGCGTCTTGTGTTTGGAGCGGACATTGGCTTAGCGGCCGGTCTGGCGACGTGCGGCGCGCTGCGGCTGGAGCCTCCTACTGGGATTCTCGGTGGCGTTTAACCTGTTCGCGAGCGTCGCGCGATGTGCCGTGGCGCACAACAACCTGGGAGTCGTCCTGGTGGGACAGGACAGGCGGCAGGAGGCGATCGGCCAGTACGAGCGGGCGCTGCATCTCAAGCCCGATTACGCCGAGGCGCACAACAACCTCGCGGTCGCTTTGGCGCAAACGGGTAAGATCGAGGAAGCCATCGCCCACTACCAGCAGGCCCTACAGATCAAGCCCGATTACGCCGAGGCGCACTACAATCTGGGAAATGTCTTTTTGCAGGAGGATAAGCTCAGCGATGCCATCGGCCATTATCAACAGGCGTTGCGGATCAAGCCCGATTACGCCGAGGCGCACTCCAATCTGGGGATCGCCCTGGCGCGAACGGGCCGGATACCGGAAGCGATAGAGCATTTGCAGCAGGCGTTGCGGATCAAACCGGATTACGCCGAGGCGCACGCCAATCTGGCGACCGCTCTGGCGCAGGTGGGCCGGGTGCGGAGGCGATTGGACACTACAAGCAGGCGCTACGGATCAAACCTGATTTCACCCAGGCGCAGGATGCACTCGCACGACTGCAAGCTGGCCAGTAAGCCGAGCCCGACGAGACGCGCCGAAGATTTGCCGACGGCGCAATCGACGTGAACGAGTGTGAGCGTCGTCAACAGTCTCGCGCAAGGCCGTTCTGTTTCTTCTCAATGGCGACATGTTATTATCGGCTCGATGATAAGGCACAAGTCCATCGATGGCGCCACGCATCAACCGACGGGAACGTCGGCTCCCACCCCGTACGTCTGGTTCGAGCATCGACCCCGGTTCCTGGCTTTGGTATTGGCGGTCGTCACCTTTGCCGCCTACCAGGCCGTATGCCATGCCGGCTTCATCTGGGATGACGACGATCACCTGACTGCCAGACGGGCGCAAGGATCGCCCGACCGATGAAGAATGAATGGAAGGCATTGGGCACAGTGTGTGCGCTGGTCGTGGGGATTTACGCGTATACGGCCCACGAAGGCGCTGTCACACAGGTGAATCTGGATGCGGCTGGCAGCTACTATAATCTATTGGTGCAGGGTTTTCGCGCCGGCCAGCTCAACCTGAAGAAAGAAGTGCCGCCCAAGCTCGCGCAACTCGCCGACCCCTACACCCCGGGTCCCCTTCGCCCCAATGGGGTGATGGACCTGAGTTATTACCGGGGCAAGCTGTACCTCTATTTTGGGGTTACGCCCGCCGTGGTGCTTTTCTGGCCGTATGTGGCGCTGACCGGTCACTACCTGTTCTATCGTCAGGCCGTGACGATTTTTTGCGCCGTTGGCTTTTTGGCGAGCATGGGGATACTCGTCGGACTGTGGCGGCGCTACTTTGCCGAGGTCAGCGTCGCGGTCGTCGCCGCCGGCGTGCTGGCACTTGGCTTGGCGACATTCATCCCGTCTCTCCTGGCTCAGTGCGAGGTTTGGGAAGTGCCGATCAGTTGCGGGTATATGCTGACGATGGTGGCATTGGGGGGCATTTGGTGCGCGTTACAGGAGACGGAACGGGGGTGGCGGTGGCTGGCGGCGGCAAGTGTGGCCTACGGGCTGGCGGTGGGGGCGCGACCAAACTTGCTGTTCGGCGCGGTCATCCTCCTGGTGCCGGTGATCCAAGCCTGGCCTGAGCGGCGCCGATTTTGGAGACTGCTGGTCGCGGCGACCGGTCCGATCATGCTCATCGGGTTCGGGCTGATGCTGTACAACGTGCGACGCTTCGATGATCCATTCGAGTTTGGCAACCACTACCAGTTGACCGGACATTCACAGATTCATGAGCAATTGTTCACTTTGCGGTATTTCTGGTCGCATTTGCGGGCTTATTTCTTTGAGACGGCGCAGTGGAGCGGGCGTTTTCCTTTCGTGCATCGCGCCGGAGACGCTTTCGGCGTGTTGACCACCATTCCGCTGGCATGGCTGGCGTTGGCGGTGCCGCTGGCATGGCGGGGACGGGTAGGCCCGGCGGGGTCGGTCTTACGCGGGTTTGTGATCGCTGTCGCCCTGCTGTTTGGGATGTGCGCGTTGACGCTTGCGTTGTGCTGCTGGGTAAACCTTCGCTATGAGGTCGACTTCCTGCCGGCACTGGTACTGCTGGCGGTGATTGGCGTCCTGAGTTTGGAGTGCGCCTTGGCTTCTCAACCGCTCTGGCGGCGCGTGGTGCGCTGGGGCTACGGACTCCTGCTGGCTTTCTCGGTGGCATTCGCCCTGTTCGCGAGCGTTGTGGGATGTGCCGAGGCGGACAACGATCTGGGAATACAGCTCCAGGGGGCGGGCCAGGTGCCGGAGGCGATTCGGGACTACGAGCACGCCCTGCGCCTCGATCCCGATTTCGCCGATGCGCACATCAACCTGGGAATTGCCTTGATGCAAACAGACAGGATTCAGGAGGCGATTGGGCACTATGAGCAGGCGTTGCGGATCAAGCCTGATTCTTCCAAAGGGCACAACGAGTTTGGGATCGCCCTGGCCCGGCTGGGTAGGCTGCCGGAGGCAATCAGTCATTGGGAGCAAGCGCTACGCATCAAGCCCGCCTACTTCGAAGTGCACAACAACCTCGGCACCGCCCTGCTGCAATCGGGTAGGATTCAGGAGGCCATCGCCCACTACGAGCAGGCCCTGCGCATCAACCCCGATCTTGCCCAAGCGCACAGCAACCTCGGGCTCGCCTTGGTCGCCGACGGGAAAGTCCCAGAGGCCATCGCCCACTACGAGCAAGCGGTACGGCTCAACCCCGATTTCGCCGAGGCGCACTACAACCTCGGGAACGCCTTGGCGCGCATGGGTAAGATCGAGGAAGCCATTCGCCAGTACAACCAAGCCCTGTGGATCAAGCCAGATGATGCCGATGCGCACTACAGTCTGGGGATCATGTTGGCACAAACGGGGAAGATCGAGCAAGCCATCGCCCACTACGAGCAGGCCGTGCGCATTAACCCCGATTATGCCGAGGCCCACAACAATCTGGGAAGTGCTCTGGCGCAAACGGGGAAGATCGAGCAAGCCATCGCCCGGTTCGAGCAGGCCCTGCGCATCAACCCCGATTACGCTGGGGCGCATTACAATCTGGGAAACGCTTTGGCGCAACTCGGCCGGACGCAGGAGGCGATTGTACAGTACGAGCAGGCGCTACGGATCAAGCCCGATTTCACCCAGGCGCAGAACGCGCTCGCGCGATTGCAAGCTCGCCAGTAAGCCGGGCGGCAAGGGTTGCCGCAGAGCCGAGTCGGACGAGATGCGCCACAGACTTGCTGGTGGCGCAAATGCGTCGCGTCGTGCCGACGCCCGCAGGGCGTAGCGGCGGCGGCAACCGGGCTGGAACTCGGCGTTCCCGCCCCTGGGCATCAAGTTCGCCCGGGGTTCGACAACGTCATTGATCTCCCTCTCGCCGAAAAGCGACGGCGTTACTGCCCAACCGTCTCAATCTCCAGGACCACGACCGATTTCGCGGAAAGTGTGACCGAAAGATCGTCGCCTTCCACTTCGAATGCGGTGAAGGCCATCGGCGTTACGGCTTTCGGGTCGTCGAACGTATTGTGCGCATCCATCGTCGCCGCCGTGAGGATGCGACCCGTGATGCTCTTCGCCGTCGCGCCGGTCAGCTTCGCCGTGACCATGCTCGCCCGTTGCGGGTCCAGGTTGACAATCGAAACATGGATGCGCCCGGCCCGGTCGCGCGAGGCCGTCGCGTCCACCGATGGCACCGCGCTGTCCCCCAACTTGTACTCGGGCACCGCGATCTCCACCGGCAGCCACGTCGCGTCCTGGTGCGCCTTGTACATCTCGAACACGTGATACGTCGGCGTGACGATCATCTTCTCTTTGTCGGTCAGAATCATCGCCTGCAGCACGTTCACCATCTGCGCGATGTTCGCCATGACCACCCGGTCGCAATGCCGCTGGAATATGTCCAGGTTCACCGCCGCCACAACGGCGTCGCGCATCGTATTCTGCTGGTACAGGAAACCGGGGTTGCGCCGGGCTCGACATCATACCAGTCGCCCCACTCGTCCACGACCAGCCCCACGCGCTTCTGCGGATCATACTTGTCCATGATGGCTGCGGTCCGTTTGAGCATCCCGTCCATCCGCAACGTCTCCCGCAGCGTGGAATGCCATTCCTTCTCTGTAAACCCGGTTGCCGCGCCCTTCCTGGTCCAACGGCCCGACGGAATCGTGTAATAGTGCAACGATAACCCGTTCATCTGCCGCCCCACCATCGACATGACCACCTCCGTCCAGTTGTCGTCGGCCGCGCTGGGACCGCATGCGATGCGCTCGATCCGATTCTCCGGATCGTCCTTCACAAACGTGTTGTACCGCCGATAATTGTCTGCATAAAATTCCGGCCGCATGTTGCCGCCGCACCCCCAACTCTCGTTCCCCAGCCCGAGGTACGGCAGTTTCCACGGCTTCTCGCGCCCGTTCGCCCGGCGCAGATTGGCCAGCGCCGTGTTCGCATCGGAAGTGATGTATTCGACCCAGTCCTTCATCTCCTCGGGCGTCCCGCTGCCGAGGTTGCCGCAAATGTACGGTTCGCACCCAAGTTGCTCGCACAAATCCAGAAATTCGTGCGTCCCGAATGTATTCTCCTCCACCACGCCGCCCCAATGCGTGTTGATCGTCCGCGGACGGTCCTGCGTCGGGCCGATCCCGTCTCGCCAGTGATACTCATCCGCGAAACAACCGCCCGGCCAACGCAACACCGGGACATTCAGCCGTTTCAATGCCGTCACCACGTCATTGCGGATCCCGCGCGTGTTCGGGATCGGCGACCCTTCCCCGACCCAGACGCCTTCGTAGATGCCGCGCCCCAGATGCTCGGCGAACTGCCCGTAAATGTTTCGGTTGATCGTGCCACCGGGCCGGTCAGCACGAATCGTCAGCGTGGCCTTCACGGAACCCGGCGCCGAATCCTGCGCCATGACGCTCCCGATCATCCCCGCTACAATGAGAAGTGTAATCACCTTCATAAATCCGGTCCGGACGCTTCTTATCCCGTTTCCCCATCGCTTCCGCAACCATTTCCTGAGCCGCCCGCATCCGCGGCTTGCCGCAGAGGACGCCGGGCGGTACTGTCGGCATCAACATGCATGCGGCTTCGACCATTGAAGGAGGCAGATCATGGGAAACAGCCTTGTGAAGAGATTTTTCGTCCACATCCTGGCAGACATCGGCACCATCGTCATTATCGCAGCGGTCACGATCGCCATTTGCCTCCTCATCGCGAAGAAGTCCATCCCGTCCAAGGTGATTCTCGAAGTTGATCTCGAACATCGCCTCGTCGAATACGTGCCGGATGATCCAGTGGCCCGGATCGTCTCGGGCCGCACCCCGACGATGCTCAACCTGATCGAAGCCCTGCAACGCGCCGCCACCGACAACCGCGTCGTCGGCCTGATTGCGCGCGTCGGGGAAGCCGGCCTGCCGCTGGCCAACGTCCAGGAGATTCGCGACGCCGTCATCGCCTTCCGCCACACCGGCAAACCCGCCATCGCTTACGCCGAGACATTCGGCGAAGGCCAGAAGGCCAACGGCTCGTATTACCTTGCCACCGCGTTCGACAAGATTTATCTCCAACCCTCCGGCGAAGTCGGCCTCGCTGGTCTGATGGCTGAAACCCCGTTCCTCCGGGGCACGCTCGACAAACTCGGCTTCATCCCGCGCCTGGACCATCGCGCCGAGTACAAGAACGCGATGAACGAGCTTACGGAGACGAAGTACACTCCTGCCCACAAGGAGGCTACCGAAAAGATCGTCGACTCGGCATTCGGACAGCTCGTCGCAGGAATCGCCGAGGCGCGCAAGCTGTCCACCAACGACGTGCGCGCGTTGATCGATCGCGGCCCGTTCCTCGCCGACGAGGCGCTCGATGCCAAACTCGTCGACAAACTCGCCTACCGCGATGCCGCATATGACGACATCAAGAAAAAGGCCGGTCCCCACGCCAAATTCCTCTACGTATCGAAATACCTCGACCGCGCCGGCTCGCCCTATGACGACGGCACGACCGTCGCGCTCATCTATGGCGTTGGCGACATTCACCGCGGCAAAAGCGGCTATAGCCCAATCTTCCAGAATGTCTCGATGGGAGCCGACACCGTTGCCGCTGCCTTCCGCGCGGCGGTGGACGACAAAAGCGTGAAGGCGATCCTGTTTCGGATCGATAGCGGCGGCGGCTCGTACGTCGCCTCGGACACAATCTGGCGTGAAACGGTCCGCGCCAAGAAAGCGGGCAAACCGATCATCGTGTCGATGGGCGGAGTCGCCGGCTCCGGTGGGTATTTCATTGCCATGAACGCTGACAAGATCGTCGCGCAACCGGCCACGCTCACTGGCTCGATCGGTGTGTTCGCTGGAAAATTCCTTACAACAAATTTCTGGGACAAACTCGGCATTTCCTGGGACGAAGTCCACTCCAGCTCCAACGCGATGGTGTTCACCGGCCTGCAGGATTACACGCCGGAGCAGTGGAAAACGTTCGAAGGCTGGCTCGACCGTATCTACGACGATTTCACCACCAAAGTCGCCGAAGGCCGCAAACTTCCCAAGGAAAAAGTCCTCGAAATCGCCAAAGGCCGCGTCTGGACCGGCGAGGACGCCAAGGCCCTCGGATTGGTGGACGAACTCGGCGGATTTCCCGTCGCCCTGCGTCTCGTGCGCGAGGCCGCGAAGTTGCCCGCCGACGCGAAGATCCGACTAAAACTGTTCCCGCCCAAAAAATCCGTCATCGAAAGATTCCTGGCCGAAGGTCCCGACAGCAGCCAGAAGGCCGGTGACGAGACCATCGCCCGCGCGCTCGAAATCATTCAACCCCTTGCCCACGCCGCCCGCGACCTCGGCCTCACCACCGATTCCAACGTCCTCCGCATGCCCGACCCCGGCGTGGAACCGTAGCCGGTCTTTCTCGCCGGCTGACAAATGGGTTGTCGCCTGCATGTCCGCAGGATAAATTCGGGGCGAATCCAGAAAGGATGGTCGCGATGGCTTTCACATTACAAATCGGAGACAAGGCGCCGGATTTCCAATTACCCGCCACGGATGGCAAAACCTACCGGCTCGCGGATTTCAGCGATGCCAAAGTTCTCGTCATCTTCTTCACCTGCAACCACTGTCCCTACGTCACGGGTTCCGACGAGGTCACGCGAAAAACGGCGGAACAGTTCGCCGCGAAGGGGGTGAAATTCGTGGGCATCAATTCCAACAGCAAGAACACGTACCACGAAGACGATTTCCCGCACATGGTCCAGCGCATGGAGGAACAGAAGTTCCCGTGGATCTATTTGCATGATGAATCGCAGAATGTGGCCCGCGCTTACGGGGCGCTCCGAACGCCGCACTTCTACGTGTTCGACCGCGCCCGCAAACTCGTCTACACGGGCCGCGGCGTCGATAGTCCGCGCGATACAAGCAAAATGACCGTCAACGATCTGGAGAATGCCTTGCGCGAGCATCTAGCGGGTAAGTCCATCTCCAAGCCCCTGACCAATCCCATCGGTTGCAATGTCAAATGGGACGGCAAGGACGCGCATTGGATGCCCGCCGAGGCTTGCGACCTGGTCTGAGCAATGCGGGTCCTGATTATTGCCGGGACGGGCGTGTCACTGATCCCGGCATAGTGCGCCGCCCCCCAGAACGTCATCGAAACAGGCTGGTGTACATCGGCCTCACATGCACCGCGCCGCCGGGGAAATAGAACGTGCTGCCATAGGAGAACGTGCGCGTGACCGTGTCGTAGAGCAAGGTGCGGGGGCCATCCGTGAAGTTGGGGTCATACACGTGAAACGCCAACTGGTCCGGCCGTGGCCGCTCGGCCTTCTCGAAAACGGTGACGGCGTGATTGATGTCCACGTGCGGGAAATTGTAGATCCACACCACCATCGGGTGGCCGTGCTCGGTCCAATATTGCAAGTCATCGGCCATGCGCGATTCTTCCTCCGGCGACGGCACGAATGGCATTGGGTATTTCCGCGGATGAAAATACGTCGTCCAGCCCGCGCCCAGGTTGGCCCGCAACACGCGGCCTTCGCGTTCGCTCAAATCGCGCAAGCTGGCGAAGCCGGGGAATACGATCCGCTGTTCCAGTGGCTCGCTCGGCCACCACGCCGCGAGGTTCCGCACCTGGCGAATCCGTCGTGAAAGCTCGTCTCCCGACACCGGCGGCGCTTGCGGGTCAAAGCGCGCGTGCTTCCAGAATTGCACCACGCCGGCGGCCATGATGAAACACCGGCGCGTGTAGGCATGCTCGCGGTCCGGCGCGTTCGTCGAGGAGGCGGGGACACCGTTATCGTAGTTGAACACGAGTTCATTGGCGTAGGCGAACGTGTCGCGTTGAAAATCGAAGGGACGTCCAGCGCCCGTCGACGGACGGACGGACGCGCATCCAACCGACATTGCCACCACCCCGAGTACAATCAGAATTCGCATGTTTTCAGCTCCAGAAGGCACTGCAGGTCCAGATCATCATTGGCAGTCGAACGCGGGTGGAAATAGAATTCATGAAACCCGGCGCCGAGCTGTTGTATCGCGCGCGTCACCTCACCCGCCTGCATCCGAAACGTCCGGCCCAGGCCCCACAAGGTTTCGCTGCATCGATAGGGACACCGCCGCCGCCGCGGCCCCATCCACAACCAATCGGCGGGTTCCATCCAAACCGCATCGAAGTTGGCCGAGAAAAAGCGCGGTTTGCCAAGTCGCAGCCAGCCATCAAACGACGGCTTCAACACATCCAGTAATACCTGGTACACAAACGGATGCGCATGGAGATGATGGTGCGAATTGACGAACGCGCACCTCAGCCCCGTCGCGCGAAACGCTTCCCACTGTGCCCGGACCTCGTCGCGCATCAACCGTCTCGCTCGCGGTGACAGACCAATGGCCCACCCGGCCCGGCGGTAGGAATTGCCCCATGGCCACGCGGCGCACGTGACCGGCTGCGAGTTGTCGAGGTGCAGGTGCCAGCCCACGCGCAGGCCCGGGTTGTCCTGCGCCGCGCGAACGGCGTCGGCCGTCCCCGCCTGGCCGACCATCAAACTGGCCCCATGCAGTACGCCCCGTCGATGGGCCTCAACGACGGCCCGGTTCACCTCCGAGTTCATCCCGAAATCATCTGCAATGAAAAACACTTCTCTGTTGCTCACGTTTGACGTAGATTCTGCATCAATGGGCGAGTTCGCGCAATTCCTGATCACGGGTGGCACTGGCTTTATTGGCCGACATGTTACGCACCGGCTACTGGACCGGGGCGCGACGGTGCGCGTGTTCTGCCGCGCACCGGAGAAGGCGCTCCGGCTTTTCGGCAGTCGCGTGGACATTGCCCGGGGCGATTTGTGCGATCGGGCCAGCGTGGCCGCGGCGGTGCGGGGCTGTCGCGCGGTCGTCCATCTCGGGGCAACCTTCCAGTTCGGCCGGGAAGCGCGACGCGTCGCCCACGAAACCAACGTGCGCGGCACGCAGTATCTGCTCGAGGCCGCCGAGCAGAACGGTATCGAACGGTTCGTCTATGTCAGTTCCGGCGGTGTACTGGAAGGAGGGCCCGGATTGTTGACCGAGCACGATTTCCCGAGTGATGTCCCTCGCCACGAGTCTTACCGCCGCTCAAAATGGCTGGGCGAACTCGCCGCACTGGCAGCCGCGCAACGCGGTCTTCCGGTGACAATTGCCAGTCCGACGTGCCCGCTTGGAGAGGGCGATGAAGCCCCGACTCCCACCGGGCGCATGGTCCTTGACTATCTGCGCGGGCGGTTCCCGTTCAGCGCGCGCGTGGGATTGAATCTCGTTCACGTGGGCGAACTGGCGGACGGCGTCCTGGCCGTGGCCGACCGCGGACGAATTGGTGAACGGTATGTGCTTGGTCATCACAACGTGTGGCTCCAGGAGCTACTCCAGGCGCTCGCGCGGGCCACGGATCGTCGGGCGCCCCGTTTTCCATTGCCACAGCCGGCCATTGCGCTGGCGGGCGCCATTGGTGAGGCCATCGGAAGCGAACGTGTCTGCCGCGAAACCGCCGCCCACGCGCGACGGCGGCAGTGGTTTGATTTTTCGAAAGCCACGCAGGAACTGAAGTGGAACGCGCGGGCACCCTTGCAGACCATCGCCGACGAGGCAGTCCGCTGGTTTCAGGTGGCCGGACGAACAAACGTGGACATTGTCCTGGCAGAGTCGAATGTCGCCGCTTCTTGAATGGACACTGGTGAGTTGGTCGCTTCTGGCCGTGTGCTGGTGGGCCATCGCCATCGGGCTGGTCTCCTGCGAGCGCTACCGGTCCCGCCGACCGCGCGCGGGCGCGACCGCGACCACGCCACAAACCAAACCAACCGTTTCCATATTCAAACCGATGGCTGCGTTGCGCGAAGCGGCCCCGTCCCCATCACTCGTCTCCGCCATGGAATCGTTCGTCCGCGAGTTGGATGATCAAGCAGAAATCTTGCTGGGCATCGAGGACAAGGACGCACCGAAGTGGCAACCGGTCATCGAACGGTGGCAACGGAACTTCCCGCGCGCGCGCCTGAAACCGGTCGTCGCCCCGCGCCCCGCGCAATTCCTCAGCCCAAAGGTCTCATGGTTCCAAACTTTGTCCGAACACGCGAGTGGTGAATTCTGGATGTGGAGCGATACCGATATTGTCGCGCCACCGGGTTTCCTGGATGTGATGCGGCAGGAACTCATGGACGGTCACACGGGCCTGGTGACCTGCCCGTACATCGTGCGAAATGTCGAAAGTGGACCGATGATGCTGGAGGCGCTGTTCGCGAACATGGAGTTCTATCCCGGCGTGCTGTTCTGCGGTCGAACCGGTCTGGTTCAATTTGGGCTCGGCGCCGGAATGATGTTTCCCGCGGCGCGATTTCGCGAACGCGTGGATTGGGAAACCCTGGGCGCGCGTCTGGCGGATGATAACGCGATGGGTCGGGCGCTGGCTCCCATGAAAGTCAGCCGGGTCACCTTGGAAACACAAGCCTCGGAATCAAACTGGCGGGATGCCATCCAGCACTATATGCGTTGGCAAAAGACGGTGCGCTGGTGTTCGCCGGCTGGTTACGCGGGTCTGGCCCTCATCGTGCCGGCGCTGGGGTGGCTGGCCGCCGCCTTGACGCATCCGGGTTGCGCCGCCGCATGGCTGGGACTGCTGGTGACCACTCAGATAGAAATCCTGACAGCGACCGTGCTATTCTGGTTGGTCGGCTGCGACCTGCGCCCCTGGTGGGCGTCTTGTTTATGGAGCGTGCTGCTGCGGCCACTGACCTGGCTGGCTTGTTGGGTGCCGTGGCCCGTGGTGTTTCGTTCGCAGAACCGAAAATGGTGGAGCTTGTATCGATCGTCTCCACTGGAGGGAAAAACATGAAGCAGGTGCTGCAATTGCCGCCATGGTTGTACATGGTCGGGTTCATCATGTTCCAGGTAAGCGGAAGTCTGCTCCTGCGGGTGGCCAGTCAACGAACTGGCTCAGCAGCGGTGGGATTGTTTTTCTTTGGTAATGCCGTCGGGTTCTGCGGTGCGACGTGCCTGACCCTCGCCCTGCGGACGCAACATCCGAACCTCACGTTCGCCCTGTGCCAGGGCGGGGCGTTCTGTGTGCTGCAGCTCGCCTGCTATTGGGCCTTCCGGATTCCGTTACGACCGGCGCAATGGATCGGCGTGGCATTCATTGCGGCTGGGGTTGTCTGTGTCCAGTGGAACGGTGTCGCGGCGAAACTTCATCCGCAAGCCGTGGCACAGAATCAATGAATTCGGCATCGACAGATCGACAGAAGTTTCGCACGGGGAATTGATGGGATGAGTGAACGTGTCGTCGTGACGGGCATGGGCGCGGTAACGCCGTTGGGCTTGGATTTCCCGAGCACATGGCAGCAACTCGTGGCGGGAAAAACCGCAGCGGTCCCGGTCACCTTGTTTGATGTGGCGGGTTGCCGTTGCAAACAGGCGGCGACATGTATACTTCCCGGTTTTGCCGGCCTTCCCGCGAAACCGTTGGTGCGATTGTCCCGTGCCAGCCGACTCGCCCTGGCCGCCGCCCGCGAAGCACTGGCGAATGCGCGGTTGTTGAATAGCCAGGGCAAGTCGTCCCTCCTTCAGCTGCCGCTTTCCGTCAGCACCACGGGAGGCGCAATGGCGTTGGGGGAACAGTTCCTGAGGTCCATGCTCGCCCAACATCGTGGCGCGGGAGAATTTTACCGTGCTTCTCGATACCAGGCACAACATCAAACGCACGATCTCCAGCGACATCTCGGCTTTCGCGGGCCAGTGACGATCATCGCCAACGCCTGCGCCAGCGGGGCCAACGCCATCGGCCACGGCGCGGACCTGATCCGATCCGGTGCGTACACCTGTGTGCTGGCCGGCGGCTACGAGGCATTGACTGAATTGATCTACGTTGGTTTTGATTGTCTGCAGGCCATGAGTCCCGACTGCTGTCGTCCGTTCGATATCGCCCGTAACGGCCTGATGCTCGGCGAAGCGGCCGCGTTCGCGGTGCTGGAATCGGAACCCCACGCGCAGGCACGCAGCGCGCACATTCTATGCGAACTGGCCGGCTACAGACACGGAACCGACTTGCATCACCTGACGCAGCCACATCCCCGCGGGGCAACTGCTGTCACCGTGATGCGCCAAGCCATTGCCCAAGCTGGGGTGAACGCCGCGGATATCGGCTACGTAAACGCGCACGGCACCGGCACTCCCCTCAATGACACCAGTGAGGCCACAGCGTTTGCCACGATATTTGGGGACGGCTCAACCATTCCGTCACACCTGCGAATCAGCTCAACAAAGGCCGCCATCGGACACACTTTGGGCGCGGCTGGCAGCGTCGAAGCCCTGTTCGCCATCGCTGCTCTACGGTCGGGCCAGTTGCCGCCAAACTTGAATGTCCAACAGCCCGAGCCGATGGTCGCCGCGAACCTCGTCGTCGTGGGCGAACAACGGACGGACATGCCAGCGACGTTGACGGTGAATCTCGGATTCGGCGGATCGAACGCCGCGCTGGTCTTCAGAAGATACGAGTCGCGCTCGCGCACGGCAAGGCACGTCCGACGGTCACCAACCGCCACTACCTCTAGCTATTTGTGGGATGGGCGCGATGCTTCCTTCAGAAACGTCTTCGCGCATGAAAGGCCTGAACGAGGCAACTGGCGAACAAGTCGTGCGTTGCGTGGACAGAACTCGCGAGCCTCTGGCGACATTGCAGAACGAAGCGCGGGCGCGACGGGCCAGTCCGCTCACGCTGTACATGCTCGCGGCCGCGCACCAGGCGCTTGCGGCAGCCCCCGAATTGCCTCGAGATCGACTGGGCATCGTCGCCAGCTTCAACACGGGCGCGGTTGTGGCCACCCGACGGTTCTTTGAAGGTGTCATTAAAAGCAGCCCACGCTTTGCCAGCCCGAATCTCTTTCCCGAAACGGTGTTCAACTCGCCAACCAGCCACGTCGCGGCGGTGCTTGGCGTATGCCGGGCCGTGCTATTCTCTCGTTGGCGACGATGCCGCCTGGGTCAGCGCCATCCGTGTGGCGGCATCGTGGCTGGCAACCGGTTCGGTGGACCACGCACTGGTCATCGGCGCCGTCGAACTCGACCCCATCGTCATTGACGCTTTCGTACGGACGGGTTGGTTGCCGCCGCACGGACGAACCGGCTATGTGCCGGGCGAAGGTGCCGGGGCCTTGCTGTTACGGCGCGCAGGACCGCAAGACAATCTACGGATCGTGCAGTTGGCTGACGGGTTCACCTACCGCAACCGGCGTGATGCGCCGGGTTCGGCCCGGGATTGCCTCGCTCAATTCCCCGCCGACGTCGTGCGCTGTCATCACCGCCCAGCACAACTGGTTCGGACTGCATCGAAGAGCAGTTGCCCGGTGGCAAGAGGGCTGACGCTGCCCTATCATGGTGACGCGTTTGTCGCATCGGCGGCCTGGAACACGATCGCCGCCGCGGAGTTGGCACGACGCGAACGCCGCAGGATTTTGCTGCCGATATGGGGTTTGACCGGCGAATGTTCGGCTTTGCTTTTGGCCGCGGAATGACCTAATAAAAACGGTGATGGGTGTGAGGCCATGGCTGAAATCTCGCTGGATGAATTGAAAAAACTGGTCGTGGAAAATTGCGTCCTCAAAATCAAACCCGAGGAAATCGGGGAGGCGACACCATTGTTCGGGCCGGGGAGCGTCGGCTCTGGATTCGCTGGACGCACTGCAATTGACTGTCGCCATCGAGCAGCAATATGGGATCGTGATCAACGATGCGAAGGTCGCCCGCGAGGCGATGCAATCGCTGGGCACGCTTCGCCGTTGGCTGTCGCAGCAGCCCGGCCCCGGCGCGAAACCGTAGCACCATCATGAGCGCCCCATCCGTGTACGACACCATCATCATCGGCGGCGGCCCGGGCGGCAGCACGGCGGGCGCGTTTCTCGGCAAGGCCGGCCAGCGGGTGCTGTTGCTGGAACGAGAGGTCTTTCCCCGGTTCCATATCGGCGAATCCCTGCTGCCGTTCGGCAATGATGTCCTCAAGGAAAGCGGCGTCTGGCCGAAAATCGATGCGGCGGGTTTCCAGCGGAAATACGGGGCCGAGTTTTTTATCAGTAATGGCTCGCGCTGGCAGCGGTTTTGGTTTGCTCGCGGGCTGGTGCCCGGGTATGGCGAGACATTCCAGGTCGAACGCGCGAAATTCGACCACGTGCTGCTGGATCACGCGGCAAGCTGCGGGTGTGAGGTGCGCCAGGGGTGTCCGGCCAAGGATGTCACGCGCGAGGGCAACCAGTGGCGCGTGAAATTGGAAAATGGCGACGTGTGCGGGCGCTGGTTGATTGACGCGAGCGGGCGCGACGCCTTTTTGGGACGGGTTCTGGGATTCACGAGGAAACCAATGAACCTCACCAAGCGCATCGCCACGTACGCACACTTCAAGGGTGTCTATCGCAACCCGGGCGACGCGGAGGGGAACATCACCATCGTGCGGCTGGAGGACGGTTGGTTCTGGCTGATTCCGCTGGCGGAGGGGAAAACGTCCGTGGGCATGGTGCGTTCACTCGATGATCTGAAGCGATTTGGAAAAACAGCGGAAGAATGGTTCGTGAAAACAGTGGAGTCGAGCCGTGAATTGACGCGACGGATGAAGGGGGCGGAGCGGGTAAGCGAGTTCTACAAGACCGGTGACTACAGCTATCTCATGACCACATGGCCATCGACCGCGCGCTCATGGTGGGTGATGCGGCGGGTTTCATCGACCCGATCTTTTCATCCGGAGTACACATCGCCACAAAGTCAGGGCAGATTGCCGCCGGGCTGATTCAATGTGCCGATGCCGAGAAGCGCGGGCTCACGACGCAGGGAACAGCGGTGCTATTCCCGCACCGTGCATCAGTACATAGAGGTGTATCGCCAAATGATTTCGATGTATTACAACAACCGGTCGTTCGAAGTGTTAATGCACCCCAAGGGGCGCTTCGGCATCGTGCCGGCGGTGAACTTCGATCCTGGCGGGCAATTTTCATCCGTCGTTTAACATGTGGTGGCGTGTGAAACTGTTTCGTATTATTTGTGCGATTCATCGTCGCGTGCCGATTGTGCCGCGGCTGGAATATTCCGAGGCTTGAAACCACATTATTCGCAGACGCTGTACCGCGCCTTCTGGTTCGACACGGGCGTCCGACTCGCGCGGCTCCTGGGAGTCAGAGGAGCCCGACGGACCGCTCGCGTGCTGGCCGAAGCCTACCGGTTGGCCCATCCGCGGGCGCAATCAGCCGTGCGCGAAAACCTCGCCCTCTTGTGCGGACCGCAGCTTCAGGAAAGCACCGTGCGCAACACGTTCGGCAATTTTGGGGCGACGCTGGCGGATTATTTCCAACTCGGGGCGCGCACCAAGCAGGATGCGCTGGCCCTGATCGAATCGCGGCGCGGGTTCGAGCATATCCAAAACGCGTTGGCCGACGGAAAAGGGGCGCTGCTGGTCACCGTCCACACGGGATTATTCGAACTCGGCGGGTTGCTGATGGAGGAATTCCGTCTGCCGCTGGTCGTACTCTCGCTGCCCGAGCCGAGCCCGGCCCTCAACCGATGGCGCGCGTCGTATCGCCAGCGCTGGGGCGCGGAAACGCTGGAGGTCGGCGTGGGCCAATTCAATTTCATGGAGATCGCGCGCAAACTGGGCGAAGGCAAATGCGTCGCCATGCTCATGGATCGTCCTCAGGGGAATGGCGACGTCGTGCTCGTGGATTTTCCGCATGGAAAGGTGCCGTTCTCCACTGGCCCCGTTTGGCTCAGCCTCTTGACGGGAGCGCCGCTCGTCGCCGCCATCATTTTGGCAACCGAATCCGGCGGATACGCGTTCGAAGCGCTCCCGCCGTTGCGGACGCAATGGCGCGGACCCGACCGTGCCGCAACCGTCCGCGAGTTCACGCTTGAACTGGCCAGCCGTTTTCGCGAGCCGTTATGCAATCATCCCGATCAATGGTATCAATTTGCGCCGCTGTCGCGGCTGCGCTCGTAGCCTTCGGCCCGAGCGCAGCTCACGCGGACACGACGAATGCCGACGAGTTTGTCGCGCACCAAACCGCCACACAGACGTTTGACGCCGGTCTGCGGCAGGTGTTTCACTGGAGTTTCCCGCGCCGTCACGTCGAAAGTCTCGGGCACATCAGCTACCAGGCCCCGGATTTCCTGTCGATCGTCCTTACCAATCCCGCGCCCGAAATCGTGCTGGTGCGCGGGCATGACCTCTACATCAAGCGCGACAAGAAGGCGCTGGCGACGTACAAGTTGGAGGTGCATAATGGCAAACCGACCCAGCGAGTGCAGTTTCTGTTAAGCTTCTTCCAGAACGGCTGCACGAATTTCGCGGACTTGTTCGATGTGAATATCGCGCACACGCCCGACACATGTACGGTGATACTCACGCCCAAACACTTGTTGCAAATGCTGCCCTTGCGCTCGGTCGAAAACGTGATCGCCTGGCCATCCATGGATGTGCGATCCATGCGTATCAGGCTCATCATGGACAGTTACATCACTTACGAGTTCCGCAACCCGCGTCGCAACCAACCGCTCGATGCAGCCGCGTTCGAGGTGCCGAAGCCATGAGTCTCACACCGCACGGCCCCGGTTTTTCGTTCCTCGATTCGTTCGAGATTCTCGAACCCGGCAAGCGCGGTCGCGGCCGTAAATGGCTCAACCCGAAAACGCCGTTCTTTGCCGATCATTTTCCGGGCAATCCGCTCATGCCCGGCGTGTTGCTCGTCGAGTGTGCGGCGCAGGCCGCCGGCGTGCTCTGGCAACAACCCGATACGGCCTATCTCGCGGCCGTCCGCGATTTTCGTTTCCGCAAACCGGTGTTACCGGACCAAACATTGGACATTGACGTGACGCTGGAAAAAGAGATGGGGGCATTTGCGCAATTCGATGTCGTCCTCCGCGTCGGCCCAACCGTCGTGACTCAGGGCAAACTCACGCTGAGCCGCGCCCTCAGTTCGGTGGTGTGAAGTTTGCCGCGATCGGTCCGGGGAAGCGCGGCGTCAATCAACCACCTCTTCGGCAGTTTCCACGCCGGCAGCGCCTGTAGCAGACCCTCTTCGATATCGGTGCGCCCGCGTGTGGTTTCCACGACGGCAGCCAGACAATCGTTGCCGCGTTTGTCTTTTATCACCGTGACCCACGCGTCGCTGACGCCATGAAGTTCGCGTAATGCCCGCTCCACTTCCGCAGGCGAAACCTTTTGGCCGCCAATGTTGGCCACGTCCCCGACGCGCCCGAGCAGCCGCAGTTCGCCGTACTGATTCCACTCGCCCAGGTCGGGCAGCGTGGCCTTTCCGGCGCGGCTGTTGACGGACACGCGGCCATCACGCCGAATTCGGACTGTGACGCCATTCATCGGTTTGCCAACGCACCGGCCGCTCAACGTGGCGTTGCCCGTGCGGTCGTAGCAGATACCGCCGGTTTCGGACGAACCATAGAAATTGTGAATCTTGAGGCCGTAGCGTCGGTAGAACTGTTGCGCCACTTCCGCTGACAGCGGCGCGCCCGCCGAAATCACGAGCCGCAGGCTTGGTGGCTTCGCCGCGCCTTCCAATTGCGCCAACGCCCGCAGGACGGCGGGAACTGCCGGAAGAACGCTGATCCTATACCGCTCGATCCATTGCAAAATCTGCCGCGGGACGAACATTGGTGCGCACACCACCGCCGTCCCCTGCAGGAGCATCGGCATCACCAGGTTGCCAAGTCCGTAGGAGTGGCCGAGCGGGATAACCGCGAGATTGCGGTCCGTGGGTCGGATCCCCATCGTGCGGATGATGTGTTCGCCGTCAGCACGGAGATTGGCTGTGGAGCAATAAACGAATTTCAGGTCGCCGGTCGTACCCGACGTGAGCTTGATGCAACACGAACGCGCCGGCAATCCCCTTATGGCTCGTCGCACCGTTCTCTCTTGTGCTTCCGCCGGCAAAGATGGATCGAGGGGGAACGCGGCTGCGCCGATTTTCTGGACACCGAGGAACGCGGCAAGCCAGAAGGCGCTATTGGGTTGGCAGATGGGGACAATGCGACCATCGAGTGGCGCGGCGCTGCGTTCGGCCAGCGTTGTCAGTTCACGGTAAGTCCACTCGCGGCCGGTCTCGGCGTCGATGACGGCGGTCTTGGTGGCGCCACGGTCCGCGGTGGCTTGCCACAATTTCCAAAGTGAGGTCATGCGTCGGCGCGCAACTCGTACTTGTACCCGATTCTTCCAAACTAATACCGCATAAAAGTGCAGAGCTTTTCTGTATCTTGGAAGGAAGACGTCGCGACCACGAGGATCGGGCTCATTCAGGAAACCGTTGCGACCGCCGTGCCGCTGCGCAAGTGTTCGGCAACACCGATGCGGCTGGGCTGGCATCCCGCCTGTTCGATGGCCGACACCACGAGGTCCTCGTCCATGATCACGCGGTCCCGTTTGTAAATGGGATAATCGTCACGAACCTTGCGCGGCGTGAGGTTGATCGTCGCGAGATTCGCTCCCGCCCGAAAAGCGCGCACGTAGCCGTTCTCGGAGACCAGTTTCATGGCGCTGACGGCGGGAATGATCCAATGCGGCGAGGCCAATCGCATCCACGCCACGCAATCCAGTGTTAGCTCGATGGATCCGTCCAGCTTGCCCTCCAACGGCGTTTGTTGCCCGGCGACGAAGGGACTGACGCTGCACCCTGCCAACGGCAATTCGGTCAACAACTGCAACGATTCACGGACATGGTCCTGCGTCTGGCCGGGCAGTCCGATGATCAGCCCGGAGGACACCTTCCAGCCCGTGCGGGCCAGGTAGTGGATCGCCTCAACGCGACGGGCCAGTGTTCCGGGTCCTTCCAGAAGCCGATAATGCTTCGCGTTGCCCGTCTCGATCTTCAACACGTAGTATTCCCCGCCAGCTTCGCGCAACTCGTCGTACTGGCGTGACGTCAACGTCCCGAGGCATAGCGTGATACCGAGGTCGGTGTGCCGGCGCAGTTCGCGCACCAGTGGCAGGACAACTTCGCGGACGGCCACGGGGTCTTCACCCGCTTGAATGTCGATGTCGGTGATCGACGCGGGCCGGTGATGAATGATCAGGTCGGCCACCTCATCCGCCGCGAGGCGGTACCGCGCCAACTGTTGATTGTCGCGGCGCATGGCGCAGTAGTGACAGTTTTGCCGGCAGTAGTTGGATACTTCCACCACGCCGCGCACAAACACCTGCCGCCCGAAGACGGCATCCCGTGCCGCCGCCGCCCGCGCATGAAACACTTCCTGCGCTTCGATGACGTCATTCACCCGCAAAAAGTCTTGCCTCATCCGACCCATGGACTGCTTCAAGATAGCGGATTGCCGCCGAAACACAACCCTGACTTCCACGTCCATGGCTGGCTTTAGCGGCTTCCGACGGTTTTGACAACTGTCGGTATACCCAACGACGGATACAGCAGCCAGTTGCATTTCGGGTCATTCACGGCTACTGGTTGTCTGAACACCCGTTGCTGGAGGATTGGAACTTGTGGACCTGAGCGTCGTGACGCTGTCGCGTTTTCAGTTTGCCCTGACCATCATGTTTCATTACCTGTTTCCGCCGTTGTCAATCGGCCTCGGCGGCATCCTCGTCATCATGGAGGCCCTATACCTGAAAACCGGCCGCCTGGAGTACGAGGCGATGACGAAATTCTGGACGAAGATTTTTGCGGTCAACTTCGCCATGGGCGTCGCGACTGGTGTCACGATGGAATTCCAGTTTGGCACCAATTGGGCCACGTATTCACGCTACGTGGGGGATGTGTTTGGCTCGGCGCTGGCGGCGGAAGGCATTTTCGCCTTCTTCCTAGAATCCGGGTTCCTGGCGGTGTTGGTCTTCGGGTGGGACAAAGTCTCGCCGCGCATGCACTTTTTCTCGACGTGCATGGTGGCTTTTGGCGCGTTCTTCTCGTCCATTTGGATCGTCATCGCCAACTCCTGGCAGCAAACACCGGCGGGCTTCCATATTGTGGGACAGGGACTCGGCGCGCGAGCGGAGATCACGGATTTCTGGGTGATGGTATTCAACCCTTCCAGCATGCATCGATTGGCGCACACGGTGATCGGCGCCTACATCCTCGCGGCGTTTTTCGTGATGAGCATCGCTGCCTATTACATCCTCAAAGGACGACACCTCAATTTCGCAAAGAAAAGTTTCACCATCGCCCTGATCGTGGCGACCGTGACGTCGCTTGCCGAGCCGATCTCCGGCGACCTGCAGGGCAGGAAGGTCGCGCAGACACAGCCCGCCAAGCTCGCGGCCATGGAAGCGGTGTTTCATACCGGCCCCGGACCGACGCCGCTGTATCTGTTTGGGCTGCCCGATCCGCAGCGGCAAGAGGTCAAACATGGCATCGCCATCCCGGGTTTGCTGAGCCTGTTGGCCAATGGCGATCCTCACAAACCCGTTCCCGGGCTCGATCAAATTCCGCAACGGGACTGGCCTCCCATTGCCCCGACGTTTCAGGCGTTCCACATCATGGTGTGGCTGGGCGGGCTGTTCGTGGTGCTGACGCTCAGCGGAATGTACTTTCTCTGGAAGGGCACCCTCTTCGAGAAGCGCTGGTTGCTGTGGACGTTTGTCCTGGCGGTGCCGCTGCCGTACGTCGCGAACGAATTCGGCTGGATAACCGCCGAGGTTGGCCGGCAGCCGTGGGTCGTGTACGGATTACTGCGCACGAGTGACGCGCTCTCGAAAGCCGTCGTCGCCAATCAGGTGCTCGGTTCCATCATCATGTTCGTCGTCATCTACGCCCTGCTCTTCGTGGTCTGGGTGTTTGTGTTGGACAGCAAGATCAAGCACGGACCGGATGAGATCGTGACCGTCCCGACCGCGCCCGCGCCCGGCGGACTGCTCGGCATCGCCGGTCTGCGCGCCGGCACGGGCGGCGCCTCGCTGACCGGGGCCGACTACGCGAAGGAGAAGGAATAGCGATATGGATTTAAACATTCTCTGGTTCATACTGCTCGGCGTGTTGCTCGCGGGCTACGCGATCCTCGATGGCTTCGATCTGGGCGTCGGGATCGTGCATCTGGCCGTAAAGAGCGACAAAGAGCGACGGATCTTGATGAACTCCATCGGGCCGTTGTGGGACGGTAACGAAGTGTGGCTGGTCACATTTGGCGGCGCGTTGTTCGCGGCGTTTCCCATCGCCTACGCGACGGCGTTCTCGGGATTCTATACCGCCTTCATGGCGCTGCTGTTTGCGTTGATCTTTCGGGCCGTGTCGATGGAGTTCCGCGGCAAGTACGACTCGCCGTCGTGGCGCGCGTTCTGGGACGTGTCATTCTCACTCGCCAGCGGCGTGGCCACACTGTTGTTTGGCGTGGCGGTCGGCAACGCAATGCGCGGCATGCCCATCGGCGCGGACATGGAATATCATGGGGGCTTTCGCGATCTGCTGCATCCGTACGCGCTGCTCGTCGGCGTGTTTGCGGTGGCCACATTTGCCATGCACGGGTCGATCTATCTCCATTTGAAGACGGAGGGCGATCTGCAAAAACGCATTCACGGGTGGATGTGGCGCACCTTTGGGATTTTTCTCGTTCTGTACATCCTCACGACGATCTTCACCCTCGTCGCCATGCCGCTGGCAACCCGCAATTTCCACGAGCACCCGTGGGTGTGGATTGTCGTCGTGCTCAATGTGCTGGCTATCGCCAACATACCGCGGGCGATCTTCCTGGGCCGGCCCGGTGACGCCTTCCTGTCGTCGTGCGCGACGATTGCCGCGTTGACGTTCCTGTTCGGGGTGGCGCTGTTCCCCGACCTGATCCACTCATCGCTCAACCCCGATTGGAGCCTGACGATCTACAACGCGGCTTCGTCGCACAAAACGCTGGCGATCATGGCAACCGTCGCGGCGCTTGGCATGCCGTTCGTGCTGGCGTACACCTCGGTTGTCTATTGGGTGTTCCGTGGTAAGGTGCAGTTGGGTACACTCAGCTATTAATCAAGGAGACAGTTCATGGATATCCTCATCCAGGCCGACGGGGTGACTCTCACGCAAGCAATCAGGGATGCCATTGATGAAAAAATCGCTCACGTCGGGCAATACGCGCCCCGGGCCGTGCGCGCCCGCGTGCGCCTGCGGAAAGTGAGCGCGCATCCGTCGCCCCGCCAATACACCGTGCGCGTGCTGGTCGAGATTCCCGGCGCGGACCTCAGCGCCGAAGAATCCCGGGCCGAGGTGATCACCGCGCTCGACGTGGTGGCGGGGAAGATCGAACGCCGTCTGCGCAAACGCAAGACCGAGCGCCTCGCCAAACGCGAGCGCGGCCCCCGCCGCAAACCGTAGGTGGAAGTAAATCCGAAAACGGAAGTGTGCAACTAGCGCAAATGGCCGGTTGATATTCGTCAGCCTGAGCTTGTCGGAGTGTCTCCACTTTGTTAGACTGCTGCTATGAGTTCGGTAGTATTTCTTCATACGAAGCACGGGAAGATTTTCTTATGCGACGCCCTTGACTCATGCGCGGGGAAATCGCTGATTCATCCATTGATCTCATAATGACCAGCCCGCCTTTTGGCTTGGTCCGCAAGAAGACGTACGGCAACGTTGACGCACACAAATACGTTGAATGGTTTCGGCCCTTTGCTTTGTCATCCGTGAGATGCCGATAGAGGCATTCCCGGACATATCCATCTGGACTGACTACCGTGACCGAGCTTACGCCGAAGCGATGGAGGGTCAAAGGCTTCCCCCGGCCATAGTATGCGGCGGGAAGTGGGTGGATGGGAGACACCGTGTGTGGCTGTGGCGCAGGACTGGGATGAAGCACGTCCCTTGCATTGACTTGGCAAACATTGGTCTGGCGTATCCATTCGAGGGAATCGCACGCCTGAACGCAACGATATGAAACTGTACATCGAGACCAGTGTGCCGAACATGTTGTTCGCGGACAACGCGCCGGAGAAGCGGGCGGCAACCGAGGTTTTCTTTGAGTGGCTGCGCGTGACCGATGATGACTTGTTCAGTTCGGAAGTGGTGAAGAGTGAAATCGACCGCGCGCCCGAACCGAAGCGCACGCGGATGATCCAGGCGTTTGCTGGTTTGCCCATCACGGTATTGGACGTTACAAACGAGGCTGTGGGGTTGAGCGAGGTTTACGTGCGGGAAGGTATCACGCGGTGCGCTACCAAAACGATGCGTTGCATGTCGCCCTCGCCGTTTGTCACGCGCTCGATGTTGTTGTAAGTTGGAACATGAAGCACTTGGTCAATGTCCGAAAGGTGCAACGGATCAACACGGTCAACCTGCGCTATGGGCTGCCCGCAATCCGTATTCACACACCGGAGGAGATCGTGACGCCATGAAACCGCTGAAACAGCCAAAAGTGCTAGAGGAACTTCATCGGATTCGTGAAGATATGGCGCGCGAAGCGCACAAAGTCGGCGTCGCCAAGTACTACCTGGCAATGAACAAGCGCAGCAAATGGCGGCTCGGCACAGAGCACAAGCCGCGGGCGCAGAATGCAAAAGGCTCTCTTGTGGTTCGAGAACGCCCGCACAAGAAGTACGGCGCTGATTAACCGCAGCGTTCGCATGGCCACGGCCTGCTTGACGCCCGGTTCTTTGCGTCTCGCCACACCCCTTCTTCCTCCTCTCGTCCGAAAAAAAACCGTTGAGGCTGCGCAGAAGCGTGGACTGACGGCGTTTTCTTGTGCCACCGGCTTGTAGGGTTTGTGTTGGGCACGGCGCGTGCCGCGTGTTGCTTCGCCTGAACGGGGTCGAACCGAGACCGGATGGCCCGAAATGGGAGGCATCGACGCTGGCGGTGGCGACCGGGGAGATGGACTGTGAGCAGGCGACGGCCGGACGGCGCGGGTACTTGTGCCGGAACAATCCTGAGCGATCCTGTTGTGTGGCGCGAATGGCCCGGTCGCGTGGGGATTGCGCCGTCGGCAAACATTCGGCGCGTCTCGCGGACTCGGCTTCGCACGCTACACCCCGCGCGACCGGTTATCAGGTATGGATTCTTGGATCTACTTTGTATCGGCATTCCGATAGCGTGTGCGGCGTGTTCTTTCTCATAATAGGGTTAGTTTTGCATTGCGGCCGGGGCACGAAAGCGCGGCGACAGAGCGCTACGGCGTC
>CAVQMY010000061.1:0-69274 GCA_963713705.1 uncultured Verrucomicrobiae bacterium
GCGGAGCCTGCTGGCCAAGTTCCTCGCAATGACATGACTGCGTCATCACGAGGCGTCGCTTGTTGCCTGTTCTGTGAGCCATCGTATGGCGGTTGGTAGCTTGATTGAACAGGTTGAACAGGTTGAACAGGTTGAACATTCCCACCATTTGGGTTGGAAGCGAAGAAGACAACGAGGGCAATAGCAATGAGAACCCACGGCACCCAACCCATGCCATCATTGCTCTCTCCGCCAGAGCCAGCGCCATAACCAGATGAAGATTCAGAACTACTCTCAGCATACTCGTAAGGTCTGGATGAATCTGATAATGAAGTGGAACCAGACTCAGAGCTGGAAGAGGCGAGATCTCGAATTACGCGATGGTGAAAAACGCGGTCTTGAAGAAGATGGGCCGTCATACTCTTGTGTGTATTTTTTTTCCCCAGTTGCTGACCTTATTTTTCGCTTCGCCCAGATTCCTTTCCGTCGTCGTCGTAGTGCTGTGTATATCTGTGTCCCCAGTTGTCCGTCTTTTTCTCACTCCGCCCGGATTCCTTTCCATCCTCGTCGTAGTGCTGTCGTATTTTCTCCCCCAGTTGTCCGTCTCCTCCTCGCTCCGCCCGGATTCCTTTTCCGTCCTCGTCGTAGTGCTGTGCGTATTTTCTCCCCCAGTTGTCCGTCTTTTCCTCGCTCCGCCCGGATTCCTTTCCGTCCTCGTCGTAGTGCTGTGTGTATTTTCTCCCCCAGTTGTCAGTCTTTTCTTCGGAATGGCCTTTCTCTTTGCTCATAGGATGCCTCGTCTTTTGTGCTCGATGCCGCCTAACGTCGTAGATAGTCCCCGATTCTCCTAAGCTGGTCCGGTTCCATTACACGGGGGACATCTGTATTTCCGAGAGCGTATTCTTTCTTGTAGAGTAAAAATATAAAACGGTTTCCCGACGGGCTCCCTTCCAGTGTTTTGAATCACGTATCCCTTACCGTTACAATTGGAGCAAGTTCGGCCTTCACTTGAGGGCAGGGATCTGATCGAAAAAGGGAGTCCCCGACAGATTCGCCGCATGATGGACAATAGCTGAACCTGCGCTCAAACTCTTGTCCGCAATGAGAGCAATAATTCGCCATCAACGTCTCCAAGGCAGAACGTTAAATCCTGATGACGGAGAATGCAACGCATTCGTAAGGGTGCCGAGTTTCACCCCAATATCCCCGCCCGCATCCCGCCGCCAATATCCGTCTACCTCAGACGCCTGTTTAACCTGTAACCCTCAGCGCTGCCGTTCCCGTGGCATTTCCGTGGCAGGGCGGGGCATTTCTACACACGCGTCACACAAGGTGTGGAATTTAGGCAAATGGGATGATTTCCCTCGACATTTGAGGTGTTGGCCGGTTGACGCGTTAAGACTTTTGGGTTTAATTCACATGGCGCGGCGTTCAACAATTAGGGTTCGTTTGCTGGGCTGTCCCATAGGTTTATAGCAAACCCGGGAAATAGGCCTGCTCCGGCCGGGCCAGGTAGCGAAAGTGCCGCTGGCTGTCCCATAGCAGCGCAGTAAACTCAGCAGATCGCATTTTTCCCACAGCGCCGCGCGGATCGGTGAAGAGCCGGCTGAAGCTATGGCCCAATCCGAAAGAAAGGCCAGGTAGCGCAGGAACAGATAGACCAGCAACGCCGTCCAGACCTGCCAGCGCACGGCGTTGGCGTGGTGCCCAGAAAGTCGGCCAACTGCAAGGTCTGCTTGATCTGCTTGAAGAACACTTCGATCTGCCAGCGGCAGCGGTAGAACTCGGCCACGCTGCGCGGCGCTCCAGTCCAGGTTGTTGGTCAGAAAGGTCATCTCCACGCTCCTCGGCCGTCGACCTCCACCCAGCGCCACGACCCGCCGCATCAACCGGGTACGCCGGTTGGTGCGGCGTTCTTCAGCCGATCCAGTTCATCGCGCGAGGATCTTGCCCGCCGCACTGGGCTGAGCACTTCCACCACCTCAAATTCAGGTTCTCCTTGCCGCGCGTCACCCAGAAAACCCCGCGCTCCTCCAAATCCCACAGATGCTCGAAGTCCACGTAACGCCTTGTCAAATATGACGATTTCACCCTCTTTGATCCCGGCGCAGAGTTCGCGCGCCCGCTTGGCGTCGTTTCGCCGCGCCGTGTCGATGATGGCAAAGCGCGGCAGAAAACTTTGCAGGTCCAGACGCAAATGGCACTTGGCCGCCGCTTTGCGCCGGCGGTGCTTGGCCCAGTCCATGCAGGAGGCGATCAATTGAATGGTGGTGGAGTCGACCACATGGATGGTGCGTTTGAATTTGCGGGCAAACCGCTTGCCCGCCTTGCCGCTGACAAAGCGCGGCGACATGTCGCCCAAATATTCAAACACCGACCAGAAGAGTTTCTCGGCCAAATCGTGCCGGCGCACCTTGTTGGCGTGGGAGAGATTGTTGCGGGTGGGCGGTGTCGCGCCCCGGAGGGCTGGACAGCGGTCCGGAGTTAAGCTGCAGGGCGTCGCAGACATCGTTGAGCCCGATGCTATGGGTGACTTGCGCATACACAGGGTGACAATGTGGCTCCAGGGGCTGAAGGTGCGGGCCTTGTCATCGACCCCGGTTTCCCGCGCCAGCTTGGGCACCAGGAGGTCAGGAATGAAGTTGCAAATCTGGCGGAGAACGGTGAATTTTGAGGCGGTTGGAATGTTTTGTTGTGTTTTTCATCCCTGCCGTGTGGCAGGGCTACACGAGACATTCCAGCTTTTTTCAAAATCCTATGGGATGGCTGTGGCATTTCTACAGCATTTTGCTGCCGGTTGTTGCCGGTATGCGATTGACACAACGAGTTGAAGCCAGCAGATTTCCTATGAAATAGGCGCAGAGCGGATGGCGTTCAGTTTCGTTTCCTAAACCGCAGGTCGCCCGTTCGAATCGGGCCGGGAGCGCCATTTTTTCCGGGGTGATCGCGGCAACTTTGGCATTGCTTTGGGAAGATGCGGAGGCACAGTATTCCAACGCACGTTGTCGAACCCAACGAGGTGAATCATGCGAAGACGGATTTCGATTGTTGTGGGCGCACTGGCGATCATGACCCTGGTGCAAGGTTGCGGGTACAACCGCCTGGTCAGTCTGCAACAGGGGGTCGAGAAACAATGGGCGCAGGTGCAGAACGTGTATCAGCGACGCGCCGATTTGATTCCGAACCTGGTCGCTACCGTGTCGGGCGTGGCGAATTTTGAGAAGTCGACCTTGGTTGAGATCACCCAGGCCCGGGCCTCGGTGGGCAAGATCGATGCGAGCCAGGTGGCCAACGACCCGGCCAAGTTTGCGGAGTTTGATAAGGCGCAAGCGGGATTGAGCAGCGCGCTGTCGCGGCTGCTGGTGGTCGTGGAACGTTATCCCGACTTGAAAGCGAACCAGAATTTCCTGGAGCTCCAGGCGCAATTGGAGGGAACGGAGAACCGCATCTCTGTGGAGCGCGGCCGGTATAACGACGTCGTTCAGGCATACAATACGGCGATCAAGAGTTTCCCGACGATGTTGTACTCGGGCTATTTTGGATTCAAAGAGAAGCCCTATTTCCAAGCGACGACCGGCGCGGAAACTCCGCCAAAAGTGGACTTCAATTCCCTGGGAACGCCAGCGAAGTAACCCGTGAAATTGGCGCTGATAAGATTCCTCGGCGTGTTCGTGGCGCTGGTGGTCGCATTCGGCGCATCCGCGGCGGAAGTCATTCCACCCAAGCCACCGCAATACTTCAACGATTACGCCCATGTTGTGTCGCCGGCGATTGCCACGGACCTGAACCGGCAACTCGAGCAATTCGAGCGCGATACCTCCAGCCAGATTCTGGTGGCGGTGTATCCGAAAATGGAATCGGATTCATCGATTGAAGATTACACAGTCCGCGTTGCGCAGTCGTGGGGCGTTGGTCAGAAGGGAAAGAACAACGGCGCGGTGCTGTTTGTGTTCGTCCAGGACCACAAGATGTACATCCAGGTTGGGTACGGTTTGGAGGGGGTGCTGCCCGACGCGCTGGCGAAACAGATCATCGAGAACGAGATCAAACCCCATTTCCGCAACGGTGATTTTGATGGCGGCTTGCGGGCGGGTGTTGCGGCGATCCTAGCGGCGACGAAGGGCGAGTACAAAGGCACGGGTCAGACCGTGGCAGATCGATCCCCGTCGAACCAATCGGGCGGGTCGAACTGGGTATTTGGTCTTTTCGTTATTGTTGTCATGCTGATCATTATCGCACGGGCTTACGCAGCCACCGGCACGACGTACTCGAGACACGGACGAATTGTCAGCTATGGCGGGTTTGGCGGAATGTGGGGCGGTGGAGGTTTTTCGTCCGGTGGCGGAGGCGGGTTCTCTGGTGGCGGCGGGTTTTCGGGAGGTGGTGGATCGTTTGGTGGCGGCGGGGCCGGGGGAAGTTGGTGAGACGATGAAGACGAAACATTTATTTCGCGAGTTGGATCACGACCGGATCACCGTGGCCATCGCCGAGGCGGAGAAACACACGACCGGGGAAATCCGCCTGTATGTGAGCCATCGCAAGGTGCACGATCCGCGTCACGCTGCGGCGCACCAGTTCGTCAAGCTGGGCCTCGACAAAACCAAGCACCGCAATGCGGTCCTGATTTTCATCGCGCCGGAGTCACAAAACTTTGCCGTCATCGGAGACGAGGCGGTGCACGCGAAGTGCGGGGAAACGTTTTGGGAAGATGTTGTGGGAGCGATGGGCGACTACTTTCGACAGGGTAAGTTCACGGAGGGAGTGGTTCATGGCATCAGCACGGCGGGCCGGCTGCTCGCCGAGCATTTTCCGGCTCCGGTCACGCGCCACGACGACGCATGTTGATTCTGGCCATCGATCTGGGCACCACGGGCAATCGCGCCATTGTGTTCGACCGCGAGACGCGGGTGGTGGGGTCGAGCTATCGGGAGTTTCGGCAACTGTTTCCCCAGCCGGGGTGGGTCGAGCACGATCCCGAGGAGATTTGGGAAACGACCCGCGCGGTCATCGCCGAAGCCGTCGCCAAGGTAAGCGCCGACGAGATCGTGGCGGTGGGCGTGACCAACCAGCGCGAAACCATTGTCTGCTGGGACCCGAAGACGGGAAAACCGCTGCACAATGCGATCGTGTGGCAGGACCGTCGCACCGCCGCGCGGTGCGAAGAACTGAGGCGCAGCGGGTTTGCCGGGGAGATCCACCGGCGCACCGGGCTCGTGTGCGATCCGTATTTCTCGGCGACGAAAATCGAATGGCTGCTGCGAAATGTGCCGGCGACGCGGCGCGGCGTGTTCGGGACGATTGATTCGTGGATTATTTGGAAGCTGACCGGCGGTCGGGTCCATGCCACGGACGCAAGCAACGCGTCGCGGACGATGCTGTTTGATCTGCGCGAGCGCCGGTGGGACGGGGAACTGCTGAAGCAATTTGGCGTGTCGGCGGAGGCGCTGCCGGACGTGCGCGCCAGTGCCGGGGAGTTTGGCGTGGTGGAGCCGGACTTGTTCGGATTTTCGGCCAGGATTTGCGGGGTGGTGGGCGACCAGCAGGGGGCGATGTTTGCCCAAGGGTGTTATGAGCCGGGCGTGATCAAGAACACGTACGGCACGGGGCTGTTCCTGATGATGAACACGGGGGAACAACCGCGCGATTCCGAGCACCTGCTGTCCACGATTGCGTGGCAGATCGGCGAGCGGGTGGATTACGCGCTGGAGGGGAGCGTATTTGTCGGCGGGGCGGCGGTGCAGTGGTTGCGGGACGGGTTGCAAATCGTGAAAACGTCCCATGAGACGGAATCACTGGCCGCGAGTCTGTCCTCGAACGATGGGGTGTATTTTGTGCCGGCGTTGACGGGACTGGGCGCACCGTATTGGGACGCGGCAGCGCGAGGGACAATCGTCGGCCTGACGCGGGCGACGAGCCGGGCGCATCTGGCGCGGGCGGCGCTGGAAGCGATCGCGTATCAGACGCGGGACGTGGCGGACATCATGGGCGCGGAACTGGGCGCGCCGGTGCGGAAACTGCAAGTGGACGGCGGCGCCTGCGCGAACAATTTTCTCATGCAGTTCCAAGCGGACATTCTGGGCGTGCCCGTCGAGCGGGCGGCGGTGATCGAAACGACAGCGTTGGGCGCGGCGGGATTGGCGGGGCTGGTGGCCAACGCATGGTCGAGCCCGGCGGATTTTCTCACGCATCGACGTGTCGAGCGCGTCTTCGAGCCGAAGATGTCGGAGTCGACGCGTGAGAGCTTGTACGCGAAGTGGAGGGAAGCGGTGGCGCGGGCCCGGGGTTGGGCGGGATAACGGAGATTTGCGACGGACGCTTTCGGGGCAAACCGGACCCAGGACCACCACGTGCGGGTATGATGCGCGCGCGCGGTGTATTTTTTTCGTCGTGGGGACATTGTTTTTTCTGGTTTGTGAGGATGCCATCGAAATGTTCTTTTCGCGGGCGCGATCGCCGGTTACACTCAGTCCGTCTGGACACTGCCGCGGGCGAGACGCGACATGAAAACTGTTTTCGATCAGTGCGACTGCCAGAATCTTAAGAACGCGCTGGCCAAGGAATGGTTGGAGACCAATGGCCTGGGCGGATTCGCTTCGTCCACGATCATCGGCGCGAACACGCGGCGGCAGCACGGGTTGCTGGTCGCATCGCTGCATCCGCCGGTGGAGCGGCATGTATTGCTGGCGAAATTCGAGGAGCGCGTGGTGATGGAGGGCCACGAGTCGGCGATCAGCACGAACCTATACCCCGGCACGGTGTTTCCGCACGGGTTCAACATCCAGATGGAATTTCGGCTGCGTCCGTGGCCGGTGTTCCGGTACGCGAACAACGATTTTGAAATTGAGAAGAGCGTGTTTCTCGTGGCCGGGGAGAACACGGTGGTGGTGGGTTATCGGAACCGGCGGTCGCGTGGTCCCATTGAGTTGAAGGTGCGTCCGTTGCTGGCGTTCCGCGATTACAATGCGTTGTCGGAGCGCAATGACGACGTGAACTTCGATGTGGAGCGCGGCAACGGCGTGGTCTCCATTCAACCCGTCGCGGACAAACCGCGGTTGTATTTCCATACAAAGCCCGAGGCGGTGGATACGAAGGGGGACTGGTATCTGAAGTTCACGTATCCGGTGGAGGAAGAGCGCGGGCTGGATTTCGAGGAGGACCTGTTCACCCCGTTCGAGCTGACGTACCGGCTGGCGGAGGGGCAGACCGCGTACATCGTGGCGACGATCCAGAAGAAGGGCGCGGTCAATCCCGAGGACCTGGCGGCGCGGGAACGGGCGCGGCGCAAGGAACTCGAGCGCGAACGGGATCCAGCGCGGCAGGCGTTGTTGATTTCGGCGGACTCGTTTCTGGCCCGACGCGGAAAGGACAACCTGACGGTGCTGGCGGGGTTTCCGTGGTTTACGGATTGGGGGCGGGACACCATGATCGCGTTGCCGGGGCTGACACTGACGTGCCGGCGGTTCGACGTGGCGCGGAAGATTCTCCTGACGTTTGCCCAGTATTGCGACAAGGGGATGATCCCCAACGTGTTTCCGGACAAGGGCGAGACTCCCGAATACAACACCGTGGACGCATCGCTGTGGTTCGTGGTTTCTGCCTGGAAATACTGGCAGACAAGCCACGACGACGACGGGGCGCGGCAACTGTTGCCCGCGCTGGCCGACGTGGTGAAATTTTACAAGGATGGCACGCGGTACGACATCCATGCGGACGGCGACGGATTGATCACGGCCGGCACGACGGGCACGCAGTTGACCTGGATGGATGCGAAGGTGGACGGTTATGTGCCGACGCCGCGGCACGGGAAGCCGGTGGAGATCAACGCGCTGTGGTTGAACGCGCTGCTGATGCTGGCGGAGATGGAGGAGAACCTGGCGCGGGACATCCATTCGGCGGTGATCCTGCGGAAGTTGGCGGACCAGGTGGCGGCGAATTTCATGAAGGCGTTTTGGAACCGCGACGGCGGATATTTGTACGACGTGATCCGGGGGGATGAGCGGGATGCGAGCGTGCGGCCGAACCAGATTTTCGCGGTAAGCCTGCCGTACTCGCCGTTGGACAAGACCCAGCAGAAGGCGGTGCTCGACGTGGTGACACAACAGTTGTTGACGCCGTACGGGCTGCGGACGCTATCGCCGAAGGACTCCCGGTTTTGCGGGAAGTACACGGGCAACCGCTGGCAGCGGGATTGCGCGTATCATCAGGGGACGGTCTGGCCGTGGTTGATCGGGCCGTATTGCGACGCGTATGCCAAAGTGAACGGGACGGGCAGGGCGCAGCGGAAGGAGATCGGCAAGCTCATCGCGCCGCTGTTGCATCACATGGAGGAGGCGGGATTGGGGAGTGTGTCGGAGATTTTTGACGGGAATCCGCCGCATCGTCCCGTGGGATGCTTCGCGCAGGCGTGGAGCGTGGGCGAATTGCTGCGCGTGTATGATACACACGTGAAGTGAGGCGGGAGCCCCCATTCGCTCTGAGCTTCGATCTGCTAATACCAGGAATGTACTTTGAATGAAAACCGCAGTTCTTGGAAAATTGCTGATGGCGCTCTTCCCGGCTCTTGTCTTCATTCCATTGTTTATCAGCTTTCGATTGACTTCCAAAGCAGTCCCCGCATGGGCCGATTGGTCATTAGCTTTTGGAAGCGCTGCATTGATGGCTATTAATCCATTAGTCGTGCATTCCACTTCCAGTAGGAAACGCTGGGTAATTTTCATTGTCGGGTTTTTTGGTTGGGTCGCCTTCTTTGTCCTTTTAGCCCTGATAATTATGGGCGTTGTTTTTGGTGACGGAGTTTGAGCAGGGTGTAGTACCGGCGGGAGAACAGCGGGATTGGACCATTCAAATGAAAATCCATGACGTGAGTGTTTTGTTGCGCAACGGGATTCCGACGTGGCCGGGGGACCCGAAATTTTCGATGAACCTGGCCAGCAGCATTGCCAATGGGGATGTGGCCAACCTGACGCATCTCGACATGGGCGCGCACACGGGCACGCACATGGATGCACCCGTTCACTTTTACCGGGACGGTTCGGGGGTTGACGAGCTGCCGCTGGAGGCGCTCATCGGCACGTCCCGGGTGTTCGACTTGACGGGCATCACCAGCCACATTTCGGCGGTGACGCTGGAGGCGTGCGATCTGAAAGGCTCCGAAGGAACAGGTTCCTTCGGAGCAGGTGTGACGCGGGCGCTGTTCAAGACGCGCAATTCGCGGCATTGGGCGAACAATGACACTGAGTTCGACAAGAACTTCATTGCGTTGACGGGCGATGCCGCGATGTATCTGGTTCATTGCGGCGTCACGCTGGTGGGCGTGGATTACCTGTCGGTGGAAGCGTACGGCGGCAAGACGCACCCGGTGCATGATACGTTGCTGGGCGCGGGCGTGGTGATCATCGAGGCGCTGAACCTCTCAGACGTGTCGGCGGGGGACTACGAACTGATCGCGCTGCCGCTCAAGCTGAAGGGGGCCGACGGCGCGCCCGCGCGGGTGGTGCTGCGGTCGCTGAGCTAAGCACCTAACAAAACTCGCTGCCTGTTGTTGCGCGCCATCTTAGATTTCTTATTGCAACCCTTCCACCAACCGAGAATCAAAGGTTAGATTATGAATAAACTCGGCGAGGGCCTTGGTCATCGCCTTATCAGGTCCTCTGTACATACTGCCGACGGCATGTTGATAATTACCACTGACTTGAAATGGAGGAGTAGTCGTGTGTGTAGCCTCATTAGTCACAACCACTTCTGCTTCAACCAACGCCTTTTCGGAAAAGCGGGAGTCCTCGAGATCTCTAAATCTCTTCAGTGCAATCCTCACGCGGGCATCAATTGGAGTTGACGTATCGGGAGTAGCCCGAAGGCCGCACACTCTAAGCTCCGAGATCACTGCGTCTTGCACAATGAGCGGGGCGGTTTTTTTTGTGCACCACGTATCGGCCCCTCCGATGGCTGTTCGCCTTAAAACAACCGAATCTTGTTCTTCTGGCGGCCGTTGGTCCTCAACCTGGATCGACACGGTTATCGGCTTGATAGAGGTCAGCGGCCCCCTTCCATCCGCGTAAAAACTGATGTTCGTTGGATGTATTGCCTCACATCCTGACGTAAGGAGACCCAATAAGAAAAGAGACAAAAGCGAAAAACCAAATCGATACATAACGCCTCCTGTGTTTCTAATTTGCATATCGAATCTCATTTACGACGCGAGCGCTATACCCCGTGACCGCCTCCTCAATGTTACTTTTCAAGAGATCGGGTGAGGAAACATAATCGTCGATGGGGCGGTGTTCGCCGCCCGTAAAGTAATCACTGTGTCTCCACACAAGTGTGCCGTCGCCACCAATGAGCGATGCGGTGGCGTTGAGCCCTACTTGGACTTTGTGGAGTCTGGCGTTATCCACTGAATCTGCGTATAATCCCCAGTTGTCAATTTGCACCCGCAGAATTCCTGCACCGGTTGGGGACGGCTCTGGGCGTTCTGTTGCAGCAGTCACAGACTTAAAGCGGAGCGAGGCTTGAAGGCCATCGACGAGCGTTTTCTGAGTAAGGCTCTGAAGATCGATTTCTGCAATTGCCGCGCGGAACTTCTTCGCCCGCTGGGCGTCCTCATAAGAACGGGTCGCGGATGCAACAGCTTCAACCGTCCGGGCTAAAGCGCCGCCTGGGTCAAAGGCAAACAACGCATCGAGGCCATTCAGTTGTGTACCAGCAAGAACAACTGAAAAGGCCTTGTCCGCGTGTACCTGCACCTCCAGTTGATCGACTTTGGACAGGGCGCCAATATTCATCGGTTTCTTGGTCCCAGTATCGGTGGCGCAGCCCGCAAGAAGGGAGGTGCATAACATGAAGAGAATAATGCGGTTTCCAACGGACGATCTTAAACCGTCATTACCGGTACGCCTTACGTCTCGCGACGACCTCGGGCCATTCGGTGTCATTGGCCGACATCGTAACTCTTTTCCGACCCAGCGATCAAGCCCCTTTGCGGCTCCGAGAGCGGACTCCTGACTCCGGAGGAAATGGCTTCTGCCCTCGACCCCGTTCAGTGCCGTTTAGGGAATGGGGTTGCCCGTGCGACGGGGTCAGCCTTTGAAGATGAAGTATTTGCGGAGGACGAAGTTGATGAGGAGCGAGACGACGATATTCGCTCCGAAAGCGATTGTGGTCATGATGCCGAAGTGATGGATGAGAAAGCCCATGATGGCGCTGCCGAGGGCGAAGCTGATGCCGGAGACGAGGTAGAAGAAGAGGATTTCGTGGACGCGGTTGTGGCGGCCGGATTCGAAGACCCAGAAAATGTTGATCAGGTAAGCGGTGAGGTTCGAGAACAGGAAGGCGACGCCGTTGTCGATGATGGAATTGCGGGTGCGGACGGCATCGGACACGAGACCGACCTGGACGTGAAGCAGTTTGGCGACGGGGTCGGTGGGGGTGAGGGCCGGCATGAGTTCGAGCGCACAGCAGTAGAACAGGCCGATGTTGACGATGGTGGCGATGCCGCCGGCGATGGCGTACTTGATGAACTGGACGAGCGGGGAGTGTTGGCGGCCGGTGAACTGGCTCAGCAGGTTCCGCATGTCGCGTTGCCCCCGGATGAGTGGGTGTGGTTTGTGTGCGATTCCGTTATGGCGAGCATTTGGCGTAAACAGGTATTGGATTGAGGTCGAAATGTCGAGCCTGCGGATGGGGACGGTCGTCGCTACGAACGGCCGGTTAGCGGATTTTGGCCCAGGCGTTGACGAGTTCGATGATTTTGTCGGGGTCGGCGTTGTTCTCGCGGAGGTTGGCAATGGTGTCGAGGAGGAGGGCGCGGATGATGGCGTCGGCGCCGCGGATGGAGCTGGGCTGGACGTTTTCCCAGGCGGAGCTGGTGAGTTGCTGGGCGCGTTCGAAGACGCGGATGGCGCGGCTGGTCTCGACGTGTTCGCGGAGCCAATCGGGGTAATGGGTGTAGTACCAGCGGGCGATGCGGTAGCGGCAGGTTTCGCGGGCGGCTTTGGCGTCCTTGGCGGTGCGGGTCCAGACGAGGCAATAGCGGTCGCCGGTTTTGAGGTTGAGGTCGGGGATATCGCGGTCGGCGACCTGTTCGTAGAGCCAGTCGCCGATGGTCTGGAATTGCCAGCCATCGTAGAGTTTCTGGTTGATCTCCTCGCGGACGTGGGCGGGGAGACAGGCGATGCGGCTGCGGCGTGATTTGGGACGACGCGACGGCGGGGAAGATGGCGGCGGCGGGGTTGGCGGGGTTGGGGTTTGGCTTGTGGCGTGGTCGGCGGGATCGGGTTGTTGGGCAGGCTCATTCATGGCTTCGAGAGTAGTCCGAAGGCGAAAAAGGCGTGAGTGGACTTTGGAAGCTTTTCTTTGGGAAGAGCAAAAAACGGCCTAAATTCGCATGATTTTTTTGCGCCAAACGACACTTTTTGGCGAGATCCCGGACAAATTTCATTTCATTGCATTGTTTGCTATGAGCATTATAGTGCGCTTTATGCTCCTTATATTCATATTAAGCGTATTATAATGCGCTTTACGATTTGACATGTTTTGGAAATGGGTTTAGACTACGGTTATGAACTTTGAGGCCATGGGTGAGAAGGCGGTGCTGGAGGAGTTGGGTCGACGGGTACAGACCCAGCGTCTCAATGCGAATCTGGCGCAGGCCGATGTGGCCCGCAGTGCCGGTGTTTCCCGACGAGCTTTGCAGAATCTTGAGAGCGGGCGGGACTGCACGTTATCGCTGCTGATCCGGGTACTGCGGGCGATGGGGAAGCTCGACCAGATCGAGGCGCTGCTGCCGGAGCCGGGGTTGAGCCCGATTCAACTGGCCAAACTGAAAGGCCGGGAGCGTCGGCGAGCGTTCGTCCCGCGGGGCCGTCGCAAAGTCGGGGGAGCCTGACCGTGGCTGCGCGACTGCGCCGAGTGACCGTCGCCACGGTCCGCCTATGGGGGCGGGAGGTTGGGGCGGTGGCGTGGGACGAGGCGCGGGGTATTGCCAATTTTGAGTATGCCGCGGTGTTTGCGCGGCAGGGGTGGAATCTGGCGCCGCTGATGATGCCGGTGCGGCCCGGCATTTTTTCCTTTCCGTCGCTCAACCGGGAAACGTTTCGCGGTTTGCCGGGTCTGTTGGCCGACTCGTTGCCGGACCGGTACGGGAACCGGCTGATTGATCTGTGGTTGGCGCGGCAGGGCCGGGCGCCCGGGGATTTCACACCGGTGGAGCGGCTGTGCTACATCGGCACACGCGGGATGGGCGCGTTGGAATTCAAGCCCGTCCTGGGGCCGGCACCGGGCAAGTCCGTTCCGATCGAGGTGGAGGAATTGACGGAATTGGCGGCGGAGATTCTCCGGCACCGGGAGAACTGGGCGGTGAGTCTCAAAGGCAAGAAGGCGGAGGCGTTGACCGAGATCATCCGGGTGGGCACATCCGCGGGCGGGAATCGGGCGAAGGCGGTGATCGCGTGGAATCCGCAGACCCACGAAGTGCGTTCGGGACAGGTGGCGGCGCCGCCCGGGTTTGAGCCGTGGATTTTGAAATTCGATGGAGTGAATGATGTTACGCTCGGCGATCCGAAGGGGTTTGGGCGGATTGAGTATGCCTACCACCGGATGGCGGTGGCGGCGGGGATTGCGATGACGGACTGCCGGTTGCTGGAGGAATCGGGACGGGCGCATTTCATGACGCGCCGGTTTGACCGGGACACTCGCGGCGGGAAGATCCACGTGCAATCGTTGTGCGCGATGGGGCACTACGATTTCAACGCGGCCGGGGAGTACGGTTACGAGCAGGCGTTTTCGGTGATCCAACAACTGAACCTGGGATACGACACGGTGCGCGAGATGTACCGGCGCATGGTGTTCAATGTGCTGGCGCCGAACCAGGACGATCACACCCGCAACATTGCGTTTTTGATGGACCAGACCGGTCGGTGGCGGATGACGCCGGCGTTTGATTTGATCTGGTCGTATAACCCGCGCGGTACATGGACGAACCGTCACCAGATGACCATCAACGGCAAACGCGACGAGTTTACGCGAGCCGATCTGCTGACGATTCCCGAGCAGCACGGCATCAAGGACGCGGAGGCGTTATTGGAGCAGGTTGCCGATGTGGTGGCCGGCTGGTCGCGATTCGCCGAGGAAGCGGGTGTTACGGGTGACCAACAACGGGCGATTGCGAAGACGCACCGTCTGGCGCTGGCACGGAGGGGATGAGGCGCGTGAACAACTCGAACTCCGAATGTCGAAATTCGGAACGCAGGGGTGGCGATGGGTCACACGAAGTCGGGCGGCGAGGATGTCATGATTATAGGTCTGACGCCGTTTACTGACTGATGGGGACGTACCTGATTTCGGCGATTCTGCCGTCCTTGAAGAAGAGGTAGCGGTAGGTGTCGGAGTTGGTTTTGGGGAAATAGGTCCATTGTTCGTCGTAGAGGGCGAACGGTGGGTGCGGCTTGAGTGTGTAGGTGGGTGGTCCGAGGACAGCCAGGGCCTGGTCGCGGGAGTCGCCTTGTTTGAGGACGATCTGCATTTGGGCACCGGCTTCGGCGGCGATGAATGGCTGCTGGGCTGCGAGGTCGGAGGGGTAGAGGTGGGTGTCTTGTTTGGGGGTGCTCGCGCAGGCGGTGAGCAGGAACGCGATGGCGAGACCGAGCAGGGCTGGTGGTAACGTGTGGCGATTCATGGTAGGGCAATCTACAACGGAATGGGAAAAAAGCTCGTGATTTTTTGGGGGGATAAGGCGGGGGAGGGCTTAGACCGGGCGGCGGGGAAGGCCGAACGGTATCTGGCGTCTGAATTCACCCGGTCGCGTCGTCTATCTTTTATATTTCCAGCAGTGCGACGGAGCTATCACGTCCGACCTTGGCGATGAAGGGCGGGGGCTGCTTGGATGCGAGACGGCGAATCTTTGGGAGTGCTTTGACAAGGATTGCGGCCATCTCCTGCCCGGTCAGATCCTTGCGGGCCGTGAGCACGAACGCTTTTACACCGGCTTTCCGCAGGGCCTCGATCTCGGCAATGCGATAGCGGATACGCTCATCCTTCGTGAGAACCAGCCAGTGGTTTTTCCCGGCTTCACTGAGCCACTCGACGTCGGTGGCTGTCTGTGGGAAGAGATTGTCATGAATCAGCAACTTCGCTCCCGCCTCACGCAGTGCGGCGGCGACGGTGTGTCGGCCCAGAGAGCGGTCGAGAAAAAACGTGAATTCTTCAGGCGGCTTCGAGGCTGAGTTCGCAGCGAATGGCTTCTTCAATCTTTAGGCGTTCGCATCCGTAGTCGTCGGCCAGGTCGTCCGCGGATTCCCCTGCTTTGAAGCGCTCGGCGACGACTTCCGTAACCACGCCTGTTCCGGCGATGATGGGGCGCCGAACGAAATGAACGGATCGATGACGATGTTTTTGGGTTCGTCGAGGTCTCGTTTCCGCGTAAAGGGATATAATCGGATGGGCAACCCCGCAGTGTCCCACTCGATGCGGCGGAGGTGCGCCATCAACAGGTCTTTGACGGCAAGCTGGCCATCTTGGGAAACGGAGATGAACTGTCCGAATCGTTCGATGAAGAGGTCGATGCCGTCCGTCTCAAACCTGTGTTCGACAAGGGGATGTTGTGAGCCGAAATGCTTTTTGAGGTAGTAGACGGCGTGACGCACCTTCGGCAATTCCACCCGGTGCTGGCGACGAATGGCGTCCAGGACATGAGCTTCAACCAAATTGATGAAGGAGAGTATCGTGGGAGATTTGCTGGCGGGTTCGATGACGGGGTGAAACCGTCGGCGATGTTGGCTGTCCCCGTAAGAAGTGCCGACAAACCAAGCCCGGACGGTAGTGTTCGGGATTCGCAGGTAATGAGCGGCCTCCAACACCCCGTAGGCAGGCAATTCTCGAATGTCTGGCTCTCTCGTTGGCATTTCCCCCTCTGCGGCAGCTATATAAACCGACGTGAATGATCGGTCAAGGGGTAATCAGTCTGAGAGCTTCGCCGCGTGGGGGCACGCGGCCTACATTTCGGAGAGAGGTTTATGATTTTGGGCGCGTGTGGTGATCGCGGAACGTTTTCGGGGAACAAACGCACGCGATAATGACGGGCGACCATTTGGAGAAACGGCGCGATAGTTTTGGGACTGAACGACCGCAACCAGGGACGGTTGCGCCACCACGCAGAGTTTGGGGCTTGACGGTCGGGAGGGGTTTATTGAGTATCGCGGGGATATGGAAGCAAATGTGAAATTGTTGGCGGGTAAACTGGGGATTGTGTTTGGGGTGGCGAATCAGCGGTCGATCGCGTGGGCGATCGCGAAGGCGTGGCATGAGGCGGGGGCGCGATTGGCGTTTACGTACCAAGGGGAGCGGTTGAAGGAGAACGTGACGGAGTTGGTGTCGGAATTTGGGTCGGATACGCCGATGTATCCGTGCGATGTGTCGCGGGACGAGGATATTGCGCGGGTGTTTGAGCAGGTGGGGAAGGGTTTTGGGAAGTTGCATGTGTTGCTGCATTCGGTGGCATTCGCGCCGAAGGAGGCGTTGGAGGGTGAGTTTATCAATACGACGCGGGAAGCGTATCGAGTGGCGCATGATGTGAGCGCGTATTCGCTGGTGGCGCTGGCGCGAGGGGCGGCGCCGTTGATGACGGAAGGTGGATCGGTGATCGCGATGACGTATCATGGTGCGGTGAAGGTGGTTCCGCATTATAATGTGATGGGAGTGGCGAAGGCGTCGCTGGAGGCGTGTGTGCGGTATCTGGCTTATGACTTGGGGCCGAAGAAGATACGCGTAAATGCGATCAGCGCGGGGCCGGTGAACACGTTGGCGGCGAGGGGTATCTCGGGGTTTACGCAGATGCTGAAGCATTACGAGGAGCGGTCGCCGTTGAAGCGGAACCTGGAGCCGAAGGAGCTGGGGAGTACGGGATTATTTCTGGCGAGCGATATGTCGACGGCGACGACGGGGCAGGTGGTGTACGTGGATTGCGGGTATGAGATTATGGGGTTGTAGGATGTCTTGGCTACGGTCCGTGCCAACCCCAAGCGATCACGGGCTGGCGACCTCTCGGATAGCAAGACATTTCGTGTGACGTTTGCGTTCCAGAAGCGGAGAAACGCTTTAGGTGCGCCTCCGTCCGTTGCGGCGCAAGCGCATGGGGCTCATTGGCCGGCACCGAGTCGTGCGAGCGCGTTTTTGGCCGGGACAAAGTCCGGACGGAGTTTCAGTGCTTGTTCATAGTGCTGGATGGCCTCTGGCGTGCGACCCATCTTCTCCAGTGCAATGGCGAGGTTCAAGTGCGCTGCGACGTTGTCGGGTTTGATCCGCAATGCCTGTTCAAGGTGTGCCACCGCTTCGGGTAAGTTGCCTATCCGCAGAAGGAAGAGTCCCAGGTTGCCGTGCACCTCGGGGGAATCCGGTTCGAGCCGTAGCGCCATCTCGAGATGTGTCAGGGCCTCCTGATTGCTGCCGAGTTGCGCCAGGGCGATCCCCAGGTCGACATGTGCCTCGGTAAACCCCGGATTGATCCGCACCGCCTGCTGATATTGGTCAATCGCCCCGCGCGTTTCGCCCGTACGCCACAACGCAAGCCCCAAGTTGTAATGTGCCTTGGCGTCGTCGGGACGAATGCGCAAAGCCGCCTCATATTGGCCGAGGGCCGCCTGTATCTGCCCCATCTCGCACAAGACGGACCCAAGGCCCAAGTGGGCCTCGCAGGAGTTGGGGTCGATTCGCAACGCCTGCGCATATTGTTCGAACGCCTCTGAAGTCCTGCCCGCTTGCTCTAGTCTGATGTCCCATAATTAACGTGACAATGGTGCGTTCCGTGGTATTCTCTGGGTATGTTCAAACCCGCTCGGCCGCTCCACCTCGATTCGACCCAACAGAAACGGCTCCAGTCACTCGTGCGCTCAGGCAAGACATCACAGAAGATTGTCCTGCGGGCGAGCATCATCTTAGCCGCGGCGGCTGGGACACCCAACCATGCCATCGCCCAAGAACTCCACACCAGTCGTCCAACCGTGTTACGCTGGCGCGCTCGGTTTCGCCGCTTCGGTGTGCCGGGTTTGATGAAAGATGCCACGCGCGCCGGACGCAAACCGTCGCTTTCCGCCGAGCGCATCCAAGAGATCGTCGAGGCCACCTTGCACACGACTCCGGCCCAGGCTACACAGTGGAGCGTCCGCACGATGGCCAAGGCGCAAGGGCTTTCCCGCATGACGGTCCAGCGGATCTGGCACGCGCACCGGTTGCAGCCCCACCGGGTGGAGACGTTCAAGCTGTCGCGGGATCCGCACTTTGTCGAGAAGCTGCGGGATATCGTGGGGCTGTATTTGAATCCGCCGGACAAGGCGTTGGTCTTGGCGGTGGACGAGAAGAGCCAGATCCAAGCGTTGGATCGGACGGCACCCTTACTGCCGTTGCGACCGGGGATTCCGGCCCGCCAGACCCATGATTACAAGCGCCACGGCACCACCACGTTGTTCGCCGCGCTGAGCCTGTTGGACGGCAGCGTCATCGGCGAATGTTTACCGCGACATCGGGGGCGCGAGTTCATTCGCTTTCTGGAGCGCATCGACCGCGAGACCCGGCAGGATCTCGACCTGCATCTGATCGTGGACAACTACAGCACGCACAAGACTCCGCAGGTGCAGCGCTGGCTCAAGCGTCACCGGCGCTTTCATCTGCATTTCACCCCGACGAGCAGTTCCTGGCTGAACTTGGTCGAACGATGGTTTGGCGAGATTACGCGGCGACGGATTCGGCGCGGCAGCTTTCGCAGCGTCAACGAACTGATTGCGGCGATCAACGCGTACTTGGAAGAACACAATCGGGAACCCAAGCGGTTCACTTGGACCAAGGATGCAAAAACGATCCTGCGCAAAATCCAGCATTGTAACGAAGCGTTAGGGACAGCACACTAGGGTTACGCCCAGATTATTGTGTGCGACCGACGCGTCCGGATTCTTTGCTACGTTGTCCCGCCAGAGCGTTTCGTCGGTCGCATAGACAAGACCCCGTCGCCAAGTCCCCCACCCGAGCGCGATGACTACTACTAGGGAGGCGACCGTTTCCCAATACCGGGCGCGCTCCCCGAGTCGACGAAACACTAATGCGCCGGCCCCGACAAGCAGGGCGATCACGCCAATGATGGAGTGGTATTGCCAATGGTCGGCAACCAGCGTCGAGCTGTAAAAAGCCTGATCGAAGAATCCCAACACGGGAAACAGCGTCACCACGAAATACCCGAACCCGAATAGCAAGGGACGTCCCCACGTGCCGCGCTTCCACAGTAAAACAACGAAACATATGACAAGGAGCACGCCCGGGGCGTAGTGGTCCAATGGGAATGGACGGTAAATCACGGTCAGGTCAACAGGCAAAAGCGCCTTGGAGAGATAGAACCACGGCACTTGGCCCGCCATGGCCAGCCGGGAAGCAAAACCATCCAACGTGGCGCTATTCCTCAGCACCACATAGCGCTGATACCAAATCGTTGCCAGTCCAAGAGCCATGGATAGGGCGAAGAACGGCAGGCTGTAGAGGACGTTCTTGCGCGCACGCGGCCCCGTGACCACCACACGCAACCCAGTAGGACCACGGGCAACATGACTACTGCCGTCTTACTGAGCAGGGCCAGAAGAAATGCAATGAGAGAAAGGCCATACCATCTTCATCGGGGCGTTTCGTCAAACTTCAAGTACAGAAGTGTGGCCATGGCGTAGAAGAGCATCGACAACGCGTTCTTTTGCTCGCTGATCCAAGCGACGGTGGCGACATTCACCGGGTGCAGGGCGAATACCAGCCCCGCCATCCAAGCTCCTGGTACCTTCATCCGGCTGAGCGCCAGCCAAATGAGGACGGCGCTGGTGGCGTGCAGGAGGATGCTGGTGACATGATAACCCACAGGGCTCTTGCCCCAGAGTCGCCACTCCAGCCACCACATGCTCCAGGTTAGCGGATAGTAGTTGTCCCCTGTTCTAGTGGCTGAAAACCCGTGGATTCCCTCGATGGGCCGAACCATCGGATTATCCACAATCAGCACGTGGTCATCGAAGACAAAGCTCCCACGGATGGCAGGTGCATATGCCACAAACGTCAGCAGCATGATGACAGCCGCCGCCGCAGCGCCGGAATCCAACCTATTTTTCATTGTGCGTGTGGCGCCCACTGGGCTGAGCGCCATAACCGACGCTATTTGTAACAGGCGGAGCGGGATCGGACAAGACGTCGCGCCGGCGTCCGCCAGTCCCATCGCTCGGCTGGCGGGAGGTCCCGCGGGTCCGATTCCCGGCTGTCTCGGTCCAGCCGATGGCTTCGCGCAACAATTCGTTGGCGTCGCACAACCGCAGTTTGACCTTGATGCGGCCGTGGTACGCCTGAATCGTCTTCGGGCTGAGATGCAAGAGCGCGGCAATGTGGCGCGTTCCCAAGCCTTGGCCGGTCATGGCGAACACTTCCAGTTCGCGGTCACTGAGCGTTTCGATGGATGGCGCGCCACGGCGGAGCGGTTCGCGGACGCGCTCGCCGATCAAGCATTGCAGTGCCGCCGGGCTGAGGTAAACCTTGCCCTGAAGCACGCGCCGCAACGCGGCGACAATTTTCCGTGTCGGCTCGGTCTTGGAAATGTATCCCCGGGCACCCGCGCGCAGCAATCGAGCCGCATAATGGGCTTCGGTGTGGGCGGACAGCACGAGAACCGCAGTTTGGGGGCAGTGGCAGATGATTCGTTCGATCAGGTCAAGGACTGATCCGTCCTCCAGCGTCAAATCCATGATGATTGCGTGTGGACCAAGAGCCACGATGCCGGGCATGGCAGCCGGTGCGTCGATGGCCTGTCCGCAGACCATGTATGTCGGACTCGTAGCTGAGCACGTGCGCGAGCCATTCCCGGACCAGTGGCTGGCGGTCGATAAGGAAAACGCGTTTCTTTAAGCCGTTCGAGTCGGGCCGGGGGATCGTGCTGGCGGCGGGATTCAGCGGATGAGGCATGGCCGGATATCGCGGGGGAGAACCGGGGCACGGGAGAAAGGCCGGAGCAGCCACCCTCGGCCCGCGATTGGTGGTCGGGTGAAAACCGTCGAGCGCTGTGGCCGGAACGCTCCCGAGGTCAGGATTTGCCAGTGGGTGCTGGAGCGGTTTATCGGCCGGGCGGGTCGGCGGAGGGGGAGGGACACCAACGTTACGCACTTGACGGCGCACTGTGAGCATGCTCGCCTCTGCACGGGTTGCTACCGAGATGCCTCGACGGGGGGCAAACTACCGGACAACCCTTAACAGCAGTTGCGAGGCACGGCAAGAGGTTTCTGGTTACCGCACGGGAAACGACAGGTGTTGGCGGTGGCGTTGGTGAGCAACGACAAGCGGTTGGCAGCGTTCCTCCCCGATCACGCTGCCCTGCGGGCCTCGAAGCGACACGAGGCCATTTGCAACCTGGGCGCGACGTGGTTGCGTCTCGCGGACTCGGCTCCGGCGCGACCCTTGCGCCTCGATTTGCCAATCAGGTTCTCTCCAAGGTGGTGGACTTCATCGAGAGTTCGCGTGATCTGGTGGTCGACGACTATCAGTTGGGCTTTTGCTGACATGTTCAGTCTGCGGAATTTGCCATGTTCAGTGCGTGGCGGTAGCCTGCCTTAGGACCTTGACAAAACTGGGTTCCTGCGTGAACTTGACATGTTCACCTTGATGCGGCTGGAGACGGCTGGCACCCTTTCGCTGGCTTGGGAGTTGCTTATGATGGCGGAAGAAGGTTTACATGTGAACCGGATGATCTGAGGACATTTGCTTATCGCATTTACATGTCGGGAGTAAACGCTGGACATGCCAAGGGCTAAAATATTGGTCGTGGATCATGAAGTGCCGTGGACGCTGAGGCTTTCGGAGCTATTGATCCAGGACGATTGCGAAGTGTTTTCGGCGAATACGGTTGAGGATGCGAAGCTGCTGTTGGATGCGCGGAACATCGATGTGGTGATCGCCGACATTAATAGTATGCCCGGGGTGGATGGGACGGCGTTTTTGGAGGAGATGCGTCAGGTGTATGCGGAGGCGGCGGTGATCGTGTACACGGGGAAGGTGTCGGTGGAGCAGGCGGTGAAGGCGACGAAGCTGGGGGCGTTTGATTACCTACAGAAGGCGGATGATCCGGCGGAGCTGGCGAAGTTGCGGGAGCGGGTGCGGCAGGCGGTGCTGGAGATGGGGACGCTGATCCGTGCGGTGGTGGCGGACCCGCGGAGTCGGGGGATGTTGGCGACGGCGGTGCAAGGGTTCTACGGGATTATCAGCCAGAACAACCAGATGCGGGAGATTTTTGAGTTAATCCAGACCATCGCCGACAGCTGGGCCAATGTGTTAATTCACGGCGAAACGGGAACGGGCAAGGAACTGGTTGCTCGCGCGGTGCACGAAGCCAGTGGACGTCACGGTAAACCATTTGTCACGCTCGATTGCACCGCCCTGGCTCGCGAGCTTTTAGAGAGCGAATTGTTCGGTCATGAGAAGGGGGCTTTCACCGGCGCGGTCGATCGGCATGTTGGGCGGTTCGAGCGCGCCAACACCGGCACGCTGTTTCTGGATGAGGTCGCGAATATCAATCTCAACGTGCAGGCCAAGTTATTGCGCGTCCTGCAGACACGGACGTTCGAACGGGTGGGCGGTTCCAAGCCGGTTTCGGTGGACGTGCGGATCATCGCCGCAACGAATCGACCGTTGGAAGCGATTGTGGCCGATGGAACGTTTCGCGAGGATTTGTATCATCGGCTCAACGTGGTCCAGATCGACCTGCCGCCGTTGCGCGACCGCACGGAAGACATTCCGCTGTTGGCGATGGAGTTTCTGCGACGGTTTGCGCGTCAAAACGGCAAGGACTTGCGCGGGTTTAGCGACAATGCGGTCAGGGTGCTGTGCGGCTACGGCTGGCCTGGGAACGTGCGCGAACTGGAGAACGTGGTGTTGCAGGCCGTGGTGCTGGCCAAGTCATCGATCATCGACGCTCCCGACCTCCCTCGACGGATAACGGAAGCCAAGCCCTTGCTGGCGGTTCCGTCGGCGGCGCTGTCAGACCAGCTCGGCGAACCGGAAAAACAGATCCTCGTCAACGCACTTCGCCAACATGGCGGCAACATCAAGCGCACCGCCGAAACGCTCCAGATCAGCCGCACGACGCTTTACGCCAAACTCAAGAAGTACGAGATCGACCCCGACTTCGTCCGCTGACCACCCGGTTTACCAGAGGGCGAACCGGCTGGTGGAAATGCGGTTGGTTCATTCTCCTGAATCGGGCAAATATAATTTTCTTGACTCGACCCGGAGCTTGTGAAATTATTCACAATCGCTATGGGGACACGCAGCCGCGACGCCCGTCGTCCCAATTCGCATTCGGTCACTCACAGTAACGCCGCGAGAGAATGTGGAGACTACCATGAAGACGACAGGGAAGCGTGTCGGAGGTGGACGAACGGTTTCTGCTGTGGCCTTTGCCCTCGTTCTCGGAATACAGGCATGGGCGGTCGACCCTGCTACATCCACAAACCTGCCGGCTCAATCGACCATCTGGGGGCCGACGAATTCTCCCGCCCCGCCGCTCCAAACTTCCGTGCCCGCCTTTCCCATCGGCGGGACCAATGACGCGCCTCGTGCCGGCAGCCCCAATCTCCCCGGTGCCACAGTCGCGATGCTCGGCTCGATGGCGTTCTCGCAATCCCTGACAAATTCTCCACCGGCTGACCTGATTGTCTGGTGGGTATTCGGTGAAGGCAATGGCACAAACGTCGAAGATGCCAGCGGCAACGGCAACAACGGCGGGCTGCTGGGCGATCCACTGCCCACATGGGCTAACGGAGTTACTTCCGGTGCGCTGACCTTCGACGGCTCCCAGAACTACGTGCAGAGCGACCACGCGTTCAACCAAACCATCAGCGCCTTCACCATCGAAGCGTGGTTTTCCGCTGTCTCGGCCTCCGGCCAGAACCCGGCCATCATTTCCACACTCGGTGATGATATCGGATTCAATAGCCTGGCTGACATCGTCATCTATACCAACTCAGTCTATAACGGTCATAATTCGATCGGGCTGGACTTGCACTGGGGCGACCTGTTGCTCGCCCCCGTGGGCTTGATCGACGGCAATTGGCACCACGTGGCTGGCGTTTGGGACGGCACCACCTCCAGCCTGTACGTCGACGGCCAATTGGTCGCCACGCAAAGCGATGTACACGCCGCTTTCACGTGGACGACGCCGCTACGGCTGGCCTACCGTGACACGAACGGCGGCTGCAATTACGGCGGGGATATCGGCGAGGTACGCATTTACAGCCGGGCGCTCTCCGGCGACGAAGTAGCCACGAATTACAACGCCGACACCATCGGCGACGGCATCCCGGATTGGTGGCGGCTGAGGTACTTCGGCAGCGGCACGACCACCGATAGCGTGTCTTGCGCCACCTGCGATCCCAACGGAAACGGGGTCAACAACCAACAAGAGTACAATCAGGGTACGAACCCGCTCCTGCCGAGTGGGCTTACGATGCCCACGAATTTGATCGCTTGGTGGATGTTCGACGAAGGCACCGGCGCGTTCGTGGGGGATGTCAGCGGCAATGGCCACTGTGGCGTCCTGCTCGGCAATTCGCCCCCCACGTGGACCAACGGGGTTACTTCCGGCGCGCTGACCTTCGATGGCTTCCAGAACTACGTCCAGACCGAGCTGCCGTTTCACGAAACCATTAGTGCGTACACCATTGAAGCGTGGTTTTCCGCTGTCTCGGCCTACGGGCAAAACCCGGCCATCATTTCCACACTCGGTAATGATATCGGATTCAATAGCCTGGCTGACATCGTCATCTATTATACCAACTCAACATATAACGGTCATAATTCGATCGGGCTGGACATGCACTGGGGGGATCTGTTGCTCGCCTACATGGGCTTGTTCGACGGGAACTGGCACCAGGTGACTGGCACGTGGGATGGCTCCAACTCCACTCTGTATGTCGATGGACAGATGGTCGCAACGCAACCGGATGTGCACGATGTTTTCTCGTGGACGACGCCGCTGCGGCTGGCCTACCGCGATACGAACGGCGGCTGCAATTTTGGCGGCGACATCGGCGAGATCCGCATCTACGACCAGGCGCTGTCCAGTAACGAAGTCCTCGCCAGCTACAACACGTCTACCGTTGGCGACGGCATCCCGAATTGGTGGCGACAGGAGTATTTCGGCATCGGCACGACCACCAACGACCAGACCTGCGCCTCCTGCACGTACACCAACAGCGGCCTGGACAACCTGCAGGCGTATGACTGCGGTCTCGACCCCTTGGTGCCAATCGTCATCACCACGCCGACCTCCGTCTATTCCGGCATGCTCAGCAATAGGGCGTCCATCCCGGAGGCAGGCGCGGGCGTCAGCTACACATGGTCGATCACCAACGGCACGATCACCGCCGGTCAGAACACGACGAACATCACCTGGACCGCCGGCAGTCCCGGCACCGCCACCGTCTGCGTCGCCCTGTCCGGTTCCCCGTCCTGTAGCAACAGCATCTGCACCACCGTCCCCGTCACCCCCGCCTACTACATCGACTACCAACACGGCTCGGATCTTAATGATGGCACAAACCCTACGATTGCATGGATGCACTGCCCCGGCGATGCCAACGCTGGCGGTAATGCTTCCACGACGCTGCTACCCGGCGACACGGTGTTCTTCAAGGGCGGGGTCCAGTATGTCTTAACGGATTCGCCTTCGCTGGGGTCGAAAATTGGAAACCCCGGCATTGTGCTGGCGTCCGGCGGAGCATCAAGCCCGATAGTTTACGACGGCTACACGTGGGGAGCAACCAACGCGATCATTACTGACAATTACGGGAACGGTGGAAGCAACTCGTTCTACGCGTTCGGGGTCCCATGCTGTGGTGGCTCAGCGAATTGGGTGATTCGGGGGTTCAACGTGGGACCTATCGGCGGAATGGCATCGCTGCCATCATATGTCGAAACTAATCTGACGCCGAGCTACACAGCTAGCAGCACGAATCCTGCGACATCGACTATCTACATCCTCAATGATGGCGGCACGGGTTCCGGCGAGGAATTGTGGGGCACGACCGGGTACGTTCAATTCCAACTCCAGAATCAATCAAGCATCACCTATCATTGCACCGCAATTTCGCCTCAAGGTTCAATCTGGTCGGGAATCCAGTACACCAATACAGTCGGACCGACCGGTACCTTGCCCTTGCCGTTCGCCGTTAGCAGCAACAACGGCACCGCCTGGGTCAATATCGGCACGTATGCCACCAACGCGTACGGCTCTTTTGGCGGGGCGATTGTCCTGACGATGGATAATGGACAAATTCTGACGAACGCGACCACGTTGCGCGTCACACCTGGCTCGTATGCATGGGGGTTCGAGTCGTGGGGTCCCATTAGCAACGCGACCATTCAAAACTGCAATTTCTATCAAATAGGTCTGTGGACGAACACCTATCCCATCGGTCAATACAGCATCCAAGGCAAAGGCATCGCCCCAATCGGGTACGGCGCGGCAATCGACTACAATTTCCGCATCGTCAGCAACACCTTTACAAAGATGGAGCACTCCATCGATTTCGGATTTAATAGTCTCACGAACGTGGAAATCGCTTACAACAACATCCACGACTACACCTGCTGGGGGATTGTTCTATCTCCCGCGAACGCGCAGTTTCTCTACGGCTTGCATGTGCACAACAATACCATCTACAACGTCGGCGATGCGTATGCGACCGACAACGCGAACTATTATGGCTCGACCAACACTGGCTACCATCAGGATTACATATTCCTCGATTGCGCCTCTCCGTTCGTCGGGTCGGACATCGACATTTACAACAACTACTTCTACGACACGTTCCCGCCGGGTGGCGCTGCGACCGGTTTGATATTCCTGAGCGGCGGCGTAGGTCCGAACATCTACAACAACATATTCAACTGCCCGTTCACGCAATTGAATGGCTGCATCCAGATTAACGAAGCCGCGGTAGGTCAGAACGTGAGTAATCCGGTCGACCTACTTTATCGCCAACAACACCTTCATCAAAAACGGCAGCTACGGACCTTGGATCGGCCTCGGGGCTGACGGCGGGTTGTCCGGTCCAGACGGGCACGGGAACACGGTGGGAAAATGGTGGCCTACCAACCACAACATGATTTGCATTAACAATATCGGGCTGGACGCGCAACTGGCATCCGGCCCTGACACCATGATGGACTACGGACTCATTGGCAACACGAGCACAATGTCCAACTGGGTTTCCGATTTCAACGACTGGGATTCAACCTACAATCCGTGGTTCATTCTCAACGACAACAACACCAACTTGTTTACGCCACCCGTGCCCATGGTAGGACAAGGAACGCTGTCAGCCATGAAATCCCTGTTCCCGTGGGAGGTGCATAGCAGTAGCGCTTACCCTGTATTTGTCAGCACCAATGGTGGGTTTGGTGCAAACAGCTATCTAAACGATTACCATTTGTGGCCTGGGTCTCCGGACATTAATTCTGGAACGAACTGGTGGTCGACGTCCACGCTTCCGGGGGCAGCGTTCGACTTTTACGGCACTCCGCGCACAAACAAGACCATCGGAGCCGTCACATACTGAGGGACGGAAACAAATATCGACCTTTACAGCCGAGATCCTTGAGCCCGTCGCATATGAGCAGGGACGGCGGGCTCGTTGACATCAAGGGAAAGGAGCGCTGAAATGAATCCATATTCCGTAGCAGCCAGAGTTGATTATGAGAACTATCGGCGACCGGGAATCGAGAAGAATGTGACTTGCTATGCGCCATCTAATGATAGTATACTTCTCGGCAGAGGTAGGGTACGTATGAAGGGAATGCCGCGAATAATCTCGCTTGGATTTGTTTTGGTCTTCGGCTTTAGCCTCGCCCTGCTCTGCGCTCACGCCGACACAATCTATCTGTCTACCTATAATTTAAACACTATCGCGGAATTTAATTCGAGCGGAAATCAATCGACTTTTGCTACCGCCGCCAGCGGCCTTAACTATCCAGCTGGGCTTGCGTTCAACGGCAGTGGTGATCTGTATGTCGTTAACACAGGCGGCGGCCTCCAAGGTAGCCCCTCGATTGAGACTTTCAGCGCGAGTGGCACCGGGTCGGTGTTTACCACTTCAGGCTTGAGCTATCCTGCAGATCTTGCTTTCGACGAGAATGGCAATCTGTACGTTGCAAATGCAGGCAACAACACCATAGAGGAATTCAACTCAAGTGGAACCGGAACGGTTTTCGCCACCTCTGCCTCCGGCGTGGATAGCCCTTTCGGTCTGGCTTTCGACGGTAGCGGCAATCTGTACGTGGCGAACTATAACAACACGATTCTAAAACTCAGCCCAAGCGGAACCGGAACGGTTTTTGCCACTTCGGGTTTGGACAATCCTCGGGCCTTGGCGTTTGACAGTAGTGGCAACCTCTACGTCGCAAATTACGGTAACAACACAATCGAGAAATTCGGCCCTAATGGGCAGCCATCGATCTTCGCCTCCTACTCGACAAATGGTTTAGGTCAATACCTTCAGGGACCAATTGGCTTGGCCTTCGACAGCAGCGGCGACCTGTTCGTCGCAGACCATTTTTCCGAGTCGATCCTCGAAATTGACCCGAACGGTGACATGTCTCTCTTCGCATCGGGGTTATCCGCCGCGGACTACCTCGCCGACGAAGTTCCTGAACCATCCACCCTCCTGCTGGCCGCGCTCGGCGCCCTCTCCCTCGTCGCCTTCCTCAACCGCAAGCGCACGTAATGTCAGGATAACGTGTGGGCTTCGATGCCAACGGTGCGAGCACCAACAGTGTGAATAATAATTACTCGATCACCAACGGGCCGACCGTCGGAGTGGGCACGAACCTTTCCGGTCTGAACCTGCCGGGCATAACAGCCGACATCACCGGGAAGCCCCGCACCAATTACAATGGGGGCGTCGACATGGGAGCGTATCAGCATTGAGGTAAACAAATGAAAACGATCTCTTGTAGCCCGACTTCGGATGCCGACCCCGGTTCCGGTGCCGCGGTCATTGTTCGCATGGTAACCAAGACATCCCCACTTGGCTCTTGCAATGGCGGGGATAGTCCTTGTATACTGTCTCGCATACAAGGCCGGGTACGTATGAAGGGCACATTGACAATAAACTCACTTGGGCTTGCCCTGCTACTCGGTTTCCGCATCAGCATCTCCCCTGCTTGCGCAGAAACGATCTACGTGTCTACATTTAATCTCAACACGATCTACGAAATTAACTCAAGCGGCAACGTATCCGTTTTCGCTACCGGCGCATCGGGTTTGAACGACCCTGAAGGCCTTGCGCTTGATAGCAGTGGCAATCTGTATGTAGCCAATTACGGTAACAGCACGATCGAGGAGTTCAATTCGAGCGGAACAGGCTCGGTCTTTGCGACCGCGAGTTCGGGCCTTAGCAACCCCATTAGCCTTGCATTTGATAGCAGCGGCAATCTCTATGTAGCCAACCAAGGCAATTACACGGTCGAAGAATTTGGCGAAGGCGGGACCGGGACGGTCTTCGCAACCGCGAGTTCGGGCCTTAACAACCCCTATGGCATCGCGTTTTTCGCCGGGCAATCTTTACGTGGCGAACCATGGCAACAACAACATCGAGGAAATCGACACAAGCGGGCAAGGGTCTCTCTTCACATCGACGAACCTAGTTTCATCCCCTATTGGTCTGGCGTTCGATAGCAGCGGGAATTTGTACGTGGGCAACCACGGTGATGGTGACATTCTGGAATTTAACACTGACGGTGTCGGCTCAGTGTTCGCCTCCGGGTTAGGCAACGCAGTTAGTCTCGCCATCGACGACATTCCCGAACCATCCACCCTCCTGCTGGCCGCACTCGGTGGCCTCTCCCTCATCGCCCTCCTCAACCGCAAGTGCAGGTAACGGATACGCATGAAGGGAATAGCCGCAAATCTCCCCTCCACGGTGCTTCTCGGTTTATGGGATAGTCTCAACGTCAAGCTTGCCGCCTGCGCCTTACTCGGGCTGGCGGGCATAGATGGCGGTAACGTCATCGGCATAGGCCCGTTCCAATCCTTCCGTAACGAGAACAACACATTCAGCGGATGCGCGCGCGGAAGAATCGTCCAGCCGACATCGTATTTGTGCAGGACCGTTTCCCAGTTGGTTTCAACCGTGTTGACGCTGCTGTACTCGCGGATGAGATCGGGGCCGTAGAAGTCGTTGCGACCATCCACGAAAACCCGGTGCGCGGGCATCGTGAGCATAAGGTAACCTCCCCAACCATAGTCGTTGAACATCTCGCCGTGGACAGCTTGAGGATGAGCAGTCACAAACTGGACGGCGGCGACGGGGAAACGGCTGGAAAGCACGTCGCTGGTGAGAACGGGCTGGCCGCCGATCAGATTTGGTTTGGCCAGTACGGCCACGAGCGCGAGGAACACCACCGCAACCGTCGCCCGTCCATCCGCATGGCGATTCCGCGTGGTCACGTTCTCCGAGAGTCGGCGATAGAAATCGAGCAGACGGCCGGGCCTGGCATTGGCGAGGCCGCCTTGCCACTGCTTTGCGAGTATCGGGGCGACGACGAGGGCGAAGATCGGTATGTTGCGCGCGGCCAACAGGGCCAACAATCCCCACGAGCCCATGACGACGATGTCCGTTGCGCACATTACCGGCCGCAGGAACACCAATGTCAGCACGATCACCGTGAACTCAATCAGAAGTCCGTGTGCAGCGCCGGAGTGGAAATCCGGGGAGCGAAACTCATTCGTGTAATGGGCGAGGACGGGATTTCGCAGAAATTCGAGGACATGCGCCGGGAGTTGCCAACCGTTCGGATTGAGAAGCGTGGCTAGGGCGCAGCAGATCAGGAGCGACCCGAGACCAATGAGCTTGCTTCGGATTGCCGGCCGCGCATCGGCGCGCGCTGTCATGAGTGTGATGGCATTGCCGCCAAGAAACGTGGCGATGATGACGAACCCCGTGAAGAACGCGCCGTGCAGATTCGCCCACAACGCCATCAGCGGCGCGAGCAGCCACAGCAGCGGGCGTATTCCCAGTTGCCCCCGGTCAAAGCGCCGCAACTGCCCAGTAAAGATGACAGTGAACAAGAGCGTAAATAAATGCGGTCGGGCCAGCCAGTGCACGGTGCCGGCCATCGCCGCCACCAACGTCAGCGCGGTAGCTGGCAATAGGTCGATTCCTTCGGACAATAGTTGGCGGTACAGGAGCCACAGACAGGTTGCGATCAGCACCGCGGCCAACAGCGCGATGCCGTTCCACCCCAACGCATCTCCAGCGGCTGCGAACAGCACCTCGCTCAACCATTCTTTGGAGATCAGCGGCGCGTTGGCCCGTGTATGGGAAAACAGGTCGGTATGAATCACGGCGTGGTGTTCGATCATCCAGTTGCCGATCCGCCAATGCAGACACGCGTCGCCGTCGGCGTTGATCATGACCACCCGCCACTGTGACAACATCAGCCCCAGCACGAAGGTTAGCCACAAGGACAACCCGATGGTTGGCAGCCACCGAGAGCGTGGCGGCGGCGCTTGATCCTGGAGAGTGGTGTCGGTCATGGCACACGCGAGAAAACGAGCGTCAACTGGTTGGAGTACACCAGCGTCCATTGCGGGCTGAGTTCCAGAATTCGATTCAGCGGATGTTGCACGGGGAGGATTGTCCAGCCGACGTGATACTTCGTCACGACGCTCTCCCAGGAAGGCCGCAACTGGGAGACATCGACGAACTCGTGCAAAAACGCCTCGTTGTAGAAGTCGTCACGACCGTCGATGAACACCTTTCGTTCGGGCCAATAGAGCAGAAAGTACCCACCCCAGCTATCCTCGTTAAACATTTCACCGTGGACGGCCTCCGGATGTGCGCGCAGATAGCTTACAGTCTCCGACGGAAAACGGCTGGATAAAATCTGGGTTTCGAGCACCGGTCGACCGCCGGCAATCACCGGCTTGGCCAAAACCGCCACCATGACGATTACGAGAGCGACAACCAGGCTGCGGCCTCCTGCCGCGCGGTTCATTGCGCCCACGTCTTTCGAGATTCTCCCAAACCACCGACCCCATGTTGTTTTGTGCGCCTCCCGAAACGCGGCGGACAAGTGCTCGGCGAAAATCGGCGTTACGATCAGCGCGAAGATGGGCACGTTGCGCATGGCGTACAGTGCCGACCACAACCAAAAGGCCAGGAGGAGAAGATCGGTGGTTGCCAGCGGCCGTCGAACCACGATCAGCAAAAACCCGAGAAGCAAGAGTTGCAACTCGAAGCCGCGCATCCCGCCGAAATGAAAATTGGCGGAATTCCACTCACTGGTGAAATGCGCTTGATACGGTGTCCGCAGGAACGTCAACAGGTGCTGGTGGAGTTTCCAGCCGTTCGGATTCAGGAGCGTTGCCAGGGTGCAGGCAAAAGCGAGAGTGCCGAGCGTGATGATTTTGCGGCGCAGCGCCACGCGGGCGGGGGCCTCGTCCATGATGATGCGCACGGTATTGCCGAGGAGGTAGATACCGATGAGCACAAACCCCGAGAGAAATCCCCCATGAAGATTGGCCCACAGCGCCGTCAGCGGCACGAGACGCAGGAACAGCTGCCGCGCGGTTAGGCGATCGCGGTCGAACCATCGCAGTTGCCATGCGAAGATGACGACACACACCAGCGTGTAGAGATGCGGTCGGGCCACCCAGTGGACCAGACACGCCATGGCTGCCAGCAGGACGAGGAACGTTGAAAGAAGAATGTCATTTCCCTCGGCCACCAGTTGCCAATGCAGCAGCCCCAGTGTGGTCGCAATCAACACCGCGGCGATCAGCACGATGCCGTTCCAACCCAGAGCATTTCCCGCCACGGCGAAGACCACCTCGCTCAGCCATTCCTTCGTTATCATCGGGGCGCCCGGTTGCGTATGGGAGAACGGATCGTTGCGAATAATGGCATGATGCTCGATCATCCAGTCGCCGAGTCGCCAATGCCAGCACGGGTCGCCATCCGTGCTGATGAGCGATTGTCGCCAATCCGTCAACATGATTCCCAGAAAGAGCATGATCCAGATGAACTGGCTGAGCGATGGCAGCCACCGCGAGCGTGGCGGGGACGATTGATTCTGGAGAGTGGCGTCGGTCATGGCACACGCGTAAAGATGAGCGTCAACTCGTTCGAGTACACCCGCGTCCATTGCGGGCTGAGTTCCAGAATTCGATTCAGCGGGTGTTGCACCGGCAGGATCGTCCACCCGACGTTGTACCTGGCAAATACGGCTTCCCAGCCGGGCTTGGGTCCGTCGACGGTGCGGAATTCGCGCACGAGGTCAAGCCCGTAGAAATCATTGCGGCTGTCGATGAAGGGTTTTCTTTCGGGCAGCGCGTAATCGAAATATCCTCCCCACAGGAAATAGTTGAACATTTCCCCATGAACCGACTCCGGATGCGCGCGCAAATAGTCCACTGCGGCGGTTGGATAACGGTCCGGGGGAAAACTGGTCGGGAAAAGGGATGCGCCGCCGGCGATCGCGGGTTTGGCCAACACCAAGAGCACGCCAATCGCCGCGGTCATGATGACGACGGCATCGGCCTTGTGGCCGGCATGGGATATCCCAACGGGCCAATCACGGTATCGTCGAACCCATGGCGACTCCTGATTGGCCCGCATGAACTCCGTAAACCATTGTGCGAGTATCGGGGTCACGACCAGTGTGAAAATGGGCACATTGCGTGCCGAAAGCAGCGCCGAGTAACCCCAGCCGCCGATGAGCAGGACATCGGTCGCAGTCACTTTCGGACGAATGATGATCAACCCAATTGCCAGCAGCAAGAGCAAGAGCAGGAACCCGTGCATGCCCACGGTATGGAAGTTGGGCGAACCAAATTCAGTGGTCACGGTTGACAGCTCGCGCGATCCCAGGAAGCTCACAATGTGCGCAGGCAACCTCCAGCCGTCCGGATTTACCAGGCAAGCGACGGCGCAAATCACGAACAGTGCGGCAAGCTGTTTGGACTTTCCCATCGGCGCCGATCGACGCCACGCATCCATGGCGCTGCCGACTGCGTACATGGCGATCAAGACCAGACCCGTCGGAAATGCACCGTGTAAGTTCGCCCACAACACCATCAGCGGCGGAAGAAGCACGAACAATCGTCGTGCCGAAACCCTGCCGAGCTGAAACCACCGCAACTGCCAGGCGAACACGAGCGCCAGGAGGTGGGTGAACAAGAGCGGTCGCGCCAGCCAATGCATCGAACACGCGAGCATGGCCGCCAACACAAGGCCGGTGGCAACAATCTCATGGCAGCCCTCCGCCAGCAACTGGCGGTGCAAGAGCCAGAAGCACGTCGCCAGGAGCAAGGCCGCGAGCAAGACGACGCCGTTCCAACCGAACAACCGGCCGGCGCCGGCGAACAACACCTCACTGAGCCATTCCTTCGCAACCAACGGGCCGCTGTGGGTGTGCAGCAACGTGTACTCGCGGATCACGGCGCGATGCTGAATCATCCAGTCGCCGAGTCGACGATGCAGCGCGGGGTCGCTGTCCCCGCTGATGAGCACGGTGCGGGCACTCGTCAGATTCAAACCCAGGAACAGGACAACCCAGATCATGGCACCGATGGATGGAAGCCACCGACGGCCGGGCGCATCCGGATGAGGCGAAGCGTCGTTCACGGTTGCTTGAGAAACACGGCAGCCACTTCGTTGGAATACACGCAACGCCAGCCCGGCAACAGCGCCAGCGCGAGATTGAGGCGGTGATCGACCGGCATCAGCGTCCAATCCACGTGATATTGTACCAGGGCCTGCTGCCAGTTCGTGTGGAGGAGGGACGTGTCATCATACTGGTGAATCAGCGATTCGCCGTAGAAATCGGTGCGGCCATCGACGAATACCCGGTGTTCCGGCAACGCGTACATCAGATAGCCGCCCCACACGTAGTAGTTGAACATGTTTCCCGTGAACAGATCAGGATGTTGGTGGATATAGGCCACGGCGTCCACCGGCCATTTCTTCGCGGGAATTTCCGTCCGGCGGGGAAGGCGGTGAAATCCAACAATCGCCACGATGGCCACCACGCCCACCAGCCACCACGCCCGGGACATCTCATAGATGTCGCGCAACCGGTCCGATAATCGCCGGACCCACGACGGCGCGGCGTCCGCGAGGGCGGTCGCGAGGATGGGGGCCACGAAAATAACGGCTAGCGGAATATTGCGCACGGCATACAGAGCCCAATACGTCCATGCAATCAGCAGCAACGCCGATATCGGCGACAGGCGTGGTCGCGCCAACGCCAGCGTCAGGAACGTCAACGCCAGCCAGGCGAGGAACCCGTGCGAGTCGAACGCGTGAAAATCGGACGAGGCGTACTCAGCCAGCCAGTTCGTCAGGTAGTCGGACCGAAGGAAGTGAAGGTTGTGGACGTGGAGGTGATAACCGCTGGGATTGAGGAGCGAGACGACTCCGCACAGTGCGATGGCGACGGTGAACACCTTGAGCTTTTGACGCACGGCGCTCGATCGGGGTTGGTCGGCGCGGGCCAAAAACAGTTCAATCACCGTGCCAATCCAGTAGATACCCAAGGTGATGAAACCAGCCAGGTACCCGCCATGCAGATTGACCCAGAGAAGCGTCAACACCCCCAGGGTAATGAGCAGACGGCGGGCGGACTCGCCGCGTTCGAAACGACGGAGCGCGACCGACCATAATACCGCCAGGAGGAAACTGAAGGCATGTGGGCGCGCCAGCCAATGTGTGCAGGCCGCCCACGCGGCAGTGAATGCGACCAGAATCGCCACGGCGTGATTGCCGGTTTCACGCACCAACTGGCGGTGCAACAGGGCGAACGTCGTGGCGATCAACAGCGCGGCTACAACGCACAAGCCGTACAGTCCCCACACCCGACCGGCCATGGCAAAGATGATTTCCGACAGCCATTCTTTGGAGACGATCGGCTCGCCGGAGCGCGTGTGTGAAAACACGTCGGCGCGGATAATGTGGCCGGTTTGCAGCATGTATTCCCCGACCCGCCAATGCATGCAGGTGTCGCCATCGCTGGTGGCCATCATCGTGCGCCACGGTTGCGCGAGCAGGATCAGCAGAATGACCAGCCACAACCACTGCGTGAGAGACGGCATCAGCCACGGCAGGATGCCGCCGTACGATACCGGGCCGGAGTTTGGTTGTGGACGAGTCTCCGATTCGGGAACATTTCCGTTCGCCGCCATTTGCGGCAGGTTACAGAGGCATGCCGCAATGTTCAACGTCGAACTGCGGCGGGTTTCCGCAGGATCGCGATCAGGTAAAACAGACCCACCAGAACAACCAGCGCGCGGATCCCGGTAATGAAGGACACGGATTCCAGCAAGCCACCCACGAGCGCGCCGATGAGATTGGAACCGAGCGCGCGGGCCTTGTCCGTGCAGGCGGCGAAGGAGCGAATAAAGATCAGGCCTCCGAAGAATGCCGGCGCGGTCAAGAACCCGCTGGCGGCAATCAGCTTGGTCGTGCCCGTCAACGAGTTGAACGAGTCGAGTGGCACGAATGCCAGTGCCGTGACGGCGACACCCAGTCCGGTAATGACCACCCATTGCGGCAGGCGTGGCCAGCGCCAAGCGACAAGATTGGCCAGCAAGATCATCACCAACATAGCCGAGATGACGATGGCGTTGACCACCCATGTCATGCCGAATAACAGCGTGGCGCGGCTGACGGTCTGCACTTCCAGCAACAGGAACGCCGCGCCCAGCGCGAAGAAATGCCAGTCGGCCCGAGTGTTCATTTGCAGGGTGCGGCGCCCCGCCGTCACCACCGCCAAAAGAATACATCAAGAGACGATCAGATGCAGTTTGGGGATTTCTGCCCGCTTCAGATACAAATACGGCCAATCATCGGTCGTGGGTCGGGTCGTGCCAGGCGGATGCAACTGCGCGGCGGTGACAAACTCGCGCAACGCAGGGTCCCGGATCACCGTCGGTGTCACCGGGCGTTCACCGGTGACCAGGGTGACCGTTGGCAACTGTTTCCACGTCCCGGAAGCCAATTCCTCGGAGTAGACAAACGGATCATGTCCGAACGCTTGCCGGAGCAGGCTGAATAAACGATCCGCGATCCACGCTCGCTGGGCCCCGAAGTCGACGACCAGCAAACCACCCGGTGCCAGCCGCCTTCTGGCTTCGACAAAACTCTCCAGCGTGTACACATAGTGATCGAGGCGCATGTTGTTGTAGGACGATCCAATGGTGTGGGCGTCGAGGAAGCCGAACCAGATCAAATCATACGGCCCGGAGGCTTGCTTAAAAAATGCGCGCGCGTCATTCACAATCATGCGCACCGATGGGGAGCTGTACGGTCGCTCGGGGTGGATTCGCTGGCCGAGGGCATAGATTTGGGGATCGATTTCGACACAATCCACTTGCTGAGCGCCATGACGAAGAGCGGCGGCCGCATTGTTGCCGGTGCCGGCGCCGACGATCAGTATCCGGCGTGTATCCGGTTTGAAGCTGAAGGGGACATTATAGTGATTGCGATCCGATTGCTCCTTGGAGAACAATTCCGGGTGTGCCGCCACGAATCGGTCTGACAAATCGAGTGCGGCTTGGTAGGTGGTCCCGTTAACCTGCACGAGGTAACCTCGTTGCACCCGGTTGGTTCCGAACGTCGAGATGAGCGGTGAAACGGAAAGCTTCTGATAGGGCGACCAAATCGTGACGCTGGATGAGCGTCCGCCCGCCCAGATAGCCGCTGCTCCCGCGAGCGTGAGGGTGACGGGTAACCAGGGTCGTACTCGCCCCGCCAAGAGGGTCATGGTCAGCAGCGCCGCCACGACCAGCATCCAAGCCGTCGGTGGAGTGGACGCCCAATTCAGGCCGTTATAACAGCCATGCTCCGGCGAGACTACCTGCGATATTTGTTGAGTAGGCCCGGATCACCTGCGGGGCATCCTGCATGGATTGCCCGAGTATCTGTCCCAACGGCACGAATATCAAGGCAAGCAGATACAAGAGAATCCCGATCAGGATGATGCCCGCCACGAAATCCAAGCCGCTCGCGCCCACCATTTCCTGCCAGATCGGGGCGTCTTCGGGACCATTGAACAAATATGTCACGAACCTGAATTCGAGGGCTTCCCAATGCAGCGGGTTGGCGACAAGCGTGACCAACAGGAAAAGGTTCAATCCCATCCGCCCGAAATACGCTGGTCGCCTGGACCAGTAGCACCCCAGCCCGACGCCAAAGAAACAGACGACCAGAATCAGGTTGCCGAGGTAGGCGAAGATCCGGATCTCGGTGCCGATCCAGCGGATCAGCATCAGTTCCAGATAGAGAATCAACGCGCTGACGATGAAGATTTCCACATCACATCGAACCAGGGGAGCGCGGAGCGGGCCGGAGTTTGGTTGTGGACGGGTCTCCGCCTCGGGAACATTTCCGTTCGCCGGCATTTGCGGCAGCTTACAGAGGCACGCCGCAATGTTCAATGTCGAACTGCGGCCGGCCGACCTCAGGATCGCCAACCGGGCTCAGAAGGGTTGACATCCGCACTAGTGTGCTGTCCCTAACGCTTCGTTACAATGAATCGCTTCATTTTGACCAGATGGACATTGGAAAGGCATTTCAGTGACACCACACTAGACTTTACCAGACGGGCAGCTTAGAAGGTTGATGGTGACCTTGCGAGACGAAACGGCACGACGCGGTGGCGAAGTGACATGGTGGCGTCGTTTGGCGGCGTATATCTCTCCCAATCTACGGGTACTGGTGTTCGTGGTGATTGGGTGGGAAACAGAAGCGATACTGCTCGGGTGTGTGAGTGACAGTATCTACGGCGTGTCAAAGTGGGCGTGGTGGCTGGCCGTGACATTCCTGGCGTGGTTTTGGGTGACGACGGGCTGGGTCGTCTGGGCGGTGGTCAGTCGGTTGCGGCATCCTCTGGCAAGACTGGCATGGAGGGCGCTCCTCGCCATCGCCTTCGCACTCTACGGGTTGAGCTGGGGCGTGTATCTTCGCACGAGTCGGTTTATCGACTGGGAAACGTTGCGTTTTACCGTCGGCAACTTTCGTCTGCTGTGGCTCTACGCACGACAGGCTGAGCACGGCGGGGTGTTAGGTGGCGCGGCTGTGTTGTTGGCACTCACGGCGGCGCTTGTTGGCGGGGGGGCGTGGCTGGTGGGCGTCCCCTGGGCGGTCGGCAACGCGCGGACATTGCGTCAGCGGCGGCGGATGACATGGTATGGTCTTGGGTTGCTGTGGCTGCTGTTGCTTTGGGCCAGCGACCAGGCCACCGACATGTCAGTGGCAACGCGTTTGGAGGATGGGCTTCTTAACAGCTTGCATCCTGTGGTTACAATAGCGGGCAGTTGGATAGGCTCGCGGGTGGACGAGCGCATCTGGCCATGCATCGAACCATCTGAACTCCGGCCATTGACACAGGCCGACGCTTGGAACAGCACCACGCACGTTACCAATCGTGCAAACATACTTCTGATTACCGTTGAGTCGATGCGTCACGACGTAATCGGGCTGCGGCATCAAGGGCAGGAGGTGACGCCGGCATTGAACGCCCTGGCCCGTGGCGGCGTGCAATTCACCCGGGCGTATTCGCAGACGACGTACACGGACGACGCGACGGCCGCATTGTATTCCTCGCTTTTCCCGTTGCGAACATTGCGCCACCTGTACTTTCATCCGAACGATCCCTGGCCAAAGACGCTGTTTTACGACGTTCTGAAGCCCGCCGGTTACGCCACGGCCATCATTTCCTCACAGAACGAAGGCTGGGGCGGCATGGATAATTTTCTCAGAACTCCGCGGCTGGATTTGTTTTTCGATCCGCAGCGGCTTGGCGTATGGACGTCCGGCGAATTGAGCTTCGACAATCTTCCCGACTCGCAAACGGTGGACCGGGCAATCGCGTGGGTGGCCGAGCAGGGCACGCATGGCATGCCGTTCTTTCTCGGGTTGAATTTGCAACGTCGCATTTTCCCTACCGGCTGCCTCGTGGCGCTGAGAAAATCTTCCAGCCATCGACCGTTGATTTTTCTCCTGGATATTTCGATTACCCCATCGAAAAGGTCGAGGTCATGCGCAACGCGTACTACAACGCTCTGCATGAGTGTGACCGGGAGATCGGGCGCCTGGTGGACGCGCTACAGGCGGGCGGCCAGTTGACGCACACCGTCATCATTGTAACCGGCGACCACGGGGAAGCATTCCACGAACGCGGGTACGTCACGCATGGGCGTGAACCAATCGAACCCGTGATTCGTACGGCGTGCCTGCTGTACGCGCCGGGCGCGATCATGCCACATGTCGATGATTACCCCGTCGAACTCATCGATGTCCTGCCCACGGCGCTGGGGCTGCTCGGGTTGCCAATGCATCCGAATTTCCAGGGCATCGACGCGCTCGCGTCCAACCGCCCGCCCCGCGAGCGGCGATGGCTGTTTTTTCACACCGAAAATCCCAAGACACGCACCGATGCCGTGCTGTGGATGGGGCGGTGGAAATACACCTATGATCGTCGCCTCAGGCAGGAAAGCCTGTTCGACGTGGAGAATGATCCCGGCGAGACCGACGAACTCAGCGCGCGGCGTCCGCAACTCGCACGTTCGCTACGCGAGCTGTTGCAGACGTGGCGGCGGCGGCAGTTGGCGTATTATCGATTTCCCGCGTATTATGAGCGCTATTTTCCGCCATTGCCACCCGCGACGATGTTGGCCACGCCTTGAGTGCGAAGCGGGGGGGCGTCCACGATGATGCAAGTGGAGGCTGCCGAAACTTGCCGCCAATCATTTTTGCGGTTTCCGCTAGAGCTACTCCGGGAACTCTGCTAGTGGAAAGGGGCTCGTGAGCAGGACAATGAACTGGTGGCGGCGGCTGGCGACCTACCGAGTATTCGATATCGCGGCAGTGGCACTCACGTTGTCGGTTCTCGTCTGGTGGTGCGTGGTGCTTCCCCCGCGCTGGTCGGACTTTGATTTCAATCAATACTACGCAAGTGGCCGGATGTTGTTGGAGGGGCAGAATCCCTACACGACATCGATCGAAGCGACAAGCCAGGCGTTGGGGTTCCGCTACTCCCGGGACATACCGATTGCCGGTTACCCGCCGACATTTCTTTGGGTGTTCGCGGCGCTGGCGGCGTTGCCGCCACGGGCGGCGTTCGCTGTATGGGTGGCGTTGGAATTCATTTGCCTGGCGGTCATACTGTGGTTGATCCGCCGGGTGCTCGGACAAAGGCTGTCCGCGCGGGGTTGGCTGTTTGTGGCAGCGTTGACGATCACGTCGCGAACGGTGACCTACAACCTGTACTACTCGCAGCCACAACTGCTGCTGGCCGTTTTGGTCTTGGGTGCCTACGCCGCGCAACGCGCTGGTCGGCATGGTTGGGCGTGCGTGGCCGTGGCCACCGCCGGGGTTCTCAAATTTTATCCATTTATCTTGTTGCCATGGTTCGTGTGGTCTGGCGGCGGTGGTGCGCGCGTCCGATGGTATCGGTTGCTCGGAGTAATGGGGTTTGTCTTGTCAGCGGTCGCCTTGACGGGCCCCGGCCTCTGGCGGGATTTCCTTCGGTATGGGATACCCATGGGCGTTGGCGGGGAAGTCGGGCGTACGTTTCACTTTTCGCTGCCGGCCCTGATCACCAACCTGGGATATCTGCGTGACAACTTTAATCCGTCTGTGCAAGTCAGACAATGGTGGTGGTTTGCGGGGACCCTGGCGGGTGTTGGGGTCTTTGCGGCTGCGTACAGTGTTTGTGTGACATCACGGCGCGACCCAGAAGCGCAATTCTGCCTGTTATGCACCGCGATGTTGATCGGAACGGTCACGGTGCAGGGCCATTACTTCATTTTTGTTGCACTTCCCCTGACGGTAGCGGCGCTCCGCATTGCGGCGAGGCCGACCGGGGGCCAGGTCATTTGCCTGGTCCTTGTGATACTGGCTTTCAACTGTGTTGATCCACCGGATTCGGCCTTTCTCGGGCGGCATATGTTCCTGTGCCTGCTGGCGAGCAATCTGCCGCTCTATGGACTTCTCGCGTTGGCAGCTTTTTTCTGGCGGGAACTACTGGGCTGTCGAAAGTTTGGCAGTGAAAACACGGTGGAGGGCGGACCATGAGCGGATGGAATCGAGTGTGGCGCAGCCCCGTGCTCGATATGGCGGCGGCATTGATTGCATTCGTGCATATCATATGGATTGTACAGCTACTGCCGACGCGAACGTTCACCTACGATTTTAATCACTACTATGTCTCCAGTCGGCTGCTGTTGGAAGGTCGCAACCCGTACCGAACGCCGCTGGCGGCAGAATCCGAGAAGTATGGGTTTGTGCACGCGGAGTCAATCACTGTTGCCACCAACCCGCCGTTGTTGCTTTGGTTGTTGACGCCGCTGGCGACGTTGCCGCCGCGACCGGCCTTTTGGGCGTGGGTGGCCGTGCAAGTTGTCAGTTTGGCGGCGATTTTGTGGCTGACGAGGCGTTTGCTGAAGGGGCGGCTCACACAACGGGGTTGGCGATTTCTCTGCGCCGGGGTACTCGCTTCGGCTCCTGTATTCTGGCATTTTGCATTCGCACATGTGGAGATGACATTATCGGCGGCCTTGCTGGCGGCCTATGCCTGGCACAAGGATGGCCATCATGCCCGCGCCTGTGCGGTGGTACTGTTGGTGGGAATGGCCAAGATCTATCCGCTCGCGCTGCTGCCGTGGTTTGTGTGGCGAAGCCGGATTTCGGGCTGGCACCGGTTACGGAAAATCGTGGCGCTTCTGGCGGGGGCCGGTGCGATCTTTCTCGTGACGGGACCAGCGATGTGGACAGACTTTTTCCGAATCGCCGTTCCCATCATCCGTTGGTGGTCGGTCGGTCACGCATTCAACTTCACGCTGCCGTCGTTCATTATCAATTTGGGGCAGGCGTTGCAAAGCGGCAGCGCGTCGCTCGAACCAAACCGGCTGTGGTGGATTGCGGGGGCGAGCGTCGGTTTGGCCGCAGTCCTGGCGGCCTATGCGTTTTGCATCAGGGTGAAAGGAGATGAAGACTTGCAATTCTGCATGTTGTGCGCGGCAACGCTCGCGGGCGGTCTGACGGCATGGGCCTATTACTTTGTCCTGTTGATCTTCCCGGTTGGATTAGCGGTGGCCCGGTTGGCGGCATCGCCTTCCTGGCGACGGACGCTCGTGTTCTCAGCGCTGCTCCTGGCCATGAATTCCGACGGCCCTTGGGACAAATCAGTCTGGGGAGGGTCTTCCATCGGGATGATCTTGTTGAACTACGTACCCTTGTATGGGCTGTGCGGTTTTTGCTTTTTTCTCGCTAGCGAGGCGAAGACCGCGCGCGAGGAGAGGGATAATCGGCGGTCGGCGAGCGCGGTTTGATGCGACGGTTACGCCGAAGACCCAACCACGACAGGGTGGTGAACTGCTGTTTCCGTTGGTGAATGAAGAAGGGTTCGGCGTCACTCCAGATGGGTGAGGCGTTGTCCCGTTTTCGCTAGAAGCTTGTGGCCAAGTCTGTTAGTGGAGCCGTGATGAGGCAGAGATTATGAGAGGGGAATGGATTGCGAAGCTCGTCAGCGTGGCGACATGGTTCTTGCTGGCCATCCTGCTGGCAGCGACGATGCTGTGGCAGATTCATCTCCTGGGGTATCTGGACTTCGACGGCGAGTTGTTGTCCACGGACGCTGAATCGCTCTACGGGCTTCGGTGCGCGCGTGATGGCGGGTCGCCGTATCACGATTTCTCTCATGCACCGTATGCGGTGACGTTGTACGGCCCGCTTTTTTACGTGGTGCCGGGCACGATCGCGCGAGTACTCCACACCTCGTGGATCGGCACGATCATATGTGGCCGGTTGTACACGTATCTGTCGTGGCTTGGCGTGGCCATGGTGATTTATGCGCTGGGACGACGGATTGGTTGTCGGGGGCCGGCGGCGGTGACGGTCGCGTTGCTGTGGTTGAGTGGGACCGTGGCGTCGGGTTGGGCCGTTGCCTACCGGCCGGACGCGACCGCGATCCTGTTGGCGCTCGGCGCGCTATGGGTATATCAACGCTCGGAATCTGCGCGGGCTGTGGTCTTGACCGTGGCGTTGCTCGTGGCGGCTTTTTTACACAAGCAGACTGCTGCCCTGTCCGTCTTGCTGGCGATTGCCATTACCGAGATCGAAAGGAGACGGTTCGGTCGCGCCGTCGCCGTTGTTGGAGGCTGGACGATCGGCGCGATCGTTGGAGTTGCGGTCACCCAGTGGCTGAGCCGGGGGGCATTTGTGGAGAATGCGTTCGAGGCCGTGGCGGTGTGGGCCGGGTCGGATCAGGTGTGGGGTTTTTTGAGAGAAGCGATGATTCATGGCATGGTAGTGTTTGCCGGTGCCGTGATAAGTTACGTTGTGTTTTACCGCGAAGAACGGTTGGCGTTGGTGCGGCGAAGTTTCATGATCAGCTGTATGCTGGCGCTGGCGGCCTCGGCCAAGGCTGGCGCGCAACTCAACTATTACCTCGAACCGCTTGCCCTCGGCTGCGTGTTGACGACTGGGTTGCTGCGGGACGAGGCCCAGCCGGCAATCCGCCGGCTCGTCGCACCGTTGCGCATCGGGTGGTTGGGATTAGCCATCGTGGCATGTGCCGCCAACCTGTCGGGGAAAGTGGCGCGCTTTCCGGCGTGGTGCCATGACATGGTTGATCATCGCGCGATACGCGCCCAACAGGCGCGAAATTGGGAGCGACTGACGGCCTGTTTGGGAGAAGTGTACGAGCAGGTGCTCGTGGAGGATTTGTATCTCGCGGTTCGTCAATGTCCGACGCCATGCGTTGTGCATCCGCGCCATCTCGAGGCGCTTCGCGGCGCGGGTCTGTTCGACGATTCAGACTTGGTGCGGCGGATTGCGGACGGGCGGTTCGACGCCATCATCACCAGTTTCCCATTGGAGCAGAAGGTGCCAACGCGACAATTTCCGGCGCGCTGGCTTGAAACGGCAAACCGGCGGTATGTAATGGAGCGACGCTGTGAGGGATGTGGGCTGGGTGACGCATTTTATGTCTATCGCGCAGCGCCCAGGGCGGATCCACGCGCGCAGACGAATAGTGGGGTGCGATCAACGATTCCATGACATCACAAGAGGTGAAATCCAGCGGTGGAGGTCATGCAGTGCCGCGACAACGGCGCGATTATTGGACGGCGCTCACCTTTTTTCTGCTTGCCCTGGCGATGCGGATCCCGTTTCGCAGCCATTTTGCGTACCACTGGGACAGCGCGCAGTTCGCGCTGGCGATCCGCCAATTCGACATCCGGTTGAGCCAACCGCATGCGCCGGGCTACTTCTTGTACGTGATGTTGGGACGGCTCGTGAACTGTTTCGTGGAGGATCCGCATGCGAGCCTGGTGTGGGTCAGCGTCATATTCGGAAGCGCATTGCCCGTGGTGGTGTATTTCCTGGCAACGATGATGTTCGGACGCTGGGCGGGCGTGGCGGCGGCCGGCATGGCGTTGACGAGTCCACAAGTGTGGTTTCATAGCTGCGTGGCGTTAACGTACATTGTGGACAGCTTTCTGGTCTGCGCGGTCGTGCTGGCATTGTGGTTGGCGATGGAGCGTGGAGGCACATGGTGGGATGCGGTTGCGGTCGGAGCACTGTTAGCGGTCCTGGGCGGTGTTCGGCAACAGAGCGCGCCGGAACTGGTGCCACTCGTTCTGTTCGGGTTTTGGCGGTTCCGACGCGCGCGGGCGGCCAAGCTGGCCGTGGCAGCGATTGTCGCTGCCGGACTGGGGCTTTTGTGGTTTGTGCCGATGGTGCGCCTGTCCGGCGGGCTCAGAACGTATCTCTCGATCGCGCGTCTCCACGCGGCGTTCAACGCGTCGGCGACCGTTTGGGGGAATGGTTGGGAGGCGCTGCGGCAGAATGTGGCGAATGTAGGGGGATTCTGCCTGAACGGCCTGATGTTTGCCGCCGTGGTGTTGGCGGCGGCGCTACTTTATCGCGCGATTCGAATGACCGACGAACAGAAGCGCGCGTGGGACAGCCAGAACGCGCTGGCCTTGCAAGTGTTGGCGGCATGGCTCGTGCCCATGGTGATCTTCGGAACCGTAGTCGGGTTCACGAAGCAGCCGGGCTATGTGTTGAGCTATCTTCCGGCCATGTTCTTGTTGACAGCGGTCGTGATCACCAGTTTGAAGAGCGTCTTATGCAGGTCGGCAACGATCATCGCCATCTGCGCTGTGAACGTGGCGTCATTTGTCGCTTGGCCGGCGCTCTGGAACCGTGTTTTTTTCAATACGGCGCGAACGGCTCATGAGATTGTCACCCATGACACCGAGATCTCGCGTATTGATGCGGCAATCCGAAGATTGTACGCCCCCAACGAAATCGTCATTGGCCATGCGGAAGAGTTTTATGTGTACGGCATCAGAATATTTCAGCTTCACCTGCCCGAATACGAGCAATACCAGTTGGCGGCGGATTCCACGGTTTTGACCCCACCGGGCAGACGAATGTGGCGCGTGCTGGATGGTCGACTTGAGTTTGTGGAGAAGCCGGATCTGAAGGGGAAGAAGGGTCTCCTCCTTCTGGTGCCGCCTGCTGAAAGTATCGGGATCTTCAGTCCATACCTTTCGACAAGAAGTATAAGGGCCGCGATAGGGGTAGAGAGAGGCCTATATTTCATTCCATCTGTGGAAGTTGAGCTTCGGCGCTGACAACCAAGTGTCCACAGAAGAATTACGTCAATTCGCGCAGGTGAGAACCGCAGGACCAGCCGTTGAGAAAAAGTGTCCAGAAACTGAACACCCCAGCATGACATGTCCATATGATTGGTCAGGAATAGGAGTTAGCTGAAGTATCCACTCCAGATGCCCCTTATCGCCAGCAAGTTGATTGTGTATCTTAACATATTTATTAAAAGCATGTTGCGCATGTCAGTCTGTATGCCTATTCTGTGCCTCGCCACCGGTGCCAACTCAATGGCACATATGCTGCTGACGTAAGGACCCGCAAACGTAAGTCCGTCGGGTTGGTAGACGAAAAAGAGGATCAGATATTAGACGAAGGAGGTGAATGTGATGAAGAAAATTCTCCGAAAAATGTACGCCGGCATGAAGTCGCGCAAGGCCCAGAGCTTGGTTGAATACGCGCTGATTCTGGCGCTCATTGCTGTCGTGGCGGTGATCGTGCTGCAGGGTCTCGGCAAACATATCAATAACACGCTGTCGAGCGTGAATGCGAACTTGCCGTAACTTGGCAATTAAAACATGCCCAAGATGGGGGTGAAGTAGGTAGCAACCTCTTCACCCCCTTGGCTTTTCTATCCCTTGCTTGTTAACTCCTGGCTTTGGCACATCGATGAGCCTGAAATGGTGGTCCAATCGGCGCATCGTGTTGACTCTCTGAGCCGTTATCGTCGCGCTGGCTGCCATGGCCGCACGGTTTGCGAGAAGTGGTCTTGGGCGTTGTATTGATGGTCATGAAGCTGCCTCAAGTCAGCGATTCGAAGAGACGTGGGTTGTGACCATTGAACATTTTCGGCAATGTTCGGATTGGCCGCCTGTTCTTGTGGCCGGTTCGGATGAGCGACTCAGCGGTGCCTTACCAGATCACCACCCCGGTGCATTTTGGCAACGGGTCTGTGATAATCGATCAGAGTCTTACGGTAGGGACATCATCACGAATTGGAAGTCCGTCCCATGGAATTTGCGGGTTCACATATGCGAGGATGACGGCCAGCGCTGTAAAATTTGGGTTGATAGGCGGATCGCTCGTGTGTAGATAAGGCTCGCACGCGGGGGGGGCGTCGAACGTTTGGGCAGCAATGCCCTGAAACATGGCTGTCGCGCCGTCATGAGGGTGTAATCGGGCCATGACTTCCCGCCTTTCTCAATTTTGATATTGCTTTTTGCCCATTGAAGGCACAGCATTTGCTTGCCTTTAGTTCAATTAAAGTCGAACAAGGAGGACTCAATGGCTAAGAAACCAAGTGCTGGCGGTATTATTCTGGCGGCGGTTGCCTTGGGGCTAATCGCGGCCTACATGATCTACCGGCTCGAAAACAATCGAGAAAAACAGGCCAAGGAGCACTGGATTCCGATCGTGGTCGCACGGGAGGACATTCCCTCGCGCACCAAGATCACCAGCGACATGGTTACATTGATGCCCTATCCCAAAGACCTTCTCACCCCCGGAGCCGTGCAGGACCGCAAGGAAGTCGAGGGGCGCGTTACCTTGGTGCGGCTCAAGGCCAAAGAGCAGATTCGATCGACAGACCTGCTGGCGCAGGGTCAGACACCGAGTCTCTCGTATGACATCCCGGAAGGTATGAGGGCCATCGCCATTGGGGCCAGCGAAATCAGCGCCGCCGGCAATGCCATCAAGCCCGGCGACCACGTGGACATCTTGGCGACATACTCCGAACCCAACACGCATCAGGAAACAACGCGGCTGGTACTTCAGAACGTTCTGGTGCTGGCCGTTAACCAGGCCGACCAGAATACCCAGGGGCCGACGGGTGCCAAGAGCTCAATGACGCTCGCGGTCAAGCCCGAAGAAGCCGAGCTCCTGACGGCAGCGGATCGCGCGGGCGTGCTGCGCGTGATGCTTCGCGCTCCTTCGGATAAGAAAATCATTGACAACCAAGCTGTCACCATGCGCGATATCCAAGGGTCGAAGACATTTGAAGTGGCCCCGCGCTCTCCCGATGCGCAATCCACCCCGATCATTATTTCGCCGTCAAACCGTCAGCGGTCGGAAATCACAATTTTCCGAGGCACACAAGAGCAGACGGTGGGCACACAATAGGAACCGCCAGCAGGGGTTTCGAAACAAAAGGACACACCGAAAGGACACATACAGATGAAGAAAAACCAATGGAGCGCAATAGTGGGGATGATCATGATGGTGTTGGCTCTCGGACTGTTCTCGGCTCCGTACGCCCAGGCTCAACAGAGCATTCAGGTGGGCGTCGGCGAGGCGGTCACGATTCCCGGCGAGAATATCGCCAAGGTCGCCATTGCCGACCCCCTGTGCGCCGACGTAATACCCCTTTCTGACAAGGAACTCAGTGTCATCGGCAAGAAGGCCGGTGTCACCAGCTTGACGATCGTCAAAAACGACGGCTCGCCAACCCAGTTGACACGCATCGAAGTGATCAACGACGCCGCGGCGCTGACGATTCGTGAGATGATTGGGAACTCGAACGTTACCGTGCGGGCCATTGGCGATTCGTTGGTGCTCGATGGCAAGGTGGACGACGAACTGGCCGCGCAACGCGCGGTGCAGGTCGCCACCGCCTTCAAGCCCCAGGTTGTGAATCTGCTGGAGATCGCGAAGCCCCGCCAAATCAGGGTGCGCACCCGCATTGCGGAAGTAAATACCGAAGCCATCAAGAACATCGGGTTCCAGTGGTTTGGGCCTGAAGGTCAGGTGCAGTACGCCATGCAGTACATTGGCGGTGGTTCCATTATCAGTGGTTTCATTCCCACGGGGAGCGAATTTGGAACGCCCGGAACCACAATCAATGCCAATACCGTCACCCTGGACGTGCTTCTGGATGTGTTGATTTCCAAAAGCTACGCGAGATTGCTATCCGAGCCTACGTTGGTGACGTTCAGCGGCAAGGAAGCGAGCTTTCTGGTTGGGTCGGAGATTCCGATTGTCGAACAGTTACCCCAATCGTTCACGGTGGAATTCAAAGAGGTCGGCGTGCGCATGAAGATCAAGCCGGTGGCCGACAGCGAAAACCGCATCAACACGACCATTCATGCGGAAGTCAGTCAGCTCACCGGACAAAGCTTCAGTGGGCTCCCCGTCATTGCTGACAAATCTGCGGACACGGTCCTGCAAGTCAACGACGGGCAGACGATCGTCATCGGCGGCTTGCTGGAAAACAACGTCAGCAAGGACTTTATGCGGAAGTTGCCCTGGTTGGGTGACATTCCGGTGCTGGGCGCGCTGTTTCGCGACAAGCAGTTCGACCAGGCCAAGCGAGAAGTTCTGTTCTTTATGACACCGGAAGTAATGAGAGACTCCCAGGACAACCTCGTGGCCACCGGGGCGCAGTCGCCCGCAATGAAACAGTGGGTGACCACGTGGCATAAGGGAGGCGTGATTGGCCGTCGTGATGAGGATAAAGCCGACCAGCGCGAGCATGATAATGCCGTCAAGGACGACTGGGGTCTGCATCATCCCGATCATCTCGGATTCCCCTATCACGATTCATCCGATGATTCGCCGGCCAAATCCAAGGTGAAGAACGCCAAGCCGTCCGCGTCGTCATCGGCGAAGCCAGCGGGCGGTGATTCGAAGGCTGCAGCGACCGCAGCTCCGGCACCGGATACATCAACGAACTTCTCTCCGGCCCGGTCGGCGGAGTAGAATCAGGGATAGTGATGAAGGAGGATTGCCGGTATCGAATGTGCTAGGGTACCGGCAAGGGGATGTAGGCCATAGACATGGATCACATCAACGTCATCATCGCCGAAAATGAGTTGGGCGAACGGGAAAAACTGAAGAGCCTGCTTTCGGGCGAATCGGATATCCAGGTTGTCGGGGAAGCGCGGGACGGCAAGGAGTGTTTGGATCTCGTCAGCCGCCACCGGCCTGACGTCGTCCTCATCAAGGAGGATCTGCCGGTGGTCAACGGGCTGGCAGCCGCCGAACAGATTGGCGCGGATCTGCCCGAGGTGGGCGTTATCCTCATTCTCACGGGCTCGGAAGGTCAGGAAGTCTGGCATAAGATGTTGCGTGCCGGTATCAAGGAATTCGTTACCCGCCCGCTTACAGCCGACCGCCTCCTCGAAGAAGTCCGCAAAGTGGCGGCCATCCAGTCCAAGGCGTCCAAGCGAGCCGGCCCGACTGCCCCCACCCCGGCGATAGCACAACCCGAAGCCCCGAAGCGTCGGGTCATTACCATCACCGGTCCGCGCGGCGGTTGTGGGAAGACCGTGATTGCCACCAATCTCGCTGTCGCCCTCGCCAGGGCTAGTGAGAATGTGGCGCTGGTGGACCTGAACCTCTGGGGCGGCGATGTCGCCATGCTCTTGGATGTGTCACCGAAGCGGACACTCGGCGACCTCCTTCCCGGCTTCGGGGGCATCGACTATGATGTCGTGGACAGTGTCATGTCGAAACACCCGTCCGGTGTGTCGGTCTTGCCCGCGCCATTGACCGGGACATTCGATGGATCAACGTTGTCCCGCTACATGGTGCAAAGCATCCTCGAAGCGCTTCGGGAACATTACGAATATATTATCGTCGATACGGGCTACGCCAATTTGGAATCCACGCTCGCCGCGATGGATTACTCGGACCTGATTCTCGTTGTGGTGGGCATGGATCTGCCGCGTCTGCGCGATGGCAAGCTGTATTTGAAGAACCTGCTGGCCGCCAACTACCCGAAAGAAAAAATCCGTGTTATCGTCAATCGGACAACCAACTCGAAGGAAATCTCTTCCACGGAGGTCGAGACCATCCTGGAGTTTCCGGTGACGGCTCAAATCCCGAGCGATGACGTGCTCGTGGGTTCCTCGGTGAACCTGGGACAAACCTTCGTCAGCTCCAGCCCAAACAAGCCGGTGGCCAAGGCGTTGTTGGCCCTGGCAGAGGCGATGGCGCCGGGCGCCTCCCTCGAGAAGAAGCGGACGGGAAAATGGTTTTCGTTCATGCAATGAATTCCAGCTAGAACAGAGCGTGAGATATTATGGCAACTACCCCCGAAATCAGTGCCCAGTTATATTCGGAGTCCAAGAACGCGATCCTGGCGTATCTGGTCCAGAATATCGACCAAAAGCTGCTCGAAAAAGGGGATGAAGCGTTATTGCGTCGCCGGGTCGAAGAGCTCGTCGAGGAAAAACTTCGCTCGGAGAAATTGCCGTTCTCGCGTCAGATGCGCAACCGGCTCGTCTCCGACATGGCCGACGAAATCCTCGGCTTCGGTCCCATTGAGCCGCTCCTGCGCGATCCAACGGTCACGGAAGTCATGGTCAACCGACCTGACCAGGTGTACTGCGAGCGCTTTGGCAAACTGGAATTGACGGACATTCAATTTCGAGACTTCGAACATATCCGTCACGTCATCGACAAGATTGTCACCCCACTCGGTCGCCGCGTGGACGAGTCCAGCCCGATGGTCGATGCACGCCTCCCCGATGGTTCCCGTGTCAACGCCATCATCTCCCCGCTCTCGCTCAACGGCCCGGTGCTGACGATCCGTAAATTCTCGGTTGACCCCTACACCGTCGAAGACCTCATCGGCTTTGGCACGATGACCCAGGGCATGGCGGCGTTTCTGGCCGCGTGTGTGAAAATCAAACTGAACATCCTGGTTTCCGGCGGTTCGGGCGCCGGCAAAACGACGCTGTTGAACGTGCTTTCCTCCTTCATTCCCGAGGGCGAGCGCGTGGTCACCGTCGAGGACGCCGCGGAATTGAAGCTGCACCAACCACACGTCGTGCGGCTGGAATCGCGCCCGCCCAACATCGAAGGCAAGGGCGAAATCAGGATTCGCGACCTCGTCCGCAACTGCCTGCGTATGCGCCCCGACCGTATCGTGGTCGGCGAAGTGCGTGGCGGCGAGGCGCTGGACATGTTGCAGGCCATGAACACCGGCCACGAAGGTTCCATCTCCACGATTCACTCCAACACGCCCCGCGACGCGCTCGCCCGCATCGAGACCATGGTGATGATGGCGGGGATGGAACTGCCCTCACGCGCAATCCGCGAGCAGGTGGCGGCGGCCATTCACCTGATTGTGCAGGTGAGTCGTCTGAGCGACGGCAGCCGCAAGGTCGTTAGTGTCAGCGAAATCCAGGGCATGGAAGGCCAGGTCATTGTGCTGCAGGACCTGTTTGCGTACCAGCAAAAGGGCATCGGCGAAGGGGGCAAGGTCTTGGGAACAATGCAGGCCACCGGCATGGTTCCGAAGTTCATTGAACGCTTCAATGCTTCCGGGATTCATTTGCCTCCGGAAATTTTCAAGAGAACAAGTGAGATTCGGTAGTATGGACAACAACCTCCTGATCATTGTGTTCCTTGCCGTGGCAGCCTGTGGGTTGCTCGGCTACGGCCTCTATTTGCGGGCAAACCGCCGCCGGGCCATCCTCGAGGAACGGTTGGAGACATACGCCACCATCGAGGAAGAGGCTGCCCGAACGGCCCAGGCTGAGTTGCGGCCGTCCAGTCAGGTCCCCCGGCTGTTTCGCATGCTGCTGGGACCGGGCTACATGACCCACTTGGAAGATGAACTCGCGCGCGCCGACATCCCGATGCGTCCATCCGAGTATTTGTTGTTGCGGGTGGTCCTCGCCGCCTTCGGGTTCCTGGTTGGTCGCTACGCCCTCGGCTACCTGCACAGCGGTATCATTCTCGCGGTTTGCGGCTTTGTGGTCCCGGTGTTCGTGGTTCGCTCGCATCAAACCCGACGGCGCGCCAAGTTCGTCAAACAGCTCGCCGACGCGCTCATGCTGCTTACCAATTCCCTGCGGGCCGGCTATGGGTTTGTCAAGGGTCTGGAACTCGTCGCCAAGGAAATGAGCGATCCGATCTCGAAGGAATTGAACCGCATGTTACGGGAGGTCAACCTCGGCGTGACCGTTGATGACGCGCTCTTGAATCTCGGTCGGCGCGTGAACAGCCAGGATTTGGACATTGTCATCGGCGCGTATCTCGTCCAGAAGGACGTCGGTGGCAACCTGACCGAAATCATGGAAAAGGTCGCGGAAACAATCCGCGAGCGGTTGCGCATCCAGGGCGACATACGCGTGTTGACCACGCAAGGCAAGCTCTCGGGAATCGTCGTTGGGATGTTGCCGTTTGCGGTCGTGGGGATTCTAACGCTGTATGCACCCGACTATTTCGGCTCCATGCTCGGTCCCCCCATTGTGGGACAACTGTTTGGGCACAATCTCCCGATGGGTGTGGTGTTGCTGTTCATCGGCTTGTGTCTCCAACTGATCGGTGCGTATGTCATCTACAAGGTGATTTCCATCAAGGTGTAGCCCATGCTTATCTTAGCCATCTTCACAATCTTTGTTGCCATCATTCTGCTTGCTGTCGGATTTTACCGGACCTCCTCTCAGTTCGCTGTCGGGAAACGCATCGAACGAGTCATGACGGCCGATGCGGAGACGCCCGAGGAGGAACTGGCGAAGCCGTTTGTCCAGCGCGTGCTCTTGCCCCTTGGCGATTCCGTGGCGAGATTGTTCCGCGGATACACACCGACAGAAGTAGCCGAACGCACGCAAAAGAAGCTCGTCATGGCGGGCTTGTTTCCCCGCGTGACGGCCGTGCAATTGATCGGGCTGTGCTGGTTCAGCGCGGCGGGCTGTGTGATTCTGATGTTCCTGATGATTCTGGCGCTGGGGACGACGCCCGGAGGCGATTTCAAGTACACGGATCCGTGGAATATGGCCTACCTGTTGATCGGTGCGTTTGGCGGATACATCCTGCCACAGTTCGTGCTCGGCCGAAAAGTGAGGATCCGGCAGGATCAAATACTGACGAATCTGCCCTATTCGATCGACATCCTGTCGATCAGCGTGGAGGCGGGCATGGGTTTTGATGCCGCCGTCGGATACACGATGCGCAAAATCAAAGGGCCCCTCGCCGAGGAGTTCTCCAAAACGCTCAACGAGATCCGTTTGGGAAAACCCCGCTTGGAAGCGCTGGATGACCTCGGCAATCGTACGGGAGTCGACGACCTGAAGACGTTTATTAGCGCGGTGGTGCACGCCAGCCGTTTGGGCGGCAGCATTACCAATACGCTTCGCATTCAGGCCGATTCGATCCGCACGCGCCGCCGCCAGCGCGCTCAGGAACAGGCGATGAAGGCGCCCATCAAGATTGTTTTTCCGCTCGTATTTTTCATTTTCCCGGCGCTGTTTATCGTTCTGCTTGGCCCCGCATTGGTCAGCGTGTGGAACCAATTGGGGCAATAGCCGGCGCAGGAGCGGATTGTCATGGTATTGGTCAACGCCACCAAGAAAACGATTGTCTCTGACAAGTGCCATTTCGCCAATACGGTGCTCAAACGCATGGTGGGATTGCTCAACCGCGGGCGATTTGAGACGGGCGAAGGCTTGCTCCTGGACCGGTGCTACGGCATTCACACGATCGGGATGCGGTTCCCCATTGACGTGCTCTTTCTCGACAAGGATTTGCACGTGATTCGCGCCGTCAAGGCCCTGCCGCCCTATCGCACGTGCGTTGTCAAGAAGTCCGTGTACGTCCTGGAAGTCCCCGTCGGGGCGCTGGATGCCTCTCACACGGAGGAGGGCGACCAAATCCAGATCCGCACGGCCAATAACGAGGCGACGACCAGCACCCGCATCACGGCGACGGAGCAGATCCCCTCCGGCTCGTAAGTCAGCCCGGTCAGCGGCTGAGTCCGAGATAATTTCCCGCCACGCGGCAGTATTTCTCCGCCCAACCCTTGATCTTGGCCCGTTCCATCGGCCCGAGTTGGCTGGTCACCTTCGCGGGGGACCCGTACACCAGCGACCCCGGTGGCACCTGCAGCCCCTTCGGTCAACAACGCGGCCGCGCCAATAATGCTTTGCTCGCCCACCACCACGCCATTCATCAACACGGCCCCCATCCCCACCAGCACCTCGTCGCTCACGGTGCATCCGTGCAGGATTACGCGATGCCCGACCGTCACGTAATTGCCCACCACACACGCAAATTCGTCGGCTACGTGGCAGACACTGTTGTCCTGGATGTTGGTGTGATGGCCGATCACGACGCGGTTGATGTCCCCGCGCAAGACGGTGCCAAACCAAATGCTCGACTGCTCGCCGATCTCGGTGTCGCCGATTACCCTCGCGCTGTCGGCCAGAAACACACCCGCGCCGATTTGCGGTCGCTTTCCAAGATATTCCAGGACATTGGCCACGAAGCGAATTCTGGCGATGCGCGTTGCAAAATGCAAAGCAGTTTTGGCAGTATTCCCTCGACCATATGGCGATGGCAAAACCAACTCCGCCGAACTGGATTATCGCCCGCCTCGGCGACGATGGGAACTGGTGGGTCGCGGAATCCAGCCAGGACATCTACTGGGACGAAGGGATGCGCGGATTGCTTGATTCGCGCCAGATCGCCCATATCGTTGAAATACTGGACGAATATCAACCCTTTGGCTTCCGTCGTCATCTCCTCGATAACGCCTTCCAGTTCTTCCAACTCGAATCCGAGATCGATGACGAGCGCGTGAGGCTTGCGCCCGTCGATCAGGACGATTTTGGCGCTGCCAACGAGCAGATTTTTGCGCTACCACTGATCGAAGACGAGGAAACAGGCGCGTACCACGATCTCCTCGATGCCATCAGTGTTGCCCGCATCCGCAAACTCAACTCCACGCACCACTACGTGCGCGATTGCACCGAGTTGGACATGACCGAAGAACTCGAAGCGCTCGACCGCGACCGCTACTTTGCATCGGAAGTCATCCACTGTTTCGACGAGATCAACGAGATCCTCCAATGGAGCCCTGCCGAATGGAACGAGTCAGGCTCTTAACATTGCTTGCCGCAGCCGCTTGGAGTACAGCTTGTTATGCGACAGGCTGGTCTGTGCTGGAACGCTACCAACAGACGATTTCCCGCCCCGACTTTGAAAAGTTGCTCGCCGGGGTCTATTGTCCTTCCGGTGCGCTCACGAATTACCTGACCTTTGCCACAAACTCCGTCACCGTCTTTTCCACGACCGATAAGACGAACGCCCTCTTTACGCTGCGTTTCGGCGACAAGTCTTCATCCTTCATCCCTCATCCCTCCCCCTTTCGCCGCATCGCTCTCGATCCCGGTCACATCGGTGGCGAATGGGCGCGCATGGAAGAACGCTTCTTCCAGCGGGGCAAGGACCGACCTGTGCAGGAAGCCGTGCTGAACCTCACCGCCGCCAGATTGCTGAAGGCGCAACTCGAAGCGAAGGGAATCGAGGTGCTCCTGACCAAGAATGATTTCGAGCCCGTCACCGACAAGCGGCCCGAAGACTTCCGGACGCAGGCCGAACAGGACACCCCGCTCACCCGTTTCGACGCCTTCCCGCCCCTGGATCGCGACGCTGCACACTCCGATGCGGTTCGTAAACGAGCCGAGAATCTCTTTTACCGTAGTTCCGAGATCGCGGCGCGCGCCAAACTACTCAACGAGCAGATCAAGCCTGATCTCACCATCTGCATGCACTTTAACGCTGTCGAATGGGACGAATGCCAGAACTTGGTGGACGACAATCGTCTCGTCGTGTTCGTGCACGGCGACTACCTTGCGTCCGAGTTGAAGGATGACGACCAGAAGCTGCGATTGTTCTCCAAACTGCTGGAACGCTCCCATCCGATCGAACAAACGGTGGCCGAAGCGATCGCCACCGCCATGGCCAGCGCCACGAAGTTGCCGGCGGTCGAATACGGGCCAACCAGCGGCTCGGTTCACATCGGTGACAACCCGTACGTCTTCGCCCGCAATCTCGCCGCCAATCGACTCTACAACGGTCCTGTCGTGTTCCTCGAACCGTACTACATGAACAATCGCACGGTGTATGAACGCATCCAGCTCGGTGATTGCGAGGGGACGCGCGATGTGGACGGTAGGCCGATGAAAAGCATTTTTCGTGAGTATGCCGACTCCGTGGCGGATGGGTTGGAAAAATTGATGGCCCCGCGGGGCAAGCCCTAGCTCTTCCGTCGAAATTGTTCGACAAGCCGGTCGAACCGGCTTTCGTACATCATCTCGTAGAATTTGAGCCGTTCCGGAAATAGACGAGCGGCCTCGGTTTTCAGGAACAGGCGTTCGATGGAGATGTCGCGCTCGGAAATGTCCGTCGCCACGATAAGAAAGGCGAGGCGATCGACACGCCGCTGAATCCGACTGTAGGCCTGTTCGCTTGGAAACACCCTGTACCGTAGCACAGCTCAGCCCGACGCGCTAACGCTTCGCACGCAAGCAGTTGACACAGACTCTTTTCGAGTTGATTTTCCCCAGTGGCGCTCCCAGAATCAGCACAGACTTAATCGGAGAACGCACTTATGATTTTAGCGATCTTGATGGTGTTGGGGGCGGGGATATTTCGGCTGACGGCGCATGAGTTCCATTGGTGGAACATCGCGCCGGTGGGCGCGATGGCACTGCTGGGCGGCATGCATCTGGGACGCCGCTACGCGCTGTGGGTGCCACTGGCCGTACTGGCCGTGACGGACATTCTGCTTAACGTCTGGATGGGCTACCCGATGTTCTACTGGCCGCGCGCGTTCGACTACGGCGCATTCCTGCTGATCGGCCTGCTCGGCCTGTGGGCGCGTAACCGGAAGGTCGGCGCCAAGCTCAGTGCGGTGATCGCGACGCCTTTCCTGTTTTTCCTCATTAGCAATTTCGCCGTGTGGCTCTTTGGCATGAGTCTCGCAAACACGCCCTACGACAAGACGTTGTCCGGTTTGGTGAGCTGCTATGCCGCCGGGCTGCCGTTTCTCCGCGGCACCATCATCGGGGATTGGGGATTCATGGCGCTGTTTGCGGTATCGGCCCTGGCACTGCGCCGCACCTCTAACGAACGCACCCACTGGTTGGTTGCGGAAGCCCGGGCCTAGACTTAAAGCGTCCTTTGTTCGATTGGCCTCCGTCAGGGGGCCAAACTGCGCGGCCTTGCTGAAAAGAGGGGTACCTGCGGTTGCAGGTTGTCAAACGGCTGGAACGGACCGCGCAGCAGGGCGCTGGTGTGCGAAGACATGCTGAATACAGGTCTGGTCTGAACACGGGTCCATTTCGGGCACCCTTGCTCATTTGGAGCTTCTTCCGTCGGGCGGTACTTGCCCCTGACTTTTCCGCGTGATAACCTCGCCGGCAGCAACCAGAGGAGAAACGCTGTGAAAGCAAACCCGTTCGGTTGTCACATGTCTGGGCGTCCTGCCGTTTCGGTCTCCAGTGGCAAGCTTCACCCCTGTCCACTTGCAGCCAATGTTCTCGCGTTCCTATCAATGGCCGTGTGGCTGTCTGTGCCGTCGGTTATCTCGGCCCAAACCGCAACGAATTCCGCCAATGGGACAGGGCGTGCTGTGTCGAATGAAGCCTCAGTACCCGCTACGGTTTTGCAGTCAGCAACTAACCAGCCGGACGTAAAATCATCTGGCTCCACGACGGTACACACAGAGACAAATTCGGCTGCGAGGCCCGCGAAGCAGGAGGATTCCGAAACCCTACCTCTAGATCAACTCAAGAAAAGAGCCCAAGGAGGAGAAGCGGCCGGAGAATATGCTCTTGGGTGGTGTTATGCCAACGGTGTAGGCGTGACCCAAGATTACTCAGAAGCGGTGAAGTGGTATCGCAGGGCTGCCGAGCAGGGGGATGCACGCGCACAGGAGCGGTTGGGGTTTTTCTTACACAACGGCTATGGCATACAGCAGGACGATGCCGAAGCTGCGGTGTGGCTTCGCAAAGCCGCTGAGCATGGGAACGCCAGGGCACAATACGGGTTGGCATTTCTCCACTATTACGGCGTGGGTGTGACGCAGGATTATGATGAAGCGGCGAAGTGGCTTCGCATGGCTGGGGATTCGGGCCAGGATGGCCCGCTAGTGGTGTTAGCACAGGAGCTTCTTGCAGAATGTTACACAAGCGGCCACGGAGTGACGCAGGATTACGCCGAAGCCGCGAAATGGTATCGCAAAGCTGCGGAGCAGGGACTGGACTCGTCGCAATTCGCCTTAGCCTATGCCTACGACACCGGCCAAGGCGTAACGCAAGATTACGTCGAAGCTGTAAGGTGGTTTCGCAAAGCCGCTGAACAGGGGAACGGGAAAGCCCAGTTCCTCTTGGGGCTCCACTACTACGTAGGTCATGGCGTGACGCAGGATTACCTCGAAGCCTATAAATGGCTGAATCTTGCTGCGGCTAACACTGGCGAATGGGGAAAACTCGACGCCAAGGGCCAGAGGTTGGCCGCCGAATATCGGAATGACGTGGCAGAATTGATGACGCCTGAGCAAATCGCGGAAGGACAACGGCGATCCTCTCAATTCACCGCCCGACGCCAGAATGCTTCTGCGGTCGATCACGGCGATCAGCCCGATGTAGCCGTCACTCCGAAGGGCAGCGGCACCGGATTTTTCATCGCGGGCGGATATGTCGTAACCAGCTACCACGTCGTCAGCGACGCGACGCACATCAAGGTCATGGTGGGTGGCAACGCGCGGGAGGCGAAGCTCGTTAAAGTCGATCCTGCCAATGATTTGGCGCTGCTCTCGACAGGTATGACAGTCGCAGAGCTATTGCGCGCGTCATTCCGGTACCACAAACGCCGCAGCAATTTTCAAAGCGTACTCCGATGCGCTGCCCGTACTGGCCAGCCGTAACGTCCACCTTGGGGACTCCGTGTTCACAGTGGGTTTCCCGAACACCGACGTTCAGGGCGTGGAGCCAAAGCTTACCCGCGGCGAGATCAATAGCCTTGCGGGCATCCAAGACGACCTGCGTTTTTTCCAGATGAGCGCCGCCGTGCAACCCGGAAACTCCGGCGGGGCGCTGGTGGACACTCGCGGCAACGTCATCGGCATCGTCGAGGCGCGGTTGGATGATATGGTAGCGTTGGAACACCAGCGGCGCGCTGCCACAAAACGTCAACTACGCGCTCAAGAGTTCATTCCTGAACGCGTTCTTGGACTCGGTCCGGAATTGGCTGGTAAGCTCAGAGAACCGCACACCGAGAAAGACCGCCCGTTCAACGATGTGGTCAATGAAGTCCAGAAGGCCACGGTAAGGGTGATCGTGTACTGAAGGGGGGCGGCTGCAAATTACCCTTACGGATTCACTGGGAACCGACGTTGAACAACCTTGAAACCGACGCCTTTAAGACTCGCAGTCAATTCAGAGAACGTCTGGCCCGTGCTCTAGGCGGAACCTCAGGATCGCTTGCGCGTTTCCCTTCCGGGGGATTCTCTCCACATGGCCTTTCACGTGCGGCCCAAGGGCAGAGCGCGCGGATTCGCCATGTCCTTCGTCCACGTACAGTTCAACCGCCTTGCCGCTACCGCAGAGTATCTCCGCTTCCATGGGGTCCGCCTCTGTAACTAATCGCACCATGTTTTTATAATACACGGTTCTCGACGCGGGTACAAGTTTATAATCGAGAGGTAAAGTTGGTGTTGCGTCCTTGCCTTCTGGCCTGTTGGACCGCGGCCTTTCACTCTCCAATGATCTTCACGAGGACACGTTTGCGGCGTTTGCCGTCGAATTCGCCGTAGAAGATTTGTTCCCACGGGCCGAAATCCAATTGGCCATTCGTAATCGCCACGACGACTTCCCGGCCCATGATGGTGCGTTTGAGATGAGCGTCGGCGTTGTCTTCGCCGGTGTTGTGGGCGTACTGGGAATGGGGCTTCTCGGGGGCCAGTTTCTCCAGCCAGCGCTCGAAATCCTGATGCAAGCCGGACTCGTTGTCGTTGATGAACACGCTGGCCGAAATGTGCATCGCGTTGCAGAGAACGAGTCCTTCCTTGACCCCGCTTTCGCGCAGGCAGGTCTCCACGTCGGGGGTGATGTTGACGAATCCGCGTCGACTGGGGAGATTGAACCAGAGTTCCTTCCGATAGCTTTTCATGGCTTCCATGATAGCGTTTATGCTAGAAAAGCAAAAGCCATGGGAGAACATGACTGATGAAAATTGCCAGCGTGAAAGAGATTCCTTCGGAGAAGGTGGACATGGACGGCGCGAAGGATTGCCAGGTGAAACTCGCCGTGACGGCACGCGACGGCGCGCCGAATTTTGCGATGCGCGTTTTCGAGGTCGCGCCCGGCGGCCATACGCCGCTGCACCATCATCCCTATGAGCACGAGATTTACGTCATGGAAGGGCAGGGCACGGTCTGGCGCGAGGGCAAGGAAGTGCCCATTAAGCCGGGCGACGTGCTCTACATCCCGGCGGACGAACAGCACCAGTTCAAGAACGCGACAGAGAAACTATTCAAGTTCATGTGCCTGATCCCCGCCAAATTCCAGAAATGCTAGGCGCACATGGCGCGGCTCACCAAAATTGTTACCCGCACCGGCGATGACGGAACGACGGGACTTGCCGGCGGCAAGCGCGTCAGCAAGGATTCGCCGCGCATCTGGGCCATCGGCACCGTGGATGAGTTGAGTTCGGCCATTGGGTTGGCGCGGGCGTTGCGAGCCGATCCCGATCTCGATGTGCGGCTGCGCGACATTCAGAACGACCTGTTCAATCTCGGCGCCGAACTGGCCACGCCTGCTGACAAATTCCAGAAGGGGATGCCCTGCATTGAGCCGTCCCATGTTACCGGCCTTGAGAAACTGGTCGAAGAGCTGAACAAAGAACTGGGGCCATTGACGGAGTTCATTCTGCCCGGCGGCAGCCCGACAGGCGCGCAGTTGCATGTGGCGCGAACGATCTGCCGACGCGCCGAGCGTTTCTGCGTGCGTTTGCGCAAGGAGGAGAAGATTGGCGAGTGGGTGGTTCCCTACCTGAACCGCCTGAGCGACGCGCTGTTCATGCTGGCCCGGTGGAGCAACCAGAAGGCTGGCGTAAAGGAAACGTACTGGAAGAAGTAACGCCGTGCGCGTCAGGCGCTTATGAGCGTGTCGCCAAATCGCTCGCTCAGAGCGGCGAACACGATCGCAACGATTTGCACCAAATTGAACCGCGAGTTGTCGATGACAAGGTCGTGGTGAAACGGGAACTCGGGATCGAGCACGAAGAAAGTGTTGAGATAGTGATTTCGTTGCTTTTCGCCCTCGGCGACAACTTTCCGCGCTTCCTGAATTGACAGGTTGCGGCTGGCGGCGATGGTGTGAATCCGCCATTCACGGGGCGCGACCAATCGAATGTGCAACCCATTGCGGAGGTCCTGCGTCACGAACCAGCTTCCGCGACCCACCAACACGGCGTGTCCGTGGATGGCCAGCGTGCGAATCAGCTCCGCAAGTTTGCGCACGACCACCGCATCGGCGACCTTGCGATTGATGATATTATCGAACAACTCGCTCATCTCATCGCGCCGTTCGCCGTCCAGCATGTCGAGGACATCGCGCTGCATGTGCAATTCTTCCGCGACTTTGTCCAGCAATTCACGGTCGTAGGATACCCACGGGATGGAGGGGTGGCCGCGTTCGTTGAGGGTCTGAACGAGCTGCTGCGCGAGCGGCAGGGCTTCGCAGCCAAATTCGCGCGAGATCGCGACGAACGGGTAGGTTTCCAAGCGTCGCTTGTCACCGAGGGGTTTGACTTTTTCCCAAGCGTGAACGTGAGCGGCAATTCGTGACTCGACGTCCGATCCGACCCACCCTTGGGAAATCCGCGTCATTTCCTCACCAAGCCAACATACTCCGCAACCTTCAGACGCGCAAGTGCGCGCTGCAGCGAGGCTTGGGCCCGATCAAGGTCGAAATCTGGGGTTGCCTGTTGCAATCGCTGCTCGGCACGCTCCTTGGCGCGACGGGCCCGCTCCACGTCAATTTCCTCGGGTCGCTCGGCGCTACGGGTAAGCACGGTGGTGCGGTCTTTTTGCACGATCAGGAAACCCGTGCCCACGGCGACATATTGGTCCTGACCGACGGGCATGCGCATTCGCAACGGTCCCGGCTTCAGTGCAAAGACGAACGGCGCGTGGTTGGCGAGGATTTCAAAAACCCCTTCCTGACCCGGGGCGATCACGAAACGGACATCCTCGCGCAGGAGAAGTTTCTGCAGTGTGAGGATCTCGAATGGAAATGTCTTCTCGTCGGCCATGGTGTCGCGCGATCAGGCCTTCATCTTTTCGGCTTTGGCTCGCGCCTCTTCAATGACCCCGACCATGTAGAACGCCTGCTCGGGCAGGTCGTCATGCTTGCCGTCAAGGATCTCCTTGAAGCTGCGGATGGTCTCGGCCACACGGACGTACTTGCCTTCAAAGCCCGTGAATTGTTGCGCCACGAAGAACGGCTGCGACAGGAATCGCTGGATCTTCCGAGCGCGGGCGACGGTCAGTTTGTCCTCTTCGCTCAACTCTTCCATGCCGAGAATGGCGATAATGTCCTGCAAATCCTTGTATCGCTGCAACACCTGCTGCACGCCGCGCGCGACCTTGTAGTGGTCCTCGCCGACCACCAATGGGTCGAGAATGCGCGAGGTCGAAGCCAGCGGGTCGACGGCGGGGTAGATGCCCAACTCGGCAATCTGGCGCGACAGCACGATGGAACCGTCGAGATGGGTAAACGTCGTTGCCGGCGCCGGGTCGGTGATGTCGTCGGCGGGCACGTACACGGCCTGCACCGAGGTGATCGAGCCGCGCTTGGTGGACGTGATCCGTTCCTGCAGGTCGCCCATTTCGGTCCCGAGCGTGGGCTGATAACCGACCGCGCTGGGCATGCGTCCGAGCAGCGCGGACACTTCCGAGCCGGCCTGGGTGAAACGAAAGATGTTGTCGATGAACAGCAGCACGTCCTTGTTCTCGTAATCGCGGAAATATTCAGCCTCGGTGAGTGCTGAGAGCGCGACGCGCAATCGCGCGCCGGGAGGTTCGTTCATCTGGCCGAACACCATCACGGTGTTGGCGATGACGCCCGACTCGGTCATTTCCAGGTACAGATCGTTGCCTTCGCGGGTGCGTTCGCCGACGCCGCCGAATACCGAGAAGCCGCTGTGTTCCTTGGCGATGTTGCGAATCAATTCCTGGATAAGCACCGTCTTGCCGACGCCCGCGCCGCCGAACAGGCCGATTTTGCCCCCCTTGGCGAACGGAGCCAGAAGATCGATGGACTTCAATCCGGTCTCGAACTGTTTCGTGGCCGGCACTTGCTCCTCGAACGGCGGCGAGAGGCGGTGAATCGGCAGCCGCATCTTGGCGTTCACCGGGCCTTTGCCGTCGATCACGTTGCCCAGCAGGTCGAAGATGCGCCCCAGCGACGTCGCGCCAACGGGGACGGTGATCGGCCCGCCGGTGTCGACAGCTTCCATCCCGCGCACGAGGCCTTGCGTCTGGCTCATCGCCACGGTGCGAACGGTGTCGTCACCCAGATGGCTGGCGACCTCGCAGGTGAGGTGAATGCCGTGTTCTTTGTCATCAATGGTGATCGCGTTGTTGATCGGCGGCAAGTGTTCCGTGAAAAACTCGATGTCCACCACCGGTCCGATGACCTGTGCGACCTTGCCCGTTTGATGTTCGCCTGTGCTCATGATGCGGTTATCTCCTGCGTAAAACTATTCTTTCTTCTCCAGCGCGTCGGCGCCCGCGACCACTTCCAGCAGCGCCGTCGTAATGGAAGTCTGGCGGGCGCCGTTGTACTCGCGGGTCAGGGCGGTAATCATGTCCGAGGCGCTGTCGGTGGCAGCCTTCATGGCCACCATGCGCGCGGCCTGCTCGCTGGCGAGCGATTCGACGAGCGCCCGGTACATCAAGACCTCCACGTACTGGGGCAGCAACGTGTTGAGCAACTCTTCGGCTTCCGGCTCGAATTGATACGGGGTCTTCGCGCCCTTGGCGGCGTCATCGCCCTGGCCGAGCGGGAGCAACTGGATCAATTTCGGCTCCGATTTCAGGACGCTGACGAATTTCGCATAGGCCAGATAAACCTGGTCGTATTTCGCCGCGCCGTAATCGCTGATGATCCGCTTGCTGACATTGCCGATTTCCTCCAGTCGCACGTCGCGCGACGGCTGGGGGAAATGTTGCGAGATTGTGTAGCCCAACCGCTGAAAATGATCGCGTCCCTTGCGCCCGACGGTAATGAGTTCGACGGGCACGGTCTGGTCGATCAGGAACCGTTGGGCTTCGCGGATGATGCCGGCGTTGAACGCGCCGCACAAACCACGGTCGGCGGTGACCAGGACCAGCGCCACGCTTTTGACGGGGCGTTGCGCCATTAATGGATGACGCGATGCGCCGCCACTGGAGGCGACGACGTCCTTAAGGATCTCGGAGAGGCGCTCGGCGTAGGGCCGCGCCGACTCCGCCTTGGCCTGGGCGCGACGGAGACGGGCCGCAGCGATCATGTTCATCGCCTTGGTGACCTGGCGGATGTTCTTGACGCCCTTGATGCGGCGGCGGATGTCGCGGAGGCTGGCCATGACAGCTTACTTCACGGAGAACAGACCCTTGAATTCGTCGGCAGCCTTCTTGAGGCCGGTCACGATCTCCTCGGTCAGTTCCTTGCGGTCGCGCAGTCCCGAGACCACGGTGGCGTACTTGCTCTTGAGGAATTGCAGGAACTCGATCTCGTACTTGCGAATGGCCGAAATCGGGACTCCATCGAGATACCCGTTGGTCGCGGCCCAGATCACCGCCACCTGATCTTCCATGGTCATCGGCTGATACTGGGGTTGCTTCAGCAACTCGACCATGCGCTGGCCGCGGTCGAGCTGGGCCTTGGTGGCCTTGTCGAGGTCGCTGGAAAGCTGGGCGAATGCCGCCAGTTCGCGATACTGTGCGAGGCTCAGACGCAGCGTGCCGGCGATTTTTTTCATCGCCTTGGTTTGCGCGTTGCCGCCGACGCGACTGACCGAGAGACCGACCGACACGGCGGGACGGACACCCGCGTAGAAGAGGTCGGCTTCAAGATAAATCTGGCCGTCGGTGATCGAGATGACGTTCGTCGGGATGTACGCCGAGTAATCGCCTTCCTGCGTCTCAATGATCGGCAGGGCCGTGAGCGAGCCGCCACCCTTCGGATAGACGGGGTTGTACTTCGGCGCGTCGGAATTGAGTTTCGCGGCGCGTTCGAGCAACCGGTCGGTGCAGATTGAAGATGTCGCCGGGGAACGCTTCGCGGCCCGGAGGACGGCGTAGCAGCAACGACACCTGTCGGTACGCCACCGCATGCTTGGAAAGATCGTCATAAATGATCAGGGCGTGGCGGCCGAGATCACGGAAATATTCGCCCATCGCGCAGCCGCTGTAGGGCGCCACGAATTGCATCGGGGCCGGGTTGTCGGCGGTCGCGCTGACGACGATGGTGTAATCCATCGCGCCGTATTTCTCCAGCGTCTCGACCACGCTGACCACGGTGGATTTCTTTTGCCCGATGGCGACGTAAATGCAAACGACATCGCCACCCTTTTGATTGATGATCGTATCGACGCAGATGGCGGTCTTGCCCGTCTGGCGGTCGCCGATGATCAACTCGCGCTGGCCGCGGCCAATCGGGATCATCGAATCGATGGCCTTCAGGCCCGTTTGCAGCGGTTGCTTGACGGGTTCGCGCTCGATCACGCTCGGCGCGCGCGATTCGATCGGACGAAGATTCTTCGTATTGATCGGGCCCTTGCCGTCGATGGGTTGGCCGATGGCGTTGACCACGCGGCCCAGCAACTCGTCGCCCACGGGCACGGACAACGGTCGGCCGGTGCGCTTCACGAGGTCGCCCTCGGAGATCTCGGTGAAATCGCCGAGAATCATCACGCCGACCTGCTCTTTTTCCAGGTTCAGCGCCATGCCGAAGACGTTCTTGGGGAACTCTAACATTTCTTCGGCCATGCAGTTGGGCAGGCCCTTGATGCGGGCGATGCCGTCGCCGCAATCGATGACTTCGCCGACTTCCTGGACGCTGATTTCGGACTTGTACTCCGAAACGCTGCGTTTCAGGACATCGGAAATCTGTTTCGAGTCGAATGTGAGAGTGTCTGGCATGGTCTTCCTCGTTACTGCGCCAATCGTTCCTTGATCTGATTGAGCTTGCGGCGAAGGCTGCCGTCGATGATCTGCTCGCCAACCTTGATGATCGCCCCGCCAAGAATCGCCGGATCAACCTTCTGAAACAGCTGCACGCTCTTGCCGGTGATGCGGGACAACTCCGTCGCGAGACGGCCCAGGGTCGCGTCATCGAGCGTGATGGCCGTCGTGACTTCGCCGCTGACCTTTTCGGTTGCATTGGCGGCCTGGGCGCTGAATTCCTCGATAACATTCAGAACGCGGCCCGCGCGATCCTGATCGCTCAACGTGATCAGCAGATTGAGCACGAGCGGGTGGACGCGGCCCTGGAACAGGTCGCTGAGGGCCTTGCGTTTGCCTTCATGCTGGATGTTGGGGTCCTTAAGGAACTCCAACAGGTCCGGGTTCTTCTTGAGCAATTCGCGGAGGCGGAACAATTCTTCCTCGACGCGGCTGACGACGCCCTCGGGCTGGGCCATCTCGAAGAGGGCGCGGGCGTAACCACTATTGATGGGATCGTGCGGCATGGCGGAACACTCGTTGCTCAGGCGCGTTGGACTTTGCTGAGGTCTTTGATGAGATTGTCAACGAGCTGACGATGGGTGGCTTCGTTGAGTTCCTTTTCGATGACGCGCGAGGCGATCTGGACCGACAGCGCGGCCACCGTGTCCTTCATCTCCTGAATGCCCTTTTCCTTTTGACGCTGAATTTCTTCCTGGGCGCGCTGGACGGCGGCCGAGGCTTCGGCATTGGACTTGTCGACGACTTCCTTACGGACCCGTTCGCCGAGTTGGCGGGCTTCCTCGATGATCTTGCCGGCTTCGTTGCGGGCTTCGGCGAGTTGCTTTTGGTAGTCGTCCATCAGCTTCTTCGCGTCGGCGCGCTGTTTTTCGGCGTCCTCGATGGATTTCTTGATCGATTCCCCGCGGCGATCGAGTGCCTGGGCGATGGGTTTGAAGGCGAATTTCGCCAACAGGACGAGCAACACCAGAAACGTAACCACCGTCCAGATTTGCAGGCCCCAATCGGTGGGCGGGATCTGGCTGCCCTCGCCGGGGGTGGGGCCGCCGCTTCCTCCGCCCAGGCCACGGCGCCGCTGACGGCGACAAAACTCACCGTGGCGAGGAGCGCGTGGACGATGCGATGAAATGTTTTCATGGGACCATCATTTCGCGGCGAGCAAGATGAAGGTGATGAGCAGGGCGTAGAGCGCCTGCGCTTCGACGAGGGCGAACCCCGTGAACATCAGGCGTTGCACGAGCGGAAGGGCTTCGGGTTGGCGCGCGGCCGACTCGATGCTCTTGCCGAAAATCATCCCGATGCCGACGCCCGAGCCGAGTGTGCCGAGGCCCACCGCCAGACCAGCGCCGAGTTTGGCCAGCGCCGCCGTGCTGATCAATTGCGCTGCTTGCGTTACTGTATTTGTGTCCATTCCATTCTCTCCGAGAGGTTGCTGCGATTCCTTCTAGTGTGATTCTTCCAGTGCTTCGCCCAGGTACAGCGCGGTCAACAGGGCGAAAATGAAGGCCTGTATGAAGGCCACGAAAATTTCAAACCCATCCATGACGATGACACCCACCAACGGCGCCGGGGCCAGTATCTTCATGAAGACGCCCTGCTTCAGGAGATAGGTCACGCCAATCAGGTCACCCGTCAGCAGGACAATGATGATCTGGTGGCCGGCGGT
>CAVQMY010000062.1:0-222351 GCA_963713705.1 uncultured Verrucomicrobiae bacterium
ATGAGGCGTCAACTGCCCATCGTGGATACACGAACGTCAAGCGCGCAGGCCACAACACCTTGGCCGCATAGAACCCGATGGCTTTCCCTGCGACCACCAACCGTTCGGCAGGTCCCAACTGCCAATTGGCCGCGCCGGCTCTCAGGACATTACCGCGTTGCTCGAGGATCGTCAGCGCGGACATCCCGAGCGACATTACGAAGAAGGGAGCAGTTCGCACGATGTCCATGCGGGTCCAACGGCCCCGTTCCCACCAGGCACACAGCAGCAACACCAGGGGTAATACCACCGTCGATGGTTTGCTGAGCATGGCCGCCAGCCCGCACGCGATGGCCAGCGCATACCAGCCGGCTTTCTGGTCTGCGTCGGACCGCAGAAAGCACAGCATCGACAGGAAAAAGAAAACACCTGACTGGGTGTTCTTCAGTTCGGTGATCCACGCCACCGACTCCACGTTGACCGGATGGAGCACCCACACCATGGCCGCCAACCACGCCGCCGTCACCCGCAGCCGGCGCAGCACCAGGAATACCAGGATGCCGTTGACCGCATGAAGCGCGACATTGACCAGATGATAGGGCAGGGGGTTCAGACCCCAAAGCCGCCGTTGAACCCAGAAGGTTGTCAGTGTCAACGGGTAGTACCGCGAGACTGCCAGGGACGACCAAATCATCTTCAGGCCATGGGGCGCGGTCATCGCCGGGTTGGCGGTCAGGTGATCGTCGTCATCCCAGATGAACCCGGCGTGCTGCACCGGCTGGTAAGCTGCGAAGGTGACGACCACCAAGACCAAAGCCAGGAGCCGGGGGCGGTGCACGAACGACATTCCCGGTGCAGGGGACACCGCCGCCATCGGTTGATGCGGAGCGTCATCGCTGGGCCTCCGTCTGGTCATCGAGCCGATACTAGCATGTCGCCGATACGCCAAGCGACAGCTTCGGCCGTTTTCGCTGCTGCCAAATCAACGGGCCTCTACGGACTGATTACGAGTCTGACCTGTTCCCCTGAAACTGGACCATTTGCTATGTGAGTCTTGGCGGGTAATCTGGCGGGAGCCAGGAAGGAGCCAAGATGAAAGGGAAGCGATTCCGTGAAGAGCAGATCATCGCGATCTTGAAGGAGGCCGAGGCCGGTCTGGCCGTGGCCGAACTGATCCGCAAGTACGCCATCAGCGAACAAACCTACTACCGCTGGAAGAGTAAGTTCGGCGGGATGGAACTCAGCGACGCCAAGCGGCTGAAGCAGTTGGAGGACGAGAATCGGCGGTTGAAACGGCTGGTGGCCGACCAAGCCCTGGACATCCAGATCCTCAAGGAGGTCAACTCGGGAAAGTACTGACGCCCGCCGCCAAACGCCAAGCGATTGCCGCCGTGCGGGAGCACCACGCGGTGAGTCGGCGACGGGCGTGCGGGCTGATGCAACTCCCCCGGAGCAGTTATTACTATGTGGCCCAACCCGATCACGATGAGCCCTTGCGGCAGTGGCTGCGCCAACGCGCGGCCCAGCGCCGACGGTTTGGGTATCGACGGTTGCTGGTGCTGTTGCGCCGCGAGGGCTGGGGCGACAACCACAAACGCGTGTTACGCATCTATCAGGAGGAACACTTACAGGTGAGCGTGCGCAAACGGAAACGGACGGCCCGGTGGCGCGGGGAGAAGCCCGCACCGGCCGAGCGGGCCAATCAACGGTGGTCGCTGGATTTCGTCAGCGATCAACTGGCCAATGGTCGGCGGTTTCGGCTGCTGACGGTGGTCGATGACTTCACCCGCGAGTGCCTGGCCATCGAGGTGGACACCTCGTTGTCGGGACAGCGGGTGGCCCGCGTGCTCGACCAGATCAGCCAAGGTCGTGGCCTGCCCGAACGGGTGGTGACCGACAACGGCCCGGAGTTCACCAGTCGGGCGCTGGACCACTGGGCGTATGAGCGCGGCGTGAAGCAGCAGTTCATCGAGCCCGGCAAGCCAGTGCAAAACGCCTACGTGGAGAGCTTCAACGGCAAGATTCGCGACGAATGCCTCAATGAGCACTGGTTCACGGTGCTGGCGGAAGCCCGCACCCTGATCGAACACTGGCGTCAGGACTACAACGAGCAACGCCCGCACAGCTCCCTGGGCAATCGCACGCCGCAGGAGTTCGCGCGGGCGGCGGCCAGCCCCCATGGGGGCTGTGAGGGTACAGAAAGCATTGAACAACCAACCAACCACGAGGTAAAACTACCGTCAGGACTCAACTAGAATTGTCCAGCCTACGGGTGCAGGTCCAGTCCATACCGCTTTGTGATCGACATGAAGAGCTTGGGGTGAGGGGCGGGGAATTGCCGCTCGGAAATCGAGGCCAGTATTAATTTACAGGGGCTAGTGTAGTGTCCAATAAGTGATTGATATTATTGTCGGACGGGGTAAACTCCCGTCATGCCGCGTTGCGCTCAACCACTGGTATTGACCGTCCTAGAACAGAAACAACTGACCGACCGTGTGCGGGATCGCCGTTCGACACAGCAGACCGCGTTGCGGGCCCGTATCATCCTGCTGGCCGCCCAAGATTGGGAGAACCGAGAGATTGCCGCGGAACTGGAAACGACCCCACACACCGTGGGAGTCTGGCGGCGGCGGTTTGCGCGCGAGCGACTGGCAGGGCTCGAAGATGCGCTACGGTCAGGGCGACCCGTGTCGTTGGCGACGGCGACGGTGACCAAGGTGCTCACGACGGCGACCCGACCGCCCAAAGGGCGATCCCGCTGGAGTGTGCGCAGCATGGCCCGCAGCGCCGGGCTGTCCAAGAGTCGCGTACAGCAACTCTGGCAGGCTAACGACCTCAAACCGCACCGGGTGCGCACCTTCAAACTCTCGCGGGATCCGCAGTTCGAGGCGAAGTTCTGGGATGTCATCGGGCTGTATCTGCAACCGCCGCAGAAGGCGCTGGTGCTGTGCTGCGATGAGAAGAGCCAGTGTCAGGCTTTGGAACGCAGCCAGCCGGGCTTGCCCCTTGGCGTGGGCCACATTCGCACTCGTACCCATGACTACGTGCGCCACGGCACCACGACACTGTTTGCCGCACTGAGCACGCTGGACGGCCGGGTGATTGCACGCACGGAGACCCGCCACACCCATCTGGAATGGCTGCGGTTCCTACGCCAGATTGAGCGGGAGACGCCGCCCGCACTGACGCTGCACCTGATCGTGGACAACTATGCCACGCACAAGCACCCGGCGGTCCGCGCGTGGCTGGCCCGGCATCCACGCGTGCGGCAGCACTTCACTCCCACGGCAGCCGTGGCTGAATCTGGTCGAACGCTTCTTCCGTAACCTGACCGAGGAGGTCGTTCGGGAGGGCAGCTTTCGCAGTGTGCGCGAACTGGTGCGCACGATCGAAGTCTGGTTGGCAGAACGCAATCGCCAACCCCAGCGCTATGTGTGGCACGCCAAGGGTACCGCCATCCTGGAGAAAATCATCCGCGCCCGCGCTAAACTCGAAGAAATAAAGGCAGACACTTCAAGGACACTACACTAGATGGGGCTTCTTGCTCAACCAGTCGTCAAAACTGCTGTATTTGCGCAACACCTGAGGATGTCGCACCCGGCTTAGGAATGCGTCTTTCCTCTGCTGTTCGATGTCGTTCTGAAGAAAACATTCTGCCAATTTAAGAGCGACCTCCAAGTGGTTATCTGGTGTGGCGATGTGCCACTCCATCGACATGAGTTGATTTGAGTGTCGCAGGGGATAAAAAATCTCTCCTAGTGAGTGCCCCAATAATTGATGGCCGGATAGTCCAATGAAGTGAATTCTCTTAGCGGCTGCAACTGCCGTGCGAGCGCACATGAGCTGCTTCCTTTGCATCACACTGCGCTCGTCAGTCTCCCAGGGGAAATGAATCAGCGGCTCAAGATTGTAATTCTCCAAGAAGCGTGTCTCCCTCTCCACCCTATCTCCAAAGCCGTATACAATGTCGCGGAGCGACACAACCTGATTATTATTCACTCTCGCCTCAACCATTGTTCCGTGTGGCATGAGATGACAAAACTCACCCGGATTTAGCTCGCCACATTCAGTCGTGCCAGATAGCACGCTGCCACCACCGGAAGGGGTCTTGATCGTTTCTACCAACGAGTAGTATCCACCGGCTATTGCAGCCAGCTGTTCGCCGGTTGGTTGTTGCACATCGTTCTTGCCGTTACATCTTTCGCGCATCGCGTCGGTGAGAAGCACACCGAGAAGACCATCGTAATTAAAGTTGATGATGGCGAAGGAGGGGTTGAGTTCTGTGCTTCGCCCCTTCAAGAATAGAGATTCAGGGAAAGTTTTGTAGTCGTTGTTTTCTGACCAGAAATAGGAGTGGTCGAATAGTGCCATCCGTAACATCCGCTTCATCTTTCCGACCTTAACCGGGTCGTTGCGAGCGTGCTGACAGTATTCGTCAACGCTTAGAAAGCCGGTTCTTCGCAGCGACTCAGCTAGTGTGCTGTCCCTAACGCTTCGTTACAATGCTGGATTTTGCGCAGGATCGTTTTTGCATCCTTGGTCCAAGTGAACCGCTTGGGTTCCCGATTGTGTTCTTCCAAGTACGCGTTGATCGCCGCAATCAGTTCGTTGACGCTGCGAAAGCTGCCGCGCCGAATCCGTCGCCGCGTAATCTCGCCAAACCATCGTTCGACCAAGTTCAGCCAGGAACTGCTCGTCGGGGTGAAATGCAGATGAAAGCGCCGGTGACGCTTGAGCCAGCGCTGCACCTGCGGAGTCTTGTGCGTGCTGTAGTTGTCCACGATCAGATGCAGGTCGAGATCCTGCCGGGTCTCGCGGTCGATGCGCTCCAGAAAGCGAATGAACTCGCGCCCCCGATGTCGCGGTAAACATTCGCCGATGACGCTGCCGTCCAACAGGCTCAGCGCGGCGAACAACGTGGTGGTGCCGTGGCGCTTGTAATCATGGGTCTGGCGGGCCGGAATCCCCGGTCGCAACGGCAGTAAGGGTGCCGTCCGATCCAACGCTTGGATCTGGCTCTTCTCGTCCACCGCCAAGACCAACGCCTTGTCCGGCGGATTCAAATACAGCCCCACGATATCCCGCAGCTTCTCGACAAAGTGCGGATCCCGCGACAGCTTGAACGTCTCCACCCGGTGGGGCTGCAACCGGTGCGCGTGCCAGATCCGCTGGACCGTCATGCGGGAAAGCCCTTGCGCCTTGGCCATCGTGCGGACGCTCCACTGTGTAGCCTGGGCCGGAGTCGTGTGCAAGGTGGCCTCGACGATCTCTTGGATGCGCTCGGCGGAAAGCGACGGTTTGCGTCCGGCGCGCGTGGCATCTTTCATCAAACCCGGCACACCGAAGCGGCGAAACCGAGCGCGCCAGCGTAACACGGTTGGACGACTGGTGTGGAGTTCTTGGGCGATGGCATGGTTGGGTGTCCCAGCCGCCGCGGCTAAGATGATGCTCGCCCGCAGGACAATCTTCTGTGATGTCTTGCCTGAGCGCACGAGTGACTGGAGCCGTTTCTGTTGGGTCGAATCGAGGTGGAGCGGCCGAGCGGGTTTGAACATACCCAGAGAATACCACGGAACGCACCATTGTCACGTTAATTATGGGACATCAGACTAGTTCAAGCCACTCTTTTTGAATCTGTTCGGAAACGGTAGCCCGGCCACCCGTTGGTTGCCCACGTGGACCTGAACCATATTGCCCACGGTTGGACAACCTGTAGATAATGTAATTCGTCAGGTCTTTATTCGTGGGAAATCCTGCTGAACGGGAAGCTCCCGCGCCCAAAACAATTACATCGGTCTTCACAGTGCGGAGAGTTTGGCAGAAACGCAGACCCTTGCAAGTTTTTCAGGACGGCGGCCACGACGGAGCGTGGCCCTCCAACGCGGAGGGCGCCGCGTGAGGGTTCCGAGCCAGGCAAGTACGGCTCGGGTCTCGTCGGACTCTGCTTGCGGCCTACATCGACATCACGCACGGCTCGGTTTGCGGGTATCGCTTTGGAGTTGACTAGTTATCGCGATAGGATATACTTCTGCCTGTGGATACGTTGTTTCTTGAGGTTGTGGTGGGGTTGGAGATGGGGCGCGGAGCCGCGTCCGCGTTCATCGAGCGCGGCTACGGGGGTACCCAAACCCTCATAAACGCATTTTGGCAAAACGAAGCCAATTTTTCGTGGAGCCAGCGAATGTGTAACTATCTTGGCGATAGCTTGTTGGGAGAGCAACTGTGCCATTTTGTCTCATGGCTTCGTTTTACAAAACGAAGCCAATCATATTTTGCCTAGGTGCACGTCTATGAGCTTGAGCAATAGATGATTAGAATGCACAACGTCGCGTTTTGGGAACGGCTCCGTTTTTGACGTAAAACACCGAATGTGGCGAGATTTGAGCTGATTTTGGAGTCGGGGCCGGTCTCGAAATCGGGGCAAGCCGCAGCCTTCCGATTATCGGGGTTGGATGCGGCGGCGTTGCGAGCGTTCGCTATAGAAGAGGTATTGCTGGGCCCAGCCGGCGTAGGGGCCGAAGTGGGAGCGGGTGAACTGTCTCAACTCGCGGGCGGTGACGCGTTTTTTGCCGGGGAAGTAGATGCGGCGGAGGGCGCGCTCGATCCACACGTCGATGGGGAAGGCGTGGTCGAATCCGCAGGCGAACAGCAACACGCAATTGGCGATTTTCTCGCCGACGCCGGGCAGTTCGATCAATTCTTCCAGCGCGCGGTCGTATTCCATCGAGCGCAAGGCGTGGAGGTCGAGCTGGCCGCTGTCGATCATGCGGGCGGCGGCGAGCAGGTTCTTGGCGCGGAAGCCGAGTTTGCAATCCCAGAGTTGCTGGTGCGAGGCGCGCGCGATGGCGGAAACGGTCGGGAAAGCGTGGTGGTCGGCGTCAATCGGCTCGCCGAACCGCTGGGCCAGCAGATGAACGATCTGGCGGATCTGAACGATCTGTTTCGACGAGCTGGCAATGAACGAGGCGAGACATTCCCAGGGTTCCTGGCGGATGACGCGGAGGCCGTGATGGTCGCGGGCGGCCTGGTGGAGCAGGGGATCGCGGGGAAAGGTCTTGAGGATTTTCGGCAGGGAAACGTCGAGGGCAAGGTAGCGCTCGACGGAAATGGTCGATGGTCGATGGTCGATGGTGGATGGGGAAACGACGTTCCATTCAAGCGCGTGGTTATTTTGCCGCAGGCGCCAGATTTGTTTGCCGACGACGCCGACAAACCAGCCATCGGCGTGACGCTGCCAGCGAAAGGCCTGGCCGCATTCCAGCGTGGTGGCGAGAGAAAAATCAGAAACATTGATTGCGTTGGGCATTTCTGGTACAAGCTCGCATGGGGAACCCTAGTGATGTTGAACGAGGAGGTCAATACCGCTTGTCCCGCTCGAAGCGGGATGCATTTTGTGGGGATTTGCGGCACCGCGATGGCGTCCGTCGCCGCGCTGTGCCGCGAACTCGGCCACACGGTCACCGGCAGCGACGAAAACGTCTATCCGCCGATGTCGACGTTTCTGGAATCGCGTGGCATCCGCATTTTGTCGGGCTACCGCGAATCGAATCTCGACCATCATCCCGACCTGATCATCATCGGCAACGCAATGAAGCGGGGGAATCCCGAGGTCGAGCGCGCGCTCGACGAGCGGCTGCACATGTGTTCGTTGCCCGAACTGGTGCGGGACGGTTTTCTGCGCGGCAAACATTCCGTGGTGATCGCGGGCACGCACGGCAAGACGACGACGACCTCGCTGCTGGCGTGGGCGATGGAGTCGGCGGGGTTTTTCCCTGGATTTTTGATTGGCGGGATTCCCAATAATTTCGGATGTGGGGCGCGGGTGGGGAAGGGGAAATACTTTATTATTGAGGGCGACGAATACGACACCGCGTTTTTCGACAAGCGCAGCAAGTTCGTCCACTACCAGCCCGACACGGTTGTCCTGAATAATATTGAGTTCGACCACGCCGATATTTTTCGGGATCTGTGGGCGGTGAAGCGGGCGTTCCGCCAACTGGTGGCCATCGTGCCGCGGCGCGGGGTGATCATCGCCAACGGCGAAGACGCGACTGTGCGGGAAGTGGTCGCCGGGGCACAGTGCCGGGTCCGCTTTTTCACCAAGGCGGACGCGGCTGGGTTCGCGTTGCCGATGGCCGGGGAACACAACCAGCACAATGCCGCGGCGGCGGTGGTATGCGCGACGGAGTTGGGCATGTCGCGCGAGCAGATTCAGCGCGGGTTCTCGACGTTCACGGGCATCAAACGGCGGATGGAAGTGCGCGGGGAAGCGGCGGGGGTCACCGTGCTCGACGATTTCGCGCATCACCCGACGGCGATTGCCGAGACGATTCGCGCGATTCGGGAGAAATATCCGCAGCGGCGGTTGTGGGCGCTGTTCGAACCGCGCAGCAACACGACGCGGCGCAACGTGTTTCAGCGAGAACTGACCGAATCGCTCTCGCTGGCCGACGGCGTATTCATTTCGCGCGTGGACCGATTGCAGGAACTGGGCGAGAACGAGCGATTGAACCCCGAGGCGATCATCAAACAACTACGCAGTCAGGGACGGGTCGCGGAGTATTCGCCCAACGCCGACGAGATCGTCAACCGGCTGGTCCCCAATCTTCACGAGCACGATGTCGTCGCGGTTTTTTCCAATGGGAAATTCGATGGGATCCACGACAAACTGCTGGAAAGACTTCGGCTTGCGTCACCCGCCTCCGCTGAAGCTACGGCGGGCAAGAGGGGCTGATTTCCAAGCGTCCTTCGGCATTCGGACGTTCGAGTTCAGTCTTTGTGCGGGCCCATCGTCTCCAGCAAGGAACCGCTTTCCATCATCGGCGGCATTGCTGGCGGCTCAGAGGTCAGGGGCCGACGACGCGCGCTCGAGCGCTTCGTAGCGGTTGATGACTTGCCGGACGAAGTGACGTTTCTCGCTGTATGTGCCCGGAAAGAAACTGCCCTTGAATCCGGCAATGATGACGTGCCGCAGTTCGCGCGGGGTCATTTTCAATTGATCGATGGCGATCTGCAATTCTTTGCAGACGGTCGTATTGGAGACGAGCCGGTTGTCGGTGCAGATGGAAACGGAGAGTTCATGGTCGAGCATTTGGCGGAGGGGATGCCGGGAGAGGTCGCGCATGTGCGGCAAGGTTTGGGCATTGCTGGTGAGGCACACTTCGATCGTGATGCGCTGGCTCGCGATGTATTCGGCGAGACGTTGGGTGTACGCCACCGGGTCCGGTATGCTCGGATTCTGAATCATGTGGTGCGCGAACATCCACGTGCCGTGGCCGATGCGGTTCGTGTAACACTTTGTGATCGCCTGAAAGATCGATTCCGGTCCGTAGGCCTCGCCGGCGTGAACGGTTTTGCGGAGGAAATGATCGTGCACGTATTGATAGGCCGGACTGTGGTCATCGGCGGGGTAACCGGCTTCGGGGCCGGCCAGGTCGAATGCGACGACCGGCAAGCCTTTCGTGCGGGCCAGATCGACCGCGTTGCGCGCCAACTCCATCGATGCGGTCATGCAGACCTGTTTCGGCGACGCAGAAGGCAACATCTCGAACAGCCGCCGGTGATAATACGACATCTGCGGCACAATGAACCGCATCGCGCACACAATGATGCCGAAATGGAACGGGATATCCTCACCCGAGGTCACCAACCTGGTTTGGTTGTGCCGTTTCTGCGCGCGCTCAAGTCCCCGGCACACGGAGCGCACGACTTCCGCGATGTCGAGTCGATCATTGATATAATTCTGCGGCGCGTACCGGACCTCGAGGTACCGGACGCCTTCGGCAAGGTTATCTTCCGCCAACTCAAACGCGACACGCTCGAGGTTGTCGGCGGTTTGCATAACGGCGTGGGTGTAGGCAAACCCCTTCAAATACTCCGGCAGATGGGCGTAATGATCCTTGAAGACCAGCCGCCGCATGCCGTCTTCCGTGTACGACGGGAGCTTCACCTTGTGTTTCTTCGCCAACTCGATCAGCGTCGGAAGACGCATCGAGCCGCCAAGATGCACATGCAGATCGGTTTTCGGAATACGACGGATGAACTCGGTCGAGATCGCTTTGCTCATATCAACAGTCACATTTCGGGACGAATGGTTGGCCCAGGTTGGGCACTTCGAGAGAAACCATCAAACACAGCCTTTGTTCATGAGGCTCAACTCTACGTCAATGACATTGGCTTGTGAAGCGAATCCGGGAAATCTGGGTTTACTCAGTCAGTCGAAATCTTTGTTCCCCCACCGGGATCAGTCGGAACCGCGGGGGATTTTGCCGCTTCCGGTGTCGCCGCGCTCGGATTGCCGAAGCCCTTGACGCGCCTGCGCCAAGGGGCTTGATTTTGCGCGGTTTGTCGGTAAGCTCTCGATTGCCTTTTGATCATTGCGGCCCCATCGTCTAGAGGCCTAGGACATCAGATTCTCAATCTGGGTACACGGGTTCGAATCCCGTTGGGGCCGCCAGTTTTCCGGTCACTTTTGTGACTTTGTGCGCGCACGCCCGTTCGCTTCCAAATCTGGCACTTGCTACCCGTTCACGGACCTCACTTTGCTACATCGGATGCTTTGACACGTCACCGCCAAGTGCCGTCTGAGTGCCGTCCTCTGGCTCATAATTCAACGCCCTCGTGCTCAAATCGGCACCCAGTCTTGAAGTTTGGAGGTCTTTGAGACGTGCCAAAATGGCCCGCCATACCCCGAGAAAATCGATAGCCGTCGGGTGACCTGTCCTACATCGGCACGGTCGTAAGGGTCCAATCTGCCGGCAGTACCGCGGGTTTACGAGGGTTCCTAAAGCTCCGAAAGGTCCGCGCGTGGATACTGGACCATTCCGCCAACCGGCTGATCCGCTGGAAACGGCGCACGTTCTTAACGACGGCACTCATGGGCATCCGCTGTATCATCCCCCCGTTTTTTTGTTGAGGCGTACCCCGAATCTTTCTGGGCATGACTGCTTTCCGGTAGGCTGATCCTATTGGCTCCAGTCGAAGTGGCCCATCTCCGCAAAGCAAGACGGTGCCTCCAAGATTGCCGGACGTTGTTGCGCGCATCATCCACCCTGGCGTCCAGTAAACAGTGTAACCTAAACAAGGAGAAGACAGGTTATGTCGAATATTAAGTACACCGTGGAACTCGGGGACCGAATCATCGCCGCCATTCGCGATGGCGCAACACAGAGAGGGGCGGCAAAGAAGTGCGGCATCACCGCCGAAAGTCTCTCCATCTGGAAGAAAAAATTTCCGGAGTTTGGAGAAGCCGTCGAGCGCGCCCAAGGGGATGCACAAGTTCTGGCGGAGCAGTCGCTTTTGCGCATCGCCGCCCGAGGCAATGTCACCGCGCTGATGTTCTTTTTGAAAAACCGGTATCCGTCTGAGTGGCAAGAATTGCAGCGACGGGAAATATCCGTAAACCAGACGTTCGAAGATTGGATCGCCGCGGCGGACGCACCGACCAGCGGCGAACATAAGGAGTCAGCCGACAATGAATAGATCACTCGACTATTACCGGAACAACCCGGAAGCATTCGTCCGCGAAATCCAGGGCGAATCCACTGACTGCCCGAAGCAGGATGAAAGCCTGCGAAGCGATCGCAATAAAGCTCGCACTGCGATTCGGGCCAGGAATGGGTGCGGCAAGACCGCGTTACGAGCTCTGCTGGCGCGATGGCTAAGGAGGAGTCATGAATAAATTCCAAGAACGTTATCAGGGTGACCCGTGTGCTTTCGTCCGCGAAATTCTCGGCGTCACCACCAATTTCCCGAAACAGGACGAAATCCTTCGCAGCGTTCGCGATAACCCTCGCACTGCAGTTGTGGCTGGAAATGGCTGCGGAAAAACTGTGATGGCGGCTGAGGCTGTGCTCTGGGTTGCCGCGTGCTACACGGAAAGCTTGGTCATCACAACGGGTCCCACCAAGCGTCAGGTTGACAAACAGCTTTGGGGTGAGATTCACAACCTTTACCGCAGGGCCCGCTGTCCGTTGGGAGGTGAGTTGCTCACGACGGAGTTGCGTTTCCCCAAAACCGGCAGCCGCGCACCTCGGGTTCAGCACCACTGACGGAGGCAGGTTCGAGGGCTGGCACGCACCCCGGGTCTTTGTCGTGTTGGACGAGGCCAAGAGCCTTACCCAGGAGATCTTTGACGCCAAGGAACGTTTGTTGTCGGCAGGCGAGTGGGTGAGATTGCTGGTGATCTCGACGCCCGGTGGACGTACGGGGCCATTCTACGACATTTTCGCGAAGGCCGGCCACCTGTATACTCCGTTTAAAATTACTGCCTACGATTCACCCTTTACCCTGCCCGAATGGAGAGAAGCGCTCAAGGCGCAATATGGTGAGGAGAGCACGATGTATAAATCAGCCGTGCTCGCCGAATTCCCGACGAGCAGTCACGACGGCGTTCTTATCCCACTCGAGATTCTGGAGCGATTGCAGGATCATCCGCCGGAGGCTACCGGCAGCGAGCTGCGGGCAGGAGTCGATTTGGCCGCCGGTGGCGGCGACGAATGTGTTTTCACCGTGTTCGAAGGCAATCGCCAGACCGTTCTCGATTACTGGCAGGAACCGGACGAGATGAAAACCGTCAGCATTGTCATCGAGATGGTCCATAGGTATGGAATCCCCTGGGGGAACGTGTTCATCGACGCGGACGGCATCGGTGGTCCGATGATTCGACGGATGGAAGAACAGGGCTATTGCCCCAACCGGGTCTACAACGGCGGCAGTCCATTCGATGACGTCCACTACGCACGTGCCAATGCTGAAATGTGGGCCATCACCGCCAGCAAAATCCAATCTGGCGAAGTGATCCTCAAAGACGATCCAATGCTGCTCTCACAACTGTCTAGCCGGAAGAAGAAACCGCGTAGTGACGGTAAGCTTGAACTGGAAACCAAAACCGAGATGAAACGGCGTGGCGTACATAGTCCCGACCGTGCGGACGCGGTCGTGATGGCCATCGCCGGTCAGCGCAAGTGCAGTCTCAGGATAGACAACGTAATCGAAGACGTTACGGAAGGAAAAGTTGACCCCGACCAGTGGAAAAAAGAACATTTTCGGCGGGCGCAGCAAGAGGCGGACAAGATTCGGGCGGAGCGAGGTGAACTCCCGGGCACCTATCTCCCGTGAGAGCGGTGTGCTTGCCCAGTCCAAATGTCCGCAAAACGGGACTGCGGAGAGTTATGCTCTACGCAGCCCCGGCCAGTATAATTGCCATGCCGTGCCTCGCCATTGTGGCAGCAGAATCGTGCGGTTCGAGATGCCCACCGATGCTGGAAGAAGACCCCAAAATCTCTCGGCGTCGCGATGAGTTACCAAACCCTTGTAATTGGCGTGCAGCATATCGGTGTTACCGACGTGTCCCATGCTGTAGGCAGTCCGCACTGGATCCTTGAAGGCCGCAAGGTGGTAGCTGGCATAGGAATGTCGGAGTGCGTTCTGTGGCCAAGGTATGATCTCAGCGGTCTTAACCAGCACCGGGAATCGTTTCCTTACTTTATTGGTCCTGACGATCGGACCACTGTCACGGACACAGAGTTTTAGCCACGCGGCGAGCGTCTGATTGATGGGGACGACCCGGCGTGTACGCGTCTTGGCTACGTCGGCACCGATGATGATTTCCCCCTCCTCTAGTCGAACGGATTTCCAATCCAAGCGACAAAGTTCGGCGACGCGGACACCACCAAATAACCCCAGCGCCACGAAAGGAAGCAAATCACAATGACAGGCGTGTTGGAGAAGGTTCTGAGCCTGGTCAACAGTTACAATGCCCGGTTCTTTTTGCTGTTTGCTCGGCCGGGTAATTTTGGTCGTCAGGTTGACTTTCATCCAGCCATTGCGAACCGCAAAATTGTACAACTGGGACACGATCCTGATTCGGTTGAGCCGGGATCGCGGCGCCAACGAAGGATCACAACAAAATTCAGTTAGTTCGTCCATGGTGATATCCATCAGTTGACGATCACCAAATCGGCGGGCGAACATTCCAAGCATTGCTCTCAAACCTTGCCACGTCCGTTTGCGCCGCCCGGCGGCTTTGACCTCGTTCTGGAGTCGGTCAGCCATAATCGAGATTATAGGGGCGGATTTGCAGTTGACCCGGTACTTCAAGAAATGAGCCGTGGCCTCAGTTATGGTAGCGCCGACTTCCGCGAGCTTGTTCTGGCAACGGGCGGCTTCCAAGCGGACCTCCAACGGAATCGATAGTCCCACCAGACCCTCGTTTTGAAAGGTCGTGCGCAATTGCTGAGCGTAAGCGTTCGCTTCCTGCAAGGTAGGAAACTGCCGTCGGTCGCGCCTACCGTTGATCATTCCGGGGTCAACCAGGAAACCAATGGTACCCGTTTGCCAATTCTTACGCCTTCGGATTCGAGGCCATTTGGAAAAGCGTCTCAAGGGCCACGCGTACTCCTGTGCAATAGCCTTTTCTGCAGGCTGGATTTCATAGCCTTCGTCTCGTAGTATCCGCGACAGCAGATGAGCCGTGTGTTAGATGGCCGCTCATGATAGGAATACAGTAACAAAATAGTAACTGAATGCAACAATATAGTGATGATTTTGTCAGGATTCAACGACTGCGGGAGTCGAGGGGAGTGACATGGCAAGAACTCGCAAAAGAATTGGGCCTGTCCTATACGATGATTTTCTACGTGAAGAAGGGTAAACGGTCGCTGGGAATTAAGGCACGGAGGCGCCTACGCGAGGCAGAGGTGCAAGCGGGATTGAGATCAATTGAGACTGCGATCAACGCTTCGTATGCGGATGATCGGGATCGCGAATTTGCTCACGAGTTGATTCAGGAACTGAAACGGCGGTGGCATCGGCGCCCAGCCGATCAGGATGAGATTATAATCGCAGCGCGGCTATTGTTCCCAACCAAGGCCAAGGAAATCGTTAACTGGCTCAGAAAGAGGTGAGGGGATCGCCAAAGATCCTTCAGATTGGGAGGCAGTTCTTGAGCGACAAGAAATGACGCAGTGTAAGCCAGTCGACGATTTTGGACTGTCGCCTAGTTCACGGTCGACCGTTTCTCCGAATGCATTGCGACGGCACGTCGCTGTTCGTTCCTCGCCGTCTATGTTTGTCGCCGTTTCTGAAAATGGGGTGGGTATCAGGAGGGTTTTTGCTCTAATGTCTGGTTCCAACTCAGTCCCGTCAGGTAGTCGCCTGCTGAAACATAGCGATTTGCTTGAGAAATTGAACAATTTGGTTCCAATTGGAAATCACCAGGGCCGCCACTTTTCCGGTCGCTTTTGTGATGTTGCGCGCACACTCCCATTGGATTCTATATCTGGCACTTGCAGGCTGTTTACATGCCTCGCTTTGTTATATCGGATGGTTCGACGCTTCACTGCCAAGTGCCGTCTAAGCGCCGTCCGCTGGTTGAAAATTCAATGCCCTCGTGCTCAAATCGGGGGCCTGGATTGAAGTTTGGAGGCATTGGCGAGATGTCACACCGGTCCAAGAGCTGCGTTGACCGACTTCCGTTCGCTCGCTCGCATTGGGTCTAGTGTGGTGTCACTGAAATGCCTTTCCAATGTCCATCTGGTCAAAATGAAGCGATTCATTGTAACGAAGCGTTAGGGACAGCACACTAGTCAACATGCGGCGCAACCCCACAAACCGACACAAGGCGTCCACGATCGTCTGAGTTCTCCGCTCCTATCATCCAATCCTGCGTTTTGATGGAACAGTACATCATCAACACGGGAGACGGAAAAAATGGCAAACGTCAAATACAATGAAGAAATCGCGGCCCGAATCATCGCCGCGATCGGGGATGGGGCGACGCAAAACGCGGCGTCCAGGATGGTCGGCATCACTGCCGAAACTCTTTCGATCTGGAAGAAAACATATCCTCCGTTCGGAGAAGCCGTTGAGCGGGCGCACGCCGAAGCGCAAGTATTTGTGGAACAATCGGTGCACCGCATGGCCATCAAGGGTAACGTCAACGCGCAGATCTTCTGGTTGAAGACCCGTCACCCTGCGATATGGCACGACGTTCCAGCACCACAAAGTTTCCATAAAGCAGACATTCGAGGACTGGGTAGCCGAATCGGAAAAACCGCCTGCCAGCACGGAACAAGCGGAGGCCGATCATGAGTAATCCACTTGAACGTTACCAACAGGACCCGTGCGTCTTTGTCCGCGAAATTCTCGGCGTCACCACCAATTTCCCGAAACAGGACGAAATCCTTCGCAGCGTTCGCGATAACCCTCGCACTGCAGTTGTGGCTGGAAATGGCTGTGGGAAGACTGTGATGGCGGCTGAGGCTGTGCTCTGGGTTGCCGCGTGCTACCCGGAAAGCTTGGTTATCACAACGGGGCCCACCAAGCGTCAGGTTGACAAACAGCTTTGGGGTGAGATTCACAACCTCCACCGCAGGGCCCGCTGTCCGTTGGGAGGTGAGTTGCTCACGTCGGAGTTGCGTTTCCCCAAAACCGGCAGCCACGCACTCGGGTTCAGCACCACTGACGGCGGCAGGTTCGAGGGCTGGCACGCACCCCGGGTCTTTGTCGTGTTGGACGAGGCCAAGAGCCTTACCAGTCTCGTCCATTTGCCGGTGCGGTGTTGGCCAGCACCTCCGAAATCATCCGGCAGCGGTATATTCTTCTCGACTGTATATAGTTTCTTGGTAGCCATAGCCCTCCAGAAACGCCTTCATGCGAGCATCGTAGGCTTTCCGATTGCGGAGGTCAACACCACGGGAATTTGCTGGCTTGGGTCAATTCAGCTTCCGAGTTCCCCGGCATGATGGGAACTTCGAGCAGCCCCAGAATTCATTCCCCGCATTGGCCCCCCGCTTGGCTCGCCGCAGAACCATCGGAGAATGGCAAATCGGGCATTCAACGCGCCGCCTGATATAGAATCTTCGCGCCCCTGTTAACAGTCTTCAGCTTCCCCTGTTTCGCCAGGGACCGGACAGCCTGTTTGACCTGAGCTTCTCCCATGTTGATGAACTCCCGCAGAATCTTCTCCTCGGTTTTCCCCTCAGAGCAGAATTTGAGGATCGCGGTGGCCATCCGCTCTCGTTGGTCGGGCAGGTGAACCTTCGGATACACCCAGATCCAGCCGGGATCCCCGTAATCGTCGCCCGCTTCATACCGAAGCTTGTCCAGGTGCTCATCCAATAGGGCACGGATTCTAATGCGGATGGCACCACCTTTTCCTGACGAGCCGTAGCCGTGAATGATCTTCCAGCACCCGTACAGATTGTTGTCCACCCGGGTGTTGTAGTCTTGGATAAACCTCTCGATAGCCTCGGCTACAGTGAAGCCGTGTAGATCAAGCTCGTCGTTCGCGGATGTCATGTTTACTAAGCAGCAAGAACTCGCCTGTGCGCGTCCCCATCAAGAAGCGCGTCACAGGGGGCGCGTGACCTGATATGGGATCAGGACAGGCCGCTACTTCTTCTGCGCCGCCTTGAGTTTCCGCCAGCGAAGTCTTTGGGCCACCGCGATCCGCTCTCGTGCCGCTGCGGAAAAATGGGGTTTGCGTCTGATTCCTGCGGTCGCGCCTACGGATGCCCCTCCTTCAAGAGAGGTCAAAGCCTTGATGGCGAGGCTCAGTTTTTCGAGTTCGAGTTCGGCACGCTTACGCTGTGCATGCAATTGATGGACGACTTGATTAAGGTCGGACATAGTCCTCCGAGACTGTTGAATGTTTGTGTTACTCGCCTACGTCAGACAGCGTAACAAGGTTTGATGGAAATGCAACCCTTCCCGTTGGGTATTCATTCGAACCTGGCGGGCAGTGTCCACTTTATCGTTGCTCCTACGGCTGTCTGGCATAGAGTCAACGGTAGCAGGTAGAAGCCGGTTGCTGCGATTGGTTGATTATCAGGCGGGTGTTTGTCCGTAATAATCTGAAACCTGAACCATCGGGAACACCACTGTGACCTCCTACCGCAGCAGAAAGTGATCATGGCAACGATACTATACGTGGGCAACCTCTCGTTCAAAACGACGGAAGCCCAGATTCAGGACCTGTTTAAGGCGTCGGGCAATGTCGTCAGTTGCAGGCTCATCATGGACAAGGTCACGGGCAAGTCCAAAGGATTTGCCTTTGTGGAGATGGGTTCAAAAGCGGAGACGGCCAAAGCGTTGGCGGATTGCAACGGCAAGAAACTGGATGGTCGGGCACTGAACGTCAACAATGCCAAGCCCCGTGAAGAACGACCCCAAGACTCAGTATCCCGCCGGCCATCACCACACGACGGTCGTGCGGCGTCGGTCAAATGGGAAATCCCGGGGACTATGAAGAACTCGATCATGGTCCAAATGCGCTGGTACCACTGCATCGCCTACTTCTTCGGCGGGGCCTTCCTGCTCAACAGCGTTCCTCACCTTGTCGCCGGGGTTTCGGGGAGCCCATTCCAAACGCCGTTCGCGTCGCCTCCCGGCCAGGGGCTGTCATCGTCCATGGTGAACGTGCTTTGGGCCACGTTTAATCTCTTGGTCGCATACCTGCTGCTTCGACGCACGGGGAATTTCGAGCTGCGGCAGACAAAGCATGTGGTCCCCTTCGGCCTCGGCGCGTTCATCATGGCCATCGTGCTGGCTCATGCGTTCGGGCGTCTGCACGGTGGGCTTGCCATAACGCCTTGAGGTCGAGTCACCCCGCCCGATGTACCGAGCAATTGGTATAAACTCGCCCAACTGAATGGGTCGGGATAGTAACCAACGTGGAAGGCAACCGCGGTGCTTTCAGTCGCGGGCTGGTTCGAAACGGACACCCTTGACGTGCAGCATCACGACCCAGAAACGATACAGGTCGAGGTGGTCGCCCAGACTGGCGCAATTCTTGTCAATCAGATCGCGGATGATCGTATCCATCTCCGAATACTGCATAGCAGTCTTGATGGCGATGTCCTGGAGATCAACCCTTGCTTTGAGCCCCCGCTTGCCGTTCAACGCCGCGAGCAGAAACTTCACGGCACGCTGGTTGAGCCCCATTTTTTCCACTGTCTCGTACAAATCTTCGGGAAACCGCATCAGCTCGAAGAAGCGTTCGGGCACGGACGCAGGGAAATTCACCTTACCCACGAAAGTCTTCTCGACGACGACCGCCTCGACGGGAACATTCTCACTCATGAGCGGAATAAAAGTAGCACCGAATGTGCCAAATGTTGCGATAAGCATCTATCGCCCGGATCCGTGCCCTCATTGAATGACCTCAGCTTGTGAACGGGAATACCCTTAAAAGTTTAGGTCACCATATTGGCGATTTGCGGAGGGGTATCGCTGGCGAGGGCTTCAAAACGACCGCCGTTTCGAGTAGTCTGAATCGCAACCAGAGGTTCCCGATGCCCAAGCCATGGACTGCCGATCAGATTCTTGAACTCGCCCGAGGATTTCAACCCGCCTGCATTCTGGCGGCCGCCGCCGATTTGGATCGCCGCTCAGGTGCTCTTGCCCTTGCCGACCAGGTAGTAGAGGATCAAACCAACGAGAGGCAGGATCAGAATCAGCAGGATCCAGAGGAGCTTTTGTCCGTCTTCCTTACTGCTCTTGACGCAGTCGAGGATGGCGAGAATGTCCAACACCAGAATGACAATTCCAACGATTGGATACATGGTAAACACCTCCTGTTGGTTGAGCCGATGATAGCGTCCTATCGCCCGCAAGGCAAGCATGACGCGCCTGTTCCCCGCCGTTGATTCTCATTCCGGCCAGTTGAAGGGTTGACTGGTTCTGAAAGGCTTGGGGTACCCCGGTCAGGCTGGTTTTCGGTCACAAGGGGTATGGGGGGAACAGCCAGCACGAAAGCAAACTGGAACAGCAGGTACCGCTTCTGCTGCGAGTTCTTCGCAACACTTTACACCACTTTCTTAAAGTCGATAAATCCGCGTTCCACATCCGTACTGACCAGTTGCACGCGGAGCCTGTCTCCGACTCGCATGTTTTCAAACCCGTTATCCAATCGACCTTCAACAGGCGGACGCAGAATGCGGACCCACGTGCCCTTCTCAGATGCGCCGGTAACGATGGCATCGAACTGCTCTCCGATCCTTGATCCCAGCAGCATCGCGGCTGCGGATTTTGTGACCTGCCGCTCAACTTTTTTCGCGGCGTCTTCCTCTTCGGTGCAGTGTGTTGCGAGCTCGTCCAATTCATTGCTCTCGTAAGGCACGGACTGTCCCGCCACCGCTGCCTTTAGCAACCGCTGGGTAATCACGTCGGGGTATCGGCGGTTCGGGGCGGTGGAATGCGCGTAATCCTCGACCGCAAGACCGAAGTGCCCGGCGACACTGTCTCCCGGAAGTTCGACGACGTATTCCCCCGGGCCCATGAGCTTGATGACGCTGAGAGAGAGATCCGGGAAGCGGAGAGGATCGGCGGCTTTCGCCGACACCAAGAACTGCTCCAGCGCCTTTGCGTCGGGTTCCTTGGGCAACTTGGAGCCCCGCTCTGCGGCAAGCTCGACGATCCGGTCCCAACGTTTTGGGGTGCGGACTACACGCCGCAGGGATGGAAACCTTTTTGACGCCAGGTATCGTGCGGTAACGCCGTTGGCGGCGATCATGAAGTCCTCAATTATGTCTTTGGCCCTGTTCGTTTTGTCGACTTCCAGGTCCCTGAGCGCATCGCCATCAAAGACCGGACTTGCTTTGATTGTTTCAAGATCAAGCGCTCCGCGCTGATGCCGAAGCGCTTTCAGTTGCTGGGCCACCCGATCCTGGAGTCGAAGGTTCTCGTCGAGACCACTGACTGTGCCAATCCCTTGGGGCATCGGCCCGCTCCCCTCCAGCCAGGCGGCAACGCTGTTGTAGGCAAGTTTTGCGCGATTGCGTACCGTCGCTCGATAAACGTCCGAACTCTGAAGCGAACCATCTCCGGCGAGAACCATTTCAACGATGATGGCCAGGCGGTCTGATTCATAGTTGAGAGAGGTAAGATCCGTGGAGAGTTTCTCGGGCAGCATCGGAAACGTCTCGGCAACCGTGTAGACCGAAGTGGTGTTTTGACGCGCATGATCGTCAAGTGCTGATCCCTTTTTGACGAGAGCGTCAACGTCGGCAATGGCGACAAGCGCCTTGGTGGCCCCGTTGGGCATGGCTTCGGCAACGGTGAGCTGATCCAGATCACGCGAATCATCGTTGTCGATGGAGCACCAGAGAAGGGTTCTGAGATCGCGTGTCGATTCCCCGGCTCCCGTCGCTGGCCCATGGATTCCAGCAAGTTCCGCGAGCGCCTGAGGCGGAAACTCTGGAACCAGTCCTCTTTCAAGCATCACCCGATGAGCGATTCCTTGCAGAATCGAGCGGTGTTGACTGGCGGCTGTATCGGTCATTACTACTTTTTATTGGCCGATTGTTTTGCGAACACGGCCTGCTGCTTCTGCTCTCTCAATTTGTCGGTTTTGGCCTGCTTCTGCGACGACTGTTTGTGGACGGCTTTCGGGGATTTATCGCCCATAATCGATCTGCCTTTCGTCTGCGGGTTATTTGACCGGCGGAATGATTGGTTCCCTCGCAGACGGTGGGACAGTGACTGATCCGGTCAGGTATGTAAACAACATTGACGGAACCTTGACGCTCGGAATCTGGCAACACTTTCAGGCAGGATGTGTTGCGAGTTTTCGTCCCGGAAATGTCCATGCAGCAATTGCTCTGAAAGGCCGTCTCCGGAAAAAGAACCGCAAAAAGAGAGCATCTGCTCGTCACCTTCAGGTTGTCACTGGTAGACCACCGGCACCAACAACAGGATGACCTTGATCGCCGTGGTCGCCTCCACTCCAACCGGAGGACCGGTATTGGTGAGGAAGGCGCGCGCCGTGTACGGTCCGGATAGGGAGTTGCCAGCGCGATCCTCCAACACAATCGGGATGCTGTAGTCTTGGGTCTGACCCGTGCAAAAGTGACTGTGGTGGCATATTGGGGAAACGCCTTGCCATCCGACCAAGCGACGACCACCGTGCCGTTCGTGTCGATCAACTGCAAGTCGAACCGTTGGCCGGTGAGAAATGTCAAGGTCTGCGGGTTCGACGAAGCGTTCGTGACTTGGAAAGCGAAGGTTGCGGTCACATTTGTTCCGCCAGCAAGACGACAAGGTACCTCGCACGGCGGGACATTCGTCGTGCAGGGCGGGCAAATGACGAGGTGGTTGGAAATGTTGGTGTAAGAGGATTGGTCGGCGGTAAGCGAGGCTTCCATCCCGGTTGGCGGCGGCGGGTAGATGTGCGTGCCGACCGTAGCCGATGACAGCAGGAACACTTGGCCGTCGCCCGATTGCAGCGCGACAGGGCCGACACCGGGCGCGAACCACACATCCGCCGCGGCAGACGCCGGGCAGTCATTGGTCTGCGTTGTGGCGGAAGTGGATTGCCAGTGCCTGCAACCGGTGAAGGTTCCCGCTGGCGTGACGATGGTGGCGTCGTTCGCCGTCCAGGATGCGCGCGAGCCGCCGCAATGATCGCCGGTCAGGTTGAATGGCCACGCGAGATTATCCGACCGGCCAAACCGGAAGACCGTTTGCCAATGCCCGCGGCCGGTGGGGCTCGCCTGCAAGTTCAAGTCCAAGCCCGCCGAATACCGGACGAAGACCGGTTCGTCGAACAACCCTGTCAGTTGCCACTCGGCAGGCCCGACCGCCGCGCAAGCAATGGTGCGGGTGACGGCTTGCGTTGTCGCCAACACCCATTCGTTGCTCGACTGGAGCGGAAACCAAGAAGTTCCCGGCGTAAGCGCCGAGCCGTCTGGCGCGGTCAGTGCCAACAGCATAACCGCCCACACCCATAAGAGTTTGCCGAAAATACTGCGCTTCATATTCACGTCTCACTTGGATGGTTACAACGATCTGAGCCGACATTTCCCAATCGACCTACGCGCTGTTACTATCGCGGACCATTCAGTCGAACGAGAACTAATAATATCACATTTGACAATGAAAACAAGCCGACTCTGAGCGTCTGCCGTCGCTCCAAGATGACCTCAGCAGCGCCACACTCGTCTGTGCCGTCCGCTCACGAACCGATTGCAACCTACGTCAGGCGGACTACAGAATAAGATGACGCGGGGTTTAGAATGGGGGGAACCCCATCCCGGGACGCAACCATCCAAGAAGCATGCGGGGTGTTCACCTGGATGGAAAACCGGCAACGGATTTTGCCGGATCTGTTGCGAGTTTTCGTCCCGACCAAATTGAAAATGCCCTAAAACTTGCAACAGTTCCTGTCTTTTTGACCCCCAAATCGCAACAGATTGGGGAGAATTCGCAACACTTGGCCCTTTGGTTGCGAGTCGCCGTTTGCCTCCCCGCTTTGGACGGTTTGCTAACCTTGCGCTTTCGACTTCCGACGGTTGCCACTCACTAGTGAGATTGCAATCGGGCCAGCGCGTCCTGCGCTTGGGTGTAATCGGGTTTGATCCGTAGCGCCTGCTGCAAATGGCCTATCGCTTCCGGTGTCCTGCCCGCCTGCCCCAACGCGATTGCCAGATTGTATTGCACCTCGAAATCATCGGGCGTGATTCGCAGCGCCTGCTCGAAGTCGGCGATGGCTTCCTCGATCTTACCCGTTCGCGCCAAAGCGGCCCCCAGATTGTTGTGCGCCATTGCGTAATCGGGATTGATCCGCAGGGCCTGCTCGTACTGTTCGACGGCCTCCTGAATCCTGCCCGATTGCAGCAGGACGTTGCCGAGGTTGTTGTGCGCTTCGAAGAAGTCGGGGTTGATCCGCAGCGCCTGCTCATAATGGCCAAGCGCCTCCGTCAGCCTACCCAGCCGGCCTAGGGCCACCCCAAAGTCGTTGTGCCCTTTGGGAAAATCAGGTTTGATCCGCAGCGCCTGCTCATAATGCCCAATCGCCTCCTGAATCCTGCCCGTGTCTCTCAAGGCATTTCCCAGGTTGATGTGCGCATCGGCCAAATCGCGATAGAGGCGCAGTGCCTGCTCGTAGTACCCGATTGCCTCCTGCACCTTGCCCGCTTCCTGTAGTTGCATCCCCAGGTCGTTGTCCGCCTCGGCACATCCTTGAACGCTCGCTAACAGGTTAAATGCCACCGAGAAGGCCAGCAGGAGTCCGCAGCCCCAGCGCACCACGGGCCGCCAGAGCGGTTGACAAGCTAACGCACGCTCCAAACTCAAGATGCCAACCACCGCCAGCAGTACCAGTGCCGGCATGAAGTCTACCTCATAGCGATGGGCAGCGAAACGGAACAACCCAAGCGTCAACGCGCACATCCCAAAGAGCAGGGCCACCGCTATCACAAACCCGCGTAAGACCGACTCCGCCGGGCCTACGCGTCTTCGCCATGCCAGCGGTACCGCCAACGCCAGCCATGCCAGCGGAACGTTGGTCAACACGCCGTAAGCACTTCTGTCCCGATGCACGAAAGGAAAACGACCACTCCAATGCGCCGTCTCAAGAAAATAGGCCCGCAAATGTAACCAGAAATAACGCAGACTGAACTGTTGAACTGTGATCTGACGCGTGGTGGTTAACGCGTAGTGCCAGCCGAACTCGAATGGATTATCGAAGCGCAGTTCGTTGTAGAGCATCAGCCCCAACCCGATGAGCGTGATTGGGACAGTCGCCGCCATCAGCAAAGTCCAAATCTTTTGGCGCTCACGCCACGCTTGGACCACCGGCACCAAGAGGATGACCGCGCCGAACAACAAGTTTGGTCGCGCCCCCACTGCCAGCCCGTAGGCCAGACTGGCTACGGCCAGCCACCAGACTCGCCGAGACGGGTGGTGCAACGCTTTCCAAATCGCCGCCAAGGCCAGCATTGTCAGCATATACCCGCAACTGATCGCCACTTCCCAAACCTCGCACCGAGCCAAGAGCGACGGTATGAATGTCGCCAAGCCAAGTGCCAGTACCCCGGCGGCCACGACCACGATGCTGACCTCGGCAAAGTAGCGCCGCCACAGTCCGACCAGTATCCCCATGCTCGCCAAGAAGCCAACCGCGCAAAAAATCGCCACGGCCACACGGTTAAACAGGTAGTGGCCGGTCAGTGCCAAATACGGCCAGAAAAGCACCAAGGCGGGAGTAACCCCAAAATAGAGGTACAACTTTCCCTTGTAATAACTCAGGTCCATCACCCCATTGGGGCGAAGTGGAGTCGCGGTGTATGGGTCCGCGAGCTGCGCGAGCTTCGGCAGCATTTCTTCTTTCAGGTCGAGCTGGCCAGCGCGAAAACCCTGCACCAACAAATTATAGTAGCTGTTAGCCGCACTTCGACTCAGCTGTGTTTGAGCGCCTTCGTGGACCGTACACGCGTACACCCCGACGACCAATGCGCACACGGCGGCCAAGGCGCCGTGCTGCATCCATGCAAGTTTCCCTCTGAACGCATCGGCCTCCGTTCGATGTGGCGTGCCGCGTAGGGCTTGTGAGACCTCACTGAGCCAATCTGGCAGGAGGTACCAAATCCAAGAGAGAGTGAGGAGAGCCAGCCAACTGAGCGGTGTGGAGATGACAAGCGCCAAAACGCCAAAGCCCACGCTTCGCCAGACACGCTCGGCCTTTGTGCAGATGCTAAAGCTGCGCAGCGCGAGCTCAAAGCGATTCTTCCATTCGTAGGATTCGAAGGAGCTGTCCGGATTCACTTCCAAGTATTGCATTGCCTTGGCTTTGAAAATCTGACCGTTCGACCAAGTCAGTCCACGACTGGCGGCTTCAACATTCTTCCATGGCCGGATGACTGCAACTCTCTCCGGCGGGAACTTCTTCTGCAATGCAGCCTTGATCTCAACGGCCTTTGCATCCTCCGGGAATTCGTCTGTCGTGTTGTATTCTGGAACCTCGACAAGAATCCTGTGCTCTTTTTTATTAGGCAAAACGCCAAAAATATCGGCCAACCGTGATTGCGTTGGAACTGTATGAGCGAAAACCATTATTTCACGGCCATCAGGAGACGCAACCGTATAAAGGCTTCCCTCTGTTTGCTGGCCAAGACGAAACTGCTCCAGCAACGCATTGGCCTCCTTGATTCTGGAAGGTTCATCGCCCTTTGGAGTGTTCCAAACAGAGATTGTCTGAACTACGAATGCAGCCAAGCCGATAACAGCAGAAACAATTACTCGCGTCCGGCTAAATGGCGCAATTTTCCTCATGGCAAAGACGCCTCGACTGCATCGATGATGATTCTAAGCTTGGAAAAAGGATCTGTCATTGAGGAAAAGACGGCACAGCATTCGGAAAATACCAGAGGTTGCTACTCTTGCGCAGGTACTCGACGCAAACATTTACCCGTCCTACCGTGACATTCGCCCTGTTCACGCCTGAACCAAAACTCTGAACCGATGGCGTCGGAACTCTGAACAAAAAGCCGTCTCGGCAAATCGAAAATGCCCCAAAACTCTGAACACTTCTGGTTCCGGACGGCATCAACTCTGAACGATTGGAGGGAAACTCTGAACAGATGGGGTGTTCTGTTCAGAACCGGCAGGCGGCGTGTGATCAGGCGAATGCGTCCGCCGAAAAGACATATGGTGCGTCGTCGTCCGGCAGGCTTAGGGCGACTGAATCGGTGCGTTCTCGAGCAGGAAAGATTGCCAAAAACCGGCCCGGGCAAATTGAAAACAGCCCGAAAAACGCAAGCTATCCTGCTGTTTCGGGAGTCAAAACGCACGGTTCTGACGGAAAAACGCAAGCTTTCGTACCTTTGCTTGCGTTTTTGGCGAGCCTCTCCATCGCCTTGATACCCTCCCGCGCCTGCTCGTCGCAGACATCGGTATAAATGGCCGTGATGGACGGTCGGGAATGGCCCAACTGCTTCTGAACCAAGCGGAGGTCCTTCGTTGCCTCATATAATACGGTGGCGTTGGTATGGCGGGCGTCATGGAGCCGATGCAACGGGCAGTATTTCTTCCGCCGCCGCCAGATGGCGCTCGATGACAAGTGGTCCGTCTTCTGACTGCGGAGCAGGCGGGCACCTGGTTGAAGTTCACCCTGTTCCGCCTTCCACCGCATATACCATCGCAAGTCGCGCTTCAGTTCGGGACCAATCTTGACCACTCGCTGCTTGCCGCCCTTTCCTCGGCGAACGAGCAGTTCACTTCGGCTGTATCCGATGTAGCAGTCGGTAATTTGCAAATCGCAGAGTTCGCTCGCTCGAAGACCCGACAGCAATGCCAGTCGAATGATGAGCCAATCACGGACCGGTTGCTTGCGGGACTTCGCCACACCCAGGGAGCGAAGCTCATCGGCGCGTTTGAGCAACTTGCCAAGTTCCTCCTTCGACAGAAACCGGTCAGGTGTCAGAACCCATTCTTTCATGCGGTGACCTCCTCCAACATCTGCTTCGCCTTCTCTGTCGCCAACCGCCCCCGCTGAGTGCGAGTAATCAGCCCCTGGCGCAACAAGAACGGCTCGATACTCGCCAGAATTGTCTCCGTGCTTTCATTCAGAAGCGAGGCGATGGTGTCCACCGCCACGGCTTTGTCTGCCTGAGCGACATGGCGCAGGTATTCTCGGTCCTGACGGGTGAGGCCCTGGCGATCCACGCCCTTCAGCTCGAAGGCCGCATCCAGTGCTTCCTTGCCGGCCACGCCACCGTCAGCCATGACGTAGTCCCGAAACCACAGCAGATTACTTATGGCAGTGCGAGCCGTCGCCCGTGACCGCATAGCGATTTCGTGAACGATGTCGGGTTGCAGTGCGAAACCCAGCTTGCTGGCCGCGTTGCCGATGATGATTTGCAAGTCGCTGTCGGAATACGTTTCCAGCTCGATAATCTGCCGAAACCGTGAACGCAGGGGAGCACTGGTCAGCCCCAGAAGCGTCGTGGCGCCAATGAGGGTGAACGGTGGCAGTTGCCGCCTCGTGGATGTCTTGTCCGACTGACGGATGCTGAGCTGCTTCATCAGTTCGTCGAAATTCTTCTCGCTGACATTGACCATCAAGTCTTCCATCGCGGGGTACAACAGCTCAGCGGATGGTGTTTCAAGTAAACGTCCGCGAGGTCGGTGAGCGACGCCGGTTGGAGGAGCAAGTCCGGCGGGCTGAAAAACTCTCCGCGCTAGGCCGACTGGTCGCCGGGGTCGCCCACGAACTGAACAATCCATTGGCCATTATCATGGGCAATGCCCAGTTGCTGGCGGGCCGCAATCACCTGGACGACCCGCTGAAAGAAGGTCTGGGGCGCATTCTCAGGCAGAGTGAACGCGCAAGCCGGATCATTCGCGACCTGCTGGCGTATTCCCGACCCAGCCAACCGAGTCTCCTCGAATGGCTGGTGGCGAATGTCGGCATCTGGATAAAGCGCCTTGGCGATGCGGGCGGTCAGTTGGTCAATCTCGATCCCGGTGATAGTCGAGTGGGCGTGCATCTCTTCCGGCATCAGCCCGATGAAGTGGCCCAGTCCGCAGGCAGGCTCCAGAATGCGTCCATCCGTGAGACCGAAACGCGCGAGGGCAGCGTACATTCCGCGAACGATGACCGGCGACGTGTAGTGGGCGTTGAGTGTCGAGGCGCGGGCGGACGTGTGTTCCTCGTCCGTCAGAAGTTTGGACAATTCAACCTGCTCCTTGAACCACTCGCGCGAGTTGACATCGAAGACCTGCGGCAGCCCGCCCCAACCAACGTACCGCACGAGCACCGCCTTCTCGTCGTCAGAGGTAGGAGGTTTGTCGGATTCGAGGCGGCGCAGGAGTTTGATCGCCTCGACGTTGGCCCGGAACTTCTGTTTGAGTGACCCCTCGCCGAGGCGGTCGCGGTCCGTAATCCGGTAGTTGGCTTGGTTGCGAGGCGGGCCTAATCGTTCTCGGGCGGCAGGAGGATGTACTTCTCCCTGACCGTTTCCCAAGCCTGGTCGTGGGCCTGCTGCGGCGTCAGTCCCTGCTGGATCAGTTGCCGGCGGATGGCGTCCATTTCGTCCTTGGTCATCGCCTCGGCCTCCAGCAACATCTGCTGGAGCGTGCCCGTCCGCTCCATTTCCGCCACCATCCGTGGCCGGTGCTCCCGCCAGTGTTTCTCTGCCATCAATCCGTATTGAGTCAACGTGCTCATGTTCGTTTCCTTTGCGACCGAACAAGTCTAGCTGATCGTTTTGCTGTCCCTTTGACCGTTTGAGTGCCATTGGTTAAATCGCGCATGTCGCGTTTTCCCCTCGCTTGAGGGCATTTTGCTGCGTGGCGATTTAGCCATGACTGGAGTGGTGGGCTTGTTCGCGCTTGCGAACAACTTTTCAGGTGGGTATGGACCCATTCCGTCAGAATTGTAGTGCTTCTGCCAGAATGGCCGGGTGTTCATCCCGCATCGGGGAGACGGTCAGGATGCTTCTTGGCGTGACGTTGCTCCAGCGCGAAGTCTTAGAAGCCAAAGCCGGCGGAGCGAGCACCGTCACAGGTGGAGGCCGTCGTTTGCACTACCTTGACGGCGCACAGCGAGCCGTACAATGGAACCGTGCTTCACGCAAGCCAACTGAAAACAAAGCGCGAATGCGCCTGGGGTTGTGATTGCAAAAATGCGATGTGGCCGCGCGTGATGTGCAAGCGGCGACATCGGAGCGGTATTGGGTCGCCACCGGGAAGGCCAATGGCTTCGAGTTTTGCAGCGGAGCACTGTCGTTTGTGCCGCAGCGAAAAACGCGAAGTCTTTGGCTGCTACGCGGTGCGTGTAGGGCCACAGTCTACCGTTGCCGGGCGCGAGTGCGATGCAGAACACGAACGGTCAGGTGTTGACAAGCGATGTGGCCGCGCGTGATGTACAAGCGGCGACATCGCGGAAGGCCCCGGTTGGCCGCCGGCCGGAAGACGGTCTCGGAGCTTTGCGGGCGGCGGCACAGGGCCAAGGGGTAAGCCGAAGCGGCAAAGTCCGAGTCATTGTTTGGCCTAAATGTTGGGGACCCTTGGGCGTGTCTCCCTGTGTTGTTGGCGTTTGGCCGCATCGTGAAACTTGGAATAAACAGTTTGGAGTCGTGAGAATGAAGGATAGTAGACGTAGTGAACTGTAGTAAGCCACCCGAGGACTTCAATTCCACCGGCGAGAATCAATGCCTACGGATACTTGTCCTTGTTCTGCTCCCACCATTGTTGCCAGAGTTTCACGTTTTCGCCATGCGGTGGATTGTCAACCATCCAGCGCAACGCCCAAATCGCAAACCATGACGGAGGTTGTTGTCGAATATCGTCCGTCAGGAATCTCATCTGCTGCGGGCTGTAAAGAAAGGCCGCCACGATTTTGACGGTCGAGCGGTTGTGGACATAGGCGAGCCTATCAAATGCTTTTGTTTGGATGTCGCGAATGCCGGGGTCATCGCTAAACTGCGTTGCCATCGCGTCGGACAGCGCAACCGGCCGCCCGTTCTTGTACGCATCGAACAATGGGGAGTTCGTCGTGGTCAATTCCGCTACGATTTCGTCGAGGTACCCCTTCACTCCCAGCATGGCGAGATTCTTTTTCTCCTCGTAAGTCACGGTCGCCTTGTGAGCAAGCGAAACCAGAACAAATGACCGGATTGCCTCGTTTTCGATCCGCCCGAATTCTTCGTCACCTCTCTTATCTATGAAACGGACATATATTGGCGGCTCGGAAAGCACGACGTGCAAGGGTGTCATTCCCCCACCGTCTTGAGCATTAACGTCTGCGCCAGCCGCCAAGAGCAACTCGGCAGCATCGGTTCGTCGCCAGCTCGCGGCATAGTGCAAGGGAGTTCTGCCCCCATGTCGCTGATTCGGGAAATTCTTTGGCCGATGATCCCTTGGATTGACCTCAGCGTGATTGGCAAGCAGAAGTTTGAGAACTGCCACATCGGTAGCCAGGCTCGCGTAATGCAAGGGCGTACAGCCATCCTCGTTCGTCGCGTTGATATCGGCCTTGTGATCCAAGAGCAGTTTGGCTATTTCGAGATGGCTCCCTTCGGCCGCCAAATGCAACGGTGTGCTTGCATCACCATCCCGGGCGTTTACCGCGTCAGGATTGGCTTCGAGTAATCTCGCAACCGTTGTTGTGTCACCTGCTCTGGCAGCGGATAGTATGTCCTCACCAAAAGCAGTATAAATGCTGGCAAGCGTCACCAAGAGTACGGTTGTCCCAAGTCTTACGTGCGATTGCAGTACGAGCTTCATACGACGGCGCTCCTGACCACTAACCCACTACGACATATCAGCACTACGGCGAGGGAAAGACAAACTCGAAGTGGCGTTCGGGTTTGTGGGACTCATGATTCAGTTAATGCTAAATGCGATGTGGCCGCGAGAAACCACGGCTCGCAGCGGCGACATCGGATGCGGTATCGGATCGCCAAAGGCATGGCAACAGTCTTCGTGTTTTGAAGCGGAGCACCGCTGTTTGTGCCGCAGCGAAAAACACGAAGTCTTTGACTGCCCGAGCGGGTAGTTGCGGTGCCGCAGTCAGCAAGCCAGGCGCAAATGCGATGTGAGACAGGAACGATCAGGTGTTGGTGAGCGATGTGGCCGCGCGTGATGTGCAAGCGGCGACTTCGCGAGCGTATCGGATAGCCCGTGCCAGTACAAAGTCTTGGCGCTTTGCGGGCGGCGGCACAGGGTAAAGGGGCAAGCCGAAGCGACAAAGTCCAAGTCTTTGAATGGCCTTCTGCGCAATTCTGGAGCGGATTGAGCGCTGCCGATACAGTTGGCAGATTGCACCACCGCCGGTCGAGATCGCGGAAATCAATGCCTACGGATACTTGTCCTTGTTCTGCTCCCACCACTGCTGCCAAGCCCGAATCTTGTCCTGGGCGGAAAAGTTTGTCGTGGGCGGAGCATTCGTTACCATCTGACTCAGTGTATCAGCCGCCATTTCGGCGTAGGAGACGTAGCGCACGTCGGTCGGCTTCTGAGGCGGATGTGTCGTGTCCGTGAGAAACGAGGCGACCTGACGAACGGTCGAACGGTTGGCAATATAGGCCAACCTCGTGAAGGCCTTCGAGCGAACGGCAACCTCTGGCTCTTGCGCTGCCATATGATTCGTTTGTGCCGTGAACGCAGCGGATTCTTTTGGCGAGACCAATTCGGTCATAATCTCCTCCAAAATACTGGGGGTCACCGTTTTTCGCGTTGAGATTAACCACACCTCCTCGATACCTGCCTTGACGTAGTCGGGCAGGTTGAGTGTCTCAGGAGGCTTGGACCGGTAAAGGACCAAGACTGACACCCGCCCCGATTCGTTTCGCTCTGGCCTTCGGCGAAAGCGCCTGCAGGCAGACTTGCGAACACCATTGCCGCACCAGCGCCAGCAGCGAGTACTTGATGTCTGTAGCGCCCTAAAATCACGGATACTTGTCTTTGTTCTGCTCCCACCATTGCTGCCAGATTTCGCATCTGGCAGCATACGTATCGGAATCATCCGGTAGATCTATTTGCGGGGGATGTCAACAATTTGGGTAAGCGTTTTCATTGCCAGGTGGGCATAGGGATCGTATTTCATATCCGAACCCGTGGAATCTGGCTCGTTGGTAACAGAGAGGAAGGATGCGATCGCGCGGACCGCGGAACGGCTCTTTATGTAAGCAAGCTTTCCGAAAGCGTCGGTTCGTATGTCTATTGGATAACAGCCGTACCGCGGGTGTCCTTCACGCTCTTTGCACAGTGGAGAGTTGAGCGGATCGGTTAGCTCAAGCACAATCTCGTCCAAGTAATCTTTCACTCCCAGTTTTGCTAGAGCCGTTCGTGCGTTTACCGCAGCTCGGTCGTCATAAACGGGACGCCATACCGCGTTTGAGAGCGCTGCCGCCTGCTCGGGACTTAGGCCTTTGATGGACTCCGGTCCGCCGGTGTAGTGCGGCCTTGCCATTGGTTCCAAGATTGGAATGAAGCCTTTGTCGCCCGTCTTGCCCGCCTCAAGAATCGCATCGCGATCACCCTGCTGAATTCTGGCTAACAATTGACTATTCGCGGGGGCAATTGCTTGAGCGCATGCCGTCGCTAGGAATCCGAGTGGCGCGAGTATTGATAGAATAGCTCTCATTGTCTTCCTCCAAGTCATCTTGCAAACCCGTTGGCGGTGTCCCATTCGTGCTGTACGAGACGGCAGGGGCTGCCTCCCACGTCCGGTGAACGCATGAGCCTGTCGGCGGTCAGCGAGGTTGTTGGCTCTGGGGGAGTGTAGTCCTGCGGATGCTTTAGCCCCAGTGCATGTCCGATTTCATGCGCAGTGACGTTCACGCTTGAGCTATTCAGGGCACCTTGAGCGGCTTGAATGAACGTGACGGAGCCCGGTTTAGTTCCGTAGGTAATTCCCTCGTTGTTCTCTGCCGGATTGTACAGCATGTTTACGTAATAGACGTTGACTGCCGTGGCGCTATAGACGGCCGCTGTAATGGCTCTCTGTTCTGGTGACAATGGTGCGTTTGATATGTAGTCCAATTTCCCATTTCCATTCAGGTCATAGTTGACGTTCGTTGTTACGAGCGGCAGCACCGTCATGTATATATTCGCTTGCGTTCCATAGACGCCGTCCAAATACGATTTGAGGGAAGCTTGCGTTGGGAGATTGCTGGGCGGGTTGTTCGTCATCGTGGAGGCGATCACCTTGTAGATGGCAACTGTCACATTGGTCGCTCTCGGCAGTATATCAATCGCGACGGTGTTGCAGGTCGCGGTAAAGGAATTCTGCGCGCCGTAGCCGCGCACGTACAGGTTAGGACTGGCGCTGCTGAGCGTCCCCGAGCTTACAACTTGAACGACCTGTGTGATGCCCGATGCCTGCGTGGGGCTGACAGAAATAAGGCCGGAACCGCCGGTGTCAAAGACGATCTGGTTGAGTACGTTCGTTGGGTTAATGCTCACTGTCACGGTATTTGACCCTGACTGCGGAACGGACAGCCAAGGGGGACTAAATCTACTGTATGCGTGGAGGTTGGGTGTTTCGTCATCATAGCCTCCACCGCCCGGGCATACACCCGCTGTATTGGCCAGGGTCGTCTTCGCGAGCGTGAAGCCCCATGGGCCACCGGGCGGGGCGAAGTTGCCGGACCCAAACTGAATCTGATTGAGCGGCACGGCGTTCAAGTCGGGGATGATGACGCCTTGCGTCGTTAGCGGCACGAAGAACACCAGATATGGCGGGTACCCCGGTCCGCCCAAATACTCCCATTGCATGGTGACGTGATCGCCGATGTGGTTGTTATTCACCACCACCCCACAAGGCCGATTCAACGGGTTGTTTACCCATTGCGGATTGGCGACACCGTTAATGTACATCTGAAACTCACTGGCGAAGAAACCATCCCAAAAAATCGTGCTCCACGACAGATCGGGCGTGGTCGGATCGGCGGTGGGGCCGGGTTGCAGCCCGCTTCCCGCAGGCACGAGTGGCCCGTCGCTGATTCCATCCCCAGCCGTGTCAGGATTGTTCGGATCGGTGTTCTGGTTGTACTCTTGGAGATTGTTCACACCATCCTGATCAGGGTCGAGCCCTGCCTGGTTCACGGTCAAACTCAAGCCGCGTTTGATTTCCCAGTCGTCCTGCATACCAGAACCCAATGAATCTGTATACTGATTCGCCCCGATGTCAAATCGGCCACTCAAGGGGCGAGGGTTGCCATACAAGTCCCGTTGTTCAATTGGTAGCGACATACCAGCGCCAATGACCGGGGAATTGGTTTGCAATCGGTAGTTGCGGAAGAGCATGTTTACTAAAATCGGATCAATGGACAGATTGTGCCGCCTGACGTGACAAACTCGTTGCTGCCAAACGTCGAGTAATCCGCGTTGGCGAAATATAAGTCAATTGAGCCAAATCCGTTGCTCCAAATGATGGAGTTGCGCACGTTGGGAGCGCCCGAACCCCCGGTCACCGCCCCGAAGGCCGTGTCCAGCGTCGTGTTACTGACGATGGTGCAGTTCCAAATCTGTATGCCGTTCACGTCATAAATCCCGCCGACCTCGCCCACATCTTTCGACACCACCGTATTGTAAATCATCGAATTGGTTCCCGCTTGAATATAGATGCCGCCCGCTTCCGTGCCCCCGCCCCCGTTCTTTTCGATGATGCAGTTAGAAATGTAGATCGGCCCGTTGTTTGTCGAGGACGCGTAAATCCCGCCACCATAAATTCCCTGCCCGCCACGGATCGTGAACCCATTGATGCGCGCCCGCGCCACGCCGTTAAACTCGACGGTCGGTGCCGGGGGCGGTGTCGGCGTAAGATCCACTAGTTCTTCATTCGGCAGACCCAACGAGTCGATGATATGGCTTTCGGGGTCGGTTGACAGCGACCAATTGCTGTTGGCACCATAGATATACAAATACAGCCGCGAAGCCAGCGAAGTGCCGGAGGAGGGGTCATACTGCAAATTGCTGACCGTTACGTAATTCGTGCCCGGCTTGACGAGAATCGCCAGATTTGACGTGACCGACACGGAGCTTTCAATGGCATCCTGAATGTTTTGGAACGGATTGGCCTGCGTCCCATCATAAGTGCCGTTGGTGTTGGCAACGTCCACATACACGATGCTCGGGTCGCTGGGATTGGTCGGGTTGGCTCCCATCAAAAAGTCGTCGAGAACCGTGAACCCGTTACCATCAACGTCATTGGTAGCCAGATTGGGGTTCAGCGGGTCAAGCCCGTAGGACACGGCCCAGCCGTAGGGAATTCCGCCGTTTAGCGAGTTCGGATTGCCTCGCACTACCCGGTAAAATCGGTTTGAGAATGATGGTGCATTCGTGTCTGTCCAGCTTGTAGTTTGGTTTGCACCGAACATCCATGCGACATCAACCCAAGAAGATGTGGGCGTCAGAGAACGCTCGGCCTGCACAACATAGACGTGATCGGTGCAGCTTTGCCATGTTGTGGTTACCCAATGATTTGTGCCACCGGATTCCGCTGTGACATAGAACACGGAGGCATCATTTGTGATCGTGCACGGGTCACCGCCGCCAGGGTCGTCCATGGCGTGAAAACCAAAGCTCCCGCTTGTGATCGCTGCGGATGCCGCCTCTGCCTCCGCCTCCAGATTGCTTTCATAGACCGAGTAGTACGCGTTGCTGTCCGCCAAGAATGTCCGCAACGTGACAATAGGCGGCGGTATCTGGCCGGGCGTCAGGCCCCACGAGTCCGGATCGTTCGTCGCTTGGACGTAGTATTCCCACGGCCAGCGGTCCGCCGAGTCCGCACCGGGTTGATAGTCGCTTGGAGCCGCGATGGTGGCGACGACATTTGTCGAGTCCGATGATTGTATTGTTGTCACGCCCGAGAGGATATTCTTCGTCAAGGTGACGGACGCGAGTGGGATGTTACTCCAGTCGATACAGGTGGTGAAATTGGTGGACGCTGGCAACGAGGCAAGGCAGGATATGCTTGTAGAATCGCACCACAACGGCCAGTCTGTCGGATACGCCCGCCAATCCCAAGGCTCGAATGGCAGATAAATGCTGTAATTCGCGCTCAGAGCCACCTGCCCCAGTTGATCGAGATTTGTAATCGTGATGTCCTGCGCCAGCGCTTGCGATGCTAAGCCCAAAAGGGCACAAGCCACGATAAGAGCCTTCTCTCGCCGACCGACTGCAGATTCCGGGGGAAAGTTGCCAGGCAATCCGGAAATAAGTTGCCACTGAATCCGGAGTAAAGTTGCCAGCGATTCCGGTTTGAAAGTTGCCACTTTTCGGTTGGGACCGGAATGGGTGGCAACAATCGACCGGAACGAGTGGCAACATAACTCCGAAACGCGGTGCAGTGACGCTGGATACGGCGGCTATGCTGTGCTCCTTTCAACCATTGAAAGGAGCGCTCCCATGGCCCAAAAGGCCGGTATCCATGCGCAAAACCAAAGAGATCCTGCGACTCAAACACGAACTGGGGCTGACCAACCGTCAGATCGCCTCCAGTCTGCACCTCAGCCACACCTGTGTCGACGCCTACCTGCGGCGCGCCCGCCAGGCGGGGATCGGCTGGCCGATTCCCGAGCACTTCGATGAGGACCAGTTGCGGCAGTTGCTACTGGCCGCACAGAAACCACCGCCGGAATCCAAACGCTATTTGCCACCGATGGACGAGGTGCATCGCGAACTGCGACGCAAGGGTGTCACGCTCCAACTGATCTGGGAGGAATACCACCGCACCCACCCCGACGGGTACGGACACACGCAGTTCTGGGAATACTATCGGCGCTTTTGCGCCCAACTCGACCCCGCCTTGCGGCAAGCGCACCCGGCGGGCGAGCGGATGTTTGTGGACTGGGCCGGGCTGACGATCCCGCTGGTCGATCCTCAGACTGGCCAGTCCCGACCCGCGCACCTGTTCGTTGCGGTACTGGGGGCCAGCAACTATACCTTCACCGAAGCGTTTGAGAACACCCAGTTGCCGTCCTGGATCGAAGCCCATGTTCACGCCTGGGAGTTCTTTGGCGGCGTGGCGCGGCTGACCGTGCCGGACAATCCGAAGACCGCCGTCACCCACGCCTGCCGCTATGAGCCCGAACTCAACACCAGCTACCAGGAACTGGCGGCGCATTATGGCACCGTGATTCTACCGGCCCGCGCCCGCAAACCCCAGGACAAGGCCAAGGTCGAAGCGGCCGTCCAACACGCCGAACGCCGCATCCTGGCCGTGCTGCGCGATCAGCGGTTCTTCAGCCTGGCCGAACTCAACACCGCCATCCGCCGGGAACTCCACTCTCTCAACGAGCGGCCCTTCCAGAAGTTGCCCGGTTCCCGCGCCACATTGTTTGCCGAACTCGACCAGCCCGCGTTGCAGCCCTTACCGGCCACCCGCTACGAACTGGCGTTGTGGCGCAAAGCCAAAGCCAACATCGACTATCATGTCCAAGTTGACTGGCACATGGACGGCGACGAGGTGCCGTACCTGATTCGTGCCATCAAGGATCGTGACCGCATCCGCCACGTATGGGCGGCGACCCAGATCGGCTATGAGGCGATCAATGACGCGGCTCCCGACACGCAGGGCATCATTGCGAGGGTGCAGTCCGCACTGGAAGCCCGTGCGGATTCTGTCACCCCAGCCGTCCGATCCATCGGATCGTTCAGCATGGGCGAGGATGATGGCGGCAACCTCATTGGCAAACGCTTCGTGTGTAGAGGCGGATCGCTCCTGATTTGGGGACCAATCGGGGCGGGCAAATCCTCTCTGATAATCCAGTTTGCCCATTGCAGGGCACTGGGACAGGATTAGTTCGGCATCCCGCCGGTCACCCCCCTCCGCGTGCTGTACGTCTCCGCCGAAAATGATGACGGGGACATCACGGAAATCCGAGACGGCATCCGCGGCGGCATGGGATTGACCGATGAGGAGTACAAGGCAGTGGACGAGCGCCTGCACGTCGCCTGCATTGACAACAAGAGCGGGCTGGCATTCGTGGCGACTCTCAAATCCATATTGCGGGCCAATGATTATGACTTGGTCATCGTCGATCCGCTTCAGTCGTACTTTGGAGACGATTTGAATGACGCATCGGCGGCGGCGGCTTGGCTGGAGCCGATGCGGGAATTGATGCACCAACACAAATGCGCCTTGGTGCTCGTGCACCACACGCCCAAACCACTTCGCGGCACCTCCAAGGCCGGGCGGGCAGGCAACACGGAGGCGAGTTACTCGTTTTTGGGGAGCCAAGCGTTCATCTCATGGTGCCGGGCCGGGGTGTCACTGTCGAGGCTGACGGACGACGGGCTTTTCGAGTTGCGTTTCGTCAAGCGAGGCTCACGCAAGCGCCTGCCGTGGATCACGGACAGCAAGGTGCATATCGCATGGGACCGGGATGGCGAGGACATCTATTGGGGGACTGCAGAAGCGCAACCGTTGCAGTCCGGCGACGATCCGTTGGAGATGTTGCCGATCGACCTCCTGCAATACCTGCCTGATGATGACGAACCACGTTCCCGCAAGTGGTTACTGGCAACGGCGGCGGAACGGCTCGCCGCGTCACGCAACAAGGCGGATGGCTGGATCGAGTTGCTCGCCACAGGCGGTTGGCTGGAGGATGCCGCTTTGCCGCACAAGGGGCGCGGTCGCCCCTCCCGCGGGCTGGTGAAGAGCGTCAAGGCGCGTGCCGCGCACCCGTACCGCGTCAACCAACCCACGGAAACCGTCGAAGTGGCCGGTACGCAAGCCGACCAGTGGATGAAAGAATGAGCCATCATCGAATTATTCCCGGAATTTATCCCGGACTTAATTCCGGGAAAAATTGCCATTATTTTATTTCCCACACCCCCTATTCCTATAGGGGTGGGAAATTAAATGGCCGGGAAATAATCAGAGGACAACATCAGCCCTGCCTAGATGCGGTCCGGGACAAATTCGTGAAGTGCCTGGCCGGACGTTCCTGACTGGTTTCAACCTTCCGGCAACACGAGCACGCGCCGCGTGCGGTGGCAACCAATCCAGACGCACAAGGGGCCGGTGCCTGCTTTGCCTGGGAAGGGGTGGCATGACCATCCCCGCCGGCTCGGAGAACCCCCATCGACGAAACCCAGAAAAAGTTCCCGTGCGCCCGTCCGGTGACTCTCTGTGTCTCCTTGAAGACTCTTGCCCGTCACATGGGGACTCCGGTGAGCGTACCCGTGCCTCCGTTGCCCGGACAGCGACCGTCACGGGTCGAGGGCATCCTGGCGGCGGCTCACCGGATTGAGGGGGACTGTTGGAGGGTTTACGTCGAGCCGTGCAACCTGCCGCCGGGCTGGAGCGAGTTCCGCAAACTGAGAGGTGAGCGCCCATGAGCCGTCATCTTTTCCGCATCAGCCAGACGGGTCCGGTAGATTCCGTGCGCGCCATGCCCCTGCCGGTCCCGTTTTTCGACGCCCCACTTGAGGGCAATAAGTGGTTGGTAGTTTGACGCCCTGTGGGAGCCTCCGGATGTATTTTTTGATGGGAGACCCCGATTTCTCAGGGGTTAGTCCCCAAAATCCCCGATTTCGTGAAACGGAGGCGGCGTTCGAGAGCAAACGCAACGATTATCGGGGGTGATTTCCGGATGGTTTCCCGTCTGCTCCGGATCAGATCGGACCTGTTGACTTTTGGGGGCATCGGCCCGAATCCTGCGGCCCCTTTTGAAGTCGGGGGATGGAGTCAACGCCGTGCCGTGGGCGTGCCAGTATGAATTTTGAGTTCAAGCCCGAACTGTTCGAGTACCGAAACGCGGTGATGGAGACCCTCGCCGCCTTCGATTTTTGGTGGTTTTCTTCGTTCCGCTCCATCGATCTCGATCACTCGGAATTTTTTTTGGAGATCGACGGTATCCAGACCGAGGATGTGGCGCGAGGGATCGTGAAGGTTCTGTCCTCCAAGTTCAAGTGGGGTCTCTACGTGTATCGACACGACAACCGCGAGCAGGATTGGGTAGTCCGGATTTACGCGCTGGAGCGCGGGGTTATCTTCGGCGGCACCGCCGACGGTCGGCGCGGCGGTCGCCCGGGCGTCGACCCCCGACACACAAAGCCGGAGGAGGAAGGCGTGGCTGGCGAACCGCCTGACGCTGACCCAGACCAGAAACGAGAAGCCGTCGAGGGGGATCGGGACGGAGATCCCCAGGTCGAAGAAACAAACTCCGAGGAGGGACCGCCAGGCAAGCAAGACGCATCCGACGAGGAGAAGCCTGCCGAATCAGCGGGCGAGCAGATTGGAGGTCAAATCCCCGAGGAGGGCTCGCCCACTGTGCCAGGTGACGACCAACAACAGAACCCAATGTCAGCACTCATGGGAGGGAAGAAGATGAAGGCACTGGCACCGGAGGAAATTTTCGAGCAATTCGCCACCATCCTGCAGCGGGCCAGTCGTCGCAACTATGTCCCGGGGATCAGCCTTGCCCTGCCCGCGGGAGCGGGCGGCAACGAGGAGGAATGGAACGGCTGGGTTGCGGTGATCGCCCGGGTAAAGGACCTCGATTTGACCATTGGTCAATTGGGAAAGATCATGCCGTTGCTGAGAGACCGCCCCGATCTGCTTGATCTCCTCGGCGAGGCGGTTCTCGTCGCCCGACGCGACTGGTTGGACTGGTTCGTCGCTCACCTTCCGTCCGGGGTCGCCCGTCGATGGGAGTCGGTTGTGCTCCAAGCGTGTTGTCACCGCTGTCACATCCAAATACTGGGTCCGTCGAAGCCGGAATCCTGGCGCATCGCGTTCACCGCGCATGCCGCGGCGATCCATCAGGTGCTGAATGACGAGATGCTGCGTCTGGCGGCCGAGGGGGAGGAATGACGACAAAACGACATTCCGTGGGCGTTGGTCGGGCAGGGTGGGTGGTAAATTTTTACCACTCAATGAACCACAAGGGTGTGCGCCCCGGTCAACCATTTCACGACAACGCGCCCGTATTCCGACTCGGGCCAGCGATACGGGTGTGATGGAGCGTGACGAATTCTTTATGGTGAGGCATGCACCATCGTCTTCGATTCCGCGAACACCCAGGCACAACCTAATCCAACCATCACGGATTGGTCGGTCCTCATGAGCGGGCTGTTCGCAAATACCGCGCCGGACAGTTCATCATACCGGGCAAATGCACCGAACCAAAAATGGCCCAATCGTTTGGTCACGGTCAGGATCAGCATCGAACCGCTGTATCCGGCCCGCGCATCATAGGCCGGTTGAGAACCGGGAACCGCATACCGAGGGGCGACTCCGTAATAATACTCGTGGTACGGCTCCGTGGCAAACAGCGGGCCGACGGCCAACCCGAAATTCCACCCTTTGCCCGGCCCGGCGTTATTAAAATCAAACGTAAGCTGCGGATTGACAACGAAACCGATGTCGTTCCACCGGGAAAGATCCGTGGCAATGGCGGCACGGACCGGGAGCCAGAACTGCACCAAGCGCTCGGAATTCGTGTCTCTGTAAAGGTTGATCTCGATTGACGGTCCGATTTGGACCACAGGATCGAGGTCCGGCATCCTCCTCCGGGCCATGTCCTCGGAGCTGTTGACAGGCACCGCGGCGTCGGCGCTGATGTTGAGTCGCACTCGCTCCGAGTGGAACAGCAAACCAGTTATTCCGTTATTGTCCAGCCGCAGCAAATCACCGCGATAGACCAGATACGGCAGCGGTAAGACATAGAAGCGTTGTTGGTCAGAACCGCGGTAATCGGAAAGGCTCAGGCCAGCAACTCCGAGTCCCGCCTCCCACAACGGAAGCTCTTCAGCACGGCTGATGGTAGGGGACGTGACGGCCAACAGGAATCCCACCAGACAAGTTATCAGCCGACATTTCCCATATGACTTGCGTTCCCACGACTTTTGTTGAACATTCCGTCGAACGAACACTCACCATATCACCTTTGACAATGCTAACAAGCCGATTCGGGGCGTTTGCCGTCGCTCCGAAATGGCCTCAGCATTCCCAACATCATTTAAGCCGTCCGCTCAAGAACCAATCTCAACATACGTGGTCAGACGGAAACGTCGAGGCCGCCACCTGCCGCGCCGCCCAGTCCGTGCGCAGGTCGGCGGGGCGTCCAAGTCATACCGGGTGGTGGTAAAATTTTTACCACTCAGCCCCGGGACGGCTTTGCCCGGAGGTCGCCTCCGAGCAGGATTGCGGACTTGATGCCTACGACACCATCCGCATGCGGGAGGAGGTGGGGCCGCGGAGACGCTTCCCCCAAACCGCCCCTCGCTTTTGCCCATTTGCTAGGGAGAGGGGACCTCGACGAAAGCGAGGACGTTGTTTTCGGTGTCGGTGGCAAAAACAAAGGTGCCCGCCTGATCTCCATTGACCTTGGCCTTTACCTTGATCTTGTCTGATTTGTCTTCCTTAAGGGCGCTCACCTTCTTTGACAGAGGGGCTGGGCCTACGGTTGGATTAAAGGTACAGCCTTGCTCGAACCACAACAGAACAGAGAACTTGGGGTTACTTGTCGCCCCGACATTGCTGACAACCAGATCAAAAGCGACTGTGCAGGTGGTTGTGGCGTTGGTTGTCTCCGTCTTCTTATTGATCTTCGTCTTGGTCTTGCAGGTCTGCGCCACACTGCTCAATGAGTAGGTGACCGGGGCTACTCCTGTCTGATCGACGGTGAACGTCTGACCACCAATCGTCATCGTGCCACTGCGGGCCGTGCCTGGATTAGCAGCCACGGTGTAACCGACCGTCCCGCTCCCTGAGCCGCTGCTGCCGGAATTGATTGTGATAAACGACGGATCGTTGCTGGTGGCCGTCCATGCGCACCCATTGGACGCGGTGACACCAACAATGCAAGATCCTCCCGCCGCGCTGAAATTGGCGCTCTTCGAGGTGATCGAAAACGTGCAGTTGGTGCCGCCACCGCCAACATCGAGTTCAAACACGGTACCCTCGTTGGCGTTCGTCCCGCCGAAACTGGTCGTCCCGTAGAAATTGCTGTCGCTGCCCTGCACCAGCCCGACTTCTGGATAGAACCCATCGTTGGGGGAGCCGGCAAAGGAGTACAGCGTCGTGTGGGTGCCGCTGGGACTGATCCGAAACACGGTGCCGTAGCCGAGCCGGGCGACGTCGTAGTTCGTCCCACCGTATTCGGTCGTTCCGTAGAAATTCCCATCGCTGCCCTCCACCAGCCCGGCATAGGGCTCGAAACCACCAGGATGACGGGAATGCAGCAGAGGATCCAGATGGCGTTGGGATTCTCACGGCAAACGCCCACGCGCACCAAGGGAAAAGCCGAACGTTATTTGGTTTGTGTATCCGTGGTAGTGGTGGTGACGGGAGCAGGCACTGTGGTTTGTTCCGACGTGGTGGTCCTGCTGCTGTGTGTGGCATCAGAGGCGCAGCCGGATATCAACGCAAGGGCAACGACGGTAAGACAAGAAACGATTATTTTTTTCATACGTACAGTTTGGGCCAGCGGTTGGTCGATGGCTATGGGGTGAAACCCTACCTACCTTGCTCAAAGATTTGCCGTTGACGGGGTCGTCGCAGATGCTCAAAGAGGGAACGAAGTCGAATCGCATCCGTTTGGTGGATGGCAATCACGAGATCTCCGCAAGATGGGACGGCTACAAGACTGGGCGCACGACGCATACAGGGCGGGGAAACTGCCTGATAAAGTCGCCCAGACGTTGTTGGGAATCAACGCCCGACTGGTGACGTTGAAACAGGACGCCACGGTCAACACGGAGGGCCTCTAAAAAGAGATTGCCAGCACGTAGCGGTTGGTGGGAGAATCCGTCCAGTCGATCAATCGGTTTGCGCGTGAACTTCGATAACCGGCGTAAAGCGATTGGTTCGTCACGGCCTCTGAAGCGGTATGGCGCCGAACTCCCCGCTTCTGCGGGCGTTGGTAACAGGATCATGAAGACGGCATCCAAACCAGAACGCCGACAGAAAAAGCCTGCCAACGCCGCTTGCGAGACGACCCCCGTCTCTCTCGCGAGCGTTTCGTTCCCCGTCATCGCCATGGCGGCTTCGGTCGGCGGCTTGAAGGCTTTGTCCGTCATTCTGGGCGGCTTGCCGGCGGATTTTCCGGCCGCCATTGCCATCGTGATGCACCTTTCTCCCGATCACAAGAGTCTCCTGGCCGAGATTTTAAAATGCCGCACTCATTTGGAGGTCAAGCAGGCTCATACTGGCGACATGCTCTGCCGTTCGAGTGTTTTTGTCGCCCCGCCCAACCACCACTTGTTTGTGGTCAAAGGCGGTCGCCTTAAGCTTTCCTCTTCCGCTGCGGAAAAAGTTCATTATGCCCGTCCGTCCGCCGAGCCGCTGTTTGCTTCGGTGGCCGAAGTTTACAAAAGAAGCCATTGCGGTGGTCCTCACCGGCGGCGACGGTGACGGCTCATTTGGGGTGCAGATCATCAAGGAGAAGGGCGGCACGGTCATCGCGCAAGACCGGCCCACGTCGGAAGATTTCAGCATGCCGGAAACTTCCATCAAGACCGGCGACGTTGATTTTATCCTGCCTCTGAACAAGATCGCTCCCAAGTTGATGGAACTGGTTGGTGCCGGCAGAGAATAGACAATGGCGGCCGACGCAAGTCCGGTAAACTTGTGACGCTGCACGACTTGGCTGGAACCAAAGTCGCGATGATCCAGCGGACGAAAACATTGCGTTGACGCCAGCACTCCAATCGAACATGATGACCGGGTGGCTATGGAAAGGAATTTTCAGTTGAATCAAACGGGCCAGACGTTGGATCATTCGCGTCTCCGTTAGGAAGAGTTGCGCCAACTGATCCTACCCGATTCTGGCAGCGCAGGAAATAAGCGCATGAAAAAGAAATCTTCACCGTCACGCCGACGGAAAAAGCCGGCCCAAGTTGTTCTCCCGGAAACCCCCGTCTCGCCCGCGAGTGTTTCGTTCCCCATCGTCGGCATCGGCGCCTCGGCCGGCGGACTTGGAGGCTTTGGAACATTTTCTGGCGCACGTGCCGAAGAACAGCGGCATGGCTTTTGTCATCGTCCAGCATCTGGACCCGACGCGCAAAGGCATCATGCCCGAACTGCTCCAGCGCGCCACCGGCATGAAAGTGGTCCAGGTCAAGGATCGCACCCTGGTCCAGCCGGACTGCGTCTATGTGATCCCGCCGAACAAGGACATGTCCATCCTGCACGGCGTCCTGCATCTGCTCGAACCGGCGTCGCCGCGCGGGCTGCGCCTGCCGATTGATTTTTTCCTCCGCTCCCTGGCGCAGGACCAGCAGGAGCACAGCATCGGCGTGATTCTTTCGGGCATGGGCTCCGACGGCACGCTGGGCCTGCGCGCCATCAAGGAAAAGGCGGGCGTGGTGCTGGTGCAGGAGCCGGCGACGGCCAAATTCGACGGCATGCCGCGCAGCGCGATTGACGCCGGGCTGGCGGATATTGTGGCCCCGGTGGACGAACTGCCGGGGAAGATCCTCGCCTATCTGCAACGCACCCCGCTGGTCGCACGCGACCGAAGCGGCGCTGGAAGACAAGACGCAGAGCGCCCTGGAAAAAGCGATCATCCTGCTGCGCGCCCACACCGGCCACGACTTTTCACTTTACAAGAAAAACACCTTCTATCGCCGGATCGAGCGCCGCATGGGCATCCACCAGATCGACAAGATGGCCGACTATGTCCGTTACTTGCAGGAGAACTCGCAGGAGCTGGATCTGCTCTTCAAGGAGTTGCTGATCGGCGTGACGAGCTTCTTCCGCGACCCCGCCGCCTGGGAGCAGTTGCGCGAACAGGCCATTCCGGCGCTGCTCGCGAGCCGGCCGCCCGGCCAGGCGCTGCGGGCGTGGGTGCCCGGCTGCTCCACCGGGGAGGAGGCTTATTCCCTGGCCATGGTGTTCAAGGAGGCGATGGAGAAGCTCAAGCCCGCGAAGAAATTCACGCTGCAAATCTTTGCCACCGACCTGGACAAGGACGCGATTGACAAGGCCCGCCAGGGCGTCTTATCCGGCCAATATCGCCGCCGACGTGTCGCCGGAGCGGCTGAAGCCGGTTCTTTGCCAAGGAGGAACACGGCTACCGGGTGCGCAAGGAGATCCGGGAGATGGTGATCTTTGCCCCGCAGAACCTCATCATGGATCCGCCCTTCACCAAGCTGGACATTTTGAGCTGCCGCAACCTGCTGATCTATCTGACCGCCGGAGATGCAGAAGAAACTGATTCCGCTGTTTCACTACAGCCTGAGTCCCGGCGGCATTTTGTTTCTCGGCAGCGCGGAGACGGTCGGCGATTTCACCGACCTGTTTGCACCCGCTCGGCGGCAAATCGCGGCTCTTCCGGCGGACGGAATCCGTCCTGCGACCGGAGCAGATCGATTTTCCCTCGTCCTTTAGCGCCGGCCCTGCCCACCGGGCCGGAAGCGCAGCCGGCAGCCAAACCGCCGGCCAGTCTCCAGTCCTTGGCGGATCAGTTGGTCCTGGAGCGTTACTGCCCCGCCGGCCGTGCTCGTCAATGACAAGGGCGACATCCTCTACGTCAGCGGCCGGACGGGCAAATACCTGGAACCGGCCGCCGGCAAAGCCAACTGGAATATTTTTGCCATGGCCCGCGAAGGCCTGCGCTACGAACTGGCCGACGCCTTCCAGAAAGCGCTCCGGCAAAAAGACAGCGTGGCGCTGCACGGACTCAAGGTCGGAACCAACGGCGGCAGCAGTGCGTGGATGTCACCGTCCAGCGACTCGATGAACCGGAGCCGCTGCAGGGGTTGGTGATGATCGTTTTCACCGACGTGGCCGCGCCCGCTGGACGACGCAGGCGCCGGGCCGGTCCGCAAAGTCCCGAGCCCGCAGCGCCCGGCTGGCGGAACTGGAGCAGGAACTCCAGCAGGTCCGCGGCGAGGCGCAGACCACCCGCGAAGAGATGCAGACTTCGCAGGAAGAACTCCGGTCCACCAACGAGGAACTGCAATCCACCAATGAAGAACTGCAGTCCACCAACGAGGAACTCACCACCTCCAAGGAGGAGATGCAATCGCTGAACGAAGAACTCCAGACGGTCAACACCGAGTTGCAGGCCAAGGTGGACGAGCTGTCCCGGTCCAACAACGACATGAAGAACCTGCTCAACAGCACGGACATCGCCACGTTGTTTTTGGACAAGGACCTCAACGTGCGGCGGTTCACCACCCAGGCGACGAAAATCATCAAGCTCATCCCGGCGACGTGGGCCGGCCCATCACCGACCTGGCCTCCGACCTGCTCTATCCGGAACTGGCCGACGATGCGCGCGAGGTGCTGCGGAAGCTGGCCTTTGCGGAAAAACCGATCGGCGCGCGCGACGGGCGCTGGTTCACCGTGCGCATCATGCCCTACCGCACGCTGGACGACCGGATTGACGGCGTGGTGATCACGTTCGCGGACATCACCGTGGCCAAGACGCTGGAGGCGCAGTTGCGGGAGAAGCACGCCGTTCTGGAAAAGCACGTCGCGGAACAATCCGGCGAAAATGAAGCGCGCCAAGGACAAGCTGACGACGAAACCGTCGAACGCAAAAAGCGAGACTAGCGCATGAAAACCGAGGCCAGCCCGATAAAACGCTAACGCTCCGTCATGCCCAAGCAACGCCGAACATCTCCGACGATCCCGCCGAACTGCGCCGCCGCGCCGAAGCCCGCCTGCGCGAGCGGCCGAGCGATTCCGAAGTCAGACGCCGACACCCAGCGGCTGCTCCACGAATTGCAGGTCCACCAGATCGAACTGGAGATGCAGAACGCCGAGCTGCAGACAAGCCAGGGATGAGATTGAGGTGGCGCTGGAGAAATACACCGACCTCTACGATTTCGCCCCGGTCGGCTATTTCTCCCTTGATGAATCGGGCGTGATCACAGGAGGCGAACCTGACGGGCGCCGCTTTGCTCGGCGTGGAACGGTCCCGGCTCATCAACCGGCGCTTGCTGCTGTTTTTGTCCCCGGCGAGCCGGCCGGTCTTTCTGCCTTTCCTGAAAGAGTATTCACCGGAGCCGAAGAAGCAGGTCTGCGAGGCGCTACTTCTGAAGGAGGGCGGCGGCACTTTTTGGGCCGGCTTTCGCGGGCCGTTCGCAGTCTCTCTCAGGGCCGCGGAAATGGTGCCGGGTGGCGGTTCGAGACATCACCGCCGTCAAGCAGGCGGAGGAGGCGCAACGCCGCGTCGGAGGCGCTGGCCGACCGCAACCTGGAGTTGGACCGGGAAATTACCCGGCGGCAGGCGGTGGAGAACGTCCCTCAAGAAAGCGAGCAGACGCCAACGCCGGTTGCTGGAGCAGTCGCGGCACGGATGCAGGAACAGTTGCGGACATCTGTCCCGCCAGGTTCTGCTGGCGCAGGAAGAAGAACGCAAACGCATCAGCCGCGAGCTGCATGATGTCAAATCGCCCAGACTCTGATGGGCATCAATGTCCGGCTGGCGACTTTGACCCGGGAGGTCACGGGAATACCAAAGGGTCTCCAGAACAAAATCTTCAGCACGCAACGGCTGGTGGAGAAGTCGGTGGACATTGTGCATCGAGTTCGCCCGCGAACTGCGCCCGGCGATGTTGGACGACTTGGGGCTGGTTCCCGCCCTGCACGCGTTTATGAAAGGATTTACTAAACAGACGGGCATCCACGTTCGTTTCATGACCTTTACTTCTGGCAGGATGGAACAATTGGACACCGTCACAACGCACCGTGCTCTATCGCGTCGCCCAGGAAGCGCTGACCAATGTCGGCCGTCATGCGCACGCCAGCCGGGTGGACGTCAGCATCCGGAAACTTCCGCGCGCCATTTGCCTGACAATCCAGGACAACGGCAAGTCCTTTCAAGTGCAACGGGTCTTGCACGCCAAACGAAACAAACGATTGGGATTACTCGGTATGCGTGAACGCGTGGAGATGGTCGGCGGTAGTCTGCGCGTCGAATCCGCACGGGGCAAAGGCACGAGCATCCGCGCCGAGATTCCGCTCGGCAATGGCCGCACGTTGGGGGGGGGCGCCGATGAAGCCTCTGCCCGATCCAAGCGTTAAGTGACTATGAAACGCATCACCGTCCTGCTGGCTGAAGATCACATGATCGTCCGCGAGGGGTTTCGGAAGTTATTGGCGGCCGAAGCCGACCTCGAGGTGGTCGGCGAAGCGCAGAATGGCCGCCAAGCGGTGGAATTGACCAAGCGGCTTCGTCCATCGGTATTCGCTAGACAAGGTCGGGCTGGAGTTTGACGTGGGGATGCATGGCTTGGGCGATCTGGTCGCGGGTTTCGATGAGGGTGGCGGCAATATGCGTGGCGCCGGCGGCCAGAAGGGTTTCGCGGTCATTCTGAACTTTCTCGTGCAATCCCCAATGGCCCACCACGATGGTCAGTTCCGGGAGTCGGGCGTGCAGTAGTTTGCTTAGGTGGCGGCAGGCGGACAATCCGCCGGGCGGAATAAAGCCAACGCAGAATAACGCGGGTGTTTTCTGTTCCACCTCCTGCAGGATTTCGGACAAGCGTTTGCCCGCGGCGCTGATTTCTATTTGGTAGCGCGTTGGGTCGAGTAGTTGTTGCAGCATCAATAGGGCGATGGCGTCGCCTTCGTCGTGAGCGGGCCAAGCCAGAATGCGGATTTTGTCGATGCTGACTGTGACCGTGTCACTGACGGTGCTGGCGTCGTTGGCGGCAGCATCGATCAACGACATTGGGTGAATGGTTGGAAGGCTGATTCGCTCGATGATCTCACGCATGGACTTGTAAATGAACTCTTGATCGTCATCCGTCAGGATGCCCAGCCGGCTGTCCCGTTTGGTGTAATGCAGGGCGGGCACGAGCACTTCGTCGAAGACGTGCTCGACAGGGTGAGTCCGCAACTGTTCTTCGACAATCGCCTCGGCTTCGTCCTGATCCAGCGCCAACAGCCGCTTGTAGTAGGCGACCGAGGCCTGCATCATCGGCTCGTCACCGAGGAGCACGGCGATGAATTCCAGTTGCGGGACATACTTCACAACGACGGCCAGGCAGGCGGTCAACGGCGTCGCTAACAGCAGTCCGACCGGGCCCCACAGCCAGGTCCAAAACGCTATCGCGATCAGCATGGCCAGCTTGGAGGTGCCGGCACTTTGACTAAACAGCATCGGCTCGATGACCATCGCCACGACCGGCTCGAGGACGGCAAACATCGCGATCACGGACAGCGGTTGCCACCAGTTCGATGAGGTGGCGAGGCTGACTGCGAACGGAAGAATCGCCGCAATCCAAATTCCGATGTAGGGAACGAACCGCAGAATGATGATTAGAAATCCCCACAACAACGCGTAAGGCACTCCCAGCATATACAGCCCCAAACCAATCGCCACCCCCATGCACGCATTGACGATGAATTGGGCCAAGAGATAACGACTGACTCGCTGGCCGGCTTCATCGAGTGCCTGAGTCGTCAAGCTCAGTCGTCCGTAGCCGAGCAGACGAAGGGCACGGTTGCGCAACTCGTCACGTTCCAAGAGCATGAAAACCACCAGCATGGCGACCAGCAAGATGTAGAACAGCGATTCCAGCAGCGGTCGAACCATCGGCGACAATTGCCACATCCCAGAGGAAAACCTCCCACCTTGCACCGCGACCAGGACTGGCTGGTGCGCCTGCTCGGCCGATAGCGCGTTGGTGGTCACGTCGCCGACCAACTGCTCGAACTCAATGCGGACTTTATCCAGCGTCGTGCCTTGGCCGACCTGCAAATCCTCGATTCGTTTCTTGATATTGCCCTGGTAGCCGGGCAAATTGTGAGCGAATTCCCTCACCTGAAGCGAGATGGCCCAGCCGATGACGCCGATCAAAGCAAACGTCATCGCCGCCAGCAACGCGACCGAGACTACCCGTCCCAGACCGAGGCGTTGAAGCGCGCTGTCCACGGGGCTTAACAGAAAAGTCAGCAACATCGCCAGCGCCACCGGTATCAGGACCGGGCGGGCCCAGTACATCGAGGCGACAATCAACACCAGCGTGCCCACCACGATCATTGGCGACAATTTCAGGGATTTGGGGGGCAGGGAGTGTGTTCCTTTCGATTGCCAGAAGAGGTGACGCTAGTCTCAATCTTTTCCGTGGAGATCGTTCCGTGCGCCACTGGTAGTCATCCCCATCGTTTGCAGACAGTCCACCCTTGCTTCGTTGAGACTGAAGAGGTTTTCTCTTCGGTTGGAGGCTTGGAAATTGCCCAGCTCATTCTTCCTCAACACGACGTAGTTCCAGCCCCCGTCTCTGGACGCCAGGGCAATGGTGCCGATGACGTTTCCCGCAGCACCGGCGAACCATTCGACCTCCTTGCCGACCAAACGCTCCAGGTCACTTTTCAACGAGAGACGGCGGATGAACTCCGCTCTGCCGGTAGCTCTAATTGCCATGATCCGTTCCCCAGCCGCAGGGGTCCAACCTTTCCAAGCGGCGACGCAGTTTGGTTAGGGCCATGTCCTGAATCTGGCGAATGCGTTCGCGGGTCACCTTGAACTTCTTTCCCACTTCGTCCAACGTCCGTGATTCCCGCCCATCGATCCCGAAACGCAAGCTGATGACTTCAGCCTCGCGTGGTGTCAGGTACTTGAGGTGCTGTCGGATATCCTGTCGCATTGATTTTATGCGAAGTAGTTCGTGCGGGGTCAGCGCGGCTTCGTCTTCGATGATTTCGTTGAATTGATTGTCGTCATCGTCCCCAATCGGCGCATCGAGGCTGGCGGGGCGCAAGCCCAGTGTGCGGAGTTGGGTGACCTTGTTGGTCGGCACGTTGCATCGGTTGGCCAGTTCGGCATCCGTCGGCTGGCGACCGAGCTGATCGGTCAAACTGTAGCTGAGACGCTTCAGTCGGTTCATTTTGTCCGCTATGTGGACGGGCAGGCGGATCGTCCTAGATTGGTTGGATAGGGCGCGACGCATGGCTTGCTTGATCCACCATGAGGCGTAGGTGGACATTTTTGCGCCTTTCTTGGGGTCGAATCGTTCGACGGCATGCATCAGACCGATGTTGCCCTCGCTGATGAGGTCGAGCAGCGGCAGACCAAGCCCATCGTAATCCCGGGCAATCTTGACCACGAGACGCAAATTAGCCTTGATCATGTGCTCGCGGGCTTTTTGATCGCCGCGTTTGATGCGCTTGGCCAAATCGGACTCTTGTTGGAGAGTCAACAACGGCACCCGGCCGATCTCCTGCAGATAGACCTGAATGGGCTCGGTGCTTTGGACATGATCTCTTTCCAATTCAATCACCATAAAACTCCTCCACCCTTGCGGGGAAAAGGTTCGTATCGGGCATGTCTGACCCCGCACCAACCCGGGTGTCGATGCGTGCCTGACTTTACTCTTGAAGAAACGCTACGCGATGGGCTGACCTTTTGCCATGGGGCATAACCCCACCTCATTCGCATAGAATCCTTCCAGCTCGGCTGCCACATCCAGCCGCATCGCGCTCAACACATGATGATGCTTGACGTTGGTTCGTTGGAGTTCAAGGGGCAACCGGAGGCGGACGAAAACATGCGACAGGCAGAAGAGAAGAAATGACAGCAGGAACACCTCAAAGAATTCTGAGTCTGCGCGCAAGCACACCTCCAATTTGTCCGCGCCTCCCCGATCATCACTCAGCCGAGCGTCCGCCCACGCGCCAAGCCGGAGCTGGATTCATCAAATCCCCGATGGGGTCAACACCCTATAGCGCCTTCACGGTTGCTCTGGTAGTTATCACCTATGAAAGATCGAACCCATTTCCAGAATCAAAAACCGGCCAACGCACTTGCACTCAGTCAGCATTTTCGAACGCAGACTGATTCAGTGGTTGCCAGAAATCGGAACGAGATTTGAACTCGATGCTGCTTCAGAGGCGCTCGTTGGATTAAACCAAATGAGAAGTATTGCCGAGCCCTATAAGCATGGAGCTTTGTATTGAAAATGAGGGCGGTTACCGATTCTCTTGAACGTTTGTCCATGAACCTCCCGTCCATTGTGTCACAATCACCAGGGGACTCCGCGCAACGGGTTTTTCCGTTTTTTGCCTTGATACCCGTCACGATTGCGCGTCCCAGTTGCCGCCGTTCCTTCTTTCATCCATGAATCCTATGCAAGATCACATTCAACAACAGGGTTCTCCAGACGCGAGCTCGGTACAAATCCCGATTTGGAAGCGGTCCTTGGACATCACCTGCATTTTGGTGGCGCTGCCGTTTCTCAGCCCGTTGCTACTAATCATCGCCACGATCATCAAGGCCGGGTCAAAGGGACCGATTTTGTATCGTCAGCAACGCATTGGTTTCCGAGGTCAAGGGTTCACCTGTTTCAAGTTTCGCACGATGGCCAGCAACGCCAACACATCCGTCCACGAAGAGCACTGCCAGCGCCTGATCGATTCCGATCTTCCGATGGTGAAGATGGATTCGCAGGGCGACTCTCGGGTCGCTCCATTGGGTCGTGTGCTTCGCGCCACAGGGCTCGATGAGTTGCCCCAGTTGATCAATGTATTCCGGGGTGAAATGAGTCTGGTCGGACCACGCCCCTGTTTGCCCTGCGAATACGACCGACACCTTCCGTGGCAGAAAGAGCGATTCAGGGCCCCACCGGGCATCACGGGTCTTTGGCAAGTCTCGGGAAAGAATCGCACCACGTTCAACGAGATGATCCATCTGGACATTCGCTACGACCAAGACAAGTCCCCGTGGTTGGATATGAAGATTCTCTTCCGAACCATTCCGTCGTTGATTGTCCAAGTCCGGAAAACGCGAAATGGGAGGACCGGAAAGATGTCGGTACGCTCTGGTTCACCCATGGATAGTCATCTCAGCCCGAGCAATCAACCGATGACGTTCGGTAAAGAGATTGCTGTTAGTGCGCCGATTCCGGTGGAGAACCCTGTAATGCGGGAGGCAACATGGCCAAGCAAATAAAAGTTGGTGTTGTCGGATGTGGATATTGGGGACCCAATTTGATTCGCAACTTCCGGTCCATCGCGGATTGTCGCCTGAAGCTGATGTGCGACAACAGCGAGGCGCGGCTGGCGCATGTTCGCTCCCTGTATCCCGAGGTCGAAGGGGAAGTGGATTTCAAGCACATGCTCAATGGCGCCGGCCTTGATGCGGTGGTGATCGCCACGTCGGTGAAAATGCATTACCCGATGGCCAGGGCGAGTCTATTGGCCGGCAAGCACACCTTCATCGAAAAGCCCATGGCCGGTGCATCTAGTGAATGCGAAGAGTTGATTGAGATTGCGCGAAAGAACGGACTCGTGTTGATGGTCGGACACACGTTTCTGTATTCACCGGCCGTGCGCAAAATCAAGGAAATCGTGGATAGCGGCGACTTGGGAGAAATCCGGTATATTTGCGCCCGCCGCCTGAACCTGGGGCTGTTCCAAAAAGACATCAACGTGGCGTGGGACCTGGCACCGCACGATATTTCCATCATCCTGCACATACTGGAAGAACAGCCTGTCAGTATCAATTGCCGCGGCACGGCCCACATTACTCCCGGCGTGGAGGATGTGACGTCGATGTGCCTCCACTTCACGAAGGAGCGGTCAGCCATAATTCACAGCAGTTGGCTCGACCCCCGGAAGGTCCGGGAGATGACGATCGTCGGCAGCAAACGCATGATTGTGTATGACGATGTCGCCCAACAGGAAAAGATCAAGGTGTTCGACACCCGCGTCGAACGTCCGCCGCACTACGACACCTTTGCCGAATTCCATTACGCATATCACTACGGGGACATGTATGTCCCCTACATCAAGCAGGAAGAACCACTCAAAGCCGAATGCCAGCATTTCCTGGATTGTATTCGATCAGAAGCGACGCCTCTGACGGACGGCCACCGCGGAGTGGAACTTGTCCGGATCCTGGAAGCGGCGTCCCGGTCTCTGAAGGCCAGTGGGGCTCCTGTGGATCTGTCACGATCACGCAACGGCAATCGTTCTGTTCATGATCTTCCCGCGCGCCTGGGGCGTACCAAGAAAAAACTGCTCGCGCCATGCGCGTCGGTGACTTGCAGCCGGAGTTGAAGTGAGTTTCGTCGCCAAGTCATGAGCGAAACGTCTGGATCCTCTCAGCTGATTGCGCGAGATGTGAAGCTCGGTAAGGGCGTTCGCATTCACGGTTAACAACCTATTCACTGCCGGGAGCCAAATCGACTTAGTCGTCGTGAGTTGCGATTACCCGTTCTTCCTCTCGGACATCAGACCAGCCCAACGTGTGGATCCATCGCAACATGAACCATCCCTCCGCGCTGCTGCTGCCGGTCGCTCCCTAAGGTGCGAACGGGTCCACGGTAGGGTTTTACCCCATAGCGAAGGGCCAGTTCATCGCTTACGGTCAGCCCACGATAAAACCCAACCGCAGCAACAGTAAGAAGGAGGCACAATGAAAGTAAAGTATTCATTGGCGCTTGTAGTGGCCGCGGTCGCTCTCCTGGCCAGCAGTGCTCCGCTGCGCGCATCGGAGACGGATGACCGCATCGAAACCTCGTTCAAAAAGACCTACGTCTATAAGACGTACCTGAAGGACGAACACATCAAGATCAGCTCCAAGGATGGAGCCGTCACCTTGTCGGGCGACGTGTATAACGAAACCCACAAACCGATGGCCCAGAACACCGCCGAGGCGTTGCCCGGGGTCACGAGCGTAGATAATCGTATCACAGTCGTAGGCGACCAACCCGCCGAGAGCTCGGATACCTGGATCAGCATGAAAGTGAAAGCGGCACTGCTCTATCGTCGTAACGTCAGCGGCACCAAGACCGAGGTGTACGTGAAAGATGGCGTGGTGACGTTGAAAGGCGTAGCCGCCAACCAGGCACAAAAGGACCTGACCACCGAATATGCCAAGGACATCGACGGCGTGAAAGGCGTGCAGAACGAGATCGTCGTGTCTGCGAGCCTGGAAACACGTGGCGAAACATCGGGCGAAAAGATTGATGACGCGTCAATCACCGCCCAGGTCAAGGGGTCGTTGCTGGCACACCGCTCGACCAGCATGCTCAGCACCAAGGTCACGACGAACGATGGCGTGGTGACGGTGAGCGGCCAGGCCAGGAACGAAGCCGAAAAGGCCCTGGTTACCAAGCTCGTCACCGATATCAACGGTGTCCAGAGCGTGGTCAACAACATGACCATCGACCAGGGCGTGTCCAGTAACAAGTAGACATTAGACCGCTGCTTGCTGGTGCGAGAAGTAAACGGCGCACCAGCCGGCAGCCGCTTACACGAGCGGTAACCTCTTCGGTTTAGCGAATAACGGTTCTTCTATCGAGTCTTCCGATTCAGAAATGTGCCGTGAGTGTGGGGTCTTGGGGAATGATGCGAATGGATGATCGACATACAGGGGCCCAACGGTCCCGGCTGACGTTGGATGATATATATTACGTATTGTTCAAGCAGAAGTGGAAGATCATTTCCTGTACGGCGGCGGGTCTGCTGGCGGCTCTTACATTTCTTGTGGTCAGGAAGCCTTTGTATGAGTCCGAAGCCAAGCTGATTATTCGCTACGTGGTCGACGGCAAATCCCCAACACCGATACTGGATAGTAGCCGAGTAATATCACCTTATGAAGAAGGACAGACGGTCATCAATTCGGAGATGGAGATCCTGACGAGTCTGGATCTGGCGGAGCAAGTGGTCGATGCGGTTGGGGCGAAACGGATCCTGGCGAAAGCGGACGGCGGGACGGATCGCATTGCCGCCGCCAATCTCATACGACAGGGGTTGATCGTGGAAGCCCCGACGAAGAGCAAGGTGATTCGCTTAGTCTTTCAGCATCCAGATGCCGCGATTGTTCAACCGGTGCTCACGGCATTGATTGACGGCTATTTCAGGAAGCACGCGGAAATCCATCAGGCCGTCGGGGTAGCCTACGACTTGCTGAGGCAGGAGACAGACCAGTTGCGTTCCCAGCTGGCACAAACGGAGCAGGAACTGAGGCAGGCCAGAGGTAAGGCTGGCGTACTTTCTCTCGGAGATGGCCGGAAGGACTATAGCGACCAAATTGCGAAGATTCGCCAGAGGATCTTTGACGCCGAGGACGAATTGGCGGAACGTCAGGCGATCCTGAAGGAAATCACACCCCTTACGTCCGTCACATCGAAAGCGTCAAAGGCGGGGCTGGTAGTGGCCTGGACGCCCGTGGACGAATACAAGAGCCTCACTACGCGCATCGATCAGTTGTGGAAGAAACATCAGGAACTGATGACACAGTTCACTGAGAAGAGCGCGCTGGTCAAAGGACTGCGCGGGCAAATCGCTGAGGCGGAGCAGGCGAAGAAGAAACTTGAGAATCGGTACCCCGCTTTGGCCTGGCTCGACACGGCCCCGCCAAAGTCCGGAGATCAACGCGTGGCGCTGACCGTGGATGTGTCTGCGCAAAAAGCCCAGGTGAAGACCATCCAGTCAAAGATCAAGGTCTTTAACACTCAATTGGAGCGGGTCCGCAAGGAAATCGTCAGCATGGATGAGATGGAACCCGTCATCTCGGAACTGCAGCGGAAGAAACAACTGGAGGAGTCCAACTATTTGTATATGTCCGCCAGCTTGGAGCAGGCGCGTATTGACGAAGAGTTCGGGCGCGGGAAACTTTCGAACATCAACAGAATTCAGGATCCGTCGCCACCGTTTAGACCACCGCAGGACTCTCGCAAGGCCGTTGTGATCGTCGCGGGATGCATCCTGGGCGGACTGGCATGGGCCTTTCTGGTCGAGCTGTATCTTGATCGTTCGGTAAAGCGGCCCATTGAAGTACAAACAAAGCTACATCTGCCGCTGTTTATTTCGATTCCAGACGTTAACGGGAATGGCCACCGCCATCTCACCAGCGGAGAGAAACACCAACCGCTCGCGCTGAAAGCAGCCGGCAGCGAAGCGTCATCGGCGGCGGGCAATGGCAAGGCGAAGGCCAGCAGCAGCATCGAGAGTCGTGCCGCGCATCACAAGCGGACGCTGCTGCCGTTCTATGAAGCGTTGCGGGATCGGTTGGTCATGTACTTCGAGATCAGAAGCCTCACGCCCAAACCAAAACTTATCGCGGTCACGAGTTCCAACAAGGGCGCGGGTGTGACCACGACGGCCGCCGGGTTGGCAGCTTGTTTGTCGGAGACCGGAGACGGAAACGTCCTGCTGGTGAATATGAACCTGAAGCAGGCAGGGGCCCAGCATTTTTACAAGGGACGGGCCGCCGTCGGACTCGAGGAAGCCCTGAATAAGAAGGACGACGCCATGGTTCAGGACAAACTCTACGTCGTCACCGAGGCGGAGGGATCGAATCGCGACAAACTCCCCCAGTTTTTGCCCAAGCGATTTATCAATCTGGTGCCGAAACTCAAGGCGAGCGACTACGATTACATCATTTTCGACATGCCGCCGATCAGCCAGACGAGTGTGACGCCCCGCCTGGCGGGATTCATGGATATGGTGTTACTCGTCATTGAGTCCGAGAAGACTAGCCGGCAGATTGTCCAACAAACCTGCGCCTTGTTGGAGGAATCAAAGGCCAACGTCTGCGCCGTGTTCAATAGGACGCATACGTATGTGCCACAACGGTTGCACCAGGAATACCTGAGCGACTCCTGAGAACATGACCACGTGCGTTCTACTGACCATGACGACAGAAGACGTTGTGCGGGGCAATACGAGATGATGCAATTGCCACTTCACAAGATTGCGGAACTTGAGGCAAACGCCATCGAGAGCAACAATCTAAGAATCTTCAGTCTCGCCAGTGTTGCCCTGAAGTTGAAAGAGCGGTCGAGTACGCCTTGATGCCTTTCCAGTAAACCTGCCATGACCGACTACAACCAACGTGCCCGACGGCCCCATCAACAAGGAACCATTTTAGAATACGGGTACCTCATCATGATTTGCCAGGTGCTGCGACTGTCGCAGGGCTTTCTCGAATCCCACCACACGCTAATGTCGTTCCGAGAGGGCCTGGGAGCGGCCGTTCGCAGCATCTGGCCAAGAATTAAAACGATAAGGCGGCTTCCCACGGATCCGGCTGAGGTAAGGTTAGCAGCCCGTCTTGTTGAACTGCTGCTGCATCGGGGTCGTGATTGCCAGAGACCGGACATTCTCATGGCAGTGTAGTGATGGACATGCTCTCTTCGAAGGCGAGGGTCGCCGTCGAGGTTTTACCACGGGCACGACCGGAAGCTACACTGCCATTTTTCTTGTCTGGGGAATCTCAACATCGCAACGGTTGTGCATCGCCATTGTCTGACGGAGTCAAGGCTCACCTCTCGCTTTTGAACCCCCGAGCCGTTCCCAAGGGTGGGTATTCCTCCCTAAAACTCCCTGACTTGACGAGAGAGCTTCTCGACTCTCCACTGCAACGTACGCCTTGACGTAGGGAATGCAAGGGTTGGCAGGGCGGGGGCTCCAAAAGGGCGACGAACAGTTTTGAGGTAAAAAGATGCTTTACGAATTCATTAGGGTTATCAGGGAATGGGGCTTAGATTGTTGTTAGTTTCAGCGATCGACATTCCCTCGCTTCGACATCCCCTGTCCAAGTACCTGGCCTTGGGGGGGCTGACCGGAGGCTACACTGCCAGTATTGTTGAAGTCGATTGACTGCCGGGGGCGGGTTTCAGTGGGGAACCGGCGGCGGAGGAGGCGGCTGGAACCAGCTCGACTTTCCAGGGCCGGAATGCTATTCTTAATTCCGTATTGGCGAGAGTCGCCTAGGTTTTGATCCGGTCAGGCAATGGCCGGGGAGAGGAGCCGGGTATGAACAAACGGATTCGAGCCGGGATGACGACGGTCAGGAAGACCGACGACACGCTCAACAATCAAAGGCGTCTTCCTGATCCGAAAATATTTCGGGCAAACTCTCGATTTCTCCAAATGCTTGGTGGAAAACCCAGAAGCTTGCAAGTATGCGGTAAGTTTTAGTGGTGGCGTCATTTGCGACCATCCTCATCGGCATTGGTTCGAGACGACAGGGCCCTCTGATCTCTCCAATAGTCGTTGAACGCCGAAGCTCCGCCGCTATCTGACCGTCTACCGACAGAAGGCCCAAGCCAACATGGGGCAAACACCCCATTGTCCGCTGATGACGTGCCGCATACCCTCTGGAATCAGAAAAACCCATAGCGAGAAAAAGTCAGCAGTCGCCCCAAAAGAAGGCGTATGCGGCTTGCTCAAAAGGGGGGCAATGAAATGAGCATTAAAACTATCCCCCGTTCCGAATTTGACCGGTTGGTGCTTCATAATCCCGTCTTGGAGGGTTGGATGGTGGAACAGGTCGAATGGTTTTCCGATACGTCGGGAAACTCGCTTGGTGCGATTGCCAAAGGCAAAGGCGTGGCGGGCTGGAACTACGTCATCTTGGAACGAGACCGGAAAGGCATCTTTCAGGTTCGCAGGGTGATGAGCAACTTTTTTGGTTTGGAAGTCGCCAGAGTGGATTTGTTGCTATGGATGGCAGGGAGCGAGAAGATTGCCAGAATTGATGTGTTGCTTTCGATGGTAGAGAGCGAAAAAAGTAATTGTGCCAGCCAAACTAATCTGCCCGTCCTGTTGACCTCTCCTGCTCCATCAGAAGTCGCAGACAGAAATTCCGAAACGACGGACATTGAACTGGGAGTGTAGTGATGGACATACTCTCTTCGAAGGCGAGGGTCGCTGTCGAAGTTTTACCACGGGCATGACCGGAAACTACACTGCCATGACTCTTGGCTGGGGACCCCCCAAAAACCCGGTTTGCGGATTGAGTTCTCGCAGAGTCACTCGTGTCTTCACAGACAGAACACCCTCGACATTTCGGCCAGGTATTCCCTAAATACCGGAGCGGCGGGCATGAAACCGACTTCCACTTCGTATTGGAATCCAGAAAACGGCTCCAGGTCTGAGACAACCATGGGCCCGGAACCCAGCCCACCCTCAAGTTTGCCAGCCTAGCGGCTCTTCGTAAGACTGTCATGGCGGAGGATTTTCCTCTTGGTGGTGTTGGCGGTGGGCCAGGGGTGCGGGGACTACCAGGCAGAGAGAGCCTATGAGAGGGGTCTGGATGCGGTTCGTAGAAGCGATTACCCGTAATGATCCTTCCGGTTCTTTTGCCCCGTAAGAAGGGTCGTTCGGTCGGCAGTTAAGGAACACCGGCGCATTTGTCCGATTTGAACCTGGCCCACGCTCGCGGTGTGAACTGCCCGACCTCCATAATCTTGGTCGAGAGCACGCACGTGAACAAATCTTTCAGAGCTCATTGGCCTTCGTGATCGCAACAGTAGACGCGACTGCACACACTCTGGACGTCACCAGCGTGTCTGGGGCACCTTCGGAATTCATCACAGCAGGTGACGACTTCCATGCCGAAGTCGTCAAGGTTTTCACCTGCTATTTCCACCTTATGCGTCCTTGTAATGGTGGGGACACCGCATCGGCGAAGCCAATTCCGCACAGCTTCGTTTGACTCGTTCGAATTCGGTGTCGAACCGTCCGCTCACTGCGGCCTCGCACAAGGCTCTGGCCAAGAAACGCCAGCAAAACACCTGGAATCAACTCGACGGTTTCTTCGAAACAGTGGGCAATCAAAAACGGGGTGGGAGTCCCATGTTGTTGTTCCATTCATTATCATTGGCGGGAAGCTACGCCAAGAGCCGGCCCGTTTTCTATAGGGTCAATACCCCATAGCAACCGCCCAGTTTCCCGTCGTATTCTCAGACCATGAAACAAGAACACTTCTTCCAAAGTCAACGGTCAGTCGACGCACGATCGCCGGCGCAGGCCACCTTGAGACTCGCCATCCTGGTGGTGGGAGAACTCTTTTTCACAGATTCATTTTTCCCCGGCCCGATCTCGCGTTTTCGAGCCGCTGTGAGGCGATAGGGGAAACCCAAGCAAGGTTTACATGAATTCCGGACACAAACAGAAACTCAGCAATGGCGGTGTGGTGACACAATTGGTCGGGGCGATTGCCGCGGCTGTAGTTCTTTGGGCTTTAAACACGTGGGGGCATACGATTCTACGAGCATTTTTCTTGGCGGTATGTGGTTTGTTGGGTTCCGGGTTGGTAGTGGTCAGCGTTGACTGGTTGTTCACAACCCGATCAAGGAATACGGCCGAGCCCAGCAATGGCGGAAGTTTGAGGTCAGCGGGGCAAGCGGTTAGTGCTAGAATTTAGCAGATTCCCAGCAGACCAGGTGATCGCCCACGCCAGTTATTAAGACCATTGCACATGAATGGCAAGCGAAGGTAACACTGCTCGCTCAGACAGCTTGTACCAGTCGGCAACCGGTCGAGTTGATGCTAAATTGGGAAATGAGACAATGGTGTTCCGGCTGTTGACCTACAACATACACGGATGCCGGGGGACGGACCGTCAGGTTTTGCCCACGCGCATCGCGGAGGTGATTGCCGCAACCGGGGCGGATGTCGTCGCGTTGCAGGAAGTAGACTTCAACCGCCGACGCTCCGGCTACGAGGACCAAGCGGAGATCATCGCCGCGCAACTTTCGATGGACTTCCATTTTCATCCCGCGTGGCAACTGGCGGAAGAACAGCTCGGCGATGCCGTGCTGTCGCGCCTGCCGATGCGCCTAATGCGCAGCGGTGCGCTCCCGTCGCAGTCGCGCTGGAAACGGGAGCGGCGCGGGGCATTGTGGGTTTGCGTGGACAATAGCGGTTGCCCCGTGCATCTGATCAACACCCATCTCGGCCTCAACCGACGGGACCGTCTGGCGCAGACGGAGACGTTGTTCGGCCCGGAATGGCTTGGCCACGGGCAGTGCGATCCGCCGCTAGTGCTCTGCGGCGATTTGAACGCCCGGCCCGGCTCGCGAGTCCATCGCCGCGTGCTCGAACATCTGCGCGACGTGCACGCCGGCCTGCGGGTGCGACAACCACGGCGGACATTCCCGACGCGGTACCCGGTGGCGAGCCTCGACCATGTGTTCCTGAGCGCCGAGTTCGAGGTGCGTCACGTCGAGGTGGTGCGAACCCCATTGACGCGCGTGGCTTCCGACCATTATCCGTTGCTGGTGGAGTTGCGCCTGCCGTCATGAAACGCATCCTGGATGCGAACCACCCGAAAACCAAATTCTGCCAATTGCCGCCCGGATCCGGATGTCCCGTAAAGACCTGGATCTCGTCTAGAATGTGTAGACAATCTATTTTCGTCTAAGAAGCCGTCGGTCGCACGGACTGTAGCAGGTTGCTTATACGCCCTCGTTCGTTCGCAGGTATTTCCTCAAGCAGAAACTTTTGATCACCTTCAGCAATGGGAAGAAGTATGAAAGAATGTTGTAAACCTGTTTCCAGCAGGTTGCTTCTAGAAAATGGATCAGTCACCGCCATCAGATATGCGAATTCGGCCCCCGACACAACCAGGCGCTTGCCTTCCAGCGTATAAAATATCTCCATCCGCTGTCGCCCGGGGCTGAGCCGTTTGACTGATTCTGCGAGCTTCTTTATATCACCTCTGACCACGACTGTCGGGTCATTTGTAACCGTCACACTTGAACTGAAATCGTCAGAACGCGTGGTTGCAAACAGCGCTGTGTCCGATGCGGGATGTTCTTCAGTCTGATGCGCGCTCGCCGTGTTGACCATGAAGTCGATGACCTTCTCGCTGACGCCACTGTTCTTCAGATCGATGATCTCGGCTGTCGTCAGGTGATACACCGCCTGGGAATTGCGGATGTGGCTAAGAATGACTTCGTCACTGAGACCTGCGTTTGCCAGCGCCTTTACATCAGCCACACTAATCGATTGACCCTGGTCGCTGCGCTGGATTTGTGATGGCCATTGCGCCGTTGGTGGCAGTGGAGGCGAATCTCGGTCCGCGGCTGTCGCTAAAAGCGGACGGTTAACAACCGGTGGCTGGGGACTCTCCGCTGCTGGTTCCGGCGGTGGTGGATTGTAGGATTCTGCTGGCGGCGAACTGTACGCCACAGGTGGTGGGTAGTACGCCGGCGGCGGGTAATTGTAACCGTAGTTGTAGTAGTAGGGTGAAGGCGCGTAAACATAAGAGAAACCCAAAGCAGGATACCAGCCACGCCAGCCCCAGCCGCCCCAAGAGCCTTGATGAAATCCGTCGTGATATCGACCGTCGTGCGATTTGTGATGAGATCTACCGCGCCCAAAGATACGTAAAGGATGCGTGGCGAAATCCAACAATGCACCTGGGAAACTCTTGGGAGACCCGCCGCTTGCAGAGCGATCCGTTTCTGCGAAGGTTGATGAGACGAACACACTGACGCTGACGGCGACCGCCGCCACAACGAGGAATTTGACCGCTTGTTTCATGGCACACTCCATTCTGTTTTATATTCGCTTCGAGCTTCAGTGTTGGCGTGATGAGGTGTGTCGTCCGGACATCCGCAGCACGTGAACAAACCGTCAACCCGTCAATCACATGAACGTATCCATCAATCAGTGTGCCGTCCTCGTACAGGCTTCGCAGATAACTTGGTCGAGCGTTTGTCGATGTGCGATTGCCCGGTCGATGAACTCTGTGTACACATCCTCTTCCACCAGAATCTTCTGCGTCGGGCCGGGCTTCTCCTCACCCCACGATACATATCCCGGAGCCCGCTGTTGCACCACGTGGAAAATCTCAGTGGAAATATCTATGACTTGTTCACGCATCGGTATCCGTCTTTCTGTCATCGTCGTTGACGAGGATGACATCTCGCCCGACCCTGGCAGGCCCGCCGGTTGTGGAATGATTGGACTGAGACGGGTCGGAGCCTTTGTGAGGAATTCCTTCCATTGCCACACCTGGCGAACCTCGGCTATCAGATCGTCTTTGATCCGCGGTTTCCAAATGAAGCCGTGTGCGCCATGAGCCCGTGCCATCGCCTCGGCTGTGGCCGAGTCGTCCAGCGTCATGACGATAATCTGTATGTTGGGTACGCGGCGGCGCAGAATCGCCGTCGCTTGCAAGCCGTCCATGACCGGCATGTGCAGATCCATCAAGACCAAGTCCGGCCCAAGCAATTTCGCCATGCGCAGCGCCTCGCTGCCATCCGCCGCGGTACCGACCACTTGAAACAATGGTTGCGTCTTGAAGTAAGCGCACAAGCTCTCTAACAACATGACGGAATCATCCACCACTAACGTGCGGAGTGGATGGGGGAAGCTGTCGGGAGCAGGCGGCGTGGTCGGGGTCTGTTTCATCACACCAGACCCTAGAGGCATTCATGGAGAACCTGAAATTACTGGGTTCCCTATTTTCGACCGGGAAATCACCCTAGAGAATCGGCGACTTGCAGACCACAGAGTCCGCTGGCTCGAAGGCCTGACAGCACAGCCATGGTGGACGACATCAACCGTACGCCAGCAGGGTTTTGTCGGAGACCGATCCGTTTGTCGGCAATCCGGAATCCTACCGGCGACTAGAAGGGAAACTCGGCAGTCTCATCGAGTCCCGCCATCCTCCCTCCGTCGCATCGAGAACGCAGTGGAATTGGCGAGTTGTTGACCTTCCGATAAACGGTTCAGAATCGTCTGGATTCATAAAGTCTCAAATGGGGTGAACGCCCTATATCGCCCGCCAGGTTCAGCGCATAAATTATCATCTCGACGAAGCAAAAGTATGCCCGACAACACCGTCAGCAATCAAAGGCGTCTTCCAGATCCGGAAACATGCCGGTCTAGATATGCGGGGAGCTATCTCCCCTTCTCGGAATGCTTGGTGGAAGGCCCGCACAATTGCGAGCATGCATTGTGGTTCGGCAGTGGCCTCCTTTGCATCCATCCTGACCGGCGGAGCTTCGAGAAGGCAGGTCTGCCATGAACAACGACACGATCAGTAAGCAAACATGTCTTCCAGATCCGGAAATATGTCGGACTACGAGCGTGGAGCAATTCTCCGAATCCTCGAACTGCCTGGTGGAAAAACCCGACAGTTGCGGGTTTGCCGTATGTTTGGGTTCTGGCGTCTATTGCTACCATCCGGATCGGTTTAGCTTCGAGAAGCCAGAGTCCTCTGCTGAATTCAATCAGAGCCAAGTCAACCATTCCAACAATGGAGGACGGCGATGAAGAGAAGAAATATTGTCGCGATTGTATTCCTTGTTGTCGTTTTCGCTTTCGGGATTGCAAGTGTCGTTCTTGCGGTTGACGCACAGCCGTTACCAATCACGCCTATTCCGGAGCCGGAGACCCTGCTGATGACCCTTATTGGAATGGGGGCATTTGTTCTCGCCAAGAACTGGATTGTCGTTCCTTGACTGCGATTCGACTACAGTGACAATAATATGACAGACGATATTGCCAAAGAGACCTCCGCCCTGCTGGCTGTCGCCAAGCAGGTGGTGAAACGGGAGTTCGGCGAGGATTTCGTCACCGCCCATCCCGAAGTGGTTGCATCAGTATTTCAAGGGGTTACTTCGATTAAACAGACGAAGGCGATGGAACAATTGGGTAAGGACATTTGTGCCGCCGCCGCCCACGCAAGAGGAGAACGATGAATCGAGAATGAGACGCAGGCGCGTTTTCAACGGGAACGCCAATAGCCAAAAGAGAGAGAAGAGAAATAAGCCATGGTAAATAAAGACCAATTAGACCAGACAAGTGAAGGCCAGCAAGTTTTGGCCTTAATGGCCAAGCATTTTACCGCTGAACAATTTCAACTGGCGTTGACGCTGATTGAGCAATGGTATACGGAAGACGAAACGGTATGGGATGCCGAATTAAATAGAGACAGCAAGTTGCCGTTCCTTAAGACCAACAGTGCCCACCGGCTTTTGGTTTTTTTCGCCAGTCCAAGCCATCTGGCAAAAGTAAAGAACGAGCTTGAGCAGCGTGAGGCAGAGCACCCGATTAAACCGGCAGAAGCCCCGGCAACGGCTAAGCCCAAGGCGAAGGGCAAGACCAAACCGAAGGCCCTTGGGGCGGCTCTAAAAGCCCGGGGTCGTAAAGTAAAAGCCGCAAAGGCCGTAAAGAAGAAAACGGCAGGGCCGCAACGAAGTAAAGCGAAACATCGCAAGCCGAAGGTCTCGATGGCGGGACGACCCAGGGGTGCCGCCGCGCAGCGGGCTAGACGGGCGAAGACCAAGGGGGCGAAGGCAAGGAAATGAAAGCTGTTGCCTGCCCGGGTTGTCCATTCATGTAAATCAATCGGAATCGGTTGCATGAACAAAACAGTCAGCAATCAAATGGCTCGTGGAAAACTCCAGCGGCTGCGAGTTTACAGTACGTTTTGGTTCTGGCGTTTATTGTCACCATGATGATCGGCGGAGGATCGAGAAGATTGGTCTGCCATGCTCCGCTAATTGGCCTGTTGTCAGGGTCAACAAGTTGGATGCAACGAAAGGAAAGGACAGAAATGAGCAACGTCTACATCGAACGCATTGAGTTTCGCAACATGGCGTGGGACGAATCTAACTTCGGCGTCTGTATTAATATCGGCGTCAGACGAACATATTGGAGACTCACAAACTCTAGAGATAAAATACCAAACGACGATGCAGTTTTGCTTCGACTTCTGCTTGTGCAGATCAACCTTGTTAGAGAGTACACATATTTGTCCGCAAAGGATTCTATTATCATCGACAACAAGAGTTTTGATCATACTCAATGGCGGGAATTGTTCGAAAAAGCGAAACGGGAACTGGCCCAAGAGACAAAAGAGGCAATACGGGGACTGGCCGAAAAGGCAAAACGGGAGCTGACCGGAAAAAGGGGGAAACGGAGACCGAGCGAAAAGGCAAAGCGGAAACATAAATAGATGCGTGGAATGGGGTCGGGTGGCCCGTTCTTTGAACAGTGGTGGAGCGGGATATTGGGGTGGGAAATTGGGCAAACAATTGTTTGAAAAAATCGGGCTGTGGGGACAGGGGGTATCCCCAAAAAATCACGAGCATTTTTCCCATTCCGTTGTAAATTGCCGTACCATGAATCGCCACACATTACCACCACCCCTCCTCGGTCTCGCCATCGCGTTCCTTCTCACCGCCTGCGCGAGCACCCCCAAAAAAGACACCCACCTCTACCCCTCCGACACCACAATCCAGCAGCCATTCATAGCCGCCGAAACCCGCGGCCAAATGCAGATCGTCCTCAAAGAAGGCGACTCTCGCGACCAAGCCCTGGCAGTCCTCGGACCACCCACTTACTCACTCAAGCCGCGCAAACCGTTCGTCCTCTATGACGAACAGTGGACCTATTTCCCCAAAACCAACTCCGATGCCTACCGCTACCTCTTCTTCAAGGACGGCAAAATCGCCGAAATCAGGTACGACCCCATCAGCCCCGCGCCGTAACCCACCCATACGACACTCGACCAGACTCTCCGCGAGGCATAACCGACTGAAAGAAAGATGGTTGCAAAAGTGAACTGAATTCGTACAGAACAAAGTGGGTGCCTTTGCGCTAGCGCTTCCGAGTAGATGCCGCTACCTACAGAAACCATTGGGCATGAGAGAACTCAGCGGGCAACGTTGGCAAGCTGTATGCTATTTCTAGGGGCGTGAGCGAGTTGCTTCAGACAATCAGCAGGGAGTCCCAAGAAGCGCCAGTTTTGGACGCTGTGAATCCTGTGCCATCTGATCCTTCTGGGGGCACCAAAACAGTGGTCTTGGCAGAAGACGAGCCGGTGGTTCGAGAGTTCATGGCTGCTCTGTTGCGGGAAATGGGCTGCACCGTTCTTGAGGCAGAAAACGGTGAACAAGCCCTTCGCATCTTTGAGCGTTCCCGTGAACAGAGAATCGATTTACTCTTGACCGACATTGTAATGCCGGTAATGGGAGGCAAGGAATTGGCCTATAAGATCGAGTCGCTCTACCCCGAGACTAAGATTGCATTCTGTTCCGCTTACCCTGAGAAGCTGGGGATCAGCAATGGGATGTTTGACAACCGGATTCCCTTTCTCCAAAAGCCAGTGACTGGAGACGCATTGAAACTCAAGGTGCAAGAAGTTCTGGGCTACGCAACGGAGGATTTACAGCAGAGTTCAGAGGATAGCAGTACGCCATCAGCATCCCCCGCTGCGTCGCCATCATCCGACAAGGCGGGATGTGTCTTGAATCGGACCGAGGAAGTTCTCAATAGGGATGTGTTTGTCGAGGACGCCGAACCGAAAGTGTTGGCCGCGCCAAGCTTAGACAATTCTTTGCTGTCAGTGGCCACAAATACCGGAACGGCAGGCGTGAGCATTCCAGTCACCGAAACGCAAACGGTGACCCCACGCCAAAAGCGAAGAACACGAACGTGCTGGCAGCGGCTATTACTTACCGCGTTGGTTTTCGTCGGATCGTTGTACGGACTGATCACCATGGGCCGTGCTACATTCGACAATTTCATTCACGAACAAGAAGCCCAGGCTGCCGCCAGTCGAACGCAGCAGGTGCTCATTACACTGCAATCGTTAGCGAGTAGTTTGCACGCGGCGGAAAGCGGCGCGAGGGGATTTGCCATTTCGGGCCAGCAATCTCATCTCGATCAATATTATGGCGCTGGAAATATGATCCGGCCCCAACTCGATGAACTTCAAGGGGTCTTGCAAGACGATTCTGCGGCATTGAAACAGCTCCGGAGTCTCGAAGCCCTTATCACCGCCCATCTGGCCGTACTGAAAGAAATGGTCGATTTGGGGAACAAGAATGTCTTTCGCGCGGTGGGACAACGATCGTTGACCGATCAGGGTTATGAGACGATGAAAAACATCTCCGCTACCCTTCAGTCGATGGAGCAGTCGGCGCGAGCGCGCCTTGCCGGGCAATCAAACGTTGCACTTCAACATGCTCACATTGCCAGGGTGGCGTTGCTGGAAGGCGGAGCGCTGGCGTGCGCTATCCTATTGCTGTGCAGCATCAGCACGTATTGGCTGCTGATCGAGAACGGCAAAATGGAAGACAAACTGAACGGCTTCCTCGAGTCGTCTCCCGATGCCATCGTCATCGTCAACAAGGAAGGCAAAATCGTCGTCAGCAATTCGTATACAGAACGACTCCTCGGTTATACACCGCAGGAACTGGCGGGTCAGACAGTGGCCATTCTTGTGCCCGAGCGTTATCGTAAGGTCTGCTTGCAACAGTATGCCGTTTACTTTGCGAACCGCGGCGATCCAATGACGACGACGAGTCTGGAACTGAGTGCCATTCACAAAGACGGACACGAGTTTCCGATCGATATTTGCATGAAACCGCTGGAAACAGAGCAAGGAATTCTGGTAACCAGCGCCCTTCGTGACATCAGCCAGCGAAAACAGACCGAACAAAAAGTTACTCGTTTGAATGAGCAACTCGAACAACGCGCCGCCGAACTGGAAGCCGCCAACAAAGAACTGGAAGCATTCAGCTATTCTGTCTCCCACGATTTGCGTTCGCCGCTGCACAGCATCGATGGCTTTAGCCAGGTGTTGCTCGAGGACTACGCGGACCGCTTGGACGCGGAGGGCCAGGAACATCTCAAACATGTGCGCAGCAGTTGCCAGCAAATGGAGGAGATCATCGATGCGTTGCTGGCGCTCTCCAAAATGATGCGCACCGAAATGTTCCGCCAAACAGTCGATCTAAGCGTGTTAGCCCGTCAGATTGCCGACGAACTCAAGGCAAAGGCGCCCGACCGCGCGGTAGATTTTGTCATCGCCAATGATCTCACCGCCGACGCCGATGCACAACTCCTGCGGGTCGTGCTGGAGAATCTCCTGAACAACGCCTGGAAGTTTACTTCGAAAAAACCTCGATCGCGCATCGAGGTGGGTTCGTTGCTGCAGTCGAACGGGGACCAGGTCTTCTACGTTCGTGACGACGGCGCAGGCTTCGATATGGAACATGCACCAAAGTTGTTCACGCCCTTCAAGCGTCTGCACAAAGCCAGTGACTTTCAGGGAACAGGCATCGGTCTAGCAACGGTCCAGCGTGTCATCGCGCGGCACGGTGGCAAGATTTGGGCCTCGGCTGCCATTGATCATGGAGCAACGTTCTGCTTCACACTCGCGGCGGCGAATAAAAATGGGACGCCATGATGGAAGGGACGATATTGCTGGTAGAAGATGATCCTCAGGCAGTGATATTGCTCCGTCGTATCTTTAAGAAGAGGTTGGGACGTCACAATTGCGGTGGCTTCTGATGGCGCCGAAGCGCTGCAGTATTTGACCGGGGATCCAACTGAGGAGCAGCAATTACAGGAGCTGCCCGCGCTGGTGTTGCTCGATTTGGATTTGCCGAAAGTTCACGGCTTGGAAGTACTTAGAAGATTGCGAGCTCATCCGCGCACCAAGACCTTGCCCGTCATCATCTTAACGGCGGACCGTGAAGTCGACGCCGCGACCGGGTATACGCTCGGGGCCAACAGTTCCATGCGTAAGCCCTTTAACTTCGAAGAATTCGCGCGAACCCTTGTCGCGATTAAACGAGGGGCCTTCATTGAATTGACAGCGAGGGAAAGCAATTGAATGAGCGAACCGTTGCGAGTCTTATTTGTTGATGATTCCGAGGAAGACGTATTCTTTTTGTTGCGCGAACTTAAAAAAGGCGGCTTTGAACCGAACTTTAAGCGCGTAGATGACGCCTCCAGCCTCCGAGCGTTACTTCAGAGTGAGGAATGGCAAATCGTCATCAGCGATTTCCACATGCCGGATTTCGACGGGCTGAAGGCGCTGCAGATTTTCAAGGAGGCGGGGCGCGACATTCCATTTATTTTGGTATCGGCAATTGTTGGCGAGGAGACTGCGGTCTTGGCCATGAAACAAGGGGCTCATGATTACATCATGAAACGCAACCTGGCCCGCCTTGTTCCGGTTGTCCAACGCGAACTTCGCGAAGCACAAATACGCAGTCAACAACGTCGGTCGCTTGTAGCACTGCAACAAAAAGAAGATCAACTGCGGCATTTCCAAAAAATGGAAGCCGTGGGCCGGCTCGCAGCTGGCACAGCGCACGATTTCAAGAATGTTGTGGCAGTCATCCTTGGAAATACGCAATTGATGATGGGGGACAAGGCGCTTAGCGCCTCACAACGCGCGGCGCTTGAACGAATCCAGAAAGCTACCGAACGGGCTCGAATCCTAATCGGTCAGCTCCTAGCCTTTAGTCGCAAGCAGGAATTGAATCCACAACCGCTAGATCTCAGTACCACGATCAGTGCGATGAAGCCCATGCTGGAACCGCTGCTGGGCAGCGGTATTCAATTTGTTGTGCTCCCGGAGCCCGATGTTGGATTGTGCGAAGTAGATGCTAACAGTATCGAACAGGTCATCACAAACCTTGTTATCAATGCTCGCGACGCCATGCCCAACGGTGGCACCGTGACCGTCGGGGCGGCCAATCTGGCCGTTTCTCAAGAAAATGCCATCCACCATGACGGGCTCCCGCATGGCGATTACATACTGCTTACTGTCACCGACTCCGGAACGGGTATGACGGAAGAAACGCGGCAACACCTGTTCGAACCGTTCTTTACCACCAAGGAAAGCGGCAAGGGCACTGGTCTGGGGTTATCCACGTGTTACGGAACCATCCACCAAAGCGGAGGCCACATCCTGGTTCACAGCGAACTCGGCAAGGGCTCGTCGTTCCGGATTTACCTGCCGCGACTACGGTCCAATGTGGTGAATCCATCGACTGACTCCGATTCGCTTTCGAATCACCACGAGCCGATTATGGCAGGTCGACGCTAAATTTCGTCTTTCTCGAAGAACTTACACGACTACTTCCGGTTGAAGTTGCTTGACTATGCGGCGATTCACAGCAGAACGCCCCGTCTGTTCAGACGCCGCCATCTTGGCGAACCACTCCACTGCCGTGCCCCGTACCGCTTGAGATCCTCGACCGCACGTCTGGCTTTAGCATGTGGCTAAATTCCCACCCCTCTAGGCGTGTGCGATTCACTCTCGACGCCTTGCTGTTCCAACAAGAAACTGCCTCCGCGACTGATGCGGCCGAGGATGCCCCAGCCGAACTCAACACCCCGAGACAGCTTGGCTTCTACCCGCACGAATCGCTCCGCCACATGGTTGATCAGCATCGCCCCTTCCATCCCTTGCAATACCCACAGTTCCAAGGAACGACTGATCAGCTTTGAATTGGGAGGCTCCTGATCGCTTGGAGAGCATTCGTCGCCGCCATCGGTAACTCCGCCTCGGAGTCAAGGCTTTCCAGTGCCCGAGTCACCGGATCGAGTTGCCGGCTCCATTTCTCTTGGGCCTCGTCGTGCAGCACGTTGCGGGCGCTTTCGCGCAAAAGGGTCGAATAGGGATGTTCGATCAACGCCTGCAAGAGTGCGGTCAGACCTGCTCGGCCCAGCAATACCACCGCCCGCGTGGCCAGCCAGCGTACATCGAATTTGTCGTCTGCGAGAGCCTCCGCGAGTGCCGACGCGGCACTGGAATCGCCGATCTCACCCAAGGCTTTGGCAGCCTGTCCGCGACCGTATTCGGTAGATGTGCACAGCGCACCAATCAGCGGTTCGACTGCCGCCTCCCCCAGGAAAACTAACTCCTGATGCGCGCGGTTACGGGCCACGGCCGAGTCGCTGCCGAGGTCTACGAGGAGCGTGGCGACGCGGCTGATTGATGTGGCAGATTCTGATGGCTCGTTCATGTATCCTCCAATTGTTGCCTCACGGCTGCATTCGGCTCGCCGGAGGTCGATCGCGCACCGCCGAAACTAGATGGTGAGCATGACTTTGCTCGACGGCTTCCCCAGTCAAATTTACGAATACGGTACTCAGTTGCGAAACCCATGAACACGGACCAAGTTGCGCTCCGCAATCAATTGGGCTTCTGCATCCAACCAATGCTGTACGTCGCGCCCCAACGGGGAGCCTTCGTTCACATAGGTGAAGTATGCCTTCCTGGCCACCTCGTCTGGCGACGGCACAAAATCAATTCCGGTTTGGTTTGAGTCCGCGGCCGGTACCGACAGTCTCGCGCTGACGGGCTTCTCATTGTGGTGCGAATGTTTGTGTTTCACAGAGAATAATAGCCATGACAACTGTGCGCAGCACTATGGGGTGTTCACCCCACCGGGGATTTCAATGGATTCAAGAGGTCATCTTGGTAGCAAGCCACTCCCCGCTCAGGGGACGGTCATTTCGACGGAATGCTCGCGGCGGTCGTCAACAAGACGGATGGCGGCATCGGGTTGCTCCTTGCCATCCACGAACACGCGGCCCGCCGCGACGGCATTTGCCCCGGCTCGTTTCACGGTGATGTGGTAAAACGTGTCGTGATAGCGGTAGTGAAGCTTGAGCGACTCCCAGGTGTGTGGCAGTCGCGGGCTCACCCACAATTGATCCACTTCGAGCCGCAGGCCGAGCAGTCGTCTCGACGATCAGGCGGTACATCCAACCCGCTGAACCCGTATACCAGGTCCAGCCGCCACGACCGGTGTGCGACCCGCCAGCGTAGATGTCGGCGACGACGACGTACGGCTCGACCCTATAACGGTTGACCTCCGTCAAGTCAGACGCGTGACGGATCGGGTTGAGCAGTGAGAACAGCTCCCATGCCCGTTCGGTCTCGCCCAGTTCCGCGAACGCCATGACGGCCCAGATCGCGCCATGGGTGTACTGGCCGCCGTTCTCGCGCACGCCGGGCGCGTAGCCTTTAATGTAGCCGGGTTCAAGCGCGGATTTGTCGAAGGGCGGGTCGAAGAGTTGGATCAGCCGCTGGTCGCGACGAACCAGGCGTTGATCCACGTGGTCCATGGCCAGTCCTGCCCGCGCCGGATTCGCCGCGCCCGACAGCACCGCCCAGCTTTGGGCGACGGAATCGATTTGGCATTCCTTGTTCGTGGCCGACCCAAGCGGTGTGCCGTCGTCGAAGTACGCACGCCGGTACCAGTCGCCATCCCACCCATGCAGTTCGATGTTCTGCTGCAACTGCGCCGCCTGGTTGGTGCACTGGTCGGCAAACCCGGAATCGCCCCGGCGTTCGGGCCAGTTCCGCAAAGTGGTGCAACACGTGGTACAGGAAGAACGCCAGCCACACGCTCTCGCCTTTGCCTTTCTCGCCGACGAGGTTCATCCCGTCGTTCCAATCGCCGCAGCCCATCAACGGCAGTCCGTGCGCGCCGAATCGGAGTCCGTGTTTGATCGCCCGCACGCAGTGCTCGTAAAGCGTGCCGTCTTCCCCCGAGCGCTGCGGTAGATCGTAGTACGATTCTTCGTCGGGGTTCACGGGGCGGCCTTCGAGGAACGACATGCGCTCATCGAGCACACCGGTGTCGCCGGTCATTTTCACGTACCGGCAGGTCGCGTACGGCAACCAGAGGTAATCGTCGGAGCAATGCGTGCGCACGCCGCGGCCTGTGGGCGGATGCCACCAGTGTTGCACGTCGCCTTCGCGGAACTGGCGGCCGGCGCACCGCAACAAATGCTCGCGGGTTGTCCACGGCGCGGTGTAGATCAACGCCGCCGTGTCCTGCAGTTGGTCGCGAAACCCGTACGCGCCGCCGGATTGGTAATACCCGCTCCGTCCCCAATAGCGACCGGCCAGCGTCTGGTACTGCAGCCAGCCGTTGACGAGCAGGTTCAAGGCGGGGTCCGGCGTCTCGGCGTACACCACGCCCAGCGTCCGTTTCCAGAATTCCCAGATGCTCTCCAAGGCCAGCTGCGCGCTGGCCGTGCCGCTGAACCGCCGGACCAGTTGCTGCGCCTCCTCGGTATTGTTGCCGGCACCGAACACGAAAACCAGTTCGCGCTCCTGACTGTCAGCCAGGTCAAACTGTACCTGCAGTGCCGCGCACGGATCGAGGCTCGCGCCCGTCTTACCGGACAGTTGTGTGTTACGCATCGCGGTGGGACTGGCCAGTGTGCCGTTGCGTCCGACAAACTCCGTGCGACTGCCGGTGACGGTTCGCGTTGCGTCGCTAACGCTGGCGAAGACGGTCTTGCCGGCAAATTCTCGGTTGTATACGTTGCGGGCGAACAGCGCACCCGTGTTCGGGTCAATCTCGGTGACCACGTGCATCAGATTCGCGTGCCGCCACTGGCCGAGCACCAGCTCCCAGTAGCCGCTCACCGACAAGCGCCGAGTCCGGCCAGAGCGATTGCGCAGCTTCACCACCACCAGTTTCACTGGCGCGTCCAAAGCGACGTATGTCCAGAGTTCCGAGCTGATTCCCAGTTGCGTGTACTCAAACGCGCTGTAGCCGAACCCGTGCCGGCAAACGTACGTTCCGTTCCCGCGTGCCGGGCAACGGCGTCGGCGACCAGAACTGACCGGTAACTTCGTCGCGGATGTAAAACGCCTCGCCGCTCGTGTCACAGACCGGATCGTTGTGCCAGGGGGTGAGACGGAATTCGTGCGCGTTGTCCACCCACGTGTACGCTCCGCCGCTTTCCGAAATCACCGTGCCGATTTGGGAATTGGCCAGCACGTTCGCCCACGGCGCAGGCGTGGTCTGCCCGGGCGCGAGCGTGACGACGTACTCGCGTCCGTCGGGTGTGAAACCGCCCAGACCATTGAAGAAGATGAGTTCGCGCGGCGGCGGCGCGGGGGCAGCAATCAAGAACGGCGATCGCGTTGGCACGAAGCGGGGGACTTTTCTCTTGATCGGCGCTTGGCGCTCGACTTGTTCCGCCAGGGTCTCGGCGCTGTCGGTGAGGATGACGCGCGCGACAGTTTGCAAGAGGACCCGGTCTTCTTCCGTCAACTGTTCGCTGCGGCGGAGGAAGATTCCGCCCGGTTTGTCCACCTGTTGCGCTTCCGTGCCGACAGCGATCAAGCCCAAGATGCGGTCCTGCAAGAACCTGACGATACCCGGAGAAATCCTCGTTGAGAATGACCAGATCAGTGATTAAACCTTTCTCGCGCCAGTAGGCGTGGGCTTGGAGAACCTGTTTGACCAATTCGATCCGGTGTACGTCCGCGATCCGCATCAGTAGGATCGGCAGGTCGCCCGAGATTCCAAAACCCCACAAACCAGACTGGCCGAGCCGGTTCCGTGTGAGAATGCCGGCGCCGGCGCGATGGAGCGGGTTGGCGTGGATCATCGAGCTGGCCAACTGCGCATACACTTGCGCCTCCGCCTCGGTGGTCTGCAACTGCCGCAGCACGATCTGGCTATATGACCAGGCCATGTCGAACGCACGCGCGGCGAAACTCGGGTCGCGATATTTTTCAATCAAAATCAACGCCGCCGCGCGCGTCTCAGCCATGCCAGAGATGATGTGCCAGTTGGCGGACGTGTCGGGTTCGATGACAACGCCCCGGCGAATCGCGACAATCGGATCGAGCACCGAGCCATCCGTGTTGGAAAGCGGGCCGACCGTGTCGAACGCCGCCGGATTCGCGACGGACCGGCTGCGGCCAATAAACTTTGACCTGTCGGTTTCGTAAGACGCATCACCCGCCGGTGTGCCTTGCGCGGTCATTAGATGGAACAGCCACGGCGGTTTCTCACCGGGCGCGCGCGGCCGCCGCGTGCAGAGGATGGCCTGCGAGTCGCGGAGAATCTCGGTCTGCACGAACAGGTTGCTGAAGGCCGGGTGCGCCAAGTCGGCATTGAGCGGCGCGATGACGACTTCGGCGTAACTGGTCGACTCGATGGTGCGGATGTGGGAGGAGAGATTCATCAGCGTAACGCGGCGAATCTCGACGTCGTCTTCCGGCGACACCGCGATCTCGGTGTGCGCGTCGATGTCTTCGTCGCGGCGGCGATATTCGGCGCGGCCTTGCACGAAGATTGCCTCGTATTTTTTGGACAGCCGCCGCGTCGGTTGATAAGCCGACGACCAGAGCGCGCCCGTACCGGCGTCGCGTAGATAGCAGAACGTGCCCCAGCCGTCGCACGTCGCGTCCTCGCGCCAGCGTGTGACCGCCAAATCCTTCCACCGGCTATACCCGCCGCCCGCATTGGTCGCCATGACGTGATACCGGCCATTGGATAGAAGATGCACTTCGGGAATCGGCGTTTGCGGCGTTGGAAACACGCGCATGGTGGACGCTGCTTTCACGTGCGGGCGGCGCGCAGCGCTGACTTCCGCCGCGTGCGGTTGCAATGGAGAAGCCACCTTGGGAATGCGCTCACACAAGAGCAACTCCGACGCCTTGAACCACGGGTCGGACAGGAACCGGCGCTGCATGGGACGGTCCAGCAACAGATAAGTGAGCGCCAGCAAACTCATCCCCTGGTGATGCGCCATGAAACTACGGAGCGGAACGCTCGTCTTCCCCCGCGGCACGCGCGTGGGCGTGAAATCAATCGCTTCATAAAGTCCGTACGTGCCGTGGAAACCGTCGGCGGCGAGCAGTTCCAGATTCTCGCACGCCGACCGGGGTGCGACCATCAACGCCAGCGCCGACGCGTACGGTGCAACGACCAGATCGTCTGCAAGACCGCGTTTGAATCCCAAGCCCGGCACGCCGAACGCGCTGTATTGATAAATGCCCTGGGCATCGGTGGTGTTAAAGCACGATTCCGAAATGCCCCACGGCACGCCGCGCTGCCGTCCGTATTCGATCTGGCGGGCGACGACCGCCCGGTACGTCTCGTCGAGCAGCGTGTGCTCGAACGTCGGCATCACTAGCAGTGGCATCAGGTACTCGAACATCGAGCCGCTCCACGACAACAACGCCATCGCGCCGTCGTGAGTGGTCAATTGCCGGCCCAGAGCAAACCAATGATCCTGTGGCAACTGATCCTGCGCCACGAGAATGAAACTCGCCACGCGCGCTTCCGACGCGAGCAGATCGTAATACGACGAATCCCGGCGCCGGTCGGTGACGTTGTAACCGATCGCCAATAAATCGCGGGCCGGATCGTACAGGAAAGCAAAGTCCATCACCGCCAGCTCTGTGCAACGCTGCGCAAGTTGATCGATTCGCCGGATGCGCTCCACGGCGCGTTCGCCGCCGGTGGTCGCACCTGCCAACTCCTGCAACGTCGGCACGTGATCGAACTGCTTCGGATCGTGAACAAGGAACTGCACATCGTCCCGCGTGGCGTGGCATTGCCGGGCAAGAGTCTGTGCCCACCAGCGCTGCTCCACGTCACCATTGACGGGCAGCGCGGCGACATCCCGGCTGAGTTCTTCGAGTAGCACCAACGTGGCTGGGAGGTTGGTTGGCGGCAGAGCTTGCAGTTTTTCGCGGAGCCGGTCGATTGCCGGTGACGATAACATTTCCAACGTATCCCGCAGCCCGGTCAGGACGCGTGGGGAAACGATGGGCTGATGTTTCAATTCCCACAACCCGGCCCGCAAGGTGAACAACGCCCCGGCGAGATTGCCGCTATCGACACTCGAAACGTAGACCGGGCGTAACGGTTTGAGCGTGCGCGTATCGTACCAGTTGTAGAAATGTCCCCGATAGCGTTCGAGTTTTTCCAGCGTGGTGAGGGTTTTGTCCGTGCGGTCGAGCAGTTGACCGCTGGTGAGATAGCCGAAATCACCCGCCGCCAGATTGGCCAGCAACGCCATGCCGATGTTGGTCGGCGAGGTGCGTGTTGCGATGACAGGTGTCGGGACTTCCTGAAAATTATCGGGCGGCAACCAATTTTCTTCTGCGTTGACCAACACTTCGAAGAAGCGCCAGGTTTGCCGGGCCAAGCTGCGCAGAAACGTTTGCTGCACGTCAGACAAGCCCGGCTTCTCGGTAACGAGTGGCCGGCTGATCCACCAAGCGACGATGGGCGAAACCAGCCAGAGCAACAACACCACCCCGCTAATATCCAGTTCAGCGGGATGTGCCAGCACGAGCCACGCGAGACCGGCCATGGCGAACAACGGCGCGACCCACATCTCCCGGAAAAAATCGGCCAGTGTGGTGCAGTGATTGCGTTTCGCATATCGCGGCGTGTGCCAGAGCAACAACCCGCGCCGGGTAACCAGCATGCGCACGCCGGAATCGAGAATCGCATCCAGATCGATGACGGCGCGATACGGCAACGTACAGAGCGTGAGACCGGCTTCCGCCAACTGCCGGCTGATGGATTTCATGGCAGTATCCAAGTGAATGGCCCATGTCCGCTCCCGGGGTTTGCGCGCGATTTCCACCAGCGACGCCAACAGCACCGGCAACAGGAGCAACAGCAGCACGAACCGCGTCCAAAAGACGGTCGGTTCCGGGGCCGCGAACCAGCCACCGAGCAGCAGCAATAGCAGCGCGGGCGGCACGACGCTGCGGCGCAGGTTGTCGAAGATTTTCCACCGGCCGAGCGCGGTCAGTGTGTTGGGGTGACGTTTCTTGTCCGTCCCGAGTATGCGCGGCAAGAGCCAACCGGCAATCTGCCAGTCGCCCCGGATCCAGCGGTGGCGGCGACTCATTTCAATCGCGAAATTCGCGGGGTGGTCCTCGTGCAATTCCACGTCGGAGACCAGCGCCGACCGGGCATACCCGCTTTCCACAAGATCGTGACTCAGGATGAGATTTTCCGGGAAGCGCCCGATGGTGGCTTTTCGGAACGCGTCCACATCGTAGATGCCTTTGCCGACGTAGGATCCCTCGGCGAATAAGTCTTGATACACATCGGACACCTCGCGGGTGTAGGGATCGATCCCCGCTTCACCGGCGCTGAGCTGGGCGAACCGCGAGCGATTGGCCGAGAGCAGGCTGATTGGTGTGCGTGGTTGGAGAATGGCGTAACCCTCGACCACGCGGCCGGTCGGTGGATCAAAGCGGGGCCGGTTCAGTGGATGCGCCATCGTGCCGATGAGTTTGCGGGCGGCATCGCGCGGCAACGCGGTATCGGTGTCGAGCGTGAGGACGTATTGGATCGTGGGGAGGATCGTCAGGTCGCTGATGATCTCGGCGAACGGTTCGCGCGGACCGCCGCGGAGCAGCGCGTTGAATTGTTCGAGCTTGCCCCGCTTGCGCTCGTAGCCCATCCAGAGATGTTCGTGCGGATTCCACACGCGCGACCGGTGAAAGAGATGAAAGACCGTTACACCTGCGGAGTTGTACCGGGCATTCAAAGACTCGACGCCTTCGCGCACCAACCGCAGCAGTTCCGCGTCGTCGGGCTGCGTCGGATCGGGGGCGTCGCGGAAGTCGGTGAGGAGTGCGAAAAACAGGTTCGGGTCGCGATTCCCCAGGTACCGGATCTCCAGACCTTCCACCAAATCGGTGACCACCTGCGGACTGGTCAAGAGCGTGGGGATGACCACCATCGTGCGGTCGGTCGCCGGGATCCCTTCCGAAAAATCCAGTCGCGGCAGCAGGCGCGGGCCGACCAGGAGATTCACCAGCAGGTTCACCAACGTGACCGCCATTTGCGACGCGCTGATGATTCCCAGCATCAGCAACAACCACAATCGCCAGTCATTCCAGCCAAGCGGAAAGACCGGCTCCAGCACGAGACTGGCCGTGGCCGCCGTGATCACCGATAGCGGGCCGAGGTAACAGGACATGGGGAACCGACGAATCATTCGCGTGAGCGACCGCCGGAGTGACCAGTGGACGTGAACAACGCTCTCCAACTGACGGCGGCCTTTGTCGATCAGATAGAATCCCACGTGACCGGTGCGCGCCGGTGGGCCGTCGCGGTGGACGGCTTCCGTCGCGAGTTGAATCGCGGCGCGGGCCACTGTGTCCTCAGTGACTCCGGACTGTCGCGCCATCGCTTCCACGCAGTGGCGATAGCGGTCGCGCGTGACGAAATCCATTTGAGCATACACGCCGGTCGGATCAGTGCGCAGCGTCTGCTCGACGATGCTCATCGTCTCGACGAACTTTCGCCAGTCCATCGCGCTCAGGAAACGCAGACTGCCGATGCTGTTGCCGATAGAAACTTGGTCGACCGCCTGGGCCTGGCTGTCGGTGCGCTGCAATAGCTCGCGGCTCAGGCCTTGTTCGGCGAGCCGGTGTTGCACCCAACTCAGGACGGTCGCCAGCGCCGGGCTCTGTCCCTCCATGCGGCCACAGAATTCCTCCACGAACTGGTTGCTGAACGGCGGCTCGGACTCGGCCATCTCCGCCAACACGTGAAGCACCGTTGCCGACTCTTTTTCCACCGCTGCCAACAGGCGACCGGCCCACATGTTGGCCAGATTGCGATCGCGCCGCCGCCGGGCAATATGCACCGACACACGCCGCAGATTTTCGATCAACCCCAACCGCAGCATGATCGGCACGGCCCAGAGTTCGCCAAGCGCCAGCGGGGTGACCGACTGGTAGGCGGCGACGAAGTGGCTGACGTTTTCCCCGTCCACGCGAGCATCCACGTGCGCAATCAACTCCAGGGCGATATCATAAACGCGAGGAAACCCTGCCGCCGCTCCATTCAACAGACGCGGCAACTCGCGGCTGTAGGTCCGCGGCAAATGCAAACGCGTCAGACGGATTTGCTGTTCGATTAGATAAAAGTTATCCAGCAGCCATTCGCCCGCCGGGGCGACGCGCCGGCCCTCGGCCTCCGCGCCGGTCACCAGATCATAGGCCTGAATGAGAACCTGTTCGTTGTCCGCCAACCGCAGCAGCAACCGATTCGACCCGTGTTTCGGGTCGATTAGATGCTGTCCCGCCAGTACGACGGCATGCCGCCGCAACTGATCGCCGCTGAACAGCTCGGCTCGCAATGGCGGCTCGCTGGCGCGCGGGCGTGAACGCGTCTGACCGCCCAGCCAGTTGTGGTAGCGCAATGACATCATCTGACTATTGTTCGCGTTGTCTGTCTTCGATTCCTGTACCCAACTCGGCACCGGATTTCATCCGATGGAGCGACGGCCGTTTCCCCAGTCGCCATCGAGGCCAGCAGACTCGTGCTCAGGCTACCCGTGACTCTGCCCGACCGAGGCCATTAACCGGGTTCATCGGTTCGAGTTGCAGGTGGACGTTGGTTGGTCCGATTTGGTCACTGCCATAGCCTATGCGAACCGCTGGCATTTGTCCCATAGGGTGAACACCCCATGGCGAAGAATCGCGCAATTCGCCATTGTCCTTTTGAATGAGGGAGAATGAATAACCTCCTGCTTTGCCCTCGTAAGGGTGGGAAATGGGGTAACGGGCTGATGAGGGCAAAGCGGGAGCCGTTACCTCTTGATTTCTCCATCGTCTCAAATTGCCCCGGCCGCAGCACTACGAAGACCGCGTCGATGAACTGTACCAGAGGAAGAAGGATAAACCATGATACCTGAACGAGGCGTAAAGGAAAGCAGTCCAGAACAACCGCACGAATTGCTTTGCGAGCGTTGCAGAAGAATCTTCTTTATTAGCGTTGAGCCGTTAAGCAAGCATGTGTGGCGTGACCGGGTCGAGCGACAGAAGGTAATCTGTCCCCACTGCGGGAAAACGGTGAGGGGGCCATTGTGGGTTGGGCCGCAGACCAAAAGCAGAAAGAGAACCATTGCAAAGCAGCACAAGCAACGTCGCATGGCGCTAAAGCCGAAATGATGTAGCGGAAAACCATTCTCCGCCGGCCAAATACCCGCCTGATCCCGTTCGACCAGCGACGCTTAGGATGAGAACCACCCACAGATACCCCTTGCATTTCCCACGCCCCGACGTATTAAGGAAGCCGGAGAGTCGAGCGAGGGGTTCCCAAGGATTTATTTAGGCGAGGCACGCTAATTTCCAATGGGAAGAGGAAGGCTTGAGTGTTCGGGCCTGAGTCTCGACTCTCCAACTTTTTTCACAGCCATCCCATAGGGTTTTGAAAAAAGCTGGAATGTCTCGTGTAGCCCTGCCACACGGCAGGGATGAAAAAGCACAACAAGAACATTCCAGCCGCCGCAAAATTGAACCTCCTGCGGCAGATTTGCAACTTCATTCCTGACTTCCTGGTACCCAAGCTGGCGCGGGCTACCGGGTCCAAGACAAAGCCCGCACCTTCAGCCCCTGGAGTCATCTGGTCGCCCTGATGTATGCCCAACTCACTCACAGCATCGGCCTCAACGATGTCTGCGACGCGCTGGGTTTGCACTCGGGGCCACTGTCCAGTCTGCGTGGGGCCACCCCGCCCAACCGCAATACTCTCTCCCACGCCAACAAGGTGCGCCCGGCACAAATGGCCGAGCAACTCTTCTGGTCGGTGTTGGAACATTTGGGCAACCAGTCTCCGGGCTTCGTCAGCGGTCGGGCGGGCCAGCGGTTTGCCCGGAAGTTCAAGCGCACGATTCATCTGGTGGATTCAACCACCATCCCCTTGATCGCCTCGTGCCTGGATTGGGCCAAGCATCGCCGACGCAAGGCCGCCGCCAAGTGTCATCTGCGATTGGACCTGCAAAGTTTCCTGCCGCTCTTTGCCATCGTGGACACCGCCCGGCACAACGACGCCAAACGGGCACGGGAACTGTGTGCGGGCGTCAAAGCGGGTGAAATCGTCATATTTGACAAGGCGTACGTGGACTTCGAGCATCTGGCCGACCTGTCCATGCGCGAGGTGTTTTGGGTCACCCGCGCCAAGGAGAACTTGAGTTTCCTGGTGGTGCGGTGTTTTCAGCACGGTGCGGCGGGCAAAATCCTGCGCGATGACTTGATCCAACTACAAACGCCCACCACCTTGGCCGACTACCCGGTGGAGCTGCGGCGGATTATCGCGCTCGTCGAGGTGGACGGTCGGGAAGTGGAAATGGAATTCCTGACCAACAACCTGGAATGGAGCGCCACCAGCATTGTCGAGTTGTATCGCTGCCGTTGGCAGATCGAAGTGTTCTTCAAGCAGATCAAGCAGACGTTGCAATTGGCCGATTTCCTCGGCACCAGCGCCAACGCCGTGCGCTGGCAGGTGTGGACCGCGCTGCTGGTCTATCTACTCCTGCGCTATCTGGCCTTTCTGGCGGATTGGAGCCACAGCTTCAGCCGCCTCTTCACCTTGATCCGCGCCGCCCTGTGGAAAAAATGGGATGTGCTGAGTTTACTGCGCTGCTATGGGACAGCCAACGGTCACTTCCGCTACCTGGCCCAGCCAGAACAAGCCTATCTGCCGGGTTTGAGATAGATCTATGGGACAGCCCAGCAAACGAACCCTAATTGTTGAACGCCGCGCCATGTGAATTAAACCCAAAAGTCTTAACGCGTCAGACCGGCCAACACCTCAAATGTCGAGGGAAATCATCCCATTTGCCTAAATTCCACACCTTGTGTGACGCGTGTGAACTTTTTTCCACCTCAGTACCTGCCGCCAAGACTGCCAACAGGGGTCTGCATGTAGCTGCTTCGACAACAGCGGGGCAGTGCTGATCAACAACTACTGGGGATGCGAGTGGTGGAGACCGTGAAGCGTAACGGCGATGGCAAATCATCGCGTGAGTGCCCCCAGTTATGACTTACTGCCCCCCCGATTCTCGCTGGCCATTCAGTCCGACGACCACGTGTGGATTTCTAGTAAACGCCCCAATCAATCCCCACGCCCGCCAATGCAGATTTGGTGCTCGTCGCTATGGTGATCTGGCCCGTTCCAACGGTGTTGAGTACGTAGGCGTGGCCAAGCAGGTCGTTCGACTTCCATGCCGTTTTCAAGTAGGTCGAGGCACCCACTGTGTCGATGGTAGAACCATCGGTCTTGTAAAGCTCTATCGCCCATTGGTCAACCGCTGCATCCATCTGCCGGGCGTCATTCATGATGCGACGGCCCTGGGACTGTTTGCGGGCCTTCACGAAGCCGGGAACTGCCAGAGCCGCCAGCAGGCCGACAATTGCGACCACAATCATTATTTCAACCAAGGTAAAGCCATGGCTATCCCGTTTGACAGCATGGCAATTCATACGGGGCATAATTATGCTTTTCCTCTACCTCACGGCAGGTTTGCGTTGATCGACGACAACGTGTTGTTTATGTGCTTGCCGAGGCCCCTTAAAACCGTGATCGCCACGATGGCAATCAGAGCCAGAATCAGCGAGTATTCGACCAGGCTTTGGCCCTTTCGTGATCTGAGTGCTCGATAAAGTTTCTGTATTGTTCTCTTCGTACCCCAGTTATCCATTAGCATTTTCGTTGTGTACGAGTTTTGTATGCATAGCTCGTGCTTCCAGAATAAGCATTCAGCTTGCCAATATTGCCCGCCGAAGTCCCGTATGCCAAATGGTTTCTGTAATTCGCCGGTTGGGCGGCGACGTGGCTTCGGTGGTCAATGACTGCTGGCGAAAATCAAAGGCGGTCTTTCCTCTCGAACCCACGCCGATCATGATGGTGACAATAGACGCCAGAACCATAACGTACCGCATACACGCAACCATTGGAGTTTTCCACTAGGCATTTCGAGAGATCGAGAGATGGCCCCAGATGCCTGGTTCGACAGATTTCCGGATCTGGAAGACGCCTTTGATTGCTCACTGTGTCATTGGCCACGCTGCTAAGGGTAGCATTCCGCCCATGCCAAATCGAGCCTTTTACACTGCCAAGACCGCCGCGAGAACCAGTTGCTATTCCCGCAATCAGCCCTTCATTGCTATCGAGAGTCCTCCAACGAGTTCTATCGCGTCCAGATCTCGCTACCGTGAACCAAGGCGCAGGCATGGGAACAAAACGGCAACCGAAGCCGCGTTCACGCCTCGGTGAACCATCCCCTGTTGGGTATAGGAAATTCCACTCCGATGATGGGAAGAGATCGCGATCCTCGCGTCGAATTTGAGCCTACGACAGTACAGGTTCACAGGCTTCAACTCTTCGTCAAGCTCGTAGACCAAGGGTATTCCTGTGGGGATGTTCAAATCAACAATGTCCGTATCGGAAACCTCATCGAGATATTTGACCAGTGCGCGCAGGCTGTTATCCGCGCCCTCGACACGGATACGCGAGAGCATGGTCGGCATGACTTCATGCTTCTGATCCGAAGCAAATGAAAGCATAATGAAGGTCGGGCGCTCCGACATTGCACCGTCCTCTACTTGACCGATTAAGCGGCAACAGGCGGTCGCTCTTGGCTATCGGTGGCGAGCACGGCGCAGCCACGGACAGCGACGTGTGGTCGATACTCTTTGGCAGCGCCGCAGACGCGGCGAGGGGGGCGCGAAACGAGCGTCCGCCGCGCAGGGTCTGCGAGCATCCGACCGTCGAGTATGCGACCAAAATTCCAATGCGGATGCATTCGTCACTCCGGCGGTGAGACATTCGCTGACTCGTGCGGTCACGCGACATCCTACCGGCATCCGAGCGGTATCTGTCCGTCAATCCAAGATACGGTCATGCGTAGTCCACCACGCGACCAGACCGGCATCCGCCGAGTAATTTGGGCACCGCTCTCAGGCGGGGTAAGTGTCCTAGTGCATTTTTGTTTCTTCCGCCGCACACAGCTCGCCTCAATCCACTCGATTGACGCGGCGGAAGACAGGCTTTTCACCGCGACATTCGCGCCAATGTACGAACCAACTGGGCCTTCCCGGTCGGCTGCGTGTCGGCCTGCCGTGTTCCACACGCAGACTGCGCTACACGCCCTGCCGTCCTTGCTCAAATCACCTGCGTATTGTCACCGAGTGGCTGACGGCGCTGGCGAATTTGATCTGCGCCGGATCTGCGACGGAACGCTTTTTCATAGCTTCCAATCTCTGCGGTCGCACCATCGTGAAAATCTAGCGGGAGCTAGAGGTAGTGCGTCTTCGCGAAAAAGAGGGGTATCAGTGATTGTTCGACACGAACAACAAAACGTCAGACGAACCTGCGGTTCCGTCCGCAGTAGCCTATCGGCATCGGCGCGACTGGTAACGGTCGGGTCGAAAGCTGTCGAGACAACATCGCTCCATCGAGGAGATGAGGAAACTTTTGCGAGGAGGTTTCCGTGACTGCGAGCATCAATGCGGTCAGAGCGACAGGCTGGATGACACGTCCAACACAAGTGAACTGCTGCGGGCACCGTCATACCCGTCGAGCCAAAGGTGCTGACAGGCTCTGGCCAAAATCGGCAATGCAGTCGGTTGCTCCCTCGGACGCGTGGAGCACACGGACAATCCAGACTGCCGGTGTGCAAGCAGGGACTAACTCACCCGTGTCATTGATACCCAACTGGATAAACCCGACACCCCGCCCCGACCGCAAGGCTGGGGCAGGCGCGTCCGCAAGGAACGCTGTGGGGGTAGCGGGCAAGGGATACTGGAAAAAGCGAAGGCCGCCCTGTAATGGGGCGGATAGGGGTTGCATTGTCACTCCGCCGCGAAAGCGGGCAGACTTCCAGTGGGTCGTGCATGACGAGAGAGCAGGCAGAACCTTCGCAGGGGGAAATGGCAAATGAACGCGGGTCAAACCGCGTGTGCATCCTCCAGCCACAATGGCCAGTAGGCTGCCAGTGGGTATCGTCAAGGCAACACCAAGGGTGTTGACCGGTCCTGCTTCGGCAGGGCTTCGTCACGGCTTGAGCCGGATGAAGGGAAACTTTCACGTCCGGTTCTGAGGGGAGGAGGCGGCGGCAACGCCGTCTCCTTACCCGACTTTGTAAAATGCGCTCCGGTCGAGCGCACAAACGTCAAGACGATCTCGGCAGCGGTCGCGGTGTGCGGGTGCGCTCATGCCTCCATTCCTTCTACGAAAACCCCTAGGGATTTGGTGGAATGGAAAACTTTCCACGAGTTTTCCGCGTGGAATTTTGTGGAATTTGGTGGAGAGCGTCACGGTGTCCATGTCAGCAACCCGCCATCTTCAGTAAGGCGTCTAGCGAATTTCTTCAGTGCGTTGTAGCACGCCGAAGTCTTGCAGCCGGTACGCTCTGCCAAGTCTGCCACAGCCTGCTTGCGTGTCAGCCTTCGGTTGCCGTGCTGGAAAACTTCGGCAATGTCGGCTTCCGTCACCGTTGGCCGCTCACTTGTTGGTTTGTCGAAAGCCTCCCAGTCAAAATTCTTCACAGGCACGAATAGGCCATTGCGCCGCGCCCATGCAGAGCGGTCGCCAAGTTCACCGTCGTTGTTCTTTGCACACACCCACACAACTTCATTGCCCGTTGGATCGTCGCTGGCGTGGAGCATGACAAACACCGTGCGCGGGACGCTGCCGAGAACGTATGAGCCAACCAAGACGTGCAACAAGTCGCGCCCCTTGTATTTTTCGTCACTCTTTGGCTTGCGCGTGTGCGCCACGATGCCTAGCGCCGGGGCCGTGTCACCTGACGGAATTACGGCGCGAATGGTGTTGAAGGTGTCCAAGTAGTCCCGCGCCTTTTCATCCCGCGCCACAGCGTTCCACGGGTCAATCACGATCACGTCAGGCTGGAAGTCGGCAATCGCCGCCGACACCGCCCCGCAAAACTCAGCCCTGTCGAAAGCCAAGCCGTAGGCCGGTGGTTCACAGACGCGGACAAACTCATCCAGTGCCGCGCAGTCCAAGTCCGCAAACTCACGCGACAAACGGAAGCGCCCGTTTTCGTTCTGGATTACCAGCGTCTTGAAACGTGCGTGGACGGTCAGGCCAAACCAATCCGCGCCGGTCGCGCCCGCCACAGCCAGGTACACTGCCGCACGGCTCTTGCCGACACCGGGCGGGCCGCCGATCACAAACACGTTGCCGCGCACGATATGGCAATCACCGACAATGACGATGCCTTCCGGCGGCTTGTAGTCTCGCAACTCTGTGGGTCTGAAAAACTGGATTAAGGGCCGCTGGTCGGTTGTCGGGTTCGCGTCAGATTGCGCTACTGTCCACTCCGCCGCGCCTTCGGCCATTACCGCCAGCCGCTCGGCACCCTCTGCTTTGTCAGTGAACGTCGCAACGTAGTCGCTGGCATCCTTCACGGTGTCCGGCAGCTTTACGATCTTCACGCTCGCGGCCACGCCATGCAACACGCGCGCCACTTGCTCGCCATGACGGCGGCCCGGTGCGTCGTTGTCCGGCACGATCACAACCGATTTGCCGTGCAAGGCTTCGTTGTATTCGTCGCGCCACTTCTCAGCGCCCAGCGGATTGCACGTCGCACACAAGCCCAGCGTCGCCAGCGTGTCGCAATCCTTTTCACCTTCGACAATCCACACTTCGCTTGCCTTCACCACTTCGGGCAACCGATACAAAACTAACCGCACGCCTTTGAGATTCCACGTCGAGCCGCCTTTGCCGTCCGGCTGCCGCTGCCGAAAGTCCTTCGGCTCATAGCGCACGCACTGAAACAGCACGCGGCCCGCTTCGTCGGTGTAGTCGTAGGTCGCAACGATCCTCCGCTTCGCTGGCACGGCTTCACCGCACTTGCCTTTGTGTAACGGCTCGCGCCGGGATCTCTTGAAAGCGGACTTTACAGCCGCCCGCGCCTCCGACAACGGTAGCCCACACTTGGCGGCGCCACCTTCCACAAGTTGAATCGCTTCGGCTTCCGTTGCGCCCGCGTCCCGTAACTGGCAGGCTGCTTCAAACGCTTCCTTCTGTCGCTCACCTTCAGGTGCACCGTGTTCCAAGAAGCGCCGCGTGCGCTCAGGAAGATTGCTTGCGTCAAAACTCACGGCGTCACCCGCGAAAAGATTGTTTCGGGTTCCACGCCAAGCGCCCGCGCCAGAGCCAGCTTTTGTTCAAACGTGGCTTCACGCTCGCCGCGTTCAATGCGACTGTACGTTGTAGGGTCAATCTCGGCAGCCGCCGCCAGTTTCCAAGCCGGAAGCCCGCGCCGCCGCCGTTCAAGAAGTAGTTTCTCGCCCGCCGTCATGGTTGGCCTCGCAGCGTTTGAGTCTTGGAGTTGTCGGACGTGAGCAAAAAAAATCTGGCGGAAACGGTCAGATGATTTCGCGTCTTCACCCCACCACTCTACGGGAGGCGTTGGCGGTCGTCAGGAGTTTGGGACAAACCCTGTCAGAAGTTGTCCAAATCTAGGAGCCGCGCGGACGCGGCCCGGTGTGCCGGGTGGTAACAAGGCCCAAGCGTTCACGGCGTTTCTTGACAGCTTCGGAGGCCAGTCGCTTGCCTGTTACTTTGTGGATTGCTTCGGCAAGCTCCGCGCTGGTCATAGCGTTGTATCTCTCGCGCATCCAGTTCAATGCCAATTCATAATCCACCGCGTCGAACCACTTCGGCTTGCGACGGAGTGCGGCCCGCATCCGTCGGCGAGTTGCGGCATCGGCAACGCCGTCAAACAGAATGCCACTCACTGCAAACGCATCCGCCTTGTACTGAGCAACAGCCTGTCTGTGCAAGTCGGCACGCACCCTATCGCTCACAGCATCCTTCGCCTTCATCAGCAGTCGCACCGTGCCGGGAAACGCTCGCGACAACACCTTCCATTGTGCTGCATCTAAGTCTTCCGCCGCGACAGACGATGGTGTCGCCAGCAATCTTCTCAGAAGCGCCCATTCTGCCTTGTAGTGGGCATCCAGTTGGTTGAACGCTGCCTTCGCCTCAGCATCCGTCTTGGCCCCGACCAGAAGAATCCTGTGAATAAGATGCACCCGCCGCCCTTCCTTCGTGAACACACCGAAGTTCACCACGTAGCGGACCGGCTTTCCTTTGTGGTATTCGGGCCGGTCAAGTCGGAAGATTCGGAGCGCCCATTCGTTGTCTGTCTGCCGCACGTTCACGCGGGCAAGCGTAAAGCCCTTTGGCGTGACGAGCTTGACGATCTTTGTCTCGCCTGTCTCATCTTGGCCGCAAGCAGGCAGAGCGCCCGTCGCTCTCGGCGTATGTTGCGATTCGTTCTCCACAGTTCACCGTCCTTTTCACGGTGAAACGGTAGGCGGGGCTGGAAAAGGCAGCCCCGCCCCTTGTAGGCTGTCGCCCGCGTCCTCACACCTCGGCGGGTTGAGGTTTAGAGGCGAATTGATAGTCAGCGTGGGTCACGGCGTTGGCTGGGGCTTGGACGCGAGCTGTTTTGAGCACGCCTTGGAGGTTGAATCGCTTGACACCCACACACTCGACGCCGAGCACGTCGCCTCCCGCGTCCAAATCCACCGTCACCAACGGCCACTTCGATTCGTGGCGAATCGTGCGGGCGACCTTGCCGCGTTTGAAGCGGACGTAAATCGCCGACGCCGCCTGGTCAATCTCCACCGTGGGCGGCTGACTGCTGTGCACCAGCAAAAGGTTGGTCTCATTCTTCTTCATAGTAGCCTGTGATCAGCCAACACTCTTGTTTCTTAATTTCAGCAACCACTACCAGTGTTTTTCCCAGCACGCGCCGGTGGAACTCATACACGAATCCGCCATGTTCACCTCGTCTGTGTTGAATCCTGCGCTCGTGTTGGCAGATGGTATCTTTCATTTGCTCCACCGACAGTTGGCGCTCCTGTCGTCTTGTGCCCGCGTGTGTCGTATCGTGGAATACCGTTGGTGTCTGCAAACTGTGCAGCAATCTACCATCCATCGTCCCCGCGATCAAGCTGGTAATTGGCGGCTTGATCGTCGCCCGCCCGCACACGCTGTTAATGATTCAATGCTCAGACACGTACACCCACCGGGGCAGGCGGCGCAAGTTGCCACTCTTGTCTTTCCATTCCACGCTACCATCACGCCGAAGTGTGGCATCGAACGAATCGCCCTCGGCAAGAGAGTTTTCTCTGGGGTGCTTTACCACGGCTATCAATCGCGGTTCCGTAGTCTCACGCACCATGAACGGCTTCATACTCATCGGTTGAGGTGTCGTAGCGCCCGGAACAACGGCGAGGCCACCGCGCCATAAACCTTGCATACCGTGCAGCGGCGTCGGTGGCGCTGGCATCCTCTGCACCATGATGGATGTTGTCGCTACCGCTACCAATCCGCCGCTCGAAAACACGCCACCCCTATGAACACCGATCACTTTGCACGACATGAAATGTTCTGCCCCATCTGCCCAAACACTATCTTCTTCGCCTCCTGATGGCTGCTGCACCGTGCTTGCGTTAGCTGTTTGCGGTGTGTGTGCGGCCTCAGCTTGTACCGGCTCCCGTCGTAATTGCCAGTGCCTCACCGCAACCACAACAAGCGCCAGCCCTAGCACCAATGCTGCGGTGCCAATAGAACGCATCGCGAACGAGCGAGGTCGGACAGTCTCATTCGGAAGCACCGGCGCTTTCAGCGGCGACGCGGCAGCCGCCTGCGGCACAGTCAGAGTCTGCCCGCACTTCGGACACTGGACGGCCATTCCCGCGCCCGCTTCATCTACGACAATATGCTGCCCGCAATGTCCGCAGTTGAATGTAATGTCCATACGATGCTCCTTTGATTTGGCCGTCGCCCCGTCCGCTCCCGTTGCTTATGCTATCCTCGCTGCCTTCTCACGGTTGCATTTCTCACACAAGAGTTGGACGTTTCGCTCAGTGTTGGAGCCGCCCTTGGAAACCGGGATGATGTGGTCGTATTCGAGTTTCTCTTGTGACCCGCACTGAACGCACCTTCCCTGATCCCGTCGCCACACCTCACGCTTGACTTCCGGTGAACCGTAGCGATCCGACTCACTCAGTAAGTTCAACGACTCGGCTTCGGCTGCGCGCCTCTCGGCCTTGGCTATGGTCTTGCCCGCTTCATAACGGAACAACGCTTTGTGCAGCGCCAGCCACTCAGCGCGGCCCGCCAACCCCTTGACTAGTGCAAGTTGGGACTTGTTGTGCGCCGCGTTCAGCATTCTTCGCCTAAGTTTACCCGGAAGAAATCGAAGACATTTTGGACACCGGATAGAGGTTGGCAGGCCCGCTTCGTCAACCGCGATATGCTGCCCGCACTTGCAACGGAACGTCGGGTCCGGCTGCGCGATGACTGGTGGAAGTTTGGTGATTACCGGCGGAATACCGGTCGGTGGTTTCGTCAGTTTTGACGCCAGCCGCTTTGCCCAAGCGATCCCAACGTAAAGAGGCGGAAGATCGGCGGTTGTCGCCTTCGGAACTGACTCAGCCGACCACGCTGGCGGTTGCGGCTCTTTTGCGGACGACGGAGCCGTGATTGCAGCAGCCATCGGGACTGAAAGACTTTGGCCGCACTTTGGACACTCCACTTGAAGGCCCGCGCCCGCTTCGTCGATCGCGATATGCTGCCCGCACTTGGAACAACTGAACGTGATGTCCATAGGCTGCTCCTCCACATACGCGGGCAAGTGTATTCCGCCGCGCCGTCAGAGACAAGTGTTTCAACACTTCCCAAAGTGCTGGACTGACGGCGGCGACGGCGCGTGCTACTCGGTATCGGATTCTGCCTGTTGCTGGTGGTGGAGGTAGCCGGTGCTACTCCACGGGCCGTCCAGTTGCAGCGCCCGATCAAGTTCCGCAAAGGCTTTCCAAAGCGGAACGATGCGCTTTTTCGGCGGCAGCGCAAGGACGGCGTTTGTCACCTTGCGCATGATGGGAGCAACTTCGACAGGAATGAATGGTTTGTCGCCTTCCTTTTCATCTTCCTGGATAAACTGCCAGAATTCGCCGTGTTGAACCCATAGACGGTTTGCGGCCAAGCCAAGCTGAACAACGGGCGTCAGCATCTCGTGGAGCCGCCAGTAGAACTCAGCTTCAGCGTTAGTAGGCAACTCGTCGAGTATCCCCTGCGCGCTGTAGTGGGATTCGGCAATCAGGCGGCGGGCGTGGCGTTCGGAAATGTGGAGCTTTTCAGCAACGATCTTCGTTTGGTTTATCACAGGTCAATTCTCCGTTTTTTGAGTCGAAATGTGACGCGGACATGATTTTTTTGAAAATTTAGAATCGAGAGAGAACGCCGCGCCGAACCTGTGCCGTATTGAACTTATCGCAAGTAGATTCCTTAAGGCCGCCGCCTCTCTCTCTTCGGTCGGGTGCATACGGCAACGCGCACCAGCGGCCAACGTGAGCGCAACGCGACGCCTTCCCGCAGCCGACTCGATACCGCGCCCATGCTGCCGGTTGTGATTGTCCTCGTGGTTGTGCTGGCCTTCACCCCTGCCGGACACCGCCCCGCAAAACGGTGTCCGGGTATACCGGCGGGTATATTTGCCATGCGAGCGTGTTGAACGTTGCTGGCTTTGTGACTGCGGAAGCCTTTGACGCGTCCGCGCCAAAGCTCTTGATTTTGTTTGTGTTGTGGGTATTCTCTCCATTGCCTTTTGAGCGTTGCGGCCCCATCGTCTAGAGGCCTAGGACATCAGATTCTCAATCTGGGTACACGGGTTCGAATCCCGTTGGGGCCGCCAGTTTTCCGGTCACTTTTGTGACTTTGTGCGCGCACGCCCGTTCGCTTCCAAATCTGGCACTTGCTACCCGTTCACGGACCTCACTTTGCTACATCGGATGCTTTGACACGTCACCGCCAAGTGCCGTCTGAGTGCCGTCCTCTGGCTCATAATTCAACGCCCTCGTGCTCAAATCGGCACCCAGTCTTGAAGTTTGGAGGTCTTTGAGACGTGCCAAAATGGCCCGCCATACCCCGAGAAAATCGATAGCCGTCGGGTGACCTGTCCTACATCGGCACGGTCGTAAGGGTCCAATCTGCCGGCAGTACCGCGGGTTTACGAGGGTTCCTAAAGCTCCGAAAGGTCCGCGCGTGGATACTGGACCATTCCGCCAACCGGCTGATCCGCTGGAAACGGCGCACGTTCTTAACGACGGCACTCATGGGCATCCGCTGTATCATCCCCCCGTTTTTTTGTTGAGGCGTACCCCGAATCTTTCTGGGCATGACTGCTTTCCGGTAGGCTGATCCTATTGGCTCCAGTCGAAGTGGCCCATCTCCGCAAAGCAAGACGGTGCCTCCAAGATTGCCGGACGTCGTTGCGCGCATCATCCACCCTGGCGTCCAGTAAACAGTGTAACCTAAACAAGGAGAAGACAGGTTATGTCGAATATTAAGTACACCGTGGAACTCGGGGACCGAATCATCGCCGCCATTCGCGATGGCGCAACACAGAGAGGGGCGGCAAAGAAGTGCGGCATCACCGCCGAAAGTCTCTCCATCTGGAAGAAAAAATTTCCGGAGTTTGGAGAAGCCGTCGAGCGCGCCCAAGGGGATGCACAAGTTCTGGCGGAGCAGTCGCTTTTGCGCATCGCCGCCCGAGGCAATGTCACCGCGTTGATGTTCTTTTTGAAAAACCGGTATCCGTCTGAGTGGCAAGAATTGCAGCGACGGGAAATATCCGTAAACCAGACGTTCGAAGATTGGATCGCCGCGGCGGACGCACCGACCAGCGGCGAACATAAGGAGTCAGCCGACAATGAATAGATCACTCGACTATTACCGGAACAACCCGGAAGCATTCGTCCGCGAAATCCAGGGCGAATCCACTGACTGCCCGAAGCAGGATGAAAGCCTGCGAAGCGATCGCAATAAAGCTCGCACTGCGATTCGGGCCAGGAATGGGTGCGGCAAGACCGCGTTACGAGCTCTGCTGGCGCGATGGCTAAGGAGGAGTCATGAATAAATTCCAAGAACGTTATCAGGGTGACCCGTGTGCTTTCGTCCGCGAAATTCTCGGCGTCACCACCAATTTCCCGAAACAGGACGAAATCCTTCGCAGCGTTCGCGATAACCCTCGCACTGCAGTTGTGGCTGGAAATGGCTGCGGAAAAACTGTGATGGCGGCTGAGGCTGTGCTCTGGGTTGCCGCGTGCTACACGGAAAGCTTGGTCATCACAACGGGTCCCACCAAGCGTCAGGTTGACAAACAGCTTTGGGGTGAGATTCACAACCTTTACCGCAGGGCCCGCTGTCCGTTGGGAGGTGAGTTGCTCACGACGGAGTTGCGTTTCCCCAAAACCGGCAGCCGCGCACTCGGGTTCAGCACCACTGACGGAGGCAGGTTCGAGGGCTGGCACGCACCCCGGGTCTTTGTCGTGTTGGACGAGGCCAAGAGCCTTACCCAGGAGATCTTTGACGCCAAGGAACGTTTGTTGTCGGCAGGCGAGTGGGTGAGATTGCTGGTGATCTCGACGCCCGGTGGACGTACGGGGCCATTCTACGACATTTTCGCGAAGGCCGGCCACCTGTATACTCCGTTCAAAATTACTGCCTACGATTCACCCTTTACCCTGCCCGAATGGAGAGAAGCGCTCAAGGCGCAATATGGTGAGGAGAGCACGATGTATAAATCAGCCGTGCTCGCCGAATTCCCGACGAGCAGTCACGACGGCGTTCTTATCCCACTCGAGATTCTGGAGCGATTGCAGGATCATCCGCCGGAGGCTACCGGAGTGAGCTGCGGGCAGGAGTCGATTTGGCCGCCGGTGGCGGCGACGAATGTGTTTTCACCGTGTTCGAAGGCAATCGCCAGACCGTTCTCGATTACTGGCAGGAACCGGACGAGATGAAAACCGTCAGCATTGTCATCGAGATGGTCCATAGGTATGGAATCCCCTGGGGGAACGTGTTCATCGACGCGGACGGCATCGGTGGTCCGATGATTCGACGGATGGAAGAACAGGGCTATTGCCCCAACCGGGTCTACAACGGCGGCAGTCCATTCGATGACGTCCACTACGCACGTGCCAATGCTGAAATGTGGGCCATCACCGCCAGCAAAATCCAATCTGGCGAAGTGATCCTCAAAGACGATCCAATGCTGCTCTCACAACTGTCTAGCCGGAAGAAGAAACCGCGTAGTGACGGTAAGCTTGAACTGGAAACCAAAACCGAGATGAAACGGCGTGGCGTACATAGTCCCGACCGTGCGGACGCGGTCGTGATGGCCATCGCCGGTCAGCGCAAGTGCAGTCTCAGGATAGACAACGTAATCGAAGACGTTACGGAAGGAAAAGTTGACCCCGACCAGTGGAAAAAAGAACATTTTCGGCGGGCGCAGCAAGAGGCGGACAAGATTCGGGCGGAGCGAGGTGAACTCCCGGGCACCTATCTCCCGTGAGAGCGGTGTGCTTGCCCAGTCCAAATGTCCGCAAAACGGGACTGCGGAGAGTTATGCTCTACGCAGCCCCGGCCAGTGCGTATTCCGGTGAAAGTTGCCACTGGTTCCGGTTTTATGTTTCCACTCATCGGAGCGCAGCGACGCTGGCGGTTGTTCTCATATGAAAGTGGCAGCTTTGAGTCAAGCTTGGATGTTCGATTCTGCCGTCGGAGCCTCGCGGAGCGAGGCGACGTGTCCGTCCTTCCCCTTCCTTCATCGTCCATTCTGAAGCCGCCCGCGCAGGCGGGCGGTACCGGGCCGTGGCCGTCAGAGGCGCGCGTTGCGTTTGCGTAGGGAGTCTCCTTTCAGTTCGAGGCGATGGGCGTTGTGGATGAGCCGGTCGAGCAGGGCGTCGGCGACCGTGGGGTCCGGGACCACCTCATGCCAGGCGCTGACGGGGAACTGACTGGTGATCACGGTGGAGCCGTGGCCGTGACGATCGTCGAGGATCTCCAGGAACTCACGGCATTGGCGTTCATCGACCTTGACCAGGCCCCAGTCGTCGACGACCAGCACTTGCACCTTGGCGATCTTCTTCAACAGCTTGGTCAGGCTGCCGTCGGCGTGGGCACTGGTCAAGGCGCGAAACAACTTCGGCGCGTAGAAGTACAACGCCCGGTGACCTTCCCGGCAAGCCTTGTGTGCCAGGGCACAGGCGACGAACGTCTTGCCGCAGCCGGTCGGGCCGGTGATGATGATGTTCTGGCGATGCTGGACCCAGTCGCAAGGGCTGAGTTGCTCCAGCAACGCGCGTTTCAGACCGCGCGCCGGGCTGAAGTCCAGATCCTCGATACAGGCCGGTTGTTTCAAGCGGGCGTGCGACAGTCGCGTCGCCAGCGCGCGATTCTCTCGCCACAGCCATTGGCGCTCGACCAGCAAGCCGAAGCGTTCGTCGAAGGCCAGCTCGGCGCTGCGCGGTTGGGCGCGTTGTTCCTCGTAGGCTTCGGCCATGCCGTTGAGTTTCATGGCGTAGAGTTTGGTTTTGGTGGGTTCATGCAGCATGCGGTTTCTCCTGGGGGTTGGGGTTGAGTTACTGGTAGTAGGGCGCGCCGCGCAGGTTGTCGTGCGTGACGAGCGCCACGGGGCTTGCCGGTTGAGCCGGTAGGGGTTGGGTCTCCAGCTTGGTGTCGAGGATGGATTTGATGCTGCGATACGAGCAGACCTCCAGCAGCAAGGCACGCTGGCACGCCTGTTCCAGCCGGGTGCGTCCATGGTGGCGGCTCAACCGCATCAGACCGAGACAGGAACGATACCCCTGTTCGGGATGCGGCTTGTGTTGCAGAATGTACGTTACGGCGGCGGCGCACTGCGGCCCGACTTGGTTTTGGGCCCAGCCAATCAGCCGGGCCGGTGTCCAGTCGAGATGGCGCTGGTGCGCTTTGGGACGGTGCGCCGGGTCGGTGGTGAACCCACCGGGTTGGTGGCTGCGCTGGTGGAGCGCGACGCGCTGGCCGCGATGGAAGATCTCCACGGTGCGCGCGCTCAGGCGCACTTCGACCGGCTGATGGGTCAAGCGGTACGGGACGCTGTAGTTGTGCCAGTCAACTTGGACATGATAGTCGATGTTGGCTTTGGCTTTGCGCCACAACGCCAGTTCGTAGCGGGTGGCCGGTAAGGGCTGCAACGCGGGCTGGTCGAGTTCGGCAAACAATGTGGCGCGGGAACCGGGCAACTTCTGGAAGGGCCGCTCGTTGAGAGAGTGGAGTTCCCGGCGGATGGCGGTGTTGAGTTCGGCCAGGCTGAAGAACCGCTGATCGCGCAGCACGGCCAGGATGCGGCGTTCGGCGTGTTGGACGGCCGCTTCGACCTTGGCCTTGTCCTGGGGTTTGCGGGCGCGGGCCGGTAGAATCACGGTGCCATAATGCGCCGCCAGTTCCTGGTAGCTGGTGTTGAGTTCGGGCTCATAGCGGCAGGCGTGGGTGACGGCGGTCTTCGGATTGTCCGGCACGGTCAGCCGCGCCACGCCGCCAAAGAACTCCCAGGCGTGAACATGGGCTTCGATCCAGGACGGCAACTGGGTGTTCTCAAACGCTTCGGTGAAGGTATAGTTGCTGGCCCCCAGTACCGCAACGAACAGGTGCGCGGGTCGGGACTGGCCAGTCTGAGGATCGACCAGCGGGATCGTCAGCCCGGCCCAGTCCACAAACATCCGCTCGCCCGCCGGGTGCGCTTGCCGCAAGGCGGGGTCGAGTTGGGCGCAAAAGCGCCGATAGTATTCCCAGAACTGCGTGTGTCCGTACCCGTCGGGGTGGGTGCGGTGGTATTCCTCCCAGATCAGTTGGAGCGTGACACCCTTGCGTCGCAGTTCGCGATGCACCTCGTCCATCGGTGGCAAATAGCGTTTGGATTCCGGCGGTGGTTTCTGTGCGGCCAGTAGCAACTGCCGCAACTGGTCCTCATCGAAGTGCTCGGGAATCGGCCAGCCGATCCCCGCCTGGCGGGCGCGCCGCAGGTAGGCGTCGACACAGGTGTGGCTGAGGTGCAGACTGGAGGCGATCTGACGGTTGGTCAGCCCCAGTTCGTGTTTGAGTCGCAGGATCTCTTTGGTTTTGCGCATGGATACCGGCCTTCGGGCCATGGGAGCGCTCCTTTCAATGGTTGAAAGGAGCACAGCATAGCCGCCGTATCCAGCGTCACTGCACCGCGTTTCGGAGTTATGTTGCCACTCGTTCCGGTCGATTGTTGCCACCCATTCCGGTCCCAACCGAAAAGTGGCAACTTTCAAACCGGAATCGCTGGCAACTTTACTCCGGATTCAGTGGCAACTTATTTCCGGATTGCCTGGCAACTTTCCCCCGGAATCCGCATCACTGGAAAGGTTGAACGCTTTTACCCTACGAGGGAGAACGACTCGTCACTATGTCGTATTGGGCTTGATGGCTATTGCCGGAGTGCTTACTTTGATCGCGTTTGTTATCGCAGTCAGAACGAAGCTCCGCCGCAAGTGGCTTTGGCTACTGTTCATCTTGGTTGGCGTGGGACACCTCTCGATTAACTGGACCACTGGGCAACTCAGCTTTCAGCCAATCTATATTGTGCTTTGCTCCATAGGTGCTTTCAGACCTCTTTATGGGGCGTGGCTCCTCCACGTCGCCTTTCCGCTCGGTGCGGTGATCTTTCTGGTTCGCCGCAAACAACTTCAACTGGAACAACCGGAGGAACGAAGTGAATCCAATCAGAGTGAACAACAACCCCCAACCCAATGAGCTAAACGATATGGGAGTTTCATCCTGGCCCATCTGGGAGAAGGAAGTGTCGGAGTTCCCGTGGCATTATGACGAACAGGAGGTTTGTTACTTTCTGGAGGGCGAGGTGACGGTGACGCCGGAGGGCGGGAAACCGGTGAAGATCGGCAAGGGCGATCTCGTGACGTTTCCCGCTGGCATGTCGTGCGTGTGGAAGGTCCACAAGCCGGTGCGGAAGCACTACAAGTTTGGGTGAACGCCCTGCCCGACTTGTAGGAGTCATGTTGTCAATGGCGTGCGAGGTGAAGGAAGCCACTGAGCAGGATGTGTGGTGCCGTCCGATTAATCACGACTCAGGCGTTGAACGCGGCGATGGCTGGGAACTGCCTGATCCTATTGCACTGGATCCCACCGGCCACTCTGCTGAAGGAGGCGGAAGCCGGTCAGGCTAATGGCCAGGCGAGCATCCTCCGTGTTAACCGGAGCTTTCTGGGTTATCAGCCAATCTCCGCCTAACTCAGCCAGGGATGAGACCAGGCTTTTTGTGGGGACAATCTCGAACCGTTGCAGAATCGCATTGTCAATGGAGGACTCGAAATAGGGATTCAATTGCGCGAGATCGGTTGGGAATTGGCCATTGTTGACGCGGGCATATTGCTGGAGCGCCGCGAATGCCCTCGGGGCGAACTCGGCGTCCGCGCTGTCGCGCAAGCGGGTCATTGCGCTGCGGTAGTCATCGTCCGTGACCAATGGATCGTCGACCTCCGCTATCCAGTCGTCCTCGGAAAGGAATTGCAGTTCCGGAATCTTTTCCTCCGGCATTTCTTCCAGCCACTGTCTAAGCCGGGCCACCCGCTCCTGCCTCTGCGGCATCTCGTCCGCCAACAGGGCAGTGTAGTCGTGACGGCCCTCCTCCTTCTCTTTGGCCGCGTCTTGCAAGCGGGCGCGCAATCGGTGAATCCGGTGCCGAAGCTCGTCCATTTCCTGAAGGGTCTGTCGAAGCTTCCCGAATTCGTTTCGCAGTTTCATTAACTCGGTGAGTCGCGCATCGGAAAGAGATTGCGAGCTTTCCGCCTGAGCGACAATATTCGAGAGTTGTTCATTCTCCGCCGACCATTGGTCCAGAAGAGCCGCCTGCTGCTGAAAGGTTTGCTGCTGCGCGCGCCCGCGGACTTCCGCGCGATGTTGAACCAGCAACGGGGCCGCCAGAGCGGCGGCCAGAACCGCGCCGATGATGCCGAGTTTACGTGTTTTCATTCGTTCGATGACTCGGGCGGGACGATGCGCTGCTCTTCCCAGGCCTCAAAATCGCCGTACGGCAGACTGACACCGTACCTCACGCCGTTTATCGCTTCATAAAGTTTCACCCACTTGCCGTCGGTGTTTTTCCAGGGTTGCCGTTCCCGGATTAGGAGGATGCGCTTCGGATGCGCATATTTATACGCGTCGGACATGCTTCCCTGGTAGACGATTTCAAATTGAGCCGGCGTAAAATTGGTTTCGTTGCGGGCCTGAATAGACATACCTGGGTAACACCATTTAGTCGGAATAATCGTAAAATTGGTTTCGTTGCGGGCCTGATCAGGCAGGAAAGCCGCCGCTTCCTCGAAGCTGGTGGGAAATCGGTCCTGGTTGTTCCTGGCGTATTGGCGGATCGCATTCGACAGTCTGTCCATATAATTCTGTTTGGCGCTTAACTCGTCGCTCCAATGGAAATTGTCCCCGTTTGAACTGACCAAATCATGTCGGGCTTTGGCCAGTGATGCCTTTAGCCGACGTTCTTCGTCCTGCAAGACCGTCAGTTCATTGGTTTGACGACGCAGGATTGCCACCTCATCGCGCAGTTTCTGCAGGTCGCCCGGGTTGTTCGGGCCGTTTGCCTGTGTCAGGAGATTCGAAAGCCGCTCGTTCTGGCCCTGCAATTGGGCCAGTTGACTGGACTGTTGCTGCAAGGACACATCCATCTGGCGCATTTTGGCCTGGGCTTGATGTTCCATCTGCCAAGAGGCCACCGCACTGGCGACAGCGATGCCACACACCATTCCAGCTTGGACTTTGGCCATCGTCATAAGTTTTATGAGGGTGAGTGTGGTTCCGGTTCCCGCCGCCGCGCTCCCCAAGGCAATGCTGGAAATCGTGACCGCCAGACCGACGGGCGCGGCCGTGACGGCCTCGGCGGTGAGCACGGTTCCCAACGCCGCCACGGACAAAGTGACGCCACGATGTTTCAGCAGCGAGTGCAGTTTCTCCAATGCACGGGTCACCCGCATTCGGGCGGCGCCTTCCGTGCTTCCCAACGCGTCGCCCACCGAGCGGAAGTCGCGTTGCTCGAAGAAGCGCAGCAAAATGGCGGTGCGGTCCTCCGCTCCCAGCCGGTTAATCACCTCGTCGAGGATCGGCGCAACCCGCAGCAGATCCGATTCGGAACGGTCTTGGAAGGAGTTCATTTCGACAGCGTGCCTTTCGCGGGACTGACGACGACGTTCGCTTCGCATGGTCTTGGAGGCGACAAAGCAGGTGTCGCGATGCAGCCAGCCGCCCAACATCACGTCATTTGGAAGCCTCCGAGCCTTGCGAGCCAGGTCCACGAAGACCGTTTGGGCCACGTCTTCCGCCCGATGCGTGTCGCCACCGACCAACCGGATCGCTGTGGAATAGACCAGAGCCAGGTAGCGCGTTACCAGTTCACGAAAGGCCTCTTCCGAGCCGTTCCTGACGTAGTCCGCGAGCAATTGCTGGCTGTCCGTCATCTTCAATTCATTATTAAAAACCCGCCAGAAGCCAAAACCGAACAAAAAAAGTTTTGAAACAAGCACGTTTTTGGGCAAGAAAATCGTTCATTTTTCGGCCATTTGCGCCGGCGGCACATGCTCGGTGCCTCTCGTCGGACTTGGTGTTCGGGATGGCAGCGGCGGTTTATGAGACCACTTGCGAGTGGAACCAGGGATTCTGTGCTTCACAGAAGCGCCGACACCTCTTGCGCTTTGACACCCCGGAGGTTCGGGGATAATATTCCGTTCGTGGCCTCGAAGTTGGATCAACTCAAAGCTGTGCTGCGCTCGGGTGGACGCACGCTGGTGGCGTACTCGGGCGGGGTGGACAGCGTATTGCTGGCGAAGGTGGCGCATGACGCGCTGGGCGGCGACGCGCTGGCGGTGATTGCGGATTCGCCGAGCCTGCCCCGGCGCGAGCTGGACGAGGCGCTGGAAATCGGAAAGCGGTTCGGGTTTCCCGTGCGCGTGATCAAGACCAACGAGATGGCCGACGCGAATTACACCAGCAATCCGTCGAACCGCTGTTATTTTTGCAAGAGCGAGTTGTTTGAGAAGTTGATGGAGACGGCGCAGCGCGAACGCTGGCAGACAATCGTCTATGGCGAGAACGCGAGTGACGCGGGCGATTTTCGGCCAGGCGCCGTGGCGGCCCGGGAATACGAGGTGCGCGCGCCATTGAAGGATGTGGGAATGACGAAGCAGGAGATTCGCGAACTGTCGGCGGAACTGGGTCTGCCGACGGCGACCAAGCCACAGATGGCCTGTCTGTCGTCGCGAATCCCGTACGGAGAGCCGGTCACGGACGAGGCGCTGCAGATGATCGAGGCGGCGGAGAACATACTGCGCGATGCGGGGTTTTATGAAGTACGCGTCCGCCACCACAAGAACGTGGCGCGCATCGAGGTGGGTGCGGACGAATTTGCGCGGTTTCTGGAAGGAGAGGTGCGCGAGTCGGTGACCCGCGCCCTGAAACAGATCGGCTATGCGTATGTCACCTTGGACCTGCAAGGCTACCGGCGTGGCAGCGCGAACGAAGTTGTTGCCAAATTAAAGGAGGACTGAGTGATGAGAATCAACGTTGTCGCCATGGGGATTGGTGTCGCCGGCGCGGTCTTGCTGCTGGTGGGTTGCGGCCGGGACGAGAAACTGCAAGAGACCCAGCAACAGTTGACGACCGCGACGAATGAGCTCGCGGCCGCGCGGGCCGAGGCGGTCGAGGTCAAAACGCAGATGCAGGTGAAAGTCGATGAACTGCAACAGAATATTTCGAAGTTGACGCAGGAGAAGGCCGATACCGAAAAGCAGATGGAATCGCTGAAGACCGACCTGGAGCAGAAACTGGCGGAGCAGCAGTCAAAGGTTCACTCCCTCGAAACGGACAAGGCGAACCTGACGACGGACGTGAAGTCCCTGAACGACCAGATTGCGGACGTCAACCAGAAGCTGGCGGAGTTGACAACGACGCATGCGCAGACGGTTTCGCACTTGCAAGCGATGCGCGAGGAATACGTCAAGCTGACGGCGGAAAAGGCCGTCCTGGAAGCCAAGCTGCATGATTTGAAGGCGTTACGGGAACAGATCACCGTCGTAAAAAACGAACTGCATCAGAAGAAGGTTGAGGAATTCAAACGCCTCGATCGCGCGGAGTTCGCCATGGGCAACCACGGTTACTTGCTGAGGGATGGTTCGTGGGTCGCGGAACGCACGCCCGGCAGTTATCCACTGAATCAGAATCTGTACCGCGTACAATGACCGACAGACCGCAAAAGCTGCGTATCGCCAACCGCGATTTCAACTCGCGCCTGATCCTGGGCACGGGCAAGTTCGCTTCGGGGGAGATCATGGCGTCGGCCCTCGAAGCGAGCGGGGCGGAAATGGTGACCGTGGCGTTGCGGCGGGCGGATTTGTCCGGCCAACGCGACAAGTTCGCCAACATCCTCACGTTTATTGATGCGAAGAAATACGTGCTGTTGCCGAACACCAGCGGCGCACGCAACGCCGAGGAAGCCTGCCGGCTCGCGCGTCTGGGCCGGGAGGCGACAGGTTCGACATGGCTGAAACTCGAGATCCATCCCGACCCGCGCTACTTGTTGCCGGATGCGGTGGAAACATTGAAGGCCGCGGAAACGCTGGTGAAAGAAGGTTTCACGGTGCTGCCCTACATCAATGCCGACCCCGTCCTCGCCAAGCGGCTCGAAGACGCCGGTTGCGCGACGGTGATGCCGCTCGGTTCGCCCATCGGCAGCGCCCGTGGCATCGAGACGCGGGCGAGCATCGAGATCATCATCGAACAGGCGACAGTACCCGTCGTGGTCGATGCGGGCCTGGGCGCTCCGTCGCATGCCGCGGAGGCCATGGAAATGGGCGCCGATGCTGTTTTGGTGAATACGGCGATTGCGGTGGCCAGCGACCCCGACCGGATGGCGGAAGCGTTCAAGGCTGCCGTAGCAGCGGGCCGTGCCGCGTACGAGATTGGTCTGGCCGTGAAACGCAAGGAGGCGGACGCCACGAGCCCGTTAACGGGGTTTTTAGAGTGACAGTGGGTAGCGCTGGGGCGGACGGAGTCGAACTCAGAAATCGCTGTTAGCCAGTCGACCCCACAAAAAGCGGCGGCGGAGAACAACACCGAGTAGTTTGGACTTAGCTCAGGCAATAACCAGGGAGCCGAATGTTCGCCCGATGGTTGAAAAACAAGAAGATTGGTATTGGGGTAGTTATCAGCGGTTATTTGCGAAATCGTCAAGATCCATCCTGGGCAAGTGAATTGTTTCGCAGACAAGACGAACTCTTGCGCTATCTCGAATCTCACATAGACCTCATGACGCGGGAGGAGAAGCTGAGATTGTATGCTTTTCTTTTGGGATTTGGGCGCAGAAAAATCGACCGTTTCTTCCGTCATCGCCTCGACACCGAGGCTGACCGGGAGTGTGCGTGGTTCGTGAGGCGATGGCTGGAGTTCTGCGACAAGAAGCAAGGTAGTGAGCCTGCGTCTTGAAGTTCCCACGATATCGAGCAGCCACCCAGGAGGATGGCCCTCCAGACGGGAAGTGCGTGTGCATTCAGGCGCATGGTAGCTTAGAACCCATCCCAAAACCCCTCTGGCAATGATATAATGGGGATGCCAAGGAGGCATCTATGGGGAAAAGCAGATCGCACGAGCGTTGGCTCGTGTCTGACCAATTGTGGAGTAAGGTCGAGCCACTCCTGCCCAAGCCGCGGCGACACGCGCGGGGGCGTGGCGGGCGACCGCGGGTCGCCGACCGCCACGCGATGAACGGAATTCTGTTCGTGTTGCGCACTGGTTGCCAGTGGAACGCGCTTAACGCGACGGGCATCTGCAGCAGTTCCACCGCCCATCGGCGTTTTCAACAATGGGTGCGCGCCGGGGTGTTTGCGAAACTTTGGGAACAGGGGTTGACGGAATACGACGAACTCAAAGGCATTGACTGGCGCTGGCAGGCGATGGATGGAGCGATGAGCAAAGCTCCGTTGGGCGGGGAAAAAAATCGGCCCCAACCCCACGGATCGAGCCAAGGACGGGGTGAAGCGCAGCTTGTTGACGGAGGGTCAAGGCGTGCCGATCGGACTGGCCATTGACGGGGCCAACCGCAACGACTTCAAGCTGGTGAGAGAAACGCTGGAAAGCATTCCGGTGGAGCGACCAGGCGTTGGGAGCGGCCAGTCGCAAGGATTGTGTCTGGACAAAGGATACGATTACGACGAAGTACGGGAACTGGCGCAGGAGTTTGGCTACACGGTTCACATCCGCAGTCGCGGTGAGGAAGCCCAGGCGCTCAAACGCAACGCTCGATTCAAAGCGCGCCGTTGGGTGGTCGAGCGGACCCACAGTTGGCTGAATCGGTTTCGCCGCATTCTGATTCGGTGGGAGAAGAAAGCGGACAATTACTTGGGGCTACTTCACTTTGCTTGCGCGATCATCACCTATCGCCGCGCCGAGGTTCTGGGATAGGCACTTAGGGCAAAGCGCCGACTTGTCGGCGCACTCCGAATCGGCCAACAGCACCGCTGTAGTTTGACGTTTCTGCCGTGATCTCCTAAACTGTGGGCATGGCGAGTTTTGCATCCAGTTTTGATCAACTTGCGTTGGGCGAGTTGAGCCGGTTCGCCCAGCACGCGACGTTGACTGACGCGGAAGCGGCACTGGCGCGGAGTGAGGCCGGCGGGAAACGACATTCGCTGGCGGATTTTGCCGCGTTGATTTCGCCGGTCGCGTCCCAACCGACCTACCTCGAAGCAATGGCGCGGCGGTCGCACGACCTGACCGTGAAACATTTCGGGCGGGTGATGCGATTTTTTGCGCCACTGTACCTCAGCAACGAATGCATCAATGTGTGCAAGTACTGCGGTTTTTCGCGCGACAACCCGATTCTGCGGGTGACGCTCACGGTTGACCAGGTGGTGACGGAAGCGCGGTATTTGCGCGATCAGGGGTTTCGTCACATTCTGCTCGTGGCGGGAGAGCATCCGCATTTTGTCTCCGACAATTATCTGCGCGATTGCGTGGCGCGGCTGCACGCCGAATGGCCGAGTATTTCCCTGGAGGTCGGACCACTGGAGACCGAGCAGTACGTGCCGATTGTGCAGGCGGGCGGCGAAGGACTTGTGGTGTATCAGGAGACGTATGACCGCGGGGTGTATGACGCCATGCACGTCAGCGGGCCGAAGAGGGATTTCGATTGGCGGGTGGAAACTCCCGAACGGGCGTATGCGGCGGGGTTCAAGCGACTGGGTATCGGGGCGCTGCTCGGTTTGGCTCCGTGGCGCAACGAAGCCATCGCGCTGGCGGCACATGCGAGGTACCTGCTGAAGAAATGCTGGATGTCGCAATTGACGATCAGTGCGCCCCGGTTGAGGCCGGCGGCCGGCGATTTTGAGCCATTGGTGAATATGAACGACCGCGAGCTGGTGCAGTTTATCTGCGCGTTGCGGATTGCGTTTCCCGAGGTGGGTCTGGTGTTGAGCACCCGCGAGTCGGCGAAGTTGCGCGATCACCTGATTCCGCTCGGGATTACCATGATGAGCGCCGGCAGCCACACGGAACCCGGCGGATACACAGGGCAGGGAAAGGAGAAGCTGCACATGACCAAGGGGGGGCGGATGGTGAAGCCAGACTTGCCGATGATCCAATCGGAGGGGGAACACGCGACGGTGCAATTCCAGATCGCGGACGAGCGTTCACCAGCGGAGGTGGCGGCGCGGTTGCAACAACTGAAATATGAGCCGGTTTGGAAAGATTGGGAGGGCGCTTTGAATGAAGCCTGATCCCATCACAATTACTGCGAATGGGAAAGCAGAGCATCTGGATTCCGCCTGCTCCGTGGCGGAATTCATTCAAGCGCACGGGTGGAAAACGACCCAGGTTGTTGTTGAAAGAAATGGAAGCGTATTGGCCCGCAACGAGTTACGCACGCTGATGCTGGCAGATGGTGACTGCCTTGAAGTGATTGTGCCAGTGGCGGGTGGTTAGGCGGTTTGGATGAACGACCGCCGCGTGAGGGCACGCGGCCTACAACAAAAGCCGGCTAGCGATTATCAAATTCCTCCCCAACTACCTCGGTGATTTGATACCAAATTGCGTGTGTAGAATTCTCTCTATCAACAGCTTGCTTCTTTACGACCCGGACAACTGGACGCTTCTGATTCCAATGGTCGTTACTGGTAACCTCAAGCAGCGCCTTATTAATTCGAAGGCTAACTACTTCCAGCATACCTAGTTCCGAAGAATGGCGATCTCCCCATTTGACTTCATCGGTAAGTGTTTTCAACTCGCTCCGACCCTCTTGTGTGTTCTGATCCAGTATCTCAACCTTCAAGACATACGGGCATTCTGCACCACTTAACGGCTTAATAATTAGGGATATACGGCTGTAATTCCAGTCCTTGTCTGAATAGTTCAACAGGGCCTTGTTCACTTGTTCCACAAGATTTTGTTCGCGTGGCATCCCCGTGTGTCTGCCGTCTGGTTTCTCAGTGTCGGTCATGGACGTGCAAAAAACTAGTTGCAATCTAATCGGACAAACTATATTCTGTCATTGAAATACTAATTTGAAGATTCAGGAGCTTGCACGTTCTTCAGAGGGGTTCCCCACCCCCACCTCCTTGGCGTGCAACTCCTGAATCTCGTTTTTGTCTTTTTGCTCATGGCTTTTCCCTACCAAACTCGCTGAAGGATCGCGAACATTTGTCCCCAGGGACAAAAATGGACAGGGTCTCATACACAGACGACGGTATGAGTACTTCAGAACCTCCGATCACCGCATCGGTGCCCTCTGGTTTCAAGCCGCTGTGATGCGTCAAGTACATTCTTGTGCTTATGAGCGTGAGTGACGAAGCGTTCACACAAGACGGTCTGATCCTGGTTCCGCCGATTCTTTTTTCGCGGGGGCACGGCGACCCTTGCCGGCTGAATTTGCTCCACCGCTTCCGTTCCGCTTTCAAGCTTGCGTTTGCCATCCCGTTCACCTACAAGCTTGACCCAGAGTAGTGGAAAGCAGCCGATTCTCAACTGCGAATTCAATCCCGGAGGACAAATGTATGGGCCAGATTTTCGGCGACATCACCAAAACGATTGGGCGCACACCGCTGGTGCGACTCAACCGCATCACTTCCGGTCTCCACGCCGAGATCGCCGTCAAGTGTGAGTTCTTCAACCCGCTCAGCTCCGTCAAGGACCGAATTGGCGTGGCGATGATTGAAGCGGCCGAGCGGGACGGGCTGATCGGCAAAGAATCCACCATCATTGAGCCAACGTCGGGCAACACGGGCATCGCGCTGGCGTTTGTTTGCGGCGCAAAAGGTTATCGATTGATCCTGACGATGCCGGACACCATGAGTGTCGAGCGCCGCGTGCTGTTGCGCATGCTCGGAGCCGACCTGGTTCTCACGCCCGGCGCCGAAGGAATGCCCGGAGCGATTCGCAAGGCGGAACAGTTGATCAAGGAGATCAAGGGCTCCTTCATGCCGCAACAATTCAACAACCCGGCCAACCCGGAAATCCACCGTCGCACGACCGCCGTCGAAATCTGGGAGGACACCAACGGGCGCGCGGACGCCATTGTGGCGGGAGTAGGCACGGGCGGCACGATCACGGGCGTCGGCGAAGCAATCAAGGCCAAGAAGCCGGCGTTCAAGGCGGTCGCGGTCGAGCCAATTGATTCTCCCGTGATCGGCGGCGGCAAACCCGGGCCGCATAAGATTCAGGGCATCGGCGCGGGCTTCATTCCCAAGAACCTCAACACCTCGATCATCGACGAAGTCATCACCGTCTCCAACGACGACGCGTTTGCGATGGCACGTCGGCTCGCGAAGGAGGAGGGAATCCTTTGCGGGATTTCGTCTGGTGCCAACGTGTGGTCGGCCATTCAATACGCCCGGCGACCGGAGAACAAAGGCAAACTCATTGTTACCGTCGCTTGCTCGACGGGCGAACGCTACCTCAGCACCCCACTCGCCGCGGAAGCACGTGCCGAAGTCGTCAAGAGCACGTAATTGCGACGGCATAAGTGATGATGAAGACCGCTCTCCTTTTTGCCGGGCAGGGCAGCCAGGAGGTCGGTATGGGGCGCGACCTTTGCGAAAAGTACGATGTCTGTCGTCAACTGTTTGCGCGCGCCAACGCCGTTCTTGGCCGCGATCTCCAGACGATCTGTTTTGAGGGGCCCGAGGAGGTCTTGACCAAGACCGATAACGCGCAGCCGGCGATTTTTCTCACGAGTCTCGCCTGCCTGGAAGCGTTGAAATCCCTCGTCCCGGGGCTCAGCTTCGACGCCGCAGCCGGTTTGTCCCTCGGCGAATTCACCGCGCTGGCCGCCGCGGGCGCCGTGACTTTCGATGATGGCTTGCGCATGGTGCAAATGCGCGGACGTTTTATGCAGGAAGCCTGCGATTCGACCAACGGCGGTATGGCGTCCGTCCTGAATCTGGACGATGCGATACTGGCCGAGGTCTGCCGCGAAGCGGATGTCGATATTGCGAATATCAACTGTCCCGGCCAGACCGTTATTTCCGGCGACAAGAACAAAATTGCCAAAGCGATCGAACTCGCCAAAACGCGCGGCGCGAAGCGAGCCATCCCGCTGGTCGTCGCGGGCGCGTACCATTCCCGTTTGATGGAGGGCGCCAGGGTCAAGGTCGCCAACGCCCTCGCAAGTCTCTCCATGCAACTCCCGAGGGTTCCCGTTGTCTCCAACGTCACGGCGCGCCCGGCGGGCGGCGTCGCCGAGATCAAGGATCTGCTGGTGCGTCAGGTAACATCGCCGGTTCGCTGGAGCGAATCCGTGCAATGGCTCGTCTCCCAAGGATTCACTCGCTTCATCGAACTCGGTCCCGGCAACGTCCTTAGCGGCCTGATGAAGCGCATCAACAAGGACGTGGAAATGCTGTCCGTCAGCGACGGGGCAACGTTGGAGGCGACGGCGGCAAAGTTGCGCGCGTGAAATTGAAGCGGACACCAACGTTAACCGTTAAGCGATGTCCAACATGTGGTGGACGTAAGATTCGACGCGTGCGCAGGAGTGTTGTGTCGCGTGTTGGCGGCACGATGAGGACCACTCCAGCCGTTGAGTTGTTCGAATGTCCTGATTGCGGCGAGCGCATATATGACCGCGCGGCCATGCGCAAAATCGAAGCGCGTCGCCACAATGGCGTGAAAGCATCTGCGGCGTAGTTGCGCGCATAGACTCGCCGTTGGTTCAGATCAATCGGACTGCGCCGGTAGCGCCCGGCCCAGCGAATACTCCCACGGCAGTCGTTTGAACAGCCCGTAGCGTTCGCGCTTGAGCCAACCCGCCGTCCAATGGCGCATAAAAACGTACAGATTATCTCGACCGCGATTGCCGGGGCGGTTCAGCACTTTATGGAAAAAACGGTGACGCGGGTAGAGGTGATACGCCTTGGCAGCCAGACGCGGCGCAAAATCCGCGGGCAATTCGGCGCGAAGATACCGGCTCGCCTCGGCCACCACGCTCTCCGCGACGGCTTCAGGCCAGAGCAGTGTATCGCGCTCCAGTGCCGTGGGCAACGACCCGCGCCACGCGCGGAATTCGCGCCTATTCTCCGTTTTCGACGAGGGAGATTTCTTCTTTTGTGAGTCCGTAGAGTTCATAGACCAATTGATCGATTTGCCGGTCGGTGGCGGTGACGGCGTTTTGAAGCGTAGCTTTTTGCGACTCCGACGTGGCCGCGCGCAGCTTGGGCATCAATACCAGCATCTTGTCCACCAGTGCCACTACCTTGTCGTGCCGCGCTTTGCCAGCCTTGTTTGCAGAATCGAGGAATGGTATTGGAAGCCGCCGCAGTTCCGCCAGAGTCGTTTGGCGGAAGTCGTCCTTCGTCGCGATGGCGGAAGTGTTGACGTAGAGGTATGAGAGTAACCGGCTGTTAAGAATGCCGAGGACAAACTTCAGACTCGATTTTGCCTCGGTTAAAATGAAGGGGTTGATGTCTTTTTTGAACACCATCTGTTCGTCACAATAGCACGCGTCGAGGCGGTCTTGGCGATTGATGATGCGGCGAATTAGAATCTTTGGCTCAGCTTCGTAGAACTGTTTCAGCGACGGATTGTCCCGCATATAAGCGAAACTCCGCTCTTCAACGACGAAGTCATACCGATACGCTTGCGCCTGCTCACCAAACGGATACCATTCTGATGACTTGGCCGATGTTGCCCTCTGGAACCTGTCCGCGGCCAGACCTTGAGTGGACTTCGTGAACTCACCGAGCGGTTTGAACCCTGTGTTGGCCAGCGCGCGAACGAGAATCCGCTGAGCATTAGGGTTGAGAACCAAGCGGAAGTCAGGTGCAGCGATGAGACTTGTTGCAACGGTGACGGGTGCAGCATCCTTTAGGGAATCAATCTTGGCCTTCTTGGAATAGCAGTAGATGCGATATTTCTGCGTGGGCTTCCCGCAAAGAATGTAAACACCTGTGTCCACATACGCGTCGGCAAAAGTGTTGAAGGGAAGATTGATGACTTCTTTAACGCCCCGCTGTGTGAACATTAGTTCGCGAAGTTTTGCAAAGTTTTCACCCGTTTCCCAAGTGATTGAAGAGATGTAGCCGACAAACCCACTTGGCTTGATCAACCGCAAGGCCTGAAGAATGAAGATCACACCCGTGTCGTATTTTCTTTCGAGCTGCGGATAGGCTTCTGGGTAGTAACTTCGTTCTCCATCTTCCATCGTTTCGATTGGAATGTAAGGCGGATTGCTGATGATCGCGTCAAAGCCGCCGGCTTTCATGATGGGTGCGAACTGCACGGGCCAGTCGAAGGCGTGAACGCGCACGAGGTCTTCGGGTATCATCGAGAAGTCGGAGGCGATGAGGGAGTTGCCGCATTTGATATTGTCCTGCAACGGCGGCAGCAGGGCCACGGCGGCGGCGTCCAGGTCCACGCCGTAGATGTTCTGCGTGAGCACCTGTCGCTTGAGATTCACGGTCAGGTGAACGTCCCCGGTTTCAGCATCCACCCAACAGAGTTCGCGGTGCTTCTTTTCCCACGCGGCGCGGTCGTCGGGTTTCTTCCGGGGCGGGAGATCGGCGGTCAGGCGGCGTTGCCAGTGTTCGCACACGCGTTCGAAGGCGCGGATGAGGAACGAGCCGGAGCCGCACGCGGGATCGAGCAGGCGAAGGGCGGCGGTCTTTTTCTCAAAGTCTTTGAGGGCAACCATGACGGAGGGCCGTGATCGCCGACTGGGCACTGACGCGGCGCCACCGCCGCCGGAAATATCATCCAGCAGTTTTCCCACGGTTTGCTCGACGATGTAGTCCACAATGTAGCGCGGAGTGTAATAGACGCCGCCGGCCTTGCGGACTTCTGGCTTGGGCTCGAGTTCGACGCCACGCCCCCGCAGGCGGAGAACATTGCCGAGGAATCGTTCGTAAACGCTGCCGAGAATTTCGACGGGGATGACGCTAAACAAATACGGCGACTCATCGTCGCTGAGGTCGCCGATGAACCCCGCGAGCCATTCATCGCCGACGACCAGGGATTCGCTAAAGTGGGGTTTGAAGAGATTGCCGTTGAAGAACGGGACGTGCGACGGCGGGCGACGATCCAGAGCGCGGAAGTGCCGCACGACCGCGTGCCAGAGTGAATCCTTGGGGGCATGGATGCCGCTGGTTCCAAAGTCGGCCGGTGGCGCTTCGTGTAGTTCGAGCGGATGTTGGTAGGCGCGACGGCCTTCTTCCTTGCCGTAGTTCTTCCGCCACGTCTCGACGATGGACTGGAGCAGTGCGCCGGTATCAATGTCACGGTCCTCGCAGATACGGAGAAAAAGTATGCGATCGAGGATGCGCTGGACGGCTTCGTTGAGTTTGTTTTCGACAAGAAGGTCGTCGCGGTCGTTCTGTTTGAGAAGGTCCTGGGCGAGTTCACGGCGGGCCTCTTCAAGGAACTCAAGGAAGTTGGCGTCGAGCGCCCGCGACCGGTCCGGCTTGATGAGCCATTGCTGACGGGCCTTGCCCTTGACGGCAGGCTTCTTGGGGAGCGATTCAATTAGTTGGTCGATGCTGCCGCTGCCGACCCTGTCGCGGGACAGCAAATTCCACAGCTCCTGCGCGACAAGTGGATATTGCTTGAAGTGATAGGTCTTCCATTCGCCCACATGCGGCTCGTCGATGTAGGGTCGGCCCCCCACGACGTAGATTTTCATTTCCCCAAAGTCGGTCAGCACGGCCAGCGGGAGACCCTTGTTCCACGCGTAGCGTTTCGCTTGGAAGGCGTAGCGGGAATGAAGTTCCTCGCTGGGTTTCTTGGCTTCGCATACGAAGCGGTCGCGCTTGTCGGCTCGGAACAGATAATCAGCCCGTTTTTGTCGGCCCTGAATCCGCGTGCGGCTTTCGATCTCCACTTCGCGCTCCGATTGAATCAGACCGGCGCGGTTCTCCAGATCCCAGCCGAGGGCGCGGAAGAAGGGGTTGAGGAAATCGTCGCGAAGTTGGGCTTCGACATACCCGGGTTTTTTGAATTCCGCCAGATTGCGCTCAAAGATTCCGACCAGACGGGAGAAGCTCTTTCTCGAAAGATTTAAAACCGCCGTCAGTGGGCATGGTGGCTATCTATACCAGCCGCCCGCCAAGGAGCAAGCAGAAGCGTCATGGGGGGGGGCATAACCGTCCTCGCAGTAGTACATCGATAGAAATCTTTTGAATGCAGACGGAGCGGCCGCGGTGACGAGCGGAGAATCGGGCGCTTATAAGCAAACGATATTCCGTCTGGACTCTGCGGTGAAGCTGTGGTACCGTCGGCGCGGTTGGTTCGTTCTTTGATATAGGGAACATGGCAGACAGCGTTCGGCGGTCAGCATTCAGCCGGCGGTCGGCGAAGGTGCGCGGTCGGGCCCCGATAAGGAATCGGGGTGAAAGACCGGCGCACATCGAGAATGACGGCGCTCGCGGCGCGAGCGCTCTACCCCGCTCGGAGCGGGGCAGGCCGATGGCAAAGCACGGCGACCCCGACGCAGGAGTCGGGGTAAACTCCGCTGCCATGGCTACCCTTCGACGGTGCTCAGGGCAGGCGGGGGGGCATATGGGTAAAATTGCGACCGGGGATACGACGAGGTCGCTTTCTCCAGCGGGAAATGGCCAAAAGGAGGAGAATTACCAAACGAACCCAATTTTATACACGCCGGCTTGGGGTTCGTAAAAAACAAAGCCAAAAACGAACCCAATTGGCTTCGCGCAGTTCCCCTTTGCTACGCCCTGCGGGCCTCAAAACGACGTGAGGCCGTCTCGGCGCTGCCCTTCGCGCCTCGGCTTTGTGCACGGCAGGGCAGGCGTTAAGTTGCGGGGTTGACATTCGCTCTCAGCCGCAGTTAAGAAGGACGGCATCATGCAGAGACTTTTGGAGAACAAAGTGGTGGTGGTGACGGGGGCGGGGCGCGGGATTGGCAAGGCGATCGCGTTACGGCTGGCGGGCGAAGGCGCCGACGATTGCCGCGTGCGGCCGGACTCTTGCCAATGTCGAGGCCACGGCCTCCGAGGTTGCCAAAGACGGCGGCAAGGCGACCGCCTACGCGGTGGACGTGGCCAACGGCGCCCAGGTCGCCGAGACGTGTGAGAAGATTCTGAAGGAATTCGGGCGCGTGGACGTGCTCGTCAATAATGCGGGCGTTACCCGCGACCAGTTGCTGCTGCGCATGACCGACGAGGAGTGGGATACGGTGCTGGACACGAACCTCAAAGGCGCATTCCATTTCACCAAGAGCGTCAGCCGGGCGATGTTGAAACAGCGCAGCGGGCGCATCATCAATATCACGTCAATTATAGGCTTGACGGGTAATGCGGGCCAATCTAACTATGCCGCGTCCAAAGCCGGTCTCATTGGATTCACGAAATCGGTGGCCCGCGAACTGGCGTCGCGCAACATCACCGCCAACGCCGTGGCGCCGGGTTTTATTGTGACCGAAATGACGGAGGCGCTGGGAGAGCCGGCGCGGGAGACATTGAAGACGCGGATTGCGCTGGGACGTTTGGGCGCCGCCGAGGACGTGGCCAACGTGGTGCTGTTTCTGGCGAGCGACCTGGCGGCGTACGTGACGGGCCAGGTCATCACGGTGGATGGCGGCCTGGCGATGTGATCGCCAGCCGCGCGAGAGGGACCGAAACAAAACTTTGACAAGCGAGCGAGTTTTCGCATAAAGAAACGAAGGTTTTTGAAGGAGGAGAGGCAAATGGCAGATAAATCCGTAGCAGACCGTGTGAAGGAGATCATTGTCGAACAGCTCGGCGTGAATCCCGATCAAGTGACACCCGAGGCGAAGTTCATCGAGGATTTGGGCGCAGACTCCCTTGATACGGTGGAATTGGTCATGGCATTTGAAGAGGAGTTTGGGGCGGAAATCCCCGACGAAGACGCCGAGAAGCTGCAGACTGTCGGCGACGTGGTCAAGTACATCGAGGATCGCGGCGACAAGTAACCCGAACACCGCCACCCCGGTCCGTCGGGACGCACAGGGCCAACACCGGGGCCGAAAATTGTGGGGCATAAAGTGAGTTGCAATTTCACGCTTTATGCCCCAGTTTTTCACGACTTTCAGAAACGATGAGCGAACGACGGGTTGTCATCACAGGGATGGGAGTCCTCACGCCTCTCGGCAGTGAGTTGGAGGTCTTTTGGCAAAATCTCCTCGCGGGCAAGAGCGGCATCGGCCCCGTCACCCGATTCGACACCACAGAATACGACTGCAAGATCGGCGGTGAAATCAAGGACTTCAAGCCCGAGGAGTTCATGCCGATCAAGGAAACGCGCCGCACCGATCGGTTCACGCAATATGCGATCGGGGCCGCCAAGAAGGCGATCGCCGATGCCGGTATCGACGTGGCGAAAAGCGACCCCAACCGCATCGGCGTGCTCATCGGCTCGGGCATCGGCGGTATGGAGACCATCGAAGAACAGGTAGGAAACCTGCTTAAAAAGGGGCCGAGTCGCGTTTCGCCGTTCATGATTCCCATGCTCATCGTCAACATGGCCAGCGGGTACGTGTCGATGTTGGTGGGGGCGAAGGGCCCGAACTTGGCGGTCGTTTCCGCCTGTGCGACCGCGACCCATGCGCTGGGGGAAGCGGCGCGGGCGATTGTTCACAATGATGCCGACATCATGATTGCCGGCGGCACCGAAGCGGCGATTACCCAGATGGGCTATGCCGGCTTTTGCGCGATGAAAGCGTTGAGCACGCGCAACGACGAGCCCGAGCGCGCCAGCCGACCGTTCGATGCGCAGCGCGATGGATTTGTCATGGGCGAGGGCGCTGGCGTCTGCATTCTCGAATCGCTCGACCACGCACGGCACCGTCACGCGAAAATCTACGCCGAAGTGGCCGGCTACGGCATTACCGGGGATGCCTACCACATGAGCGCGCCCGCACCCGAGGGCGAAGGTGCGGCGCGGTCGATGGCGATGGCGTTGCGTCACGCCGGGCTCAATCCGGAAGATATCGATTACATCAACGCTCACGGCACATCGACCCAGGTAGGCGACAAGTGCGAAACCCAGGCGATCAAGACGGTGTTCGGTGCTCACGCGAAGAAACTGGCGGTCAGTTCCACCAAATCCATGACCGGCCATTTGCTCGGTGCGGCCGGCGCGGTGGAAACGGCCGTCTGCGCGCTGGCGATCCGCGATGGAATGATTCCGCCAACGATCAATTACGAAAATCCCGATCCCGATTGCGATCTCGACTACGTGCCCAACAAGGCGCGCCAGACGACCGTCCGCGTCTGCATGAACAACTCCCTCGGTTTCGGCGGCCACAACGCCACCCTGATCGTCAAACGCCACGAGTAGGAGGGACATCGCGGAAACATGGATGGCCCTATCAGCAGATTCATCCGCGAATTGATGACCACAGCATTGGCTGTCTGCTTCACCGGATGCCAGACGTACATTTGCACGGGCAACGGTAATGGCATTGCATCGCCGGATGACAGGTATAGTCTTGCTGTCGAAGTCCACGGTGCTTACGGACACTCCTACTTTGATAAGACCACAAAGAGAATTTGGATCGAGATTTTGAATCGTAGCGACTGGAAGTACAAGGCGGTACTCTCACAAACCTATAGCCTGACCGGCTCCGACATCGATTGGCAAATCCATTGGTCCTCGCCCGAAGAAGTTTCTGTCGAGTTTTATGACTGGGGTGATGGAGTGGGTAATTACAACAACATGAAACATATCACGGCATCAAATCACATCGCGTTGTTCTCTTTCATTTTGGACACGAATACAGTCAAGTTTGTAGAGAAGAAATGAAACGCCGTTTGGGACAGGTCTTCCTTGCAGGCAGTAACTCGCTCTGAAAAACCCTCGCATCACATCGGTAGTTCTGTTACCTGTGCCTCACACAATCATGAAGATCAACGTCACGATTTGGAACGAGTTCCGTCACGAGCGCAAGAATGAGGCGGTGAAGAAGATTTATCCCGACGGCATGCACGCGGCGATTGGCAAGGGATTGTCTGCGTCGAAGGATCTGGCGTGTCGGACGGCGACGCTGGAGGAGCCGGAACACGGCCTGACCGAGAGCGTGTTGAACGGGACGGATGTCCTGATCTGGTGGGGCCACGTTGCGCATGGGGATGTGAAGGACGAAATCGTGGCGCGCGTTCAGCAGCAGGTGCTTTCGGGCATGGGCTTGATCGTCCTGCATTCGGGACATTACTCGAAGATTTTTCGCGCGCTGATGGGGACGAATTGTTCCCTGAAATGGCGCGAAGCTGATGAGAAGGAGCGCATCTGGAATCTCGCGCCCGGTCATCCGATCGCCGAAGGTTTGGGGGAATATTTCGAGTTGCCGTATGAAGAAATGTACGGCGAGCGTTTCGACATTCCCGAGCCGGACAAGCTCGTGTTCATTTCGTGGTTCGAAGGCGGTGAAGTGTTTCGCAGCGGCTGCTGCTGGGAACGCGGGAATGGCCGCATTTTCTATTTCCGACCCGGCCACGAAGCCTATCCGACGTATCACGATAAGAACGTTATTCGCGTGATCGGCAACGCCTGCCGCTGGGCGCGCCGCCGGGTGACGCAGCCAACCGACAAAGCGCCCAATGCCCCGGCCATCGAGTCGATCAAGAAGAAGACCGCGCATTTCGGTCGCGCCGGGGTTCAGCAGTGACGAAACTTCGGGTCGGCGTCATCGGTTTGGGCATCGGACGGTCACACATTCGCGGCTATCAGTCGCATCCGGGTGCGGAGGTCGTGGCGATTGCCGACCTCGATGAGACACGGCTGAAAGTGTCGGGCGACGAGTTCAAGGTTCCCCACCGGTATCGTGACGCGCAGGAGATGCTCACGAAGGAGAAGCTCGACATCGTGAGTGTGTGCACCCCCAACAAATTTCACAAACCGCTGACACTCGCGGCCCTGACGGCCGGTTGCCACGTGCTTTGCGAAAAGCCGATGGCGATGAACACCGCGGAAGCCCGCGAGATGTTGACGGCGGCGAAGCACGCCAAAAAACGGTTGATGATCAATTTCTCCTATCGCTTCCTGCTGCAATCGTGGGCGATCAAGGCGCAGATCGACGCGGGTGCGCTCGGGGACATTTATTTTGCGCGGACGATCTGGCTGCGGCGGCGGTTTATACCGGGATTTGGCGGTTGGTTCGGGCAGAAGGAGCTCTCCGGTGGCGGCCCGATCATCGATCTCGGCGTGCATCGGCTCGACCTCGCGCTGTGGTTGATGGGATACCCGAAACCGGTCTGGGTGCTGGCGAGCACCTACAACACCATCGGGTCGCGCGTCGCGAAAGAGAAAGGCGCGAAATTCGACGTGGAAGATTTCGGGGTGGCGCTGATCAAATTCCAGAACGGCGCGACGCTGGAACTCGAGGCCTCGTGGACGTCGTACATCGCCGAGCAGGAGTTGATGGAGACGCGGTTGTTCGGCACGCTCGGCGGCGCCGTGCAACGCAACGTCGGCGAAGGCTACAAATTTGAATCGGAACTGTTCGTCGAGCGCAATGGCGTGCATTACGATATGAAACTGCATCATCCGCCGGGGCCGGACGTGCCGAACCAGTTCCAGCACTTCATCGACAGTATCGTGCACGACAAACCGCATATCGCCACGGGCGAGGAGGGACTGGTCGTGATGGAATTGCTCGACGCGATCTACGAAAGCGCGGCCACCGGCAAGCCGGTGCCGATCAAACCGTAGCGGTGACGCGCCGCCGCGTCCACACCACCATCATTTGCAGGGCGACAAGCGCGACCTGCATGACCGCACAGAAGAAATAGGGGACGCGCAGGCCGTGGCTGTTCCCGACCCAGCCGGCCAGCATCGGCCCGAAAAACATTCCGCTGCCGACGACGGCCTCATGGAACCCGCTGCCTTTGCCCTTCTCGGTCATTTCTTCCAGTGTAAAATAAATGCTCGCCTGGTACGTATATCCGGATACCGCGCCGCCGATGATCCACGCCGCGGCAAACATCCACGTCGCGTGGGCGAAGCCAATCCAGACGATGCTGGCCGCGCAACCCAGCTGCGCAATCCAGAGCGGCCAGAGACGTGTCCGCCAGAACATGAGAAACTGCAATCCAACGAAAGCCACCAACGCCGCCGCGCGTCCCGCTGCGAGCAAGCCGCCGTGGATGTCCGGGCTGATCCCGAGATGCGTCGCCAGTTGCGGGAACAGCGCCGCCGTGCCGGCCAGCGAAAAGTTCGTTGCGAAATTCGCCAACCACGCCGTCTTGCGAAATCCGCGACCCTTGGGAATTTCCAAGCGCTCGTCCGGTGACGTGGTGCGTGCCGGGGTGGCTGACGCTTGGTGTGCCGGTACCAGCAACAACAGCCCAACCAGCAGAATCGCGCCGGTCGACGCGTAGAAGACAAGGCGGGGCGAATACTCGAAAAGAACACCCGAAAGACAGTAACCGAGTAACAAGCCGATGTTCCATGCCACACCGAAGGTCGTCAGCCTCTTGGCAAGGGCGTGGCCGCTGAGGCCTTCCCCAAGCCACGCAATAATCGACGGCCAGAAACACGACAACCCCGCGCCGAACACGGCGCTGAACACCAGGAGTAAACCGATCCGCGTGGTCAGCGCACACGCCAGCGCCATGAGCGCCGCGATGACACAACCGACAAAAGCGAGCTTCCGGCGGCCGACCCGATCGGACACACGCCCCGTCACCAGCGCCAGCGCCGCGTACAGGCCGATCCAGACCGCCCCCAACCAACCAAGGTCCGACGCGCTCGCCCCAGCTCCGCTGCCCGACGGCTGATCGCAAAGATCACCGCTGCCACGCTCATGTCCATCAGCAGTGAGACGAGATACAGAATAGCAAGCTGGCTCATTTGAGAACGCGCACTATAGCGGCTTCCGGGACAGCTTGTCGACAAGAGGAATCGACGGCAGGAATGTCCTCTGCCGACGTCGAAAATGCCAAAGTCTACTCTGTCCTTCATTTTTTTGCGGCGGTCGGTATAATGTGCGGCCATGCAACTACTTCTCGCGTCGAGCAACCGGGACAAGCTCAAGGAACTGACCGCCATGCTGCAGGATTTGCAGCTCGATGTGGTTTCGTTGGCGGACCTGCCCAATCTGCCCGGAGTCGTCGAGGACGGCGCGACGATCCGCGACAACGCGGTCAAGAAAGCGGTGCAAATGGCGCGGATGGCCAAGAAGTTGACGCTGGCCGACGACACGGGGCTGGAAGTGGACATGCTGAAAGGCGAGCCGGGGGTGCGGTCGGCGCGGTTCGCCGGCGACGACGCGACCTATCACGAGAACAACAAGAAGCTGCTGAAGATGCTCGAAGGTGTGGCCTACGAAAAGCGGACCGCCCGGTTTCGGTGCGTGGTGGCAATTGCGGACGAGAACGGGTTGTACGATTGCGCTGAGGGGATCTGCAACGGGACGATTCTGGAGGCCGAGCGCGGCGGCAGCGGGTTCGGGTATGATCCGCTCTTCCTTGCGGACGGCCAGACAAAAACGTTTGCGGAACTTTCGCTCGAAGTAAAAAACCGTATCAGCCATCGCGCCAAGGCGATGCAAAAAGCCTGGGCCTTATTGTCGCGGTACCTGAGGGAGAAGGGCGGGGGAACGAGTGATTCGCCGGTTCCGCCGCGGCGCGAGCGGGCATGAAAGCCTTTATCCTCGCCGCGGGCCTCGGCACGCGGCTGCGCTCGCTGGGGCTGGATGTGCCGAAGGTGATGGTGCCGATTGGCGGCAAACCCTTGCTGGAGCACCATCTGGAGTTGTTCAAGCGTCAGGGAATCCGCGAGTTCATCGTCAATCTGCACTACCTTCCCGAGAAGATCACCGATTACTTCGGTGACGGCAGGAAGTTCGGCGTCTCCATCACCTACTCGCATGAGCCGGAATTGCTGGGCACCGCCGGCGCGGTCAAGAAGATGGAGACGGATCTGCGCGGGGGGTCATTCATTGTATTTTACGGCGACAATCTGGTGCGGGTCGATTTCGCACCGCTGCGTAGAGTTTCATCGCGCCCGTCAGGCCGAGGTGACGGTGGCGTTGTTCGCCTCACCTGAACCGTGGACGGGCGGGGTGGTGGAAACGGATTCGAACGGCCGGGTGCTTCGATTTGTCGAAAAACCCGACCGAAAACAGGTTTCGACAAATCTGATCAGCGCTGGTATTTTAGTGCTTGAGCCGCGGGTTCTGGATGTGATTCCAGCCGGTCAGTTTTATGATTTCGGGCGGGATGTATGCCCGAAGTTGCTGGCCGAGCGTCGGCCGGTATACGCGATGGAGCCCAAGGCGTACATCCAGGACGTGGGAACGCCTGAACGATTGGCCAAAGCACAGCGTGACTTTGAAAAGGGAGCGTTGAAGTGATTATTACCCAGACACCGTTGCGCGTCTCGCTTGCCGGTGGGGGAACGGATTTTGCCGATTTCTATGAGAAGAACGGCGGATGCGTGGTCAGCACGGCCATCGACAAATACGTGTATTGCATCGCCAAAGAACGGTTTGACGACAAGATTTATGTGAACTGGACAAAGAAGGAGATTGTCGAGTCCGTCGATCAGATCGAGCATGAATTGGTGCGGGAGGCCCTGCGCAAGGTCGGGGTGGTCAAGGGCATCGAAATCTCCTTTCTATCGGACATCCCGGCGGAAGGGTCGGGCTTGGGGTCATCGAGCAGCGTGACCGTCGGCGTCCTCAACGCCCTGTACCACTACGTCGGGGCCATCCCGACGCCGGAACGGCTGGCGCGCGAGGCTTGTGACATCGAAATTCGGATTCTCGGCAAGCCCATTGGTGTGCAGGACCAGTACATCGCCGCGTACGGGGGATTGCGCTGCTTCGAGTTTGGGCCGGGGCCGGCGGTGACCGTTTCATCGGTCGAGACGACGCGTACGGCGCTGGAGGACCTGGATAACATGCTGATGTTGTTCTACACCGGCAAGACCCGGCAGGCGTCCTCCATTCTGTCGCAGCAGAAATCCAATATCGGCGCGAAGTTGGAAATTCTGAAGCAGATGACCCGCCAGGCACATCAGGTGCGACGTCTGGTGGAGGTGGGAGACATTGACGGCCTGGGCGCCATTCTTCATCAGGGGTGGGAGGCGAAGCGGAAACTGGCGCAGGGCGTCAGCAGCAGCGAGTTGGACGAGATTTACGAGCGCGCAGTAAAGGCCGGGGCGATTGGCGGAAAAATTTCCGGTGCCGGCGGGGGCGGATTTTTCCTGCTGTGTGTCCCCAGCGACAAACGTCAATCGGTTCGCCAGGCGATGTCCAACCTGCGCGAAATGCCGTTCCGGCTGGAGCGGGGCGGGAGCCGGATCATCTTGAATTTGCAACGGTACTAAACCATGAAAACAGCCAGCGATTTTGCAAAAGATTACCTCAGTGGATTGAAAGGCGTCCTGGATCGTCTTCCACTCAAACCCCTCGACGAGATTATCCGCGTGATCGAACAAGCGCGGGACGAGGGGCGGCAGATCTTCGTCATCGGCAACGGCGGCAGCGCGGCGACCGCGTCGCACATGATGAACGATTTATGCAAGGGCACGCTCGGCCACAAAGGGGACGCGCCCTGGCCGCGGTTGCGCGTGATTGCGTTGACCGACAACGTCTCGTTGATGACGGCTTGGGCGAACGATACCGACTTCAACCACATCTTCAGCGAGCCGCTTAAGAACCTGGCGCAACGCGGGGACGTTCTCGTCGCGATATCGGCATCGGGGAACTCGCCCAATATCATCGCGGCCGTCGAAGCGGCGAAGCAAATCGGCGTGACCGTACTGGGTTTGGCGGGATTCACCGGTGGCAAACTTTCCAAGATGGCGGATGTGTCGCTGGTCGTTCCTTCCGATGGTTATGGCCCGGTGGAAGACATCCACATGATCCTCGACCATATCATTACCAGCTATCTCTACGAGAAGTTGAAGGCCGCGCACTCCCGGTAAGCGCATGAGCAAAGGTCGAGCGCTGATTACGGGCGGGGCGGGATTCATCGGGTCGCATACGGCGGTGGAACTGTTGCGCGCCGGCTATGACGTGCGCGCACTCGACAACCTGGCACCGCCGGTGCATCTCGGCGACGGGACGTGGCCCGACTGGTTGTCCAAGGACGTCGAGCGCGTCGCGGGGGACGTCCGCAACCGCGACGATTGGGCGAAGGCGCTACGCGGGGTGGATGTCGTGATCCATCTGGCAGCCTATCAGGATTTGAGGCCGAATTTCTCGCAGTTTTTCCACGTGAACTCGGTCGGGACGGCGCTGCTATACGAACTGATCGTCGCGAAGAAACTCCCGGTGCGCAAGGTGGTCGTCGCCAGCAGCCAGTTCGTCTACGGGGAAGGCCGATACCAGTGCCCGAAGGACGGTGAAGTGTTTCCGGATGGTCGCGACCCGCAGCGGTTGTCCAAGGGGCTGTGGGAGCCGATTTGTCCGAAATGCGGCGGCCCCATCAAGCCGTTGCCCTTGCTCGAGACGCACGCCCGCCCAGAAAATCAGTATTCCATCGCGAAATACTCCCAGGAACTGATGGCCATCGCGCTGGGCCGTAACTACGGCATCCCCAGCGCGGCGCTACGTTACTCGATCGTGCAAGGACCTCATCAGTCCTTCCGTAACGCCTACTCGGGCGTGCTGCGTATTTTCACCCTGCAGATGATGAAGGGGCAGCCACCGTCGGTGTTTGAGGACGGTCAGCAGTTGCGGGACTACGTCAACGTGGGCGACGTGGCGCGAGCCAATCGACTCGTGCTTGAGAGTGACGAGGCCAACTATCAGGTGTTCAACGTGGGTGGCGGCCGCGGCTACACGGTTGTCGAATTTGCCGGTATCGTCGCGGAAGCGCTGGGCGCGAAGATCGAGCCGAGCGTGAGCGGCGAATATCGCGTCGGCGACACGCGCCACAGCGTTTCGGACATTACGAAGCTCCAGCGACTCGGCTGGCAGCCAACCCGGACGCCTCGTGACAGCGTGCGCGATTATATCGAGTGGATCCGCCGCCAGAAACTGGAGAAGGATTACGCCGCCGAAGCGCTCGCCGAGCTCCGCGAGATGGGGGCGTTGCGGAAGGCCGGTTGAACTGACGATGGAATCTCGCCCGCACCTCTCGGTCGTCATACCCGCGTACAACGAGGAGCAGAGACTCAAACGGTACGTGCCGGGAATCGTCGAGTTCTTGCAATCGAAGGGACGCCCATTCGAGATTATCGTGGTCAATGATGGCAGCCGGGACCACACGGCGCAGGTAGCGCGTGAGTTGTCCCAGACCTTCCCGATGTTGCGGTTGATCGACCTGAACCCGAATCGCGGCAAGGGCGGGGCCGTGAAAGCCGGCATGCTCGACGCGCGGGGCGAGTATATCCTGTTCACCGACGCCGACCAGAGCACGCCCATCTCGGAAGTGGACAAGCTGTTCCAGAAAATGGAAGTAGATGGATACGACATGGCGATTGGCTCGCGGTCCATGCCGGGGGCCCGCGTAGAACAACCGCAGGCATGGCATCGCGCACTGGCCGGCAAGCTGTTTGGGGTGGGGACCCGGTTGTTGTGCGTTCGTGGAATCCGCGATACCCAGTGCGGCTTCAAGGCGATGAAGCATGCGGTGGCGCAGAAAGTGTTCTCCCAGGTCACGTCGGACACGGCCATCTTCGACATTGAAATGTTGGTGGTCGCGACCCGCGAGGGATACCGCATCGCCGAGGTCGCGGTACAGTGGGTGCACGATCCCGATACGCGCATCCCGTACAACTTGCGCCGCGCGGCCAGAATCTGGATGGAACTATTGCGAATTCATCGCGTCCAGAAGGTCGGTTGGTCACTGAAAGCGCGAACACAGTGAGCGCACAACCTGCAACGCGCGGCGCCCAACTCCCGTCCAGCATCGAATGGCTGATCCTGGCGGGGATTGTCGCAGTGGGTGCCTGGTTGCGGTTTCAGCACCCGGAGATTCTTGAGTTCAAAAGCGACGAGGCGTTTGCGGCCAATCAGGCGCTGGAATTTGTCCGGGGCGGCAAATTGCCGACTTCCGGCTTGATGTCGAGTGTGGGGGTGTCGAATCCACCATTGTTCATTTGGCTTTTGATCCCCATGTTTTTTCTGACCTCGAACATCGCCGTCGTCTGCGGCATGATTTCCGGGCTGGGACTGGCCGCGGTGGTCGCGACCTGGTGGATCGGGCGAAGGTACTACGGTTCCGTGAGCGGCTTGGTGGCGGCAGCGTTGTTTGCGTCAGGTCCGTGGGCGGTCGTGTATTCGCGGAAAATCTGGGCCCAGGATTTCGTACCGGTGCTTGCCACCGGGACGATGTTGGCGGCGCACTCGCTGATCCTCGGCAAGAACCCAAAGGCGATTTTTTGGCTGCTATGCCTGCCGTTGTGTGTGATCCAGATTCACTACAGCGGGTTTGCGTTGACGGCGAGCGCCATCGCCGTTGTCGTGCTGCTCCGTCCAAGGATTGATTGGCGATTTGCGGTGGCCGGCGTCGCGCTCGCGATCGCGTTGGCGCTGCCGTATGTGATCGCGCAGCAGAAGACCGGCTGGGCCGAGTGGAAGCGCATGTCCGAGGAAGGTAGCAGTCGCCATTGGGAGCAACTCCCGCGAGGGATGACGATCAACCCGCAAAGCGGGTACCCGTTTCCGCGTCGCCCGACCGAGGCGTGGCGTCACGCGCTGGCCATCATGAACGCTGGCGAAATTGAGGACATACTGGGCTTGAGCACGAGTGAGGCATTTGATCCAAATCGAATCTGGGCCAGCAAAGGTTCGGGGCAGAACCGATATTTCGATACCCGGCTTACATTGGGGGACTGGCTGCCGGGGCTGCAACAACTGGCATTTTCCATCGCGCTGGTGTGGTTTGGCGTGAAGGCCTTGAGATCAGTGAAAACCGTGTTTCGCCGCCAGATGAGCGCGGACGAGGAGTCGAAAAGGGCATGGATACTGGTCCTGTGGGTTGTGATCCCACTCGCCGTATATCTTGTGGCCGGGCTCTGGACATATCTATCGTACTACGTCATTCTGTATCCGGTCTATTTCGTGGTCCTTGGGGCGCTCGCTCAACGGGCTGTTCCGCCAAAGATCCTGGTGGCGGGAATCGCGGCCTTCATCGTCGGTAACATTGTATTTATGCTGGATGTGAATCGGTATTTGGCTCAGTACGGCGGGGCCCAAGGGACGTATGGATCGGGACTCGGCTTCAAGGAGGCAGCGGCAGGGTATGTCGCGGCGCGCGGAGACGCCCGGGAGCTTGTCAAAGAGAACCGGTTGCTTCAAATGGACCGGTGGCAGCGTGTGGAACCGGCGCAGTTGGACTTGCCATTCCTTGCCACGATGCGCGGACAGGGGCCGGGGAACCAATTGGCGACGAATTCGATCATGCTCGTGGTGGATGACAATCGGACAAGCTACGACGCCAGTCGGGTGAATTTTGGCGGAACGGGGACGAACTTCGGTCCGGTGCGCGTTTACATTATCAACCGACAATGAAATTACCGTTCGAAACGAAGTGGGAACGTGTGTTTGCCATCGCATTGGTGGTGGCGTGGGCCGCGCTCTTCCTGCCGAACCTGCGCACGAACCCGAACTGGTACGGCGACGAAGGCGAGTGGATGGAGAAGAGCTGGACCTTCATTCATGGCACGCCACGGGTCGGTCCGATCATCGACGACTTTGTCTTTCCGTATCCATATCCGCCGCTCTACATGCTGGTGAACGGGGCGCTGCTGCGGGTATTTGGCAACGACATCGTCGTTGGTCGCGCGTTGGGGGCGGCGACGGCGCTGGCGGCGGGGGCGATTCTGTTCTGGATCGGGACGCGACTGCGCGACAAGCGCTTTGGACTCCTTTGTGCCGCGGCGTTCCTGGCGTATTCCGAGGCCAACGTCAATTTCCGTTGGGTGCGTTCTCATCCGATGGCCGGAACATTGGCGCTGGCATCGGTCGGATTCCTCGTTCGCTACGTCCAGGAGAAGCGCCTCCGCGACGCCATGTGGGCGGGGCTGTTTTGTTCATTGGCGACGGCCACGAATTATTTCACCTATCCGTTGATCGGGGCGGTTATCGTGACGGTGGCGGCGGTGAACGGGCGAGAGTGGAAATCACCGCGCGTCTGGCGTGACGTCGCGGTGGCGGCAGCCGTGGCCGGCGCGTACGGCGGGTTGTTTGTGTTGTGGTACAGCGCGGCGCACGGTTGGGGGCAATTGATGACGCAGGTCGGGCGACTGACCAGTGTGGCCAGCAACGAGGTTCGGCCGACGTTTGGCGGCGAGGTCGAACGGTTCATCGAGAACGTATGGACTCTTGGCTTCAAGACGCCGACGCAAGGGCCGCCATTGCCATGGTCGGGACACGATTGGTGGCTCACGGTAGCGACCATCGGGTTTGTGTTCCTGCCGACACGGGATTGGCGGTTGCGATTGTGGATGCCAGTGTGGCTGCTAGTGCTGATGTACGGCGTGTACCAGAAGCTGAACAATGTACCGCTGTTTTTCTATCCCGCGACGATCTTCCTTCCGCTGATGGCCGTCGGCTTTGCCGGCGTGCTTGTGTGGGCCGGTGAACTGACCAAGCGGCTGGCGGTCAAATCCGGTGAAGAGGCAGCCGGAACTGTTGCGGTAGTTGTGCTCGCGGGGTTTGCCTGGGTGTCGGCGACAGGGGCGTGGGGCCATTTCCACACCCGAATCGATATGTGGACGCAACAATCGATACCGGACGCCGAAGCGGCGATGACCTTCGTCAACGCGCACACGATGAAGGACGACTTTGTGATTGTGCCGAAGCAGATTTATTGGTTGGCGCATTGCGACCGGCGCAGCATGCTGACGTTCTGCGCCCGGTACGAGGGCGTGGACAACGATATGCCCGTGCCAGCCCACATTCCCCGCGAGTTGTTTTGGTTCGACTGCCGCCTGGAGCAGGCGAAGTATCTGGTGATGGAATATGGGGTGGAGCAGCGAATTCTTCCGGACGGACGGGAAGCGCGGTTGCCAATCGGCATTGATGCAGTGTATACGTTGGGCCTGCGTGGTGTACGGGAAATTGTCCAACGGACCCAGGACGAGAAGTGGCCCGTCGTATTTCATCAGGGCGTGTACCTGGTCTTGGCGAACCCGCAGTTGGTGAAGGAGACGCAATAGCGTGGTACAAACCGAACGAACGCTGGTCATTATTCCGACGTACAACGAGAAGGAAAACATCGGTTCGGTGATTGAGTTGGCGTTGGCACAGGCTCCCAACCTCGATGTACTGGTGGTGGATGATAATTCTCCGGATGGCACGGCGGGGATCGTCGCTGAGATCGCCCGGGCCAATCCGCGGGTGCAGTTGATAAGCCGCGCCGGCAAGTTGGGATTGGGCACGGCCTACATTGCAGGGTTCAAATGGGGCCTATCGCGAGGCTATGCCTTCCTGATCGAGATGGACGCCGATTTCTCGCACGACCCGCGCGAGATACCCAATATGCAAAAGGCGATGGAGAATGCCGATCTCGTGCTAGGGTCGCGGTACATTGACGGCATACGCGTAGTAAACTGGCCGTTGTCCCGTTTGTTCCTGAGCAAGGGCGCGTCCTACTACGTGCGAATCATCACAGGGTTGCCCGTGAACGATCCCACGGCTGGCTTCAAGTGTTTCCGTCGTGCCGTACTGGAAGCAATTGACCTCGACGCGGTTCGCAGCAATGGTTACGCTTTCCAAATCGAAATGCACTACGAAACGTGGATGAAAGGCTTCCGCGTTCGTGAGATACCGATTACGTTTACGGACCGGTATGCCGGCCAGTCCAAAATGTCAGGACACATTGTTCGGGAGGCCCTGTGGATGGTCTGGGTGTTGGCGGTCAAACATGGATTTCGGCGAAGGCCCCGTGTTTCACGGAAGTCCGATGGATGAACCGGGCCGACCCCGCACCCGCATAAGACAATCTCCGCAACCATGAGCGATTCCCCAGCGCCGATTGGGACGACGGAATCCGCGCCATCCATTCCGCAGGTTCACGGGCGGTTCTTCAGTGCCCGCGACTGGATCGCGTTCTTGCTGGCGAGCGTCATGAGCTTTGCCGTGTATCTGTGCACGCTGGCTCCGGGTGTGACCCTGGAGAACGCGGGCGAGTTACTGACCGCATCGCATGGTCTCGGCGTGCCGCATCCGCCGGGATACCCGGCCTGGACGCTACTCGCCGCGATTTGGCAACGGATCGTTCCCTTCCACAACATCGCGTGGCGCGTCAACCTGATGGGCGCTTTCTTCGGGGCTCTGGCTGTCGGTCTGCTGGCGCTGCTCATCTCGAAGAGCGGACGTGTCATGGCGTCCCGCTGCGGATTCTTGCAAGGGCGCGAAACCGGCGCGGGGTTGGACTGGATCATTCTGGCAAGTTCCGTCTCGGCCGCAGGGATGTTGGCGTTTTCCCCGGCGATGTGGTCCCAATCGGTGATCACCGAGGCGTGGACTCTCAACGTGTTCTTGCTCGTGGCGATCCTCGTGCTCGTCTACCGTTGGAGTTTCGAGCCGGAACGCTGCTGGCGGCTGTATCTGGCGGTCTTCCTGTGGGGCGTCAGCCTCACGAACCACCAGACACTGGTGTTGCTGGTGGTGGCGTTTCCGACGTTCCTGTGGTTCGTCGACCGCAAGTTGGGTCGCGATGTATTGGCCCCGATGTTGGCGGTCATCGTATTGGCCGTGGCGAAGATGATCGCCACCCCCGGCGGCTTGTTCTGGCAGGGAGCGTTTGCCGCGGCCTGCGTGCTTGGGCATGGAGTCGGCGCCGGTGTGTGGCTGCGCTATTTGTGGAAGCAGGGCCCCGGGCTGATGAGCATGTGGCGACGGGTGCTCGCGATCTATGCGACGGTCGTTCTCGGGATGTCGCTGTACGCCTATGTCCCCCTCTCATCGGCGACCAACCCGCCCATCAACGGGACTTACGGGCACGGTCTGATTGCCGCGGTCCATCAGGTCGTGATCGGCCAGTACGAAACAGTTCATGCCGAACGGAGCCCGCTCCAGTTCTGGGGTCAGATCAATATGTTCTTTGACGACCTCAAGTCGCAGTTCACCATCGTCTATGCGTTGATCGCGCTGCTGGCGATGTTGTTCTACCGGGATCTGGCCCGTGAAGACCGCCGCTGGTTGCTCTTTCTGCTGGTCGCCTTTCTGTTTCTGGCGCTGGATTTGATCTTTTTCTCGAACCCGAGCTTCGAACGGCGGAGACAATATCCCGCACTTGTCAGTTTTCTGCCGTGCCATTGTTTGTACGCGCTGTGGATCGGCTACGGATTGATTCTCGGATGCGGAAACCTCGTGTCGGAAAGGCCCTCACTGGGCAAAATAACGGTCCCGTTGGCGGCCCTCGTGGCGGTGTTGCCAGTGGCATCGGTCGCTCTCCACTGGGCCGGCTCCGACCAATACGCCCACGATTTCGGATACCAGTTCGGTTATCTGGTCTTCGAGCCCGGCGGCGGTTATCCCGACATGGACAAACGGGCGATCCTGCTGGGGGGCACGGACCAGGGCCGATTCCTGCCGACGTACATGACCTTTGTCGAGAGTCAGGTGCCGCCCTCCGCAAAAACCCAACTGGCAAAGTATCCCGGGAGCGAATCGTTCGACCGCCGTGACGTTTACATCATCACCCAAAACGCATTGGCCGACGGACGCTACCTGAGAAGCCTCCGCGATCGCTATGGGGCCGATCGTCCCGATCCACAGAATCCGAAAACCATGGGCGATCTTTCCGCTTGGGAACGCCCGCTGTTCGAGTTCGGTTGGCGCCATCTGGGGCGCGACACAGCCTATCCGCGGGATCCGATCTGGTTGCCCAATGACGGCGATGTTCAGGCTGCGATCCGTCAGTACCTGGACGAACTCCGAATGCGTCGCCCTCTCCCCGGCGAGGAGATGAAGATCGAAGGCGGCCGCGTCAGCCCCAAGGGTGTCACCAGCGTGATGGCCGTCAACAGTTACCTGGCGAAAGCGCTCTTCGACCACAATAAAGACCAACACACGTTCTATGTGGAAGAGAGTTACACGATCCCTTGGATGTATCCGTATCTGGAGCCATTCGGCCTCATCTTTCGAATCAACAAGGATCCCATCCCGCAGCTTACGCCAAACATGATCGCCCGCGATCATGCCTGGTGGGATGCCCTGTTCGAGGATCTCCACAACGATCCACGGTTCCAACGCGACGAAGTCGCGAAGAAGACCTTCTCCAAACTGCGATCGACCATCGGCGGACTGTATGCCTTCCGTCTCATCGTTCCTGAAGCGGAATACGCGCTTCGCCAGGCAATCGCGCTTTGTCCGGAAAGTCCCGATGGCAATTTCCGTCTCGCCCAACTCTATGTGGAACTGGGCCGATTCGACGACGCCCTCGCCGTCCTCGACGACTTTGCGAAACACGACCGGTATAACCCGCGGATTCCCAACTTCATCGACACCGTCCGCACCCTCAAGCAACAATCCAACAACCCGGCGCTGGACCGCACCCTCGCGCCCTAAGCGCCAGCTTTCGGTGAAACAGCGCTTTGGGTCGAGTGCCTCAATCGCCTGCGGAAATACAAAAAGCAAATGGGGAACCCCTGCTGAGGGGGTGGGCTGTCGAGGCCCGTGACTATTCTTGCCCGACTATGCGTGACACCCTATCATCGGCTCGATGGCTAAACGCAAGTCAGGCGGTAACGCTCCGCGTCAACCGACGGCGGCGGCGGCGCCCACCCCATACGTCTGGTTCGATCATCGCCCCTGGCTCCTGGCTTTGGTCTTGGCGATCGTCACCTTCCTAGCGTACCAACCCACATGGCACGCCGGCTTCATCTGGGATGACGATTCCTACGTGACGGAAAATCGGGCTCTCCGGTCCCTAGCCGGCTTGGGAAGGATCTGGGGCGAGCCAGGGACGACCGCGCAGTATTATCCATTGGTGTTCACCACGTTCTGGGCGGAACATCATCTTTGGGAGTTGCAGCCTCTCGGGTATCATCTCGACAACATTCTCCTGCACGCTCTGAATGCGGTTCTGCTATGGCTTGTATTGCGCCGGTTGGAGATCCCCGGCGCGTGGTTGGCGGCGATGCTGTGGGCGCTTCACCCGGTAAGCGTGGAGTCCGTGGCGTGGATTACCGAACGGAAGAATGTCCTTTCGGGATTGTTCTATTTTCTGGCGGTGCTGGCGTATCTTCGGTTTCGACCGTTGAGGGATCGGGGAGCGGCCCGCGCGTGCGACTGGCGGTACTATCCGCTGGTTCTCGTGTTGTTTCTGTGCGCCCTGCTAAGCAAGACGGTGACAAGTTCGCTGCCGGCGGTGCTCCTACTCCTGGTTTGGTGGAAAACCGGCCGGGTTGGACGGCGGGATATTCTGGTGTTGGCTCCGCTATTTGTCATGGGAGTCGCGTCTGGTTTCATGACGACCTGGATGGAGAAGCATTATGTGGGTGCCAGCGGAGCGGAATGGGCGTTGTCGTTTGTGCGGCGATGCCTGGTGGCCGGACGGGCGCTGTGGTTTTATGCCGGCAAGCTGTTCTGGCCGCGCCACTTCACCTTCATCTATCCGCGCTGGGAAATTGATGCCCGACGTGGCGTGGCAGTACTTGTTTCCGGTGGCTGCCTTGGTTGTTCTGATCGCGCTGTGGTTGCTGCGGTCGCGGATCGGAAGAGGGCCGCTGGTGGCCGTGTTGTGCTTTGTGGGTACCTTGGTGCCCGCCCTGGGTTTTTTTGATGTCTTTCCATTCCGTTACTCCTACGTTGCCGATCACTTTCAATACCTGGCCTGCATTGGGCTGATCACACTCGCCGTGAGCACCGGCACCGCGATCTGCCAGCGAGCCGGTCCATGGGGCCGCGATTGGGGAACGGTCGCCGCCGCAATCGTGTTGATGGTACTGGGAACGTCCACATGGAGGCAGGCCCGCATTTATCAGGACGTGGAAACGCTCTGGCGAGACACCATCGCCAAGAACCCTCAGTGTTGGATGGCACACAACAATCTGGGAAAGGCCCTGGCGGAGGCAGGTCGGGTGAGGGAGGCGATTGTAGAGAACGAGGAGGCGCTGCGGATCAAGCCCGATTGTGCTGAGGCGCACAACAGTCTGGGATTGGCTTTAGTGTCATTGGACCGGGTGACGGAGGCCATCCGCCATTTCGAGCAGGCGTTGCGGATCAGGCCTGATTTTGCCGATGCGCACAACAACCTGGGGGTCGCCCTGTTCCAGTTGGGGAAGGTGCCGGAGGCGGTCGGCCACTACGAGCAGGCACTTCGGATCAAGCCTGACGATGCCGAGGTGCACTACAACCTGGGAAATGCTCTGTTGCAAGCTGGCAAACTTGAGAGCGCGATCAGCCATTTCGAGCAGGCGCTGCGGATCAAACCTGATTACGCCGAGGCCGACAACAACATCGCGTTTGCCTTAATGCGACTGGGCAAGGTGCCAGAGGCGATAGGACACTATCAGCAAGTGTTGCGAATCAACCCCAACCTCCCCGAGGTCCATTACAATCTGGGAAATGCTCTAGCGCAGGTGGGCCGGGTGCCAGAGGCGATTGGACAGTACGAGCAGGCGCTACGCATCAAGCCCGATTACATCCAAGCGCAGAATGCGCTCGCGCGATTGCGGTCAGGTTGGTAGTGGCTGCCCTCGGAAGTTCAATTCGTGTTCTGGTGTTGGCCAGGTGCGGCTGGCGACGATTCTTAGGGCCTCGCCGTGAGCAAGGATGTACGGTTTCTCGCTCCACAAAGCGAGTGTGTTCAACTGGAGAAGCGTATAAGATGTCATCAGGCACATGATGCATTTGGGACATCGTTACATGGTGCTGGTCGGTGCGGCGCAATGAAAAGAGCATGGATCTCACTGGCCGCGGTGTGCGCATTGGTCATCGGGGTCTACGCGTACGTGGCGCAGTCGCGCGTGTTGGAGCTGGTGAGCCCGAATGCGGCGGACACGTACTACAATCTACTGGTGCAGGGGTTTCGCGATGGCCACCTGAGTGTGAAAAAAGAGGTGCCGACCGGGTTCGCGCGCCTCCCCGATCCCTACGATCCGGCCGCGAACCGTGTCTACTGGGGCCCGCCCTACGGGATAGGCGACATGAGCTACTACAAGGGCCGGCCGTACTTGTACTTCGGGGTTACGCCGGCGTTGATGTTGTTCTGGCCAGTCGCAGCGTTGACCAGCCACTACCTGTTCTATGGTCAGTCTGTGACGATTTTTTGCGCCGTTGGCTTTTTGGCGAGCATGGGGATACTCGTCGGACTGTGGCGGCGTTACTTTTCCGAGGTGAGTGTCTGGCCGGTGGCCGCCTGTGCGCTCGGACTCGCTTTGGCAACGGGCGTGCCGTTGCTGTTGGAACGATGCGGAGTCTACGAGGTGGCGATCAGTTGCGGGTATATGCTGGCCATGCTTGCGCTCGGGGCAATCTGGCGTGCATTGCATGAGCGGGAGGGAAGGTGGCGGTGGCTGGCCGCGGCGAGTGTGGCGTATGGGCTGGCATTGGGGGCGCGACCAAACTTGTTGTTCGGCGCGATTATCCTGTTGGCGCCAGTGGGTCAAGCGCGGCAGGAGCGACGGCCGGTGTGGCCGATGCTGGCGGCGGCGACTGTCCCGATCACACTCATTGGGTTGGGGCTGATGCTCTACAACGAACTGCGATTTGACAGCCCGTTGGAATTCGGATGGCACTACCAGTTGGCCGGGGAGCAGCATGTTACCCGGCAGTTCTTCAACCCGCATTATTTGTGGTTCAATTTCCGGGTCTATCTTTTGAAGCCGGCGCGCTGGAGCAGTCGTTTTCCCTTTGTGCGTGAAATCGCTTTGCCACCCGTGCCAGCGGGCTACGGGGGAGTTGAGACTCCCTTCGGAGTCCTGACCAACATTCCCCTGGTATGGCTGGCGCTGGCCGTGCCGTTGGCGTGGCGGGGCCGGTCGGGGCAGGCAGGCTCAGTCTTGCGCTGGTTTGGGGCGGCGGTGGCCCTGTTGTTCGGCACTTGCGTGTTGCCCCTTTTGTTCTTCATCAGCGCGGTCGCCCGCTACGAGGTGGAATTCCTGCCGGCACTACTGCTGCTGGCTGCGGTTGGCATCTTGGGTTTGGAGCGCGCACTGGCGGACCGCCAGCTCTGGCGGCGTGCGGTGCGCTGGGGCTGGAGCCTCCTGCTGACCTACTCAGTGGCGTTTAACTTATTCGCGAGCGTTGTCCTTCACGCGGAGCCATACAACAATCTAGGCATGCCTTGTATCAGACCGGCAAGCGTGAAGAGGCGATTGTGCAGTACCAGCAGGCCCTGCGGCTCAACCCGAATTACGCCGAGGCGCACCACAAGCTCGGGGTTGCCTTGTATGAGGCAAATGGGCAAGACGCGAAGAGCGATTGTGCAGTACCAGCAGGCCCTGCGGATCAACCCCAATTACGCCGAGGCGCACTACAACCTGGGGGTCAGTTTGTGTGAAACGGCCAAGCGTGAGGAGAGTATCGCCCACTTCCAGCAGGCCCTACGGATCAGGCCAGATTACGCTGAGGCGCACTGCGATCTGGGAGCCGTTTTGGCGAGGCGGGCAAGGATACCGGAAGCGATAAAGCATTACGAGCGGGCGCTGCGGATCAACCCCGATAACGCTGAGGCGCACTGCAATCTGGGGGTCGCCTTGGTCCGATCGGGCCGAATGCAGGAAGCGATAGGCCATTTCGAGCAGGCGCTAGCGGATCAATCCCGATGACGCCGAGGCGCACTACAATCTGGGGAACGCTCTAGCGCAGATGGGCCGGGTGCCGGAGGCGATTGTACAGTACGAGCAAGCGCTACGGATCAAACCCGATTTCACTCAAGCGCAGAATGCATTGGCGCGACTGCAAGCTCGCCAGTAAGCCGAGCGGCAAGGGTTGCCGCGAGACGGCGTCGCGTCGTGCCGGCGCCCGAAGGGCGCAGCCAGGGGACTGAGCGGAGCCAGCCGAGTGCAACACCAGCGGAGCGAGACGCGCTGAAGATTTGCCGACGGCGCAGCGGCACCCCTCGGAAGTTCCAACGGCAAGGGTCGCCCATCGTCCAAAGCGCGGACTCCTTTTCTGCTTTCCTCGCGGTTCCATCAGGGGTGTAATGGGATTTGCACACTTGAGCCGCCACGTCAGGACACGCAGCACCAAGCGCAGGGCAGTTGAGACATGAGCGCGTCGCCTAACACGGCGCTGTAGTCAACGCGGTCCGGCAACGGAATGAAACGAGTCGCTTAGATTCTTATCTCACCATCGCCAACGTCTGCCATGCAGCCGACGCAGGAGGTTCGGGCTGTTCCCGGCAAGGGTCTGGTGGGAGATCGGTATTTTACCGGTGACGGCACCTTTTCCCCGCATCCGCAAAAGCCCGACTTCGAAATCACCTTCATCGAACGCGAAAAGATCGAGGCGTTCGCTCACGAGTCGGGCCTCGCGTTTACAGCAGCGCACGCGAGACGGAACATCGTGACGGAAGGGGTCGACCTGAATGAACTGGCCGGCAAGGAGTTCCTGGTCGGGGACGTCCGCATCCGAGGCATTCGCCTTTGTGAGCCCTGTAATTATCTGGCCAAAACTTCCTTTCCAGAAATCTTAAAAGGGCTCGTCAATAAAGGCGGCTTACGAGCCCAGATCGTTTCGGAAGGCGTCATCCACGTCGGCGATTGCATCAGGGAATCCTACCCCTTGTAATGTTGGAAGGCGCTGGCGAGCAGGAGCAGTTCGGGATGCGCGGCCTGTAGTTTGGGCAGCACCACCCGGATGCGGGAACGATAGGCGGCCAGTTTCTCGGCCAGCGGCTTCAGATTGTCCACCTTGTCCCAGTGCAGCTTGTTCAGATCCAGCACCAGCCGGCTCTTGCTCCGCGCCAGTGAATCGCGGATGCGTTGGCCCAGCTTTTCCGCGTCGGGCACCGGACAAGCGCGCCTTTCAACCGCATCCAGACCTGTTGCTTGGCGTGTTGCAGTTCGACCTGGATGGAGAGGTCGGGCATCGCGATCTTGTTCTGGAATTCTTCCCAGAGACCGAATTCGCTCCAGCGTTTCTCCGGCAGGCGATAGGTCGTCCGGATGCAATTTGGGATGCTGGAACAGGTCGAACTTCAAAGTCACCCCCGTCCACAGCGCCGCCCCGACGGCGAGCGACGGATTTGAGTCGCTGTGCCAGCGTCGGGCCGCCGAGTTCCGCGTGAATCTGCCGCTCCAAATCGCCAATCCAGCGGCGGATGGTGGCGTTGGGACCGAGCAACCGGCCGGCGAGGAACACCGGGTAGCGCGAAGCGCAATTCGGCGGCGTAATACTCGGCCTTCCGCCGCAAGACCGGATTCGGCGAGTTCTTGAGTTTCTGGTAGCCGAGAAACCGCGATTCCAGCACGCGGATAAATGCTCGGGCCGAGCCGCTGAAAATCCTGCTCGAAACACCACTGCTGGAGTGTCTTCGATCTCGCGCCGGCGAGAGCGTCGGATGCTTGATCATGGTGCGGAACCCGTCCGCGCGCCGGTAGAACAAATCCTTGTCGGTCGGTGTAAACGTCCTGCAGCAAGATTTTCCTTGATGATGCGCTCGTAGAACGGCGTGCCGGGCACCGGCCCGTAAATCAGGAACTGCGCCAGCGACGGCTTGAGCTTCATCAGCCCGTCCAGTTCCTGCGGCGATCACTTCCGGGCGTCTGATAATCAAACCCGACGATCATCGAGGTCAGCACCGTGATGCCGTGCTCGCGAAATTCGGTGAGAATTTCCTCCACGGGCCGGCCTTGTTGCTTGGCGTAATTCGACCGCGTGCCTTCGTAGCCGATCCAGAACCCGTCAATGCCCATCTCCAGAATTTCCTCGACGGTGTACTGGCTGATGGCCTTGATGCTGGAGAAGGCGAAGATGGAGAGCTTTTTGCCGCCCTTGCAAAACGCAATCGCGGAATTCCATCGCCCGCTTCTTGTTCAGCAGAAAATCCTCGTCGATAATCAGAAACACCAGGCTCGGATCCAGGTCGAGATAACGCTCCACGACGTTGTAAGATGTCGCTGCCCGGTGGGCAGCAGCTTGATGTGTTTGCGCGAGAAGAAATGCGACGTGCAGCAGAAATCGCAGCCGTTGGGGCAGCCCAGGCCGGCGAAAATCTTGCCCGTGCCGGACACCTTCCAGCCGAACACCTTCAGCCAGCTCACGATCAGCGGATGTTTGTAGGGCATCGGAATTTCCGGTTCGCCCAGCAGCCGGCGGAAATAGCCCACGCCTTCCTCGCGGCAGATGAAGTCCGCATACGGCTTGAGCACTTCGTCCTTCAACACCGTGCCGTAGCCGCCGAGGACGATCTTGCTGTTGGGCGCGTATTGGCGGATCAAGGCGACCGTCTCCTTCATCTTGTGCATCACCGCCATGATGAACGAAATGCCCACGTAGTCGTAGCCCTTCTTGAGTTCCTTGATCAGCTCGCGCTTGGACGGGTATTGCAGCACCACCGTCGGCGCGTCGAGATTTTCGGCGATGTAATCCAGACCGAAAACTGGACGTTCACCGTGCGCGGGCTGAAAATGCCCTGCGCGCGCGTCACCTGGCGGTAAAGCAGTTCATAGCCGACCGATGGCGCATCGCCGTATTGCGGCCCCATCGGCCGGCAGACACTGGTCAGCAGAACTTTCCTGGTACTCATAATTCTTGCCTCATTTGCAGTGTTCCTTCCACGGACTCACTCTCCTTGGCGGCTCAACCGACGCGTGTTCGGAGGGCAGTACCCTGAACGGGTGTTACCTACGGGGAAACAGGCACAAACCTGAATATCCCCTCTGACGTACGCCGCGATGATCGCGGATCGCTCCGTCGAACAACCACACACAATATATCACCTTGTGAAAACACTCACAAGCCGATTCTGAGGGTTCGCCGTCGCCCGGTCGTGGGCTAACAGATTGTTGCTGGCGGTGGCTGTAGCTGTTTATCACTTCTTCCCGGTTCTTGCCCGCCAAAGGGCATTCAACGCTAATATCAGGGGGAGGGCAATGAAAGGAAACACGATAATGCCATCTATGCTGTGGAATCCAAATGCAAACTTGACGATGACAGCAGCAGCCACTACGGCAATGAGAAACGCGTAGGGCGAGGTGTATTTGAGATGCATCTGATGTCTCCTGACAACAGCTTAACAGTTGCAGGCCTCCTCAATCAACCTCTCAGTCGTCCAAAGGGAGCGAAAGACCAAGACCGAATCAATACCATCTTTGCGGAGCGCACGAATCTGACGGTACGGCATTTCAACAAACGATTTGCCCGTCTTGGCGTTGCCTGTTTAGACACCAGAAACTACTTTCCGAATCCAGCCCCATGAGGTGGCTGTTTCGTCCCTTCGGCAACAATCTGTTAGTACACGACCCGGCGCCCGTCAGCGCGCCGAATCCGTCTCGTTGTCAGGGCGAGAACGTCACGTACTGGGTCACGCCGTCGACAAACTGCGGCTGGTAATAAATCCCGTTGAACTGGTATGCCATGCCGCCATTGTACGACACCTCGACCGCGCCGGGCGGCAGTTCGGGGACCGTTACCCCGATCGGGGTGGGGGCAATGACGTATCCGTCGCTCTGTAGCACATAAAAAGCGCCGCCCGCGTAAAAGTAGGCGATATTCCCCGCGTCGATTTCAATGGCCCCATCGGGCAGGTCCTGGACATCCGCGCCGACGGGTGGGTAAACCTCCTGATAGTCATCGCCCGTCTGTTGGTAAAAGACCCCGTCATCGTAGAAGAAGGGGATTCCACCCACGTAGATCTGCAAATATCCCGGCCGCAGGCCGTGTATGCGCGCGCCAAAAACAAAGCCGTGCCAGAACCGTGTGCGGCCAATGTCCGCATCCACGTCGTGATGCGCGATGACATGCTGGTGTTGATCAATACCACCGCCCAGCGCTCCGACAACGCGCGGCGCCACGACAGGTCGCTGGACGACATGCGTGTCCACGTGGCGGATGCTTCCATGATTGGTGCGATCCACGACGGCGGGCTGTCGTTGTACCGCCGGCCGCGGAGCTTGACGTGGAGGTTCCGATACTCGCGGAGCCTCGGCTCCCCGTGGTTCCTGCCGTTGCGCATAACCTGGCGTCACGGCGGCCAACAGCACCAGAAGGCTGATCCCGATTCCTTTACGCAAAGCAGCTGTCGCAAGGTTCATGGTTATTTGCCCCCGCTTTTCTGCGCCTGGTTTTCGGCTTTGATCTCCGCCACGCTGATTTTCGTGACTCCCGACGGCGGCTCGAAGTTGAACAGGAAGTCCGGCAGTTTCGTTTCGAAATCCCAGTTGGAGAAAATTGCGGTGTACTGCGGGGCTCCGTCCTCGTCCTTGTAGGTAATGACGATCTTTCGCGGCACCGGCTTGGCGCCAGCCTCGATCCAAATCTGCCAATCCACCATCCCCAGCGAAAAGGCCAGGTGCTCGCATGGAACGCCGAGGACCGTCACCGGACCGAGGTCCGTTCCGGACACGGCCTTGTGAATCGCGTTCTGGTAGGGGTCGCTGACGATCACGTCCTCCAGTGGCATCGTGATGCCGAAACGCTCGCAGGCCATGTCCAACGCTTCATCGAGCGCGCCGGGCGCGGGAATACTGCCGTAGAAATTCTCGACGCGGTTGAGCACGGTGATCGTTTTGCCGTCGTAATACAGCCCGCGATTGCGGCGCGTGGAACGCACCTCCGCGTGAAAGCGATTGGGTCGGCGTACCTGCAGGTCAACCGTCCGGCCGGCTTGGACCCTCTGACCCGAGGCCAGTTGCGCGTCCTGCCAGATTTCGGCGTTGACGGAGAAAAACTGTGCTTGCGCCAGGTAATCACCCATGCGCCGCAGGAGTTCATCCGCACGCGCATCAATCGCCGGCTTCGCGTCCGCTGCGGCCGGCTTCACGTCCGCCGCCGGCGCTGACGCGGCCGCGAGGCCCAGCAGAGCCATAGCGGTCAAAACCCGCCGCCCCCATCCGGGAGCGAGGCTGCTAAATCGGCTGTGTTCCTTCATAAAGTCCCCCTTTGCTGATGAGCGAGAATTTGCCAGAACCAACCCACATTTCACCGGACCACGATTACCGGGTCCAGTCCACCATGGATCAGTGTATCACCATTTGCAGGGCTGACAAACTGATTCTGGGCGGTGGCCTTCTCTCCAAGGTCGGATTCCATGCCACCGGGAGAATCATTGTGTCCCGACCGCATTCTTTTCGCTTCGGCGCGCAAAGTTGGCGCGGTCTTTGCTCTTCGCGAAAATGGAATGAAAACAGCCAGGTGCAGCCAACCCACCCAGTCGAGTCTGGCCTTGCACGCGCTGAAAGAAGCCATCCTTAGGGGCGCCACCTGGCAATACGAGAAGTTGGTCACACTGGCCATAAATGCTGGGGCAACCGACGAGCAGATCGATCTGGTGGCGCACGAAGCCATTGAGGCGTTGTTCGCTCGAGCCGAACGACCGATCACTCCGCGGAGCCTGACCCAATTGATCGGCCTGAATCACTTTCGTCGCTAAGGCCGTCCATTTTTGAGCGGACCCCACCAGAAAGCCTCATATTTGCGCCGTTTTCTGCGGTTTCGTCTCCCCGGATGGTACTTGACGCGGTAGGGGTCGCGTGGTAGCGTCCCCCGCACTTTACTCGAAAGATAAATCACATCACCCAAGAAGGAATTCATGAAGATTCGTGTCGTTCTCACCGTCTTCGCCGTTGCCGGAGCTTTTGCCAGTCAGGTGTTTTCTGCCAACTTGACGGCAGCGCCTGCCGCTTCCACCAACAAATCCACCTTGATTGCGGCCACAGCCGCCACGGGCGGTGAAGTCGCGGCCCGGGTGAATGGCGTCGAGATATCCCGCAAGGATCTCGACGCTGAGGTCCAGGGATATAGCGACCAGATGGCGCACCAGGGTCGTCCCGTTCCCCCCGCACAAATGGCAGTGCTCCAGCAACGGGTGTTGGACCAGATGATTGGTCGCCAACTTATCCTCCAGCAGGGCCTCAAGCAACTCCCCGCCGACATCGACAAAAAGGTCCAGGAACAACTCGACCAGGCGAAAGCGAGCAAGGGCGGCGACGCTGAGTTCAGCAAGGCGCTCGCCGACAGCGGTGCCACTATCGAACAGTTTACTCGTGAGGTTCGCGACAGTATCATCATCCGCGAGACGATTCAGTCCGTCGTTGACAAACAGGTCAAGATTTCGCCGGAGGACGTCAAGGCGTTCTACGACGGCAATCCCGACCAATTCAAACAGCCCGAACTCGTTCGGGCCAGTCACATCCTCATCCGTTGCTCGCCGTCTGCGACCGACGAGGTGAAGAGGGAAAAGCGGGCCCAGATCGACGCCGCTCTCTCGCTGGTCAAGGGCGGCTCGAAATTCGCCGACGTGGCCAAGAAGGTTTCCGAAGATCCCAGCAACGCCGAAACCGGTGGCGACCTCGGGTACTTCCAGCGCGGTCGCATGGTGCCGGAGTTTGACACCGTCGCGTTTTCATTGAAGACGAACGAAATCAGCGGCGTCATTACCACCCAGTTTGGCTACCATATCCTGCAGGTCACAGGCCGGAAACCGGCGCAGGTCATGCCGTTTGATGAGGTCAAGGACAAGCTCGCCGATTACCTCAAGCAACGCAAGGGCAGCGATCTCACCCGCACGTATGTGGCTGACCTGCGCAAGGCGGCCAAGGTCGAGGTGCTCTTGCCCGCGCCCGCTCCGTCTCCGTCGGCCGTGACCGACCCGACCGTCCGGACGGCCCCCGTTCAGGCGCCGAGCCCGAGCAAATAACACGGGTCAGATGTAGCCACGGCGCTCTGTCGCCGTGCCGGAATGTGCCCCGATTCACTCCGAAGCTCGGTTCACGCTTCGGAGCAGGGAGCGAGGCGGCTACACCACACCAGTTCTGATGGCAGTGTCAGATACTCCCGTCCGGATTCGTCGCGTCGTCGTGTCATTGACGCGGGCTGCGCCGTCCGGGGCAACTTTTGGCTCGAAATGCCCGTGGTGGACGGGGAAAACCGTCACTGGTTGCTTCGGAGTTCCACTTGACACCTCCCCTTTGTTGTCTTGTCTTGCCGCGTCGTTGGCATCGCATTATTGTCCCGTTCATGGAGAAGCCTGAAAGAGAGGAACGATTCACGAAGAAGGATTGGTTGGAAATCGGATTCGGTGCCGCTCAGACATTGATTTTCTTCGCTATGCTATGGTCAATGTGGCAGACGAAAGAATCACTCGACATCTCGCGGAAACAGTTCGAGGCGACGATTGAACCGGCTGTGTATATTGACCTTAGCAAGGGAATGGCCGAGAGCAAGGGGACAACACATTTCTCCTTTCTTAATGTTGGTCCGGTTCCCGTCTGGGATCTACAAGTGGAAGCCATTCTGTTCGCGACAGTCACCCCAAGCACCAACGAGTTTTTCGGTACGCTAAAACCTGGATATATGGAGGCGAAGCCCAGACCCCTGGTGCGGGGAAGGTTCGCAAGTGGCGCGGTGACTAACATTCCTACGGAAACCGTTCTAGGGGGTGATCCGCTCAAACCCAATTACGCCGTCGAAGGGGAAGTCGTTGGTGTCGTAATAGGTTACAGGCGCCAAGTTGATATGAAGCATTACCATCAACTTCTGACGATGGAGAAAACGATAACACCGTCTGGCGCAACTATCGTGATGGGCTTCTACCAGATTGGGGGAGATGCGCCCAATATGATAGATGTTGCGAAACTTCGATCAGACTTCGAGGAACAATTCCGCAGGGCAGGCATCACGGATTTACACTAATCCTCGCATGTGCCGCGCCACCGCCCACGCTTGACACAACGCTCGGCATGAGTATGCTGCGGTCAATGGGGACTTTCTTGATCGTCGCGGCAATCATCGGATTGATCGCGAGTCTCATTGACCTTGCGGGTTGGACATGGAAGGTCATCGAGATTTGTGTGCGTCTATTTCGGGCACACAAAAAAAGTCTAGGTCTTGCGAAAACTCCCTGTATCAACGCGGGTCATATAAAAAAACCCAGGTCGTTGGAAAGAACTCTGTCTCTAGATTGGAAATATCTGTGTCTCCAAGGATAAGTCCCCACAGGTGATCGGCAACCGCCGCCACAAACAACGGCGGGACAGTCACGCCTCGCATTGACATTGACCGTCAGTCCTGCTACTCTGACCGGCATGATGACGGTGCATGATTACTTTGCCGATCTGGCAAATCTCGCGACCATCGCAACTGCCGTCGTCTCCTCATGCCTCTACTTGGGGCATATAAAAAAAACCACAGCCATCCCATAGGGTTTTGAAAAAAGCTGGAATGTCTCGTGTAGCCCTGCCACACGGCAGGGATGAAAAAGCACAACAAGAACATTCCAGCCGCCGCAAAATTGAACCTCCTGCGGCAGATTTGCAACTTCATTCCTGACTTCCTGGTACCCAAGCTGGCGCGGGCTACCGGGGTCCAAGACAAAGCCCGCACCTTCAGCCCCTGGAGTCATCTGGTCGCCCTGATGTATGCCCAACTCACTCACAGCATCGGCCTCAACGATGTCTGCGACGCGCTGGGTTTGCACTCGGGGCCACTGTCCAGTCTGCGTGGGGCCACCCCGCCCAACCGCAATACTCTCTCCCACGCCAACAAGGTGCGCCCGGCACAAATGGCCGAGCAACTCTTCTGGTCGGTGTTGGAACATTTGGGCAACCAGTCTCCGGGCTTCGTCAGCGGTCGGGCGGGCCAGCGGTTTGCCCGGAAGTTCAAGCGCACGATTCATCTGGTGGATTCAACCACCATCCCCTTGATCGCCTCGTGCCTGGATTGGGCCAAGCATCGCCGACGCAAGGCCGCCGCCAAGTGTCATCTGCGATTGGACCTGCAAAGTTTCCTGCCGCTCTTTGCCATCGTGGACACCGCCCGGCACAACGACGCCAAACGGGCACGGGAACTGTGTGCGGGCGTCAAAGCGGGTGAAATCGTCATATTTGACAAGGCGTACGTGGACTTCGAGCATCTGGCCGACCTGTCCATGCGCGAGGTGTTTTGGGTCACCCGCGCCAAGGAGAACTTGAGTTTCCTGGTGGTGCGGTGTTTTCAGCACGGTGCGGCGGGCAAAATCCTGCGCGATGACTTGATCCAACTACAAACGCCCACCACCTTGGCCGACTACCCGGTGGAGCTGCGGCGGATTATCGCGCTCGTCGAGGTGGACGGTCGGGAAGTGGAAATGGAATTCCTGACCAACAACCTGGAATGGAGCGCCACCAGCATTGTCGAGTTGTATCGCTGCCGTTGGCAGATCGAAGTGTTCTTCAAGCAGATCAAGCAGACGTTGCAATTGGCCGATTTCCTCGGCACCAGCGCCAACGCCGTGCGCTGGCAGGTGTGGACCGCGCTGCTGGTCTATCTACTCCTGCGCTATCTGGCCTTTCTGGCGGATTGGAGCCACAGCTTCAGCCGCCTCTTCACCTTGATCCGCGCCGCCCTGTGGAAAAAATGGGATGTGCTGAGTTTACTGCGCTGCTATGGGACAGCCAACGGTCACTTCCGCTACCTGGCCCAGCCAGAACAAGCCTATCTCCCGGGTTTGAGATAGATCTATGGGACAGCCCAGCAAACGAACCCTAATTGTTGAACGCCGCGCCATGTGAATTAAACCCAAAAGTCTTAACGCGTCAGACCGGCCAACACCTCAAATGTCGAGGGAAATCATCCCATTTGCCTAAATTCCACACCTTGTGTGACGCGTGTGAAAAAAAACCTAAGTCCACCGCGCGTACTACCGTCAGTGTCCGCCAGAGTGCGCCAGAGTATTCCTGGTAATCACCACCCCTCGCATGCCGCACGCTCGGCGGTATGAATACCGCAGGTGGTACGGGGCGCTTCGGCGGCCAAGCCAGCAGAGAGAGACTGAGGCGCTCGGATTCGTGGCGTTGTCGTGTCATTGACGCGGCCTGCGGAAGTTTCATAGACTTGCCGCAGCGCTCATGTTGACCATCACGCTGATTCTGGAACTGCTCGCGCTGGGAGGGCTGCTGGTTCTGTCGGCCTTTTTCTCGGGGACGGAAATTGCGCTGTTCTCATTGAGCAAGCTGCAGCTCCGCCATCTTCGGCAGGAACACCCGACCTGGGGCCAGATCATCAGTGAGTTGCTCGACCAACCCCACCGGCTCCTCTCGACCATCCTCTTCGGCAACACCGTCGTCAACGTCACCGCCGCCATCCTTGGCTACGCGATTCTGCAGACGCTCATTCCCGGGCGGGCGGAAGCGTTCGCGGTGCCCGTGATGACGGTGGTCATTCTGTTGTGCGGCGAGGTCGTGCCGAAGACACTGGTCATTCGCAGCGCGGAATTCTTTGCGATGCACCTCGCCCGGCCCATCCAGTGGACGGTCGCCTCCACGTCCCGACTGCGCCACGCCGCCGAGGCGTTGTCGGCGGTGATCGTCCGGGGCTTCGACCGGTTGCCGTACTTTGCCGACCAAAAAGTACGGTCGGCGGCCCCGACCGAAGACGAATACCGCACATTGCTCACCGTCAGCGAGCGGGCCGGCGTGGTCCGCAAAGAGGAGCGCTACATGGTCAACCAGATCCTCGCGCTGGAAAAAATGCAGGTCAAGGAGGTCATGACCCCGCGCGTGGACATGCAGTGCGTGGACGACTCGCTGAGCCCGCCGGAGATGGTCGAGGCGTTGCGGCGCATCAAGCACCGCCGCGTGCCCATCATCCACGACACGCCGGACACCGTCGAAGGCATGCTCAAGGTCAAAGACTTCCTCGTCAGCCCCGCCCGCGACCTCGATGAGGTCGTGGAATTGCCGAATTTCGTTCCCGAGACGATGTCCGTGGCCAGGTTGTTGAAGAGCTTTCGCAAACAGGAGCATCCCGTCGCCATCGTGGTCGACGAATACGGCGGCACCCAGGGGATGGTCACGCTCGAAGATATCCTCGAGGAGATCGTTGGCGAAATCGAAGACGAATTCGACAAGAGCGAGATCATGGTGCAGAAACTCGACGAGCGCCGGTATCTCATCAACGGCAAAGCGCGGTTGGAACTCGTCAACGAGCAATGCGGTCTCACGCTGCACGCGCCGGACGTCGAAACCATCGCGGGCTGGGTGATCGCCCAGCTCGGCGCGCTCCCGAAGGACGGCGAACAGGTCCGCGTCGGCAGCGTCTCCGCCACCGCGCGCAAGGTCGTCAAGAACCGCGTCGGTGAAGTCCTGCTGGAGGTTGCTCCGGAGACGTTCGCCGAGGGAGAAAACTGACATGGACGCCTTCCATTATCTTCTCATCATCCTGAGTGGCGTGCTGGCGTCCGCCTTCTTCGCCGGGGCGGAGACCGGCCTGATTTCACTGAACCGCGTCCGGTTGCGCCACGAGGTGGAACGCAAGAACCGCCGCGCGATCATTCTAAACGGGTTCGTCGAGAACTCGGAGCGATTGCTGGGCACGACGCTGTTCGGCACGAACCTCGCCAACGTGCTCGTGGGCGTGTACGCTTCCGCGCTCGCGACACTTCTGTTTCACACCGATAACTTCTGGGTCGAGTTTGGCGCGGCATTTGTTGGCTCGGGGCTGTTGCTGGTCTTCGGCGAAATCGTTCCCAAGTCGCTGTTCCGCCATTACGCGCACCGGCTCTGCATGACCATCGCCGACGCGCTGAACGCGATGGCCTGGTTGTGCGCCCCGGTGGTGTTGTTCGTGGGGTTTGTCATGCGGATGGTCGTCCGTCTGGGCGGCGGCTCGGATGCGCCGAAGAGTTTCTTCGTCACCCGCGAGGAACTCAAGCACCTGGCGAAAGAGGGGGAAGCCGGCGGCGCGCTCACCGCCGAGGAACGCGAGATGATCGATGGCGTGTTCGATTTTCCCTACAAAACGGTCTACGACGTCATGTTGCCGATCTCGCGCACGGTCTCGGTCACGCGCGACATCCTCGTGGCGGAACTCTTCGTGTTGTCGCAGACGACCGGCTTCGCCCGGTTCCCCGTGCGAGAAGGCGAGAAGATCGTCGGGGTCATCAACGTGTACGAAATCCTGTTTGAAAACACCGGTCGGGCCGGCACGACGGCGGGACAACTCATGCAAAAGCCGCAATTCGTGGCGTCGACGGAACGCATCAATCGCGTGCTGCCCGTCCTGCGCGCGGGCCGTCATTCCATCAGCATCGTCGTCAGCCCCGAGGGCAAGCACGTTGGCATTCTGACCATCGAGGACATCGTTGAGGAAATCGTCGGCGACGTGGAAGGGTAACGCTTATGAAAATGGACAAACGCTTTCGAGTGCCGCCGCGCGCCAAGGTGCGGCTGGGCGATTTTGATCCCGATGACACGGCGGGTTTCGACAAGGGCGACAAGGCGAACGAGCGGTTGGAGAAGAACATCGCGCGCATGGCCGAGTTGGAGTATCGGTTGTACGCGGAAAGCCGGCGCGCGCTGTTGATTATCCTGCAGGGCATGGACGCGGCGGGCAAGGACGGGACGGTGCGGCATGTGATGACGGGATTGAATCCGCAGACCTGCCGGGCCACATCGTTCAAGGTGCCGTCGGCAGAAGAAGCCGCGCATGATTTTCTGTGGCGCATCCACAAGGCGGTGCCCGCGCACGGCGAAGTCGGCATCTTCAATCGCTCGCAGTACGAGGACGTGTTGGTGGTGCGCGTGCACGAGCTTGTCCCGAAGTCCGTCTGGTCGGCGCGCTACGACCAGATCAACGCATTCGAGAAGTTGATGAGCGAGAACGGCGTGACCATCCTGAAGTTCTTCCTGCACATCAGTAAGAGGGAACAGTTGGAACGGTTGGAGGAACGGCTCAACGACCCGAACCGGAACTGGAAGATCACCGAGGCTGATGGCAAGGAGCGCCGGCGCTGGGATGATTATGTGAAAGCCTACGAAGCCGTGTTGAGCCGGTGCAGCACATCGACGGCCCCGTGGTTTGTCATTCCCGCGAACAAAAAATGGTTCCGCAACCTCGCCGTCTCGCAGATCATTGTCGAGACACTGGAGCGGATGAACCCGAAGTTCCCGAAACCGGCAGTGGATCTGTCGAAGATCAAGGTGAAGTAAGTCGCGGTGAAAGGTCAATTGGCGCTCGTTTGAGACCAGTTTTGGCTTGGGCCGCAAAAAAGTTTCGCGGCGACAATGGTGGAGACGATGGGATTTGTAGCCGCGAATCTTATTCGCGGTCATAATTCCAGACGGCAGATTTCTCCGCAGAACGGCCAATCCTCAGCACGCTTGACCAACCCATGACGCACGGCATTGTGCCATACATACTGCCATTTTGTTTCGTAACTCTCGCCGCTGCGAAGCAAACGGTCAAAGAATTCCCGCTGCCAAAGCGGATACGGAAAACCGAGCGGACGCAGTTGGCGCGTCACCAGGGAGCGAAAAGCCTGCATAAACTTCGACAAATCCGCATCGCGATGAATTGGTGAGGCAAAGAAGTGTACATGATCTAGTGTGGTGTCACTGAAATGCCTTTCCAATGTCCATCTGGTCAAAATGAAGCGATTCATTGTAACGAAGCGTTAGGGACAGCACACTAGCATGATGACGTAGCGTCCTGCGCGCCAGTCAGGAAGACGTGACCACGCGCTCCGAATGGCTTGGTGTGCGTCATCGTTTGCCAGGCACGGCCGCCGGTTTACGGCGCAGCAGGTGATGAAATAGATGATCGATTTGTCATTTGGGAGCCAGACAGGAACACGGCGGAGGTGGTGTTGGTTAGACACGGCAGGATTCTATCCGCGAATGAGATTCGCAGCTACAAGAAATGGACCGCGAAAGAGTTTCGCGGCTACAATTTTGTGACCCGCCTTCATTCTGGATTCTGGCTCCTCTGTGCTGTATTGTTCCCGCCTCATGCTCGCCAAACGCATCATACCGTGTCTGGACGTGGACCGCGGACGCGTGGTGAAAGGGACGAAGTTCCTGAACCTGCGCGACGCCGGCGATCCCGTCGAGTGCGCCAAGGAATACGACCGCCAGGGCGCGGACGAGCTGGTCTTTCTCGACATCACGGCGAGTTCCGAGAACCGCGCGACCATGATCGACGTCGTGGAACGGACGGCGAACGAATGTTTCATGCCGTTGACGGTCGGCGGCGGGATTCGGACGGTGGACGATATTCGCGCGATGCTCAAGGCGGGCGCGGACAAGACGAGCCTGAACACGGCAGCGGTGCAAAAGCCCGACGTGATCCGCGCGGGCGCGGAGCGGTTCGGCTCGCAATGCATCGTGGTGGCCATTGATGCCAAGAGGAGCGTAGGCCGCGGCGCGGGAAGCGACGGGCCGCGTTGGGCGGTGTACACGCACGGCGGCCGCAATGCCGCGGGCATCGACGCGGTGAGATGGGCGCGTCAAGTGGAGGCGCTCGGGGCCGGTGAAATCCTGTTGACCAGCATGGATGCCGATGGGACAAAGGCGGGATACGACGTGTTGTTGACGCGGGCGATCAGCGAGGCGGTGCATATTCCCGTCATCGCCAGTGGCGGCGCGGGCAGCCTCAAACATATGGCCGAGGTGTTGACTGACGGGAAGGCCGACGCGGTGTTGGCGGCGTCGATTTTCCATTTTGGCGAGTACAAGGTCGCCGACGTGAAAAAGTTTTTGAGAGAGAAGGGCATTTGCGTGCGATTATGAGCGTACTGGACGAACTGAAATACGATGCGAACGGGTTGATCCCCGCCATCGTCCAGGAACAATCCTCGGGCCGCGTGTTGATGGTGGCGTGGATGAACAAGGAGTCGCTGAAGCGGACGCTGGACATCGGCGAGACGGTGTTTTGGAGCCGGTCGCGCAAGGAATACTGGCACAAGGGCGCGACGAGCGGCCACACGCAGAAGGTGAAAGACGTGGCGTTCGATTGCGACAAGGACGCGCTGCTGATTCAGGTCGAGCAGAGCGGCGCGGCGTGCCATGACGGATACAAATCGTGCTTCTATCGCAGCATCGAGAAGGGCGAGGTCAAGGTGACCGAGCCGCGGATTGTCGATCCGGAGAAAGTGTACGGCAAGAAGTAGAGAAAATGTTCACGCCGACGAAAACCGAGTTTTTGGAACTGGCCAGGCACGGCAACCTGATTCCCGTGTACCGGGAGATCATTGCCGATGCGGAAACGCCGGTCTCGGCCTACCAGAAGATGGCCAAGAGCGGCGGTTCGTTCCTGTTCGAATCGGTCGAGGGTGGCGAGCACATCGGGCGGTATTCGTTCATCGGGTCCCATCCGCGCAAGGTGATTCGGGTCGATAAGGCGGATCATAGCGACCCGCTGAAAGAAGTCGAGAAAGAGATGGCGCAGTACACGCCGGTGGCGGTATCGGGTCTGCCGCGATTTACCGGCGGAGCGGTCGGTTTTCTCGGGTACGAGTACATTCATCAGGTTGAGCCGAGCGTTCCCAAACCCGGGCGCGACGATCTGCATACGCCCGTGCTGTGTTTCATGATCACGGACACCATCCTGATCTTCGATCGGGTGAGCCAGACGATCAAAGTTGTGGCGAACGCGCACATCGACGGGAAACCCGATGTGGCGTATGGCTCCGCGTGTGCGCGGATCGACGAGATCATCCACGAATTGCAGCAACCGCTGGCCGCGCGCGCGTTGGAATTTCGCAAGGAAGCCCCCGAGGTGCACGTCGATTCGAATATGATGCCCGGAACGCCACGCGGAGATGGTCAACACGGCCAAGGAATACATCCGGGCGGGCGACATTATTCAGGTCGTGCTGGCCCAGCGGTTCCGGACAAAGACGCATACCTCGGCATTGGACATCTATCGCGCGTTGCGTTCGGTGAATCCATCGCCATACATGTTCCTGCTCGATTTCGGCGGGTTTCAACTCGTGGGCGCGTCGCCGGAAGTGCACGTGCGCTGTGAAGAGGGCCGGGTCGAGATTCGACCGATTGCCGGCACGCGATGGAGAGGCAAGACGCCCGAAGAAGATGCGCGACTCGAGGAAGAATTGTTGGCCGACGAAAAGGAGCGGGCCGAACATTTGATGCTCGTGGACCTCGCGCGCAACGATATCGGACGCGTGTGCGATTTCGGCAGCGTGCGCGTGCCCGAGTTCATGGTGATCGAGAAGTACTCGCACGTGATGCACATCGTCAGCGGCGTCGAGGGACGGTTGCAGCAGGGCCGCACGGCGTACGATCTGATGCGGGCGACGTTCCCGGCGGGGACGGTGAGCGGCGCGCCGAAGATCCGGGCGATGCAGGTCATCAGCGAATTGGAGCAAAGCCAGCGCGGGCCGTACGCCGGGGCGGTGGGTTATTTCAGCTTCAACGGAAACGTCGATAGCTGCATCACGTTGCGCACGGCGTTGCTGAAAGACGGGTTCGCGTACGTCCAGGCCGGTGGCGGCATCGTGGCCGACAGCGATGCGAAATACGAGTTTCAGGAGACCGTCAACAAGGCCAAGGCGATGTTGAAGGCAATTGCGTTGGCGGAGACGTTCCGGTGAGGGGCAGTTGGTGACGGTGGCCGGTCACATGTCAATCTTTGATCAGGAGCCGACGGATTGGGTTGAACTCGAGAGTCGGGTTGCTCAGCTATTCGCGGAACTGGGATGTGAGGTTGAGATCAATGCCCGGCTAAAACTCGTTCGCGGCTCCAAAAAGGTCGATGTGTGGGTCCGTGATGCCCATGTAACTCCGGTATCTCAGTATCTTTGCGAGTGCAAGTTTTGGAAGAAACCCGTTCCGCAGGATGTAATCCATTCATTTATGACGGTGGTTTCCCAATATGGAGCGCATAGGGGATTCATCATCTCGCTCGCCGGGTTTCAGGCCGGCGCGCGCAGAGCGGTGCGCAAGACCAATGTAGATCTAGTCACGTTCGCCGAACTACAGACGATATTCTTCGACCGATGGCGAATTGCCATGGGCAAGCGGTTTATGCCTTACGCGGATCGTCTGTTTCCATATTGGGACTACCCCGGGAAGATGCCGAAGATAAAGTGGGGGAATGAGCAACTCAAAAGGCTACGCGTGCTTATCGAGGCCTACTTGCCGCTTGTTCACTTGGGACCGCACTTGGAATCGCAGGGCTTCGCGTGGGACCTGCCAATGACGCTCCCAGCGTTGGATAGCCAAGGCGATGTTAGTAGCAAGATCACGCTCAGTTCGTATCGCCAGCTATACGATTTCATTGATCGGAATAAGGACGTCGCGTTAAGGCATTTCCGGATGCTTTATGGGGAGGTCGACACTTAACTGTCGCTTGCACACAGAGGAGAGTGGCAACAGATTAACGGTCAACGTCCAACGCTGAGCGCGGAACTCTCGAGGTGGGTAGGACGGGAATCGGCCGTAGTTTGACGTTTACAAGGGGCTCGCGGTGTGCGATTGTATTGGCAGCGACCAGAGCGGTTCGGACCTTTTCCGGGCCCGCGGCTTATGCCCCTGGCCGCTCCTTTTTTTGTTGCGACTCCAGCCACGCGAGAACATCGACCAAAGATTCATTCCCGCGATGGATCAGTGGTTCCAACCAGGAGATGCAATGGTGGTCGATCTTCTTGATTGGGAAACCGGCCATGCTTTCCTCGCGGCGGCGTGCGGCATAGGTGCAGAGGTCGCACAACTGAAGAGGGAGGCTCGTAGAGGAATCGATGAAGAACCCTTTTTCGATGATTTGTCCGAGACGCAGCTTGCTACTGTCACGACGGAGGATGCGGATGGACTTTTCAACGTCGGGCGTCACCTCGCGGTTATCATCGGAGATAAAGATGCCGAGTGGCGGGCCGGGGAGGGACTTGAGGTGTTCCTGGATGACCTGGGCGACGAGGGAAAAGGCAGCGACATGGGGATTGATGAGCACGCCCGGGCCAAATGTGTTTTGCAGCCAGCGGGCGAAATTCCGTTTTACGATGCTGCGGTAGACGAACCGGAGTTGGTAGCGGGCCGCAACCAGCAAGACAGCGTGGTAGAATTCGAGCCGGTGTGCGACCGCAAACTGGCGGAAATAGCCACGGGGATTGATTAGCTCGGTGGCGTGGAGTTCGAAGTCGGCCGGGCGGGGTGAAGGAAAGTATCGTTCGATCAGCGCCGTAAGATCGCTTTCGAGTGCCAACCACAGTTCTTCGGGCACGAGCAAGGCTCCGAGAACGAACACAGGCTGGTGAGGATCGACCAGATCTACGCCTGTGTTTCCAGATTCATCGAGGTAGATGAGCTGCATGATTCAGTATTTGTGCCAAGTGGTGGCTTCTAGGATTTGCCTATGCGCCATTGTCCACTCTACAACTTCAAAGGGAAGTGTAGCATCCCGTCGACGTGGAGCAATTCCAAACACAGGGCGATTGCATTTTGATTCTTAAGGGGGGTGCGAAAGGAATTCTTTGTAAGTGGGCCGGTGGAGCCGGTTTGCGACGACAAGTTTTTGCTTCCGGTTTCCGGGGATTTGTGGTGGAAGATGGGGATGCAAAACCAACGATCCTCGTTCCGCAATTTGAAAGACCACTTCGCTCCACGACCCGACCCGCGCGTCGGCCCGGCCAAGCGCCACGAGTTGCTGGATATCCTGATGATCGCCGTCTGCGCCATGCTCTGCGGTGCGGAGGGCTTCACCGAAATCGCCCAGTGCGGTCGGTGCAAGGCCGAGTGGTTCAAAAGCTGGCTGGCGTTGCCGCACGGCATTCCCTCGCACGACACCTTCAACCGCGTGTTCGGGCTCATTGATCCGGCGAAGTTTCGGGACTGTTTCCTGGCGTGGACGCAAAGCCTGCGCCAGGTCGTCGTCGGCGAATTGGTGGCGTTGGATGGCAAGACGCTGCGGCACAGTCGGGCGCGCGGGCACGGGCCGATCCACCTGGTCAACGTCTGGGCGGCCCGGAATCGCTTGGTGCTGGGGCAACTGAAGGTGGACGACCACAGCAACGAGATCACCGCACTGCCCCCGCTGCTCCGGGCGCTGGAATTGGCCGGCTGTGTGGTGACGGTGGACGCGATGGGCTGCCAAAAGACCGTGGCCAAAGAGATTCACGAGGCCGATGCCGACTACGTGCTGGCACTGAAAGGCAATCAGGGCACGCTGCACGCCGAAGTCCAAGCGTTTCTGGACGACGCCCACGCGCGCGGTTTTGCTGGCCTCGCCCATCAATTCACCCAGACCCTGGAGAAGGATCACGGGCGCATCGAGACCCGTCGCTATTGGATTACCGAAGCGATCGCTTGGCTGGCCGACAGGCCCCAGTGGGAAGCCTTACGCAGCGTCGGGATGGTCGAAGCAGTGCGGGAGGTGCAGGGGAAATCGACGACGCAGCGGCGCTACTATCTCAGCAGCCTGCCGGCGCAGGTCGAGCGGTTTGCGGCGGCGGTGCGCGGCCACTGGGAGATCGAGAATTGCCTGCACTGGGTGCTGGACGTGCAGATGGGCGAAGACCGCTGCGCCGTGCGCCAGCAGAACGCGGCGCAGAACCTGGCCACGCTGCGGGCCTTATGCCTGAACCAACTGCGCCGCAACCAGCGAGTCAAACTCGGCATCCGCGCCAAACAAAAGGCCGCCGGCTGGGACCACCAGTACCTCGCCTCCCTGCTCAACTTCTAAATGCAATCGCCCTGATTCCAAACAGGAGGGAGCGGATGGCATGGCCGGACGCGGGCTGAAGCCGTGCGGCTACACTGACCGGGCGGTGCGGCAGCATTGTTTAGCGAATTTGGATTTGACATGGGTATCGATTTGCGATAGGATGGGCGGAGTTCTTTGAAATAGCGGCTGTTTTGCACCCGTTCGCGGGCGCCCGGCTGGCCCGTGGATACGGGGCACCTGTACCCAGAACCAATGGACTCGTAAAAGAGGTGCTTTTTGCGAAACGAACCCAACGATAGCGATGCGAAATGGCACGCGGAAGTAGCCAGAGGACAGGTGATTAGGAAAATCAAATTCGCTAAAATCGAATGGGTTCGTCCCCCCTCAATTGGGTTCGATCAAGGGGCAAGCGGGGGGGTGGAGAGAGGAATTGGGCGGAAAGGGCCAGATTGATCGCATGTCAAGTCGTCATCGAGACTAGACGGGAGACCTGCGGTCGGAATCCGTGCGGGGTCGGGAGACCTCGCACAGCGCGCGACGGCGGGATACCTAAACGATCCACCTTCGCCAAGGCTACGGCGGATGAGCAGGCATCGCCGCCCTACAAAACAACAACGGTCAGGGGTTTTGGTCGAGCCAGCGGTGGATGTCGCGGGCGAGGGGCGAGTTCGGGGCCAGTTTCAGGAATGATTGATAGTGGTCGCGGGCTTCGGCGTAGGTGGCGCGGTCGCGGGCGTACAGTGTGCCGAGCGACAGGTGCGCGGACGCGTCGTTCGGATTCGCGGTGAGGATTTTCTTGAATTGCGTGATGGCGTCGTCGGTGAACCCTTGCGATTGGAGCAGGAGGGCGTAGTTGAATCGGGCGTCCGCGTAGATGGGATCGGCCATGAGCGCGAGTTCGTAGTTGTCCATGGCGCGCTCGGTCTGGCCGATGCTGCCATAGGCGATGGCCAGATTGTAGTAGGCCTTGGGATACGACGGATCGGCGGCGATGACTTTTGCGTACTCGGAGATCGCATCGGCGGCCTTGTTCTGGTGTTGCAACTCGGCGGCGTTCTTGAACAGAACCAGCGCTTTGGTTCGATTGCCCGGCTTCAGCGTCCGCGCGGCAATGGGCGTGCGCACTTTTTTGGGCGGTGGCGGCGGCGGAGCGGGTACGGGCGGTGTCGCGGAGACCACGGTCGCGGTGACAATCGTTGCCGGAGGCGGCGGGGCTGCCGGTTTGGGCGCGGCGACTTCGGGAGGCGGCGCGACTGGGGTTGGCGCTGCTGGTGGCGGTTCGGGTGCGCGCGGGGCTGGTTTGCCGGTTCGCGGCCAATTCCTGACGGACCTGAAGCATGGCGAGGTGGACATCCTCGCGTGGTTGGGTCTTGGAGAACAGGTCGATATACTTCTCGTAATTTGCGAGCGCTTCCTTCTTCTGGCCGAGCTGCTGGTTTTCGAGGTTGGCGAGGTTCAGATAGGCCGTGGCGAAACCCGGTTCGGCCGTGATGCACTGCTCGAACCAATGTTTGGCCCCGACGAAATCGTGTTTGCGAGCGGCGACGATGCCGAGGCAGTTGAGTGTCTCGGCCGGATTCGGGTTGCCCGGCAAATGATGTTTGAAGGCTTCCTCGGCCTGACTCCACGCGGAGACGCGCATGTAGGCGAGGCCGAGTTGGTAGTAGGAATCGGCCGGGGCGGCGCTGTTCTGGACGACCTGTCGAAGGTTGGCGACGGCGTCCGGTCCTTGACCCCGCTCGAGTTGCGCGAGGGCGAGATTGTAACGGGCGGGGATGTAATTGGGGTCAAGGCGGACCGCGTCCTGAAGGTTTCGGAGTCCGGCGTCGGTCTCGCCCTGCTGGAGGCGGCACACGCCGAGGAAATTGAGGGCGAGCGCGTTGGTTTGCATGGACGAGAGAGCGCGCTCGAAGTCGGCCGCCGCTTTGTCGTATTTGCCGTCCTTGTATTCGGCGAGGCCCCGGGCAAACTCGTGTTCACCCGTGGCTTTGCGGCCGCAGCCAACGGCCAGCGCGGCGAGCAACGCGAACCAGAAAAATCCCCTCCTCATTAGAAATCCATCCGACACGTGACAAACAATCCGTTGCATCTTATAATCACGGGCAGATTACGCAACTAAAATGACGGAATGGGACATCCAAACTCGCGCGGACGCGTGCACCGCTTGTCAGCAGCCGTTTGCGGACAAAGAGGCGTACCACACGCTGTTGAGCATGGACGCGGCCGGCTACGCGCGGCGCGACTTGTGCGCCACGTGCTATGCGAGCGCGGGTCGGGACGGCGTCATTTCGTACTGGCAGGGAGAATACAAGTTGCCGCCGCCGCCTCCACCCGAAGCAATTCAGAAGGAGACCGCGGAAACGCTGCTGAGGAAACTGGTCGAGTCCACCGACCCCACCCACGCGTCAACGCGATATATCCTGGCGGTGATGCTGGAGCGCAAGCGCATTTTGAAACACCGCGACACGGTGCATGAAGACAGCGGCGCGGAGTTGCTGGTGTACGAGCATGCGCGCACGGGCGAATCGTTCACCATTCCCGATCCGAAATTGCGGTTGGATCAACTCGCGCAAGTGCAGCAAGAAGTATCCGCGTTGCTCCATCCGTCCGCCGAAAGCGCAAAGGCTGAGCCCGTGAACGGGCCTGACCCGCGACCTTGACACTCTTTCGCGTGTGCGATAGACATAAAGGCCGCTTCGCGCCAGAAAATTTCCGGTGGCTAGGTAGCTCAGTTGGTAGAGCACTGCACTGAAAATTCAACCAAGCCCATTGCCGTGGAAGCCTGAAAACTAGGGTAATGCGCGGCAGGTGAGCGAGTTGCGCTGAGAGTCGAGTTGACTGGTTTCGATTGCCTTCTACCACTTTCCACTGCCGAGTTACTGCAAAAGTTACGACAGCAAAATTGGAAGCCGCTGGCCCGGAATTTCAAAGATGCGAGCGGCTTAACCCTTGAACAACGCACGCAGAAATTTCCTAGAAAAAGGCTTGTTTTGGGGCTATCATCACGCTGGAAGTGCGACGGATTCTTGACACACAGCGTGCCCAAAGAAGCGGCAACTGAGTCCTGCTGAATTAAGCGCGGGCCGCTCCAAGGGGTAGGCAAAAGAAAGAATGTACTCGTCATCATGGGCGATGGAGTTGCGGCGCTGTCATGCTACGAAGGCTGACGGCTCCCGCTGTCACGCATGGGCCGTCTGGGGTGATTCGCGTGACCGCTGTGTGAGGCATGGCGGGAAAAGTCCGTATCCGCCCAAGCTTGGCCCATACAAGGGACACCAACGGGCACGGTATGTGCCGTGCCAATGTGAAGCCTACGCTTGGCCGCACCGACCCGGAGGCGGACTCTGCCGCTGGCCTGACGCTCCGCATTACCGATGGCCGAAGCCCGCTGGGACGCATAGCTGGCCGCGTCCACGCAACAAGGAGCTTTGGGCGTTTGCCCGGTTGCTCAAGAAAGAAGAAATGTGGCTGAAACGCATAGCCGCATTACCGCGCCGCAGGGAAATCCTCGCACTCTTTGACCGCCAGCCATCGCCACGCGAAACCCTAGACGAAGCCATCCGCCTTCTCGTTGCTGAAGGACACAACAACGGCTCGCCACCGCAAGAGTAGATCGACAAGCGGACGGGCGTTGCCCACGACCTGAAACACTTGCCTCTGCTGGGCCAGGGGAATACACTCGCCTACCGAGTGGAGGAAACAAGAGACTGATCGAAAACAACACCTGACCAACAATTTTGCGTAGCTACGGCTACGGTCTCACGAGAAAACCGCTAATTTTCAGTCCAGAGACCAACCGAGCACGCGCCCGCAAGGGCGCGGCTTGGCGTATCTCTCTGGACGGGCGCTTAGCGGTGCCTCTCGTGGGGGGTGCGTTAAGTTCGCGCCCCTTTTCGTCCCGTGGCCTAGCCGGAAGGAGAGACTGCGATGAACGTCTTGCGTGCGGTGGTCCTGCTTTTCATGCTCGCCCTCGCTGCATCCTTCGCCGGGGAAACGAACACACTACCCAGCACGATCACCGTTGGCGGCACCACCTATTCAAACGTCACATGGCGGACGGTTACGCCTGCGACGGTTTCCATTTTTCACCAGACAGGTGTTGCGTCGATTCCATTGGAAAAACTTCCGCCAGAACTTCAGAAGCGATTCGGTTACGACCCACAGAAGGCCGCTGACTACCGTGCTGTCGAGGCTGTCCAGCTTCAGCGAGCAGCAAAGGAGGCCGCAGAGCGTAGGGCAAAAGAGCAAGCTGAGATCGATGAGGGGCTGCAAAAACTGAGCGCGTTAGGCACCCCATATCAGCAAAAACAAGTGCCGCAAACGGAAAAGGCAGAGGAGAGTGCTTTCGACTTCTTCAAGATTGAATTCTCCGATGTGACCGATTCGCACGAACTCAAGGAAGGGTGGTACAAAGCAACGCTATGGTACGCAGCAGCGGGGAAAGTGCCGTCTTCGACGGTTGTAATTTTCTCGGAGGCTGGCCTATCATTCCTCGACCGATATATGTCAGACTCACGCCGGGTGGCGACTCAAGACACCTACATATTCGGCGTTCCCGTCAACCACCAGTCCACTGAGTACGTAAGTTACTTCGGGTTGGCATACGGTCGCTGGCTTTCGCCGCAAGAGGTTTCCGGGTACGGTTTGGACAGTCAACAAAAGGTGGCATTGTTGGTTGGAAACAATTCCACGCGTGAAATGGGCGGACGTGTGGTTTATCACTGGTAGCGGTAGCGAGCGAGGCCAGCGAGAGGAGTGAGACTGTGGACATAACTTTCAACTGCGGATGGTGTGGGCAGCAAATTGTCGTTGACGAAGCGGGAGCCGGACTCGCCACGGACTGCCCCAAATGCGGCCAGCCCGTTACGGTGCCATCCGCGGAACAACTTCCGAAACCCGTGAAGTCTGCACCGGTGCGTGTCGTGGCCAGTCCCTCTGATATGAAGCAGTGCCCGTTCTGTGCCGAGACGATCAAGTTAAAGGCAATTGTCTGCAAATGCTGCGGGCGCGACCTTGTTGCTAAACGATTAACGGCGGCGGTGACAGAGAAGGTTCAAGGCCCCTTGAGGAGAACGCTGCCTGCATACGAGAGAGTGAAGGTTCTCGCGTCCTTCTCTCCGAAGACCAAGTACAGCGCGTTGCGAGCGGTCGCCACAACCCTGAAAATCTTGGCTTGCCTCGGCGCGGCTACCGGTACCCTCCTTGCTGTGCTAATAGCAAGCGGAAGCGGGATAAATCCCGAAGTAGAAACTGCTTTACGCGTACTATTGGGCTTCGGCGCAATTTTTGGCGGTGCCGCGTGGTTTGTTCTTTATTGGGCCATTGCCGAGATTATCATGCTTTTCATCGACATCGAGGAGAACAGCCGAACCGCGAATGCCATCCTGACAGCGACCTACTGGCGTATCGTCCACACGACTGAAGAGATCGAATCGGCGGAGAATGACGATTCGCTGGCGCAATCTTCGGCCCAAGCCGCGCCAATTGCTACGAACTTCGCCGAGATGTTGCCAGACGACGGGGAGCGATGGAGATGCTCACAATGCGGCGAGCAAGTTAAACCGGCATTCACAAGGTGTCCTGCTTGCAAGGCAACCTTCAGGGCGAGAGAGTAGCTGACAGGACGCACGCGCGAATTTGCGTGGGGGACAAAAGGGTAGCGGGCGACGACCAGCAAGACGACTGAGGGTATGGACATAACTTTCAACTGCGACAAGTGCGGGCAGAGTATCGTGATCGACGAACTGGGCGCTGGTCGGCAAGTGGAGTGTCCGAAATGCGGGACTTCGTTGTCTGTCCCCACCAGTGACGGAGGGAAAGCGCGAACGACCCAACCCAACGGACTTCCCGCTTCCAACGGAACGATTGATCCGCAAAAAATCGCGGAGCTTGAGATTGGGGACCGATTTGTCAGACTGCGGCTCCACGATGGCACGGAATTGCAGTGGCCGAACCGGGGTGGCGTAAGCGTCATGGAAGGCAAATTGCATGACGGATTGATCTGTAACTACAGGTGTTTGTTGGAAGGCACAGGCGTTCGTAAGGACGGCAGCGAATACACAATTCGACGATGTCTGGCCTGCGGTGAGCCAACAATAGATAGAATCGGGTTGTGCGCGAGTTGCGAGGGTAATCGTAAGACGAGATTCGGAGGGAGCAAATGGCCGATCTAAAACGCGCTCTGATTGACCCAGCGCAGATTACTGAGTTTGAACTACTCCCAACGTCAATACGGGTGCGCCTTAAAGACGGCACCGAATTCCAGTGGCCGAACCGCCGGGGTGTGTCTCTGGTTGGTGGTCGTATACGGGACGGCCTCTGCGTATCGGATTCGGTAGCTCAGCCAAACACTGAGTCGAGCCAAGACCGACGTGCAATCCCCTCGTCGGTCAGAATGGAAGTTTGGCGGAGAGACGGCGGCAGGTGCGTAAAGTGCGGGAGCAGAGAGAAGCTAGAGTACGATCACATAATCCCAATCTCGAAAGGCGGCAGCAATACCGCCCGCAACATCGAACTCCTCTGCGAGAACTGCAACCGTTCGAAGGGCGATTCTATCCAGTAGGGTACTTGGGCTTGCGTACCGGCTGCGACAGTCTTTGTTTCCCGCGCAATTTCGCGTTGAGGTTGGCTTTCCGCATCGCCTTCTTGACGCTTGCTCTATGTTTCTCTGGGTGACGCTTCCGCCAGTGGCGAGCCTTATCGCGGTTGCGACACTTGGCCGAACAAAACTTCTGCCGAGGATCGACACGGATGAAGTACGCTGAAGACTCCGGGCAGTGCGGGTACTCCGGGCACCTCGGCAACGGCGTGCCATGCTTCCATAAGCATTCGACAAGTTGCCCAATCACGCATGACCACAGTTCCGTAAACGAGACATCCGTGGGGCGACTTATCCCGGTCTTGATTAATTCATATGTCCTCTGTCGCCTGCTCTCGATTGGCAACAAGACGACCTTCTTGTCGGAACGTTGACCAAACGCAGCCCACCGGACAATAAGGCTCGCTTCTTGGTGGAGCTTTTCGACATCGGTTTCGTCTTCATGCGGCGGAGGCCCGTAGCCCAAACCCCAAAGGTTATTCGCCTTCGACTTCAACTTGCCCTTATCGCGATCTTCTGCCCGGTAGCCGCTCCCACGGACGCATCGCCCAGTCTAGTACCCAACGCAGAAACGCGAGTTCTTTTTGACTCAATCGCTTGCTCACGGTGACATCTTAGTGACCACACGTCCTACGGTCAACGGTTATCTGCGGTGCACTAAGGGAAAGTGCTAGTAATCGCAGTGAGTAGTTGCGTGTGGTCACTAGTGATTTAGAATATGCGTCAAGGAGATTGAGTTGACATGAGTGACAAATTGCAGATTGAAGGCATGGCGGAGATCCTTGCGAGTCTGGAGCGACAATTCCCCGGCAAAGCCGCATTGAGCCGCGTTGAAACAGCAAAGGCATTGAGCTATCGCAACCCCGCCACAATTGACCGGCTCCGCGCACGCGGACTACTCAAAGCGAACCGGGCCACGCGACGACCGACCTTCACTCTGCCAGCAATCGCGGAGTTTCTGGCCTCGACGCGGTGACGCCATGAGAGGATTCCTTGTTGACGCACTCCAATATCATCAACGTGGCTGGAGTATTCTGCCGATTAGTCGGGCGGGCAAATGGAAGAAGCCAGCCGTGAAGTGGACACCGTATCAGAAGCGCCAGCCCACCGAGGATGAACTACGGGAGTGGTTCAAGATGCCCAACCTAGCGGGTTTGGCCGTGGTGCTAGGGCCGGTATCGGGTGAACTGTACTGCCGGGATTTCGACCAGGCTGAATCTTACCGACGCTGGGCCGATGAACACTCGGAACTGGCCCGGTCCTTACCCTCAGTTGAAGCCAAGCGAGGGCCGCACCTTTATTTCCAATCCACCCAACAAATCCGCACGAGAGACTACGGTGACGGGGAACTGCGCGGCATCGGCGGCTACTCCATACTTCCGCCATCAGTTCACGAGTCGGGCCACGTGTACCAGTGGACACTCCCACTTCCATCGGGGGAGTTGCCCGCCGTCGATCCGCAAGAGGCCGGTTTCTGCCGGAGTTGGCACTGTACAGAGGGCACTGAGAGGACAGAGGCCGACAGAGTGAACAAAGGCGGTAGTGGGGTGCTCTCTGGTCTCTCTGTACTCTCTGTACAGGGTGCTTTTTCTGAGGGTGAGCTTGTCGCCCTCGCCACTCCTACCGGCATTCACAAGAATCATCACTCGCTGTTTCTTTTGGCTCGTGGGGTCCGGGCACTGGAAAAGCACAAGGGGTGTGAGCTGTCCACTGACGAACTGCGCGGCGTGTTCAACTTGTGGCATCAGAAGGCAACACCGTTTCTGCGCGCCGGTCAGTCGAAAGATGAATACTGGTTTGAGTTCCTAGTGTGGTGTCACTGAAATGCCTTTCCAATGTCCATCTGGTCAAAATGAAGCGATTCATTGTAACGAAGCGTTAGGGACAGCACACTAGACGGATACGAGCGCGTGAAATATCCCCTTGGTGAGGAAGCCATCACGCGGGCATGGGAACGGGCACAAACGTCGGCACCGCCTCGAATCGCAATGCAGTTTGAAAGCTCAGAGATTCGACTAGTGGTGTCGTTGTGCCGCGAATTGCAGCGAGGGGCTGGCCGTCAGGCGTTCTATCTGGCTTGTCGGACTGTGCAACGAATCCTGCATCACGAGGCGCATACGACAGCGGCCTCGTGGCTGCGCGGGTTGGTGCACTCCAAAATCCTCAAGGAAGTCGAGAAGGGCGGGCCGCTGACAAATCGGGCGACTCGGTATCGCTACTTGCACCCGTTGGACGACTAAGCATGACCCCCGCTGCCACAAAGACCGCGAGGCTGTCAAAGCCATCCGTGGCGAAGACGAAATCTTACGGGACTAGTCCATTAAAACGCGCACGCCGCACAAGCGCGGAGATGGAAAGGCTTCTCGACTCCATCAAAACCATTCTGGATGGCGAGGAAGGCCAGATCACCATCCGGCATCTTTACTACCGACTCGTGGGTGAGCATGTCATCGACAAAACAGAGCAGGCTTACAAGGGCTTGTGTTCGCATTTGTCGAAGTGGCGGCGGTCCAGCGAAATCCCGTGGAGCGCGTTCACCGATTCGACTCGTTGGCACATCCAGCGCGACACATTTTCCGGCGTGAAGGACGCACTGAAAAACACCGTCGAAAACTACCGGCGCGACCTTTGGGCCACGCAGGATGTCTATTGTGAAGTGTGGGTTGAAAAGGACGCGGTCGCTGGTCTCGTCGCACGCACCGCTAATTCTTGGGGAGTGCCAGTATTTGTGGCACGGGGCTTCGCCAGTCTGAGCAGTCTGTATGACGCAGCCAACACGTTTCGCAGAGCCGCTGAATCCGGCAAGCGCGTGATAATTTATCATCTTGGGGACTACGATCCGAGCGGCATCGCCGCAGGCGAGTCCATGCTCAAAGCCTTCCGTGACGACTTCAACGTCCGCTTGGAGTTTATCCGGGCGGCTGTTACCGAACAGCAGATCGAGCAGTTGAAGCTGCCGACCCGACCCACCAAAAAGGGAGACACGCGCGCCCGGAATTGGAGAGGGACGGCTTGCGTGGAATTGGACACGATGCCACCGGCTGAGATTCGGGAAATCGTTGAGCGCTGCATCATCCAACACATTGACACATACGAGTGGGACGCTCTCAAGCGCACCGAGGAACTGGAGCGCGAGACGTTACGCAAAATCCTGCGGAGGGCCGTTTGACTACCCCTACTGAGATCATATTGACCGTGGATTCCGGCGACTTCGCTCTTACCGTAATTCCAGACGGCGCGCTCGACCGGAGCGCATTTTACAAAAGACGCACTACCCCTAAGCCGGGCTTAAATTTGTCGGAGCACCGATTGTGCACGTGTTTGCCGAGATTCTGCAGAAAACATGCCGCTGCCATGGCAGATTTGTCGCAGATTCTTCCGCAGACGTGTCGCAGATGTGCCGAGCGTGAGCCGCGCGCCGATTGTACGGCGTGCTGCGCGCGGTCAATGTCTTGCTCGCGGGCTGCGCTCCACATTGCACCGTGCTCGCTACGCCAAGGGCAGGCGGCTCGTAGGGCTTCACGCTGGGGTAGATCGCTGCCGACAGGTGACGCCGGGAACCGCCGAAAAACGTGTCCAGAACAAAATGAGGAATTTTTGGCAATCATAGCCAAAGATGAAGAATCGGAGATACCCACTGCAATACGTGCTTCCCGCTGGCTCCGCGATTCCAGCTTTTCGCGTGCTACTCTGGCTCGCGTGATCGAAGGCGAAACAGGCACACAGACGCGATGCAACTAGCCGCTACAACAACTGAGAGGCGCTACTTGGACGTGAGGAGCGCGGCAGCCTATCTCTGCATGACCGAGGGGGCGGTGTATGCGGCAGTGGCGCGGCGTCAGATTCCGTTTCGACGGTTGGGGCGGAAGTTGGTGTTTGATGCGGTGGAACTGGACGCCTATATGCACGGGCTGGAAGGCGTGGACGTAACGGAAGCCGTGGCGCGACGGCTCCACAACGGGACGGTGGACACATGGAAACGCTAAAAGGCCGTTGCAAAACGACGTGGCGCGGTGTACGCTGTCAGTGTCATGGGAACGAGCAAGCACACCTCAGCAGGGCGGAACGGGGCCAGCAAGGCCGCGTCGAATCGCTTGGGGCAAGCCTCGTTGAAAACCCGGCTCGACCGTTTCGTGAAGCGGGAGGAAGGGCGGGGAGCTTACCGTGATTTCCCCAATCCCGCCGAGTCAGTGGCCGAGTTACGGAGCCGAGCGAAGAAGCGGCGTCATGCCTTACGAGCTGCGGCGGCTTAACCGTTTCCTGCGGGAGTTTGACAAGCTCACCGCCGCAGAGCAACAGGAAGTCCTTCGGGCGCTGGAAGCCCTTATCTCACATCTCAACAGCCGCCAACCCTTACCAAAGGGGCTGGGCATTAAGAAGCTCACGCGCCGTCACTGGGAGGTGCGGGCCGGGCTTTCGCTGCGGATCGTTTACGACATTGAAGGCGGCTTTCTACGCCTCATTACCGTTGGCAATCACAACGATGTGGAGCGGTTTCTGCGGAATCTGTAGCATGACGCATCCTCAGCGCGAATAGGGCTTGACATGACTATTATCACTGATAATATGTGGGGCAAGATGAACTGGACGGCCAACAAAATCTGCAAGCTCCGCAAATCAGCGGGCATGACGCAGACGCAATTGGCTCACTGGCTCGGAGTCACCCAGGTTCACGTTGCCCACTTGGAAAGCGGGTTTCGTCCACCGGGGCCGCAGACGATGCGATTGCTTCAGGTGCTTGCGGAGCGGGTGACGGCGGGCAATGGCAAAGCCGTCCAGCCGAAACGAAAGAGGGGCAAGGCATGAGTGACGTTCAGAAACCAGAGGCGGAGACACCGAAGCGGGAGAAGCGTAGGACGCGGGGTGCACACCATATCTACCAGCGCGGTGACAGTTGGTATTACCAATTCACGGTGAAGGGCAAACGGTTTCAGGGCGCGATTGGCGCGGTGTCCAAGGCGATTGCGACCGAGGTTGCCTCAAAGAAGCGAGTCGAGGCGCTGGAGGGTAGATTGGTCGAGCGGCCAATCAAAGCGCCCTTGTTCGGGCATTACGACGCGGAGAAGGGGCAATTCACCGATGCTGTCGAGGAGTACCACAAATACTACCAGCAGAATCACAAGGCGCGGTCGGCGGAGCGGATGACGTATGCGCTGCAAGCGTTGTGCGGCGCGTTCGGTTCAAAGCGGCTGGACGAGATCAGCCCCTTTGGCGTCGAGCAGTACAAGGCACAGCGCAAGGCGGCGGGTTATGCGGACGCCACGACTAACCGCGAATTGGCCTGCCTGAAGAATCTCTTCAACATGGCAATCAAATGGGGTTGGACGGTGGACAATCCAGTGCGACAGGTGCGATTTTACCGCGAGAATAATTCCCGGTTGCGGTGGTTGACGTTGGAGGAAGAAGCGGAGTTGCTAAAGCACTGCGATCAGCGGTTGAAAACTTTGGTGTTGGCGGGGGTGGACACGGGCTTTCGGGCGGGTGAGCTTCGGTCGTTGCGCTGGCAGGCCGTGGACTTCAAACGCGGCACGGTGTCGGTTGCCAGTTACTACACCAAGAACGGCGACCCGCGATGCAATCCGATGACCAAGCGGCTGGAACAGGCGTTGCGGGAGTACAAGAGCGCGGCGGGGAATAGGGCGGACGGGCTGGTGTTCGGGCCGCAACAGTGGCGCAAGGCGTTTGAAAGCGCGAAAAAACTTGCGGGGTTGGGCAAGGACGTTGTATTTCACTCCCTGCGGCACACGTATATTAGCCGGTTGGTCATGGCGGGAGTGGACATTCGCACCGTGCAAGAATTGGCAGGACACAGGACGATCACAATGACGATGCGTTACGCGCACCTTGGGCCGGAGCAAAAGAAGCGGGCGGTGGCCAGATTAGACGCTGAAGTTACTGCAAATCTTACTACAGTGGACTTTGGCAGCCAGCGTGTGACTGCTGTAAGTGGTTGACTTTGAACATGGTGGCTAGGTAGCTCAGTTGGTAGAGCACTGCACTGAAAATGCAGGTGTCGTCAGTTCGATTCTGACCCTAGCCACCAGATTTCCCTCACCTGGCCGGCGCGATGGAGGAGGCAACGGGATTTGTTGAGCTACTTTAATTTCCTCGCGGGAATTGCGTTGATGCTATTCGGCATCCGCAGTTTGCGCAAGGGCACGGATCGGGTCTTTGGGGCCCGGTTTCAGAAGCTTGTCCAGGCATCCACCAAGGGAAGTGTTCGCGCGATGTTGGCGGGCTTTCTCATTTCCATCCTGGCCCCGAGCAGCACGGCCATGGCGTTGCTGGCGGTCGACGCGGTCAACGGCGGTTACGCGACCTTACGGCAGATTCTGGCATTGATGCTGGGCGCGAACGTGGGGTTTACGGTCACGGTGCAGCTACTGGCGTTCAAGTTCTACCTCTACAACGCCATTTTTATCGCCATCGGGGTTCCGCTCTATCTGTTCAGCAAACGGCAGAATGTTTTGGGGGTGGGGCAGGCCATCTTCGGGATTGGGTTCCTGTTGTTGGCGATTCAGGTGCTGTCCATGGCGGTGGCTCCGATCAAGAATAGCGCGGATGTGCTCGAAGTGATCCGGGTGCTGGAAAACCATCCGATCTGGCTGGTGTTGTTTGGAATCCTTCTACAGGTGGCCACGCAAAGTTCCACGACGACCATCGGCATTGGAATCGCGCTGTGTTCGCAACAGGTGATTCATCTCGAAGCCGCGTTGGCGATCGTGATTGGGGCCAACATTGGCATTGGCGTCACCTCTCTCCTGGCCGGACTTGCCCAAGTGGATACGCGGCGCATGGCGGTGGGCATTTTGTTTGTGAAGTTGGTGGGCACGGCGGTCGTTGCGTGCTGGCTGCCGGCAATCATACGATGGCTGGAGCCGCTCAGTTTTGCCGGGGAGACGCACGACACGCAATTGATCGCCAATTTTCACACGGCGTTTAACATTGCTCTCGCGCTGGTATTCCTGCCGCTTGTCCCGCTGCTGTCGAGCATTTTGGAGAGGGTGATCCCAGCGGGGCCCTCGACCGAGGACAAAGCCGGGGCCCGTTACCTCGAGCTGACGGCACTGGAAAGCCCGCCGCTCGCATTGGGGCAGGCAACGCGGGAAATCCTGCACATGGCGGACATCGTGCGGGAAATGTTGCGGAGTGTCTATCGCTGTTTTCAGGGGGGAAGTGAGGCGCTGTGCGAGGAGGTCCGTAAAGAGGATGACAAGGTGGACTCGCTCAACAACGAGATCAAGGCCTACGTCACGCGGATTTCCGAGCAGGCGTTGAACACCGAGGATTCGCGCCGCGAAATCGCGTTGCTGACGTTTGCGACCGAGTTGGAAACCATCGGTGATATCATCGACAAGAACCTGGTGGAATTGGCCGAAAAGAAGATCACGTTGCATGTCGGTTTCTCGAAGGAAGGGTGGGGGGAACTGGATGGTTACTTCCAGAAAGTGCTGGAGAACTTCGAGATTGCCGTCTCGGCGTTTGCGAGTCAGGACAAGAACCTCGCGGAGCAGTTGCTACGGCACAAGCAACACATCAACGAACTCGAGCGCGATCTGCGCAACCGTCATTTCCATCGTTTGCGGGAGGGCCTTCAGGAGTCATTCGAGACGAGCGCAATCCATCTGGACGTGTTGACCAATCTGAAGGCCATCAATTCCCATCTCACCGGCGTGGCCTACCCGATTCTGGAGAATGGGCGGGCAACCTGAGCGGATCGCTTCGGGTTCGTCGGGGGGAAACGAGCCGCTTGTCACAGGGGCGTTCGGCCAATAGACTGAGGTCGCGATGAAACCCACGGGCCAAACGTTCGGCGCAGCAGAGCCCGCGTCGTCAAGCCACCCCGTCCGGAGCAATGCCAGTCCCTCGGTTATTTACAAACCAGCCAATTGGTTCGAACCACTCAATTGGCAGGCGGTGTTTGAGCGGGACCAGCCCATTGAGATTGATCTGGGTTGTGGCAAGGGTTCGTTTCTGCTCTGGGCGGCGACGACGGATCCGACGCGGAATTTCCTGGGAGTGGAGCGGCTGCTTCGTCGGGTGCGTCGAGTGGATCGGAAAGCGGTGCGGGGCGGCTTGACCAACGTGCGGCTCGTTCGCTTGGAAGCGACGTACCTGGTGTCGAAGCTCATCCCCGAGGCGTCGGTTTCGACCTACCATATTCTATTCCCCGATCCCTGGCCGAAGCGGCGCCATCACGCGCGGCGGCTGATTTCTGCGGACTTCCTGGCCGACGTGCATCGCACGATGACACCCGACGGCGCAGTCAATTGCGCCACCGACCACGAGGAATACTTCGAGTGGATTCAACGAGCATTCGAGGGAAGCGCTCGGTTTACGGCAGCGGGCCCCGTCGTCCTGCCGCCGGAAGCGCGGACTGACTTCGAGAAGGAGTTTGTCGCGGCGGGGAAACAGGTGTATCGGTGCCGGTGGTTGAAGCGGTGACGGACTGAGAATGTTTCGCCGGAATGATAGGGATTCTTGCGGGTTTGCAACACCCGCGTTGTTCAGCGGAGTTTACAATATTTGGTCATATCTGTTCATCGGTTGGACAGACGAGTGGCTTTCGGAACGGGGCAAGTCGTTGGGGCGGGAGTAGTAGTATCGACGGCTTTCTCAGCTAGGTCTTGGCATGCAGGTTGGCAGTCCTTGCTGAGAGGTGGCAAGTCTCTCGGTATGAAGGTGAACCGGCACGAAAAATGCATAAAATCGACAGTGGACATTGGTAACAGGCGTGATATGGTCAAACGAGGTCGCATTGTCAGGGGGGAAACAGTCGTGAAACTGTTCAGGATGATTGCCGTCAAGCTCGGCAGGCAGGCCCGTGCCCGAAGCGGAAACTCATTGGTGGAGTTTGCCCTGGTGGCGCCACTGTTTTTCCTGTTGGTGTTCGGGATTCTGGATTACGGGCGCCTGTTCTACGAGCAGGAGACCATACAGTATGCCATGCGCCAGGCAGGCCGTTTCGCCGTCACCGGTCAGAACTCAGGAACCAATCGGGTGACAGCCATCATTCAGGTCGCCGAGAACGCAGCGGCTGGATTGATCAATAGCGGTAATATCAATAACATTACGATCACCAGCGGCGGTGTCACGAACTTTGCGGGTAATCCTAGCCAGGAGATGACGATCACACTGGTGAGCAATCTCCAGTTGATCACCCCCGGGATTGCCGCCTTTTTTCCGAACGGCACCTACACATTCACAAATAGTGTGACGTTCCGGAACGAACCATTTGACCCGAGTAAGGCGAACTAGGAACCGGCGATGAGCGCATTACGCAATTACATATCGAGAGGCCGATGCCGTTCGGGCCAGGCGCTGGTCGAATTCATGTTTGTTGTGATGATTCTGATGGTCTTGCTTTTCGGCATGATCGACTTCTGTCGGGCAATTTCCACCTGGCAGGTGATGGTCAATGTTTCGCGCGAAGGGTCGAACCTGGCGGCGCGAGGCAGTGGTGCTACGACCGACGCGGTCATTTCCAACGCGCTGGGAACGGTGATCAGCAATGCCATTCCGCTGAATATCAGCGCCCACGGGCAGGTGATCATCACGGCGGTTTTCAACACCGGTAGCGCGTTTGTCATCACTGACCAGATATCCGAGGGAAACCTGACGTACCCCAGCAAGATTGGCACTCTCGCCAACTCCAACAACGTTACCATGCCGATCTCGGCAGGTACGCCCGGAACCTTTCCCCAGCCCAACCAAACCGTATTCGTCACCGAGGTGTTTTACGGCTTTACCGCTGTGACGCCTCTCGGCAAGCTCCTCAGCTTTAGCATGCCGACCAACCTGTATGATGTAGCGTACTTCTAAACGATGTCAGGTCTTTCATGAGTCCACAATCACTCAGTCTGCGGAACGCGATTGATCGCCGCAAGCCCGGCGAACACGGGCAAACGCTCGTCCTATTCCTGCTGATGATGGTGATCCTGTTCGTGTTTGTGGGGATGGGCATTGACCTCGGTTTTGCCTACATCACCAAAGCCGAGCTTTCCAAGGGGGTCGATTCGGCTGCGTTGTCGGGGATGCGCAATATCTCCCAGGGCACGGCAGCGGCCAGCCTGATCGCCAGCAACGCGTTTGCGGCGAATTACGGCAAGTCGGGCCGCGATGTCTCGCCACCCGCGCTCACCATCAATTTCGGCACGGTAAACGGCAATACCGTGCTCAATGTCAGTGCCACAGTGGCCATCAACACCTTTTTCATCCGCGTCATGCCCGCCATTGGTCTGGGCAACTGGAACACGCTCACAGTGGGCGAAAGCGCCCAGGCCACACGCGCGACGCTCATCATGGCCCTCGTGCTTGACCGCTCTGGATCCATGGCGGGCAACGGCGGATCTACCGCCTTGCCTCCCGCAGTCACCAATTTCATTGCTTTGTTCGATGACACGACCGACTACGCCTCGCAGGTTAGCTTCTCGTCTGCGGCCAGCGTGGATGTCTCGATGGGACAACCGTTTATATCAAAGATCCAGAGCGCGGCGCTCGCCTTGAATTTCAACGGCGACACCTGTTCGGACCAAGGGCTGACGAACGGGCTGGCCCAGATTAACTTGGAGACGAATGTGACGGCCCAGGGCCAAAATGTCGTCAGAGTGATGGTGTTTTTCACGGACGGTATCGCCAACACATTCAACTATGTCTTCGATTGCGGGGATCGGAATATCGGATATAACGGGCCCACTCTTTTTGATCCTGCCTCAGGAACCAACTTGAACACTGGTTGCACAGTACCCGCGACGCTTTCGTCCATTAATCCTTCTAATGGAGTGCTTACGGCAGGTGCGGTGAATGCGGATGGCACCAGCCAGGCCAGTTGCATTTCGATGCATGACGAGGCTGAAAACCGTGCGGAATGGATCGCATACCAAGCGCGCCAACAGGGATATGTCATCTATGCCATCGGAATGGGGAGTCCAGGTATTCAGGGGGAATGTAATAATGCCTTCCCCACGTTAAATCCGGCTTTTCTCATGGACGTAGCCAATACGACGGATAGCGCAACGTACAATCCGAACCAAAAGGTGGGGGATTACGCCGTCGCGGCCGACGCGGGTCAGCTCAACGAAGTCTTTCAGGATATCGCCGCGAAGATTCTGTTGCGGCTCAGCCAATAATTGCTGTGGGAGGCGGGACTCGTGGTGCGCCGGGGTTCCGAAAGATGGCAATGAACAACCGCTGGCACACCAACGACAGCGCTGACGGGACAGTCCCCTTGCATTTTGCCGCGCTCTCCGCCCATGCCATGCGCATGACCGCGTCGCCGTGCGGCGGCTCGGTTTTCGAGTCAGGACATGCTGACTTGGCGGGCCGAGTTCCATGAAGCCCCGCAAGATATTCCGTCACCTTTTCGGGCTGCCCCTGTTGATCTTATTGCCAGCCTCGACGTTTGCACATCAGATCTCGCTGATACGGGCCGATGCAGTGGTCCATCGCGACAGGCTGGACATCACACTCACGGTCCTACCGGAAGACGTCCTGCTCTCGGCGGGCGCATTCAAAATCGTGTCGGGTTGGGTGGCGAAGGCTGACATCCTGAAAGGCGCGGAGGCCCACCCGAAGTTTCTGCTCGATGGCCTGATCGTCTTGGACGAGGATGGCCATCGCCTGAGCGGCAAGGTGACCAGCATCGACCTGCCGCCGGTCACCGGTGATCGTATCCAGGCAGATAATCTGTTGGCAACGACCATTGTGTACCGCGTTGAGTATCCACTGGCGAAACCACCGACGAAGCTCAGCTTTCTGCAGCATTACAATACAGCGACCAGTACCATGCCGGTTCTGACGCAATTGACCGTGACCCGCGAGGGATTGAACTCCTCGACGATGATGCAGGTACCCGATGGCCAGGTTCCCGAGACCGTCGCCTTCGATTGGACCGAAACGGCCACGTCGTCCACGGGTACGGTAACAACGGTGACGCAGCTCCCGTCGTTCGATATAACCGACACGTATCTCTACATCCAAAACGAAGAGGTCCGGGTCGAACTCCTCATGCCCTTGACCACCCTGGAAACCTGGTTCCCGATCAAGCGCGCCAACCCGGAAATCCTCGAGCCCTTGGAGCAGGTTGCCATACGCACTGCGCTGGAAAAATTCCTCACCGGGCAGAACGAACTGAAGATCGACAACGTCCTGGTGAAACCAAGGCTCGAGCGGTACGACTTCTATGGACTCGACTACCGCGACTTTTCCGTCAGCCCCGGACACAAACGCGTGAACGCGGCCAGCGCGCGCCTTGGCGCCATCCTGACGTATTCGACCAAGGGCGTCCCACGCCATGTCGAGTTCACGTGGACGCTTTTCAATCCCCGGGAGCCGACCGTTCGCGCGGTTGTCTTCGCATATGACAAGGGTTCGCGCCTGTTGTTCCAGCCGGATAAACCGACGTTTACGTGGGACAACCCCGGCGAACCGCCGTTGCCAAAAATTGACGCCGTTCCGACCCGGCAAACCGCCGCCGACGATGCGGGGCGCGCCGCGTTGAGCGAAACGCTGTTGCGCAACGTGTATCGCGGATTCGACTATCGCAGTGAAACGGACATTTACGAGGCGCTGGCGCAGAGCGTGCAGGGGGAGTTGCTGACCGATCTGTACCTGAAGATCAAGCAGGGCTTGATCATGCAGGAGCAGGGTGGGGCGGTGGCTCGTGTCAAAGAAGTCACGGTGACGAAGTCGGAACCGGCGGCGGGCCAAATCAAAGGCGGGTTTGTCGAGCGCGTGACGTGGCAGGTGGAGGGCACGGTGGAGCATTGGGGGCACATCCACACGCGGGTCAACGAATACACCGCCGATCTCGGCATCGCCCCAAGCCATGGCGCGTGGAAAATTAATTCGATGGACGTTGTGAAACAAAGTCAGGTAAACAGTGCGGTGTCGATAAGGAGGTTGTAAGCGTTGATCTCGATAAGTGATCTGGAATTCCGTTTTCCTCATTCGGATTTCCGATTGGCGGTCTCGGCGCTGGACGTTGCCGACGGGGAGCGCCTGGCCATTGTCGGACCGAGCGGCTCCGGCAAGACCACGTTGCTGCACCTGATCGCCGGTATCCTGGTGCCGACGCGCGGGACGATCCGCGTAGGAAACCAGCCGGTGGGTTCGCTCGGCGAGGCGGCGCGCCGGGCATTGCGCGTCACGCAAATCGGTCTTGTGTTCCAGAGCTTTGAACTTATCAGCTACCTCGACGTCTTTGAAAACATTCTCCTGCCGTACCGGCTGAACCCCGCGCTGTCGTTGACGTCCGGGACCTCCCAACGCGTTGAACAACTCGCGACGGAAACCGGTATCGCGCATCGGCTGCGGTACTTCCCGCACCGGCTGTCACACGGGGAGAAGCAACGGGTCGCCATCTGTCGCGCGATGTTGCCGGAACCGCCGTTGTTGCTGGCCGATGAACCGACCGGTAACCTCGATCCGACGGCAAAACAGCACGTCGTGGATCTGCTCTTCCAGCAGGTACAACGGACGGGGGCGACGCTGCTGATGGTCACCCACGACACGGAAATCGCCGGACGGTTTTCGCGCGTCATCGATTGCCGTGACTTCTCCGCCGGAGGCGCGCGATGAAACACGTCCTTGTTCTTGCGCTGCGCTACCTGCGGTTCAACAAGATCAAGACGGTCATCCTCGTGTTCAGCATTGCGGTGGCTGTGTTTCTACCGCTGGCGGTGAACCTGCTCGTGCGCGATTACCAGCGCGACCTGCTGGCGCGTGCCAATGCGACGCCGCTGGTGGCCGGAGCGCCGGGCAGCCGGCTCGATCTGGTGTTGCACGCGTTGTATTTTCGCGGCAAGTCCGCCCACGATCTCGCCATGGCCGATGTGAACGCGATCAACGGGAGCGGATTGGCGATGGGACTGCCGATTCTCAACAAACACGAGGCGCACGGTCTGCCCATTGTCGGCACATCGCTGGAATACTTTGACTTCCGCGGTTTGCGGGTTGCCGACGGCACCGGTCTGACCCGGCTCGGTGATTGCCTGCTGGGAGCCACGGCGGCGGCGAAGTTGGGACTGCGGCCCGGCGACAAACTGATGAGCGACCCGGAAAATGTTTTCGATCTCGCGGGGTCGTATCCCATCATCATGCACGTCAAGGGTATTCTGGCGCCGACGGGCACGGCCGATGACGGCGCGGTGTTCGTGGACATCAAGACGGAATGGCTGATCATGGGCATCATGCACGGTCATCAGGACGTGGAGAAGGCTGACCCGAGTTTGTTGCTGGGGCGGGACACAACCAACAATATCGTCGCGAGTGCGGCGTTGCTGCCATATCAGGAAGTCACCGAGTCAAACGCGGCCTCGTTCCACATGCACGGTGATCCGGCGACGTTTCCGGTGAGCGCGATCATCATCGCGCCACACGATGACGAGTCCTCGGCGATCCTGCGGGGACGTTATCAAGACCCCAAATCGACCGTCCAACTGCTTGTGCCGAAACAGGTTGTCGCCGAAACGCTCGATCTGGTCTTTCGTGTGAAGCATTTCTTCGACGCGCAGGCGTTGCTCGTCGGCGTGACGACGGTGTTGCTGCTCGCGCTGGTGGTGCTGCTGTCGCTGCGGCTGCGGCGTGGTGAGATGGAAACCATGTTCAAGATCGGCTGCGCGCGCTGGATGATCTTCTCGATGCAAGCGACGGAGATCGTGATCGTCGTTGCCGTCGGCGTGGCCATTGCCGGTGGCTTGTCGTGGGTCGCGCTCCGCGAACTCGGCCTGTCTGGTTCACGGGCCGACGTGGCACCGGCCGCGGCCCGTGTCCCGCTGGCGGGTCACGCGAAGAAACGGGTCGCCGTTGTCAATTACCCGCTCCAGTATTTCACCAAGCGGATCGCCGGTGATCGTGTGGATATCTTCTTCCCTGTGCCGCAGGATGAAGACCCGGCGTTTTGGAAGCCGCAGGACAAGGACATCGTGAACTACCAGCAGGCGGACATCATTTTGCTCAACGGCGCCGAGTATGAGAAGTGGCTGCCGGCGGCGATACTGCCGCTGACGAAACAGGTGATCACCTCTCAGGTGTTCATGGACCGCTACGTGACCAACGGCGAGGTCATCACGCACAGCCACGGCCCGCAGGGGATGCACAGCCACGGGCTGATTGATTTCAACACGTGGATGGACCCGCAGCAGGCGGCGTTGCAGGCGCAGTCGGTGCACGACGAGTTGGTGCGCCTGGTACCGTCGGCCACAAAGGAATTCGACGCGAATTTGGCGGCGCTCCAGAAGGATTTGGCCGATCTGGATGCGACGCTCGCCGCCGTCTCATCGCATCTCGGCAAAGAACCGCTGCTTGGATCGCATCCGGTTTATCAGTACGCGGCACGGCGCTATGGCTGGGATTTGCGAAGTGTACACTGGGAGCCGGATGAAATGCCGTCGGAAGAGGAATGGCGAAAGCTCGAGGCATTGCACGAAAAACATCCGGCCAAACTGATGATTTGGGAGGAAGCCCCACTGCCGGCCGTCACCGAACGTCTTCGCAAGATGGGCATCGAGCCGGTGGCATTCGAAACCTGCGCCAGCGCTCCGGCGTCCGGTGATTACCTGAGCGCGATGTACGCGAATGCGAAACGGTTCGACGCCGCGTTGGCGCAAGTGGCTTCGGAACGAAATGGCTCAGCCCAGAAATAGGGCAAGACAGGCAATGAGGAGACGCGTCTAAGAACGTCGCACGGTGGGATCGTGGAACACGTCCCGAAGGCCGCTGGTGACTTCGTGCCCGAGATCGATGGGAATCCGGGACTCGCCCCGCGCCCGTTCCAGGATCGTGGCGATTTGTTTCACCGCCCGGGCCGAATAGAAACGCACCAGGCCCAGCGTCGTCTTCGGACCGAAGACGGTTAGCAGCATCGCTTCATCCTGGATGGAGCAAATAAGAATCTGGGAATTCTTGCCCTGCTGGTGCAATGCGGAAAACTCGGCTTCTCCCACCCGCAAGGCCATCTCGCGCGTCGCCGCAAAGCTTCCAGCCGCCAGCGCGGAAAGGGTTGTCACGTCCACCGACGGAGGAATCTCCCCGAGTTGGCTGAGGATGGCGCCGCCCCGATCGATGATCAGCGCATAGGACGCCTCGGAATGGTCGAGGTATTCTTCGAGCGCTTTGAGGAGGCGCTCAGCCGATTCAACCGTCAGGATTGCCAGTGCCTGCATATGTGTCGCTTACGTACGATCTGCTGGCGTTGGTCGCGTGGTTCAACGGCGCGCCGCGGCGGCCGCAATCCCTGACAGCGCCGTCGATGCCGGCGCACTCGCGGTCGGGGATGACTGCTGCTTCGCGGACGCGGTTTCGTTCTCATGCGCGAACTTCTGCAACAAGAGCCGCGAGATGGCGTTGAGCGTGGCGAACACGCCCTGACCCGAAGTGGCGATGCCCACAAAGCTCGGTACGCGCACGCTGCGGTTGTTCAGTACGAAATCAAGGTAATGCACGGGCGCGGGATTCGACAGGTCGCGCTTGTTGTACTGGAGCACGTACGGGATTTGATCGAGGCTCGTGCCCTGACGAACCAGATTTTCTTCGAGGTTCTTGAAGCTCTCGATGTTCTCTTCCATCTTGTCCCACTGCGAATCGGCGACGAACACGACGCCATCGACGCTGCGCAGCACGAGTTGGCGCGTGGCGTTGTAGATGACCTGGCCAGGCACCGTGTATAGTTGGAATTTCGTCTTGAACCCCCTGACGACGACCGCGTTCAGCGGCAGGAAATCGAAGAACAGCGTGCGGTCCGCCGCGGTGGCCAGTGACACCAGTTCCCCTTTGTGCGCTTCCGCCACCTGGCTGTGGATGTAGGTCAGGTTGGTCGTCTTGCCGCACAACGCGGGACCGTAATAAACGATCTTGAATTGGATCTCTTTATTGACGTAGTTGATGATCGACATGATGTGGCTCCCTTACTCGACGGTCCGCTGCCGGCACAGCCGGGCGAGTTCCTGGCTGATGCGCTCGCAACGGCGCAGCAACGCTTTGCTGAAGTGACGGTTATCGTGCAGGACGATGAGGAAGATATCGCCCGCGCGCAGAATGCTAATCGGTTGCTGGTCGGTGAACACGGACAACCGCGTGACCTGTCCGGCGCGCAGTTCTTTCATGTAGCGCCCGACCTTGCGGAACAATTGGGGCGCGAATACGCTGATCGTTTCGCGATCCAGGTGCGGCGGCAATTCACCGGTCAGGAACACGCCATCGGACATGGCAAGAATGCAGCCGGCCACGCCTGTGAGCTGGCTGGTGAGCCGCACGATTTCCTGCAGCGTAAGCTCTTCGTTGTGCTCGACCCCGAGCAGCCGGTTGAGGCCACGGCGCGATGGGCTGGCCAACGTCCGAAACAGCCGGCGACCGACACCGGGAATCTGGTGCAAGTCTTCGATGGACTTGAATCCACCATGGGTATTGCGAAATTCGATGATTCGCTGGGCGAGAACAGGACCGATCCCTTCGATCCGCGCAAGGTCCGCAAGGCTCCAGCGGTTGAGGTTCGCGAGGACTTGATCGGGAGTCGATCCGACAGTCGACGCGGGCGCTGCCGGCTCTGAAATCGGGACTTCCTGTCCGGCTTCCGTCGTCGTCGCCTCGGCCGGCTGGGGCGGTGCGACAGCCTGCTCGATCGTCGGCTGCGTTTCAGCAGGTACCGGCTGCTCGGTGGCGACAGGTGCGGGCGTGGCGACCTCCGCCGCAGCTTCCGTCAATTCTGGTGCAGCCTGTGTGGCCGGTTCCGTTACGGTCGGTGTTGGTGAAACGACTTCGGCAATCGGTTCGGTGGACGATTGCTCAACCACAGGCTGCCCGGTGGACGCGGGTTCGGCGGCCCCGGTTTCTGCGGTGGTCGCGGTTGTTTCGACTGCCTTCGGGGCTTCGGTGAATACAGGCTCTTCCGTCGCCTCGGCGAGAGGAGGAGCAGGCTCGGCAACGGGTTCGACGGTTGTCGGTTCCACCGATGTCGGCGATTCAACATTCGCCTCCACTGTGGCGGATGGTTGCTCAACCACCGGCTCGGTGGCGGTCGATTTCTCCGCGAAAATTGATACAGCCTCGTCTTCCAGCGCGCCGGCAGACACTTCGACAGTCTCCACTGGTCGTTCTGGTTGGACGGGCGCATGAGGGGGAGGCAGTAGTACGGACTCGGGAGCGCGAATCTCGACAGTTGCTGGCGTGAAATTCTTCTCGGCGAAGGGAGTCGGAATCTCGCTGTCGCTGAAATCGATCTCGTGGAGGTCCGACTGCTTCGTTTGGCTCGCAAAGAGATTCAACGGCAATTGCGGCACGATCTCCTGCAACGCAATCGGGATGGTCTCATCGGAGATGGACGGTAGTGGCGAAGCGAGGATCGAGCGCGGTATCAAGCCGACCGCAACCGCCAGCGGTAGACGCACGCGTGCAATCTTCAATTGCGGCAGTACCAGGTCCGCCGGGAGCGCGATGCGGGTATCCAAATCGATGCGCCGCCACAGGTCGGTGCGTGGGCAGATGAAATATTGGTCCGGCATGACGGCGACAAGACTTCGCAGGCTGACGGTAATTCCATCGATACCCTCAGACGAGGGCTGCGACGCGGCGGATCGTGCCGGAGCTTCGTTGGCAGCGGGAATGGGCTTGGCCATGTTCCAGGCCAAAGCGCGCGGTGCTGGTTGCTCTTCTTGGACGGGGGCCGGAGCCGGCGCCTCGGGCACAAGTGTCTGTTCTGCTGACCGTGCACTGACTTCTGGTGTCGGAGTTTGCAGCTCCTCAATAGCGGCGGATTCTTGAATGGCGGGCTTCTCCTCAGTGGCAGTTTTGTCCGCGACATCGTCGATGAGATTTGGGAATTGCGCAAATTCGGGGGTGTCGAGGTCAACCTCGGTCTGGTTCTGAGGCTGCATCAGGTCAACCGGCAGCGCACTCACGATGTCCGCCAGAGGCAGCACGATGGCATGTTGGCTGTTGCCCGCAGGAAATGGTTGGCGCTGGATGTCCTCGGGCAGCAACGGCATCAAGTCGGCCAACGTGATGGTAACTCGTCCCCTCGCCAACTGCGGTAACACCCAGTCAGCGGGTATATTCACGACGATGCGGCGGATGTTCTCCGTTCCCACCGTGGCAAGGAAATTTCCGGGCAATTGGTGGGAAATGGAGTTCAGGGACAGGGCAATCGTCTGTCCGTTTGTCGAAGCTGCGGACCGACTCTCGTCGTTGGGGGTCGCCGGCGACTCCCGATCCGCTTTCGTCGCATTCACATTCGCTGGATGTCTCATCAATTGAGTCTCGGCCAAGTGAAGGTTTGTGCGTAACGTCGGAGTCGGTGGCGGATTGGGGCTCGGCGGCGTAAAGCGCGGTGTCGAGGCACGCGGCGGGGCGGCCACGGTTACCTTGGTAGTCTCGACCTTCGAACTGCGAAAAAACGGCAATCTCATGTTGGCTAATCCCTGTTTGTTTCCCAAGCGTCTTTCGTTAGGTTACTGAGCACCCGGTATGCCACGGCCAATTTTTCGGGCAGAAAAGCACAATCCTGTTATCGGAGACGCCAAAATCTCAGGTTTGCGACGGGATGGCCGGCGAGGAGGGACACAGCGTATGATTTCTAGACCTCGCTGCCCGAAACCCGGAGGACTTCGTCCAAGGACGTGAGGCCCGCCTTGGCCTTCTCGAGTCCCGCCAAACGAAGCGTCTTCAGGCCTTCTTTCAATGCCAAATCCTTGAGAACTTTGGCACTGGTATCGTGGAGGATTTGCTCGCGAAGGGCGTTGGTAATGGAGAGAACCTCCAAAATCGCCAGACGTCCCAGGAAACCGGTATCTTTGCAGCGTGAACAACCGCGGCCCCGATAATAGGTGTTGGCGGACACGTCTTCATTGCTGAGGCCGAGCCGGGAAGTCACGTCCAGCGGGACTTTGAGTGTCTCCTTGCAATGTGGGCAAATCTTACGGAGCAGACGCTGGGCGCATATCATGAGCAGGGAGGAACTGACCAGAAACGGCTCGATGCCCATATCCACCAGCCGCGCGATGGCACCGGGCGAGTCGTTGGTGTGCAAGGTGGATAATACCAAGTGTCCCGTGAGCGCGGCCTTCACCGCGATGTCGGCGGTCTCCGAGTCGCGGATTTCGCCGACCATGACGATATCCGGGTCCTGGCGCAGGATCGAACGCAGGCCGCTGGCAAACGTTAGTCCGATCTCGGGCTTTACCTGCACCTGGTTGACCCCGGCCATTTGGTATTCAACCGGGTCCTCGATGGTCACGATGTTCACGTCACTGGTGTTCAACTGCGTCAGCACCGCGTAGAGAGTGGACGTTTTTCCGGAGCCGGTGGGGCCGGTCATCAAGATCATCCCGTGCGGCGCGTCGATGGCGTTTTTGAATTTCTCAAGGTTGTCGGGGGGAGCCCCAAGCCATCCAGATTGAGGCTGAGGGTGCCCTTGTCGAGCACGCGCATGACGATCTTTTCGCCGTGGACGGTCGGCAGCACCGAGACGCGCAAATCGACTTCGCGCCCGGCCAGTTTGATGCGGAAGCGGCCATCTTGCGGAAGACGGCGCTCGGCTATGTCGAGGTTCGACATGATCTTGATGCGCGACGCGATGGCAGACTGCAATCCCTTTGGCGGTGCGGTCGAGTCATACAGCACGCCGTCCACGCGGTAGCGGAGACGGAGTTGTTTCTCGAATGGTTCGATGTGAATGTCGCTGGCCCGGTCTTTGATGGCTTGGACGAGCATGAGGTTGACCAGCTTGATTACCGGGCCTTCCTCGCTGCTTACCACCAGTTGGTCGAGGTTGATTTCCTCCTGCCTTGTCCTTCGCCAATTCAATGTCGGAGACATCGACGTCTTTGAGAATCGCGTCGATCCCCCCGCCGACTTGTGTTTGGGCGTTGTTGAGGAAATCGGTGACCGCTTTCTCGGTGCTGATCAGCGGGACGATCTGTACGTTCGGCCGAACACGGCGCAGGTCGTCCAATGCGAGCACGTTCAACGGGTCGGCCATGGCCACGAACAGCCTCCGTCCCAAGCGGGCGACGGCGACCATCTTGTAGGTTTGGCCAAGATCTTTCGGGATGAGGTCGATGACATCCTGGGGAACGCGCATCTTGGCGAGCGTGACCGGGTGCGCGCCGAGACAGCGGCCCATGCTGACCATCATGTCCTGTTCGGTGACCAGTTGCTTTTCCAGCAGCAACTTCAGCAGCCGGCCGCCCTGTTTCTTCTGAACGTCGAGGACTTCGTTGAGTTGCTCTTCGGTAAGCAACCCATCCGCCAGCAATGCGTCGGCGATTCTTTCTCCGAATGATTTCATGGTTTACCAGGAGCGCGGGCGCCCGCGGGATGTTTGGAATCGAGCCCATGGGCGCGCCGCAGTGCCGCATGGATTTCCTCGGGCGAGGTCACGTACCAGAACACGTTATAGGCCAACATGACCTCCGCTTGGCTGCGCGCCGCCGTGTCAAGGGGGTTCGCGGTGGCAATCAATACCGAGCGGCTGATCAGGTCGAACGGGACGATGCACTTTTCGAAGCAGATGTCCCGTGGCAGCAGGCAGACGGCGTCGCGATCCACGTCGTAAGTCGACAACGGCAGGTACGGCAAACCACTACGGTCGACCAGTACCGTCAGGATATCGTCCTGCTTCACCAGTTGCTCTTCGATCAGCAACTGGGCGAGCACGAGAGGCGTTGGAATCTCGCCGGAGTTGGCGGGGCCTGATGTGAGACGCTTCACCAGCGGTTCGACCGCTTGTGGCGTGAGCAGCTTCTCCGCGATCAACGCATCAATCAGCGCCTTGTTGCCATCTTCGTGTGTGAGCGGTGGCGGAGGAGAAGGGGGGGGCGCCGCTGTCCCGGCGGCCAGCGCCGGGGCAAGTGGTGTCGGCTTGGAGTCCTCACGCAGTGACGGCGCCCCAGAGGGTTGTCGATTTGCGGCCAGTTGGGAAGTCTTCGCCTCGATTTCCTTCAGGGCTTTGAGCACCTCCGGATCGTTCGGGTGCTCTTGAAGGATACCCTCGTACTCGAGGATGGCTTGAGAAATTTGACCGAGAGAGATGTGGGCTTTTGCCAGCTTCTTGGAGGCCGCCAGGCTCTCGTCGCGGCGGCCCAGCTTGGCGTACGCCTCCTTCAGAATCTCCCAGGATTGATAATCCTCGGGTTGGGATTCCGTAATCGCTTCGAACATCTCCACCGTTCGGAGCAACTGCTGGATTTCTTCTTCTGAAATACTGGCCATGCTTTACGAGCACTCCAAGCTCAAGAACCATGGAAGCAGTCAACATGCCATGCGAGAAGGAGGCGGTCAGGTGAGGATTGGCTGCCCGGCCTGGACTCGAACCAGGAAATACGGCTCCAAAGGCCGCTGTGTTACCAATTACACTACCGGGCAGACCGAACGACGCTGGTCAGGGCTTACTGTCAACGATTGCGCGCGGATGCGAACCGCGTCACCTTTGTCCACATGCTTGGCCCAAATTGTTCACGTACTCTTAGAGCTGATTTTTCCGCAGCTTTCGGGTCGGCGAACAAACCGAAAACCGTGGCACCGCTGCCGCTCATGAGCGCGCCGCTGGCCCCGTTGTCGCGCATCGCGTTCTTGATCAATTCCAGTACGGGGAACTTGCGGATCGACGGCGCCTCCAACGAGTTGAAGAGGCATCGTGAAACCCCGGCCAGGTCGTCCTCCGCCAAAGCGCGCAGCAGCAGACTAACTTGTGACGGGGACACTGTCAACCGTGACTCGGCCACCGCCTTGGCCCAGGTTTCGTAAGCCCATTTGGTCGAGATGCCGAACCCCGGATTGACCAGCAAGACGGACGCCGAAAGCTTGCAAGGGATCGCCTCGATTCGTTCGCCACGACCGCGGCACAGCCCGGCTTCACCTGCCAGGAAAAAATTAATATCCGACCCCATATCAGCGGCCAGTTCGTGAAGAATCGAGTCATCGGCTGGCAGTCCCCACAATTGCTTGAGACCGAGCAACACGGCTGCGGCGTTACTGCTCCCGCCACCGAGCCCGGCCGCCAGCGGCGTGCGTTTCGTCAAGGCGATCTTCGCTCCCTGCTTCACGCCGCATCGCTCCGCCAATCGTCTTGCCGCGCGCAACGCCAGATTCGAATCGTCCGTCGGCAGGCTCGGGTTGTCGCACTCGAGCATCAGACCGTCTTTGCGGGGTTGCAACGTGATCTCGTCGCCGAAACCAAGAGGCAACATCAGGGTCTCAATTTCGTGATAGCCATCCGGTCGCTTTCCCAGAATGCGCAGATACAAATTGATTTTTGCGGGAGAGAACACCGTCAACGGAGTGGTCCCTCGCCGTGGCTGCGGTTGTGCGGTCACGAAGTTTTCCCTACCATGCGGGTTGGATGAAATCAAAGCTTATCGTGGCATTGGACGCAGACAGCTTTCAGGAAGCAGCGGCGCAGGTGCCGGCCACGTGGGACGTGGTGGACGATCAACGTCGCGCGATGACGCCCGCCGAAACCATCATCGCGGGTGCCGACTACATCGTTGTGGGAAGGCCGATTATTGCGGCAAAGGACCCCACCCACGCGGCGCTGAAAATCGCTGAGGAAATCGTATTCGCCGCCGGTTCGTTAGCTTGAGCGGACGCGCAACTGAAACACGCCCTTCTTGATTTCAGTGATGTCATTCATCATCTGCTCTTGATTCTTCAGGATCTGGTCCTGGTTCTTCAGGATCTGATCGTTGAGTCCAGAAGCTTCTGGATGCGCGAGTCAGACGGCGGCGGTGTGGTAGCTGTTTGCGCCTGGACCATGAGAAGACTTCCCGCGACAAGTCCTGCCGCGAGGGCAAAGATAGCGACGAATTTCGTGTTCATCGGCGATGTTCCTCCGCTGTTTGTTTCGGTTACTGCAACAGTTCCAGCAACTTGCGTTCCCGCACAAAATGGCGGGCAATCTCCTTGCCGTCAAGCAGGATGACGGGGATGTCATCACGGTAGCGTTCGAAAAGCTCTGGATTCTGCGAAATATCAATTACCTCCAGCGTGAAACCGACCTTCTTCCGACAACGCTCGACAACGTCCTTGGCGATGTCACACAAATGGCAATCGGGTTTGGAATAGATCGTGATCGTCATGAAGTTCTGCGCAAGAGCCCACGCGACTGCCGCGCCCGTCAGGCCTCACAACGTCAATCACCGTTCGCGAACAGGGGAACCCTGAACGGTTCAGTACCGGTAGTGTTCCGGCTTGTAGGGGCCTTCAACCGGCACGCCGAGATATTCAGCCTGCTTCTTCGTGAGCTTCGTGAGCTTGACGCCGATTTTTTCCAGATGCAGACGAGCGACTTCCTCGTCGAGTTTCTTCGGGAGACGGTAGACGCCAACTTTGTTCGTGTCCCTTTTCTTCCACAGATCCAATTGCGCCAGGCACTGGTTGGTAAAACTGTTGGACATCACGAAGCTGGGATGGCCCGTGGCGCAACCGAGGTTCACGAGACGGCCTTCGGCCAGCAGGTAGATGCTATGGCCGTCGGCGAAGGTGTACTTGTCCACCTGCGGTTTGATGTTGAGCTTCGTGACACCCTTCGCGGTGTTGAGGCGGTTCACCTGAATCTCGTTGTCGAAGTGGCCGATGTTGCAAACGATGGCCTGGTCTTTCATCTTCGCCATGTGTTCGAAGGTGATGATGTCGCAGTTGCCGGTCGTGGTGACGTAAATGTCGCCCTCGCCAAGCGTGTCCTCGACGGTCGTGACCTGAAAACCTTCCATCGCCGCTTGCAAGGCGTTGATCGGGTCGATCTCGGTGACAATCACGCGGGCGCCAAAGCCCCGTAAGCGAATGCGCGCTGCCCTTGCCCACGTCGCCGTAGCCGCACACCACGGCGACCTTGCCGGCGACCATCACATCGATCGCGCGTTTGATGCCGTCGGCCAGCGATTCGCGGCAGCCGTAGAGGTTGTCGAACTTCGATTTCGTGACCGAATCATTGACGTTGATCGCCGGGACGAGCAGTGTGCCGGCTTCGAGCATCTGGTAGAGACGATGCACGCCGGTGGTGGTCTCTTCGGAGACGCCCTTCCAGTCCTTCACAACCGTATGCCAGAAACCCGGTCGCTCCTTGTGCACGCGCTTGAGGAGATTCTTGATGACCTGCTCTTCGTGGCTTGCGCTGGTGGTGTTGACCCAATCGCTGCCGTTTTCCAGTTCATAGCCTTTATGAATCAACAAGGTCGCGTCGCCACCGTCGTCCACGATGAGTTGCGGGCCGAGATGGCCGGGATGCGTGAGCGCGTCGAGGGTGCAGTCCCAATACTCCTCCAGTGTCTCGCCCTTCCACGCGAACACGGGAATGCCCGCCTTCGCAATCGCGGCCGCGGCGTGGTCCTGGGTGGAAAAAATGTTGCAGCTGGCCCAGCGCACCGACGCACCGAGTTCGCCGAGCGTTTCAATGAGGATCGCCGTCTCGATGGTCATGTGCAACGAGCCGGTAATGCGCACGCCCTTGAGCGGCTTCGACGGGCCGTATTTGGCGCGGATGGCCATGAGGCCGGGCATCTCGTGTTCGGAGACCTGAATGGTTTTCCGTCCCCAATCGGCCAGCGAGAGATCGCGCACCTTGAAGTCGCCTTTGGCGCCGTTGCCGGTGGCTTTGGTGAGTTTCGCACGCGAGGGAGGAAGTTTGATGGTTGCCATAGTTGCTTTGTCGTCGCAATTGTTAGTTCACGTAATCCGTTAGAGTCAGGAAACATACAGGCTGCAGGGCACGCAAATCAACGAAATACCCGTCGATTTTATTGATCGATTGGCGTGCCAAAATAACCCTCCCACGCCATGGCCAGGATGTCGTCGGTCAACGTAAGCTTTTGGTGCTCAAAGCGACACAAGTCCGCTGCCCGAAGGATCAAATCGCGCGGATCGCAGGCGTTTGGCGAACGTCCCTCGGCTTTGTATCGCTTCACAAGCCGCTCGATAGATCGCTCCTCCACAGACAGCCCGAAGTCAGCGGCGGCGCGGCGGAAGATCTCCGTATAGACTGGCCAGGTCGGACGGGAAATCGTCATCCGATACCCCATGCGTCGCATAAATGCTTCGTCCACCAAATCGGCATCCGCCAGGTTGGTGGCGAACACGATGATCTGCTCGAAAGGAATGTCGATCTTCTTGCCGGTGGTCAGGGTCAGCGAATCGACCCGGTTCTCCAGTGGAATGATCCAGCGGTTCAGCAATTGTTGTGCGGAACAACGTTGCCGCCCGAAATCATCGACCAATAGCACGCCACCATTGGCCTTGAGCTGGAATGGCGCTTCATAAAACCGCGGGGTCTCCGTCGCCGTCAGGTCCAGGCTCTCGATGGTCAGCTCGCCGCCCACGACCAGCAACGGCGATCGAATTTTCACCCAGCGGCGGTCGAAACTGTCTTCTCCATGTTTGATGGCATGGTGCACAAGCTTGTCGAACACGCGGATGACCTGCCCGTCCACTTCGATGGCGTAGGGGATCCAGAGCGGTTCGGCGATGGCGTCGACCAACGCACGGGCCATGGCGGTTTTCCCGTTGCCGGGCGGTCCGCTCAGAAACAGGCTGCGCCCGGAGCTAACCACGACGCCAAGCGTCCGTTTGACCCCGTCGGGTAGCACCAGGTGCGACAACGTCTTTTCCAAGGCCTCCTTGGCGACTGGGGCGCGGCTGCGCATCTGATCCACGATCATCTTGCCGTACAGTTCCAATGTGACGGGGGACGGGCCGACGTAGCTGCAAATGGCCATCAATTGGGAAACCCTGGCCCAGCCCCGCTCCAACATCGCATACCGATTGTTGTGCAGCGCGATGCTGCCTTTCACCTCGATCAGGTGTTCGCGATACAATTGCTGCAGAACGGTGTCGGTTATTAGTAATCCAAGTTTGAGGCGTTCGCTGACGCTGGCGGTCGTTCCGGTTGCATCGATGGACAAAGCTTTCAATGCCAGATCGGTTACAAACCGAAGACTCAAATCCAATTGGTCGGGCGTCTCGGGAAACGGCAGGGTGATCCGTCGGCCCAATGGCGCGACTTCTGTGACACCCGACAATCCGGTGTGCGTTTGTTCCCGTATGTTTGGCACCAGCCCTTCCTATCATAGGGCCAACCGGGGTGCGAGCAGTTTTGCTGGTGCTGAGAATGACTCGGAACGCTACGGCACCAACCACACCCGGTAAAAGAGAAGCGAATTGTTGGTCGCGGCGCCATAATCGGTCTGGATGGCGGGTGAGCCGGTGCCGAGGGTGATGGAGCCGACATTGTTCCATGTGCTGTTGGTGCCGGGTGCACCGCTGCTCTGGAGTTGATTGGTCTTGTTCGGCTCCGTCGTCCACGTGATCTGGACGTCCGCATTATTTGTAATGGTGATATTCGTAATGCGGAAGGCGGTGTTCGGATCGAGCGGGTCGGTGCCCGCCAGGTAGTCCTGCAGATTGGAAAAGCCAGACCCATCCGCGTCATCACCGGCCAGCGAATTGTCGTTGGACTGGCCGGTAGGATGATTGAAGTAGCCGAGCATCCACCAATCCGGGATCCCGTCGCCATCACTATCGAGATCACCAATCTTGCGAACCTGGATACCCGAGGCGCGGGCGTTGTCGGCGGCGCCGGGCACAAAATCCATTTCCAATTGCGCGTTGTTGACGGCGGCGGTGAACACAAGTGTGATGGGGATATTCATGCCACCGGCAGCCGCGAAGATGTCAAAGTTGGTGAGCACCTGCTGGCCTTGGATGAACAAATCAAACTCACGCTTGCTGTTGGTGGTCCAGTATGTCTCGGCCTCGAGCAGCTGGATCTCATAGTCGCCTTCGGGGCAATCGAAGATGTAGCTAAAACTGCCGCCCGAACTGTAACGTTCCCATTGATACAGCCGGTACGCATTCGAACAAATGCCCGTGATCGCGCTGTTGACGAAGCCGGTGAGGCTGCTGCCAGTATAGCCAAAGGAGTTGAAGGTATACGTCTGGTCCCTTACCCACACATTCGCGGTGCAATCGGTGACGGAGTACGGGTCACCGGGGCTGATACGCGTGAGGTAGGCACCCGGCACATTGAAGACGTTGACCGTGACCGAGGGGATGGTCGACACGTTGCTCGAAGTGTCGGTCGCCTGAGCATAAATGGTGTGCAGGCCGTTGAGCATGTTCTGCGTGTTGAGCGCGAACGACCAGCTGGTGGTGCCCGAGGCGGTGATCCAGTTGCCACCATCGATGCTCACCTGGACATTCGCGACGGCAACGTTGTCGTTCGCGGTACCCGAAATCGAAATTGTTCCGACGAGCGTCGATCCATTCGTGGGTGTGCTGATGAGAACTGTCGGGGGTGTCAGATCCGCCACCGTGTTGGTAGAAGTCACGAAATAGGTATCGAACGCCCCATACAGTGTATTGCTGGTGACGGAGGCCATGGCGTTAGTGCCCAGATGGACCAGGTTTGTCGTGGAAGGTGACCAGCCTCCGCTCGGTGTGAACGTCATGGTGTCCTGCAACGCGTCCCATGTGAATGTGCCCGTCGTTGCCGGCGTGCTCGGGGCGGCCTGCGCCGAGCATACGGTGAGCGACCCGGTGCTGATGCACACACAAGTCGCCGGCGTGACCGAAAACGCGGCCTCCACTGAGTTGGTGTTCATCGGTTTGCTGAAGCGCAGGACGACGGATGCCGCGACGGACACGTTGGTCGCCGCATGTGACGGGACCTGATTGGTGATCACGGGGTCAAGGGGCAAAATCAGCGACTGGGCAATGTACATTTTTGCGGTCATGCTCGGCACGGTGATCAGTGGCGTGGTGTTGGTGCCAGCGGAAGTTGTCACGATGACGGTATCGTTGGTGTTGAGCAGGTTGACGAGCACCGTGCCGGGAGCATAGGTGGTCGGGCGATTCGTCAACGTCTGGCTGGTACTGGCGGTATTGAAGCAGACGAAGACCTCTTCGTTGCTGAGCACGCGCGAATAGGCAAACAGACCCGGACCGCTCGGGTTGTTCCACAGATTGTTGTGCACACCCGTGCACAACGCGGGATAAAGACGTCGAAAGTTATTAAGTTTGGCCACTTGCTGGAAAAGCGGATGCGTCTCGTTGAAGTTGTCGCCCACGGAGGGAGAATCTGGTTGCCATCCCCCCGCGAACATGTCTTCGCGGTCGTCGTTGTTGTTGCCGTCGCCGCTGAATCCCTGTTCGGTGCCGTAGTACAGGCACGGAATCCCGCGCGACGTATAGAGGAACTGTAGGGCAACGGTGAGGCGGTTCGTGGTGGCGCCATTGTTGCTAAGGAAGCGCGGCTGGTCGTGATTGTCGAGGAACGTGACCAATCGATACCAGGAGTTGGAATCGTAATACGTGGCGATGTTATCGTAGTGGGACTCAATCTGCTGCGTGTTTCCCGAGGCCGTGGCAAAGACCGAGTTGATGCAGTTGTAATACAGCGCGTAGTCCAGTGTCGCATCGAACTTGAAGGCCCCGCCGCCCTCGGTCCCTGTGTAGGAACCGATCTGTTGCTCGTCGCTGGAGTCGGCCTCGCAAAACATGAAGAAATTGGATTTGCCCATCGAGGTACCGGACTGGTGCAGTTGCGGACACCAGTACTGCCAGAAGCCGTAGTCCACTTCGATCGCCGTGTCCACGCGGAACGCGTCGAAGTCGGCAATCCCAACCCAGTTGGTATAAATGTTCATCAGGTTCGTTTGGACGTAGGTGGTCTCGGTACGCAAATCGTCCAAGCCGTCCAGCTCCCCCAACACAACCTCCTGGGTGCCCGAGGGGTAGTTGAAAGCGTCGATGTAGCCATTCGTGTGAAAAATGGTTGATAGCTCCGCCGGGACAACATTCGTCGGATTGAACGGGAAGGCGTGTTGGTTGGCGGGATTGATGTACTGCAGTTGATAGCCGCCGGGCGGAGCCACGTAATTCGGCCAACCCGCATCGGCGCTGGTGTGATTGGTGGTGATCAGGGTGCCCGTGTGATTGCAGACGAGATCGAGAATGACCTTGATCCCCCGGGCGTGCGCGGCCTCGACCATGTTTGACAGATCGGTCATCGTGCCCCAGTGCGGTGCCAGCTGGTAAAAGTCCTGTGCGCCGTAGCCGTGGTAGGCGGAAGTTCCGCCGACATTGAATACAATCGGCGAGATCCAGATGGCGCTTGCGCCCAGCGATTTGATGTAATCGAGCTTCATCTGGATGCCTTGGAAGTCGCCTCCATTGATGCCGTTGTTGGCTGTTGGCGCATACGGCGAGCCGTGACTGGCCTCTGCATTATCGTTCGACGGATTCCCGTCGTAGAAGCGATCGGTGAGGATCTGGTAGATGTTCTCGTTTCGCCAGTCAGTGGGCGACGGGTAATGCTGGGCTCGCGCTGCCGCAGCGATGCCGAATAGGAGAGTGATGAGAAAAATCTTCATGACGATCGGCGCGCTCCACAGGAGGTGAAGTCGTTGCGGGCCACGAATGGGAATGACGGCAGCAAAGCCTGCGCGAGTCCAGTTGCGGACATGACAACTTGGTGGTACAAACCCATTCATCCCGATTTCGTACAACATACGCTCTTACCCGTGCTTACGTCGATGGGACGCGCAGGTCAATCGCTTTACATATTCGGCCAATCCAGCCGTACAGAACTCGACTCAGGGATCGACTCGGACTAGTGTGCTGTCCCTAACGCTTCGTTACAATGAATCGCTTCATTTTGACCAGATGGACATTGGAAAGGCATTTCAGTGACACCACACTAGCGAGTGGCCTTCTTCAGCGCTTCAGCCTTGTCGGTGCGCTCCCACGTGAGCGCCTCCAAATCATCGGTCTTCCCAAAATGGCCGTAATTGGTTGTCTTGCCATAAATCGGCCGCAACAGATTCAGCTGCTTGATGATGTTCGCGGGCTTGAAACTGAAAATCTCGCGCACGGCCTTCTCGATCTTCTCCGCGGAAACCTTGCCCGTGCCAAACGTCTCCACGAGCACGCTCACAGGCTCGGGATAGCCGATGGCGTACGCGAACTGGATTTCGCACCGCTCCGCCAGCCCGGCAGCGACGATGTTCTTGGCGACATAACGCCCCATATACGCGGCGCTGCGGTCAACCTTGCTCGGGTCCTTGCCGCTGAACGCGCCACCGCCATGACGGCCCATGCCGCCGTAGCTGTCCACGATGATCTTGCGTCCCGTGAGGCCGCTATCGCCCTCGGGACCGCCAATCACGAACCGCCCCGTGGGATTGATCAAATAACGCGTGTCCTTATCGATCAGCTTCTTCGGGATCGTCTTCTTGATGATGGTCTCGATGAGGATTTCCGAGAGCTCTTTGTGTTTCACATCGGCTGCATGCTGGTTGGAAATCACCACTGTGTGTACGCGAACCGGCGTGTAACCCTCGTACTCCACCGTGACCTGCGTCTTGCCGTCCGGTCGCAGCCAGGGAATCTTGCCGCTTTTCCGCGCATCGCGCAGGGCTTTGCCAAGATTATGCGCGAACATGATCGGCGCCGGCATCAGCTCGGGCGTCTCCGTGCACGCGAACCCAAACATCAACCCCTGGTCGCCCGCGCCCTGTTCGGCGGTCGCTTTGCCTTCGGCGGCCTTCTCATCAACGCCCTGGGAAATGTCGGGACTCTGTTTGACGATCGCGGTGAGAACCTGGCAGTCCTCATCGTTGAACACCATGCTGACATCCTTCGTATACCCGATTTCACGGATCGCGTCGCGCACGATCTGGCAATAATCGAGGTGCGCCTTGGTCGTGATTTCGCCGGCGAGCACGACGAGGTTGGACTTGGCCAGCGTCTCGCACGCCACGCGGCTCTTCGGGTCCTGCTTCAAGCAGGCATCCAGCACCGCGTCCGAAATCGTGTCGCACACCTTGTCCGGGTGACCCTCGGTCACCGATTCCGATGAGAACAAATACCGTCTCTTATCCATACATTCCTTCGTGTTCAGGGAGAGGCGCGTCTGTGGTGGTAACCTCGCCAACTTGATGGAGAATCTACCGGAAACAGCTCCAAGTCACAAGAAATTTTCAGGTCATCCAGAACCCGCCGCATGAACCTCCCATGGCGCCCGGGACCCCAAAACGAAGCCAATTTTAGCAAAACGAAGCCATGCGACAAAATGGCACACTTGAACTCCTAACACATTGTGCCTCAAGCTAATCCACACTCTCCAACACTCCAAAACATTGGCTTCGTTTGGCAGAATTACATATTTGTGGTGGGGCTCCTTCTTTTGCCTTCGGCGCTTGCCCGCCTCTGGCGGGTTGCCGTCGCCGTGTATCTGGCCCTTTGGAGGGCAAGCCCCCCGGTGAGCCGCATCCCCGTCCCCAATCCGCCCCCCGTGCCACCGTGTCAAAGAGCAACCCATACTAACCTATAGAATTTCACATCCGTATATCATCAGTCGATACCGCAGTCAACGGCAAAGCCGAGCTGCGACAGCAGCGGAGCCGAGTCCGACGAGACGCGTCACAGACTTGCCGGTGGCGCAAACACGGCCTCGTCGTGTCCGTGGCCGCAATCAGCGCCTAACGATTGCACATCCCGCCACAGGGGCGAGTGGCGTGCGTCACACCGGCCGGACGACCCGCCGCCGGACGACGACGGAACTGCTGATGCAGGCGACACGGCGTGGTTCCCTTGAAGCCCCATGCGAAACCCTGCCCGGCTTCACCTGGCCTGTTACAAGAAGGATAGTTGTCGCTTTCGAATCAGAAGAGGCTGCCAGCCCAATGAAGAATGAGTGGAGAATACTGGTCGGAGTGTGCGCATTGGTCGTCGGGGTGTACGCATACATGGCGCAGTCGGGCGTGTTGGATCTGGTGGGCTCGAATGCGGCGGACACGTACTACAATTTATTAGTGCAAGGCTTTCGTGCCGGCCAACTCGGCCTGAAAAAAGAGGTGCCCCCCGGATTCCTCCGACTCGCCGACCCGTACAATCCGACCGCTAATAAGCTGTACCGCTTTGGTCCCGACCGGTTACATGACCTGAGCTACTACAAGGGCCGACTCTACCTGTACTTCGGGGTGACGCCGGCTTTGATATTGTTTTGGCCGTTCGTGGCCCTGACCGGCCACTACCTTTCTCCGCGACTGGCCGTGTTAGTATTTTGCACCATCGGCTTTCTAGTCAGCACGGGTGTGTTATATGCGGCGTGGAGGCGATACTTTACCGAATTGAGCGTGTGGGTGGTGGCGGCCTGCGCGCTGGCGCTCGGTCTGGCGACAGGCATGCCGGTGATGTTTCCGCACTCCACGGTTTACGAGATAGCGATCAGTTGCGGGTATATGCTGACGATGCTGTCGCTCGGGGCGATTTGGCGTGCGTTGCACGAGCCGGAGCGGCAGTGCCGGTGGCTGTCGGCGGCGAGTGTGGCGTACGGGCTGGCGGTGGGAGCGCGACCCACATTGGTGTTTGGCGCGATTATCCTGCTCGTGCCGGTGGCGCAGGCGTGACGCGAGCGGCGGCGCACAGGGAGATTACTGATCGCGGCCATCGGCCCCATCACGGTCGTCGGGTTGGGGTTGATGCTCTACAACGCCCTGCGATTCGGTAGCCCGTTCGAATTTGGCATACGCTACCAACTGGCCTGGGAGCGGCAGGTTACCCGGCAGTTCTTCAACTCACATTATCTCTGGTTCAATTTCCGAGCGTATTTTCTGGAGCCGGCACGCTGGAGCGCGCGCTTCCCCTTCGTCCATCAAAATGTCGTGCCGCCCTTGCCGGCGGGGTACGGACACGCTGAGAGTTCTTTTGGTATCCTCACCAACATTCCGCTGGTATGGCTGGCGTTGGCCGTGCCGCTCGCGTGGGGGGGGCAATCCAGCAGGCTCAGTCCTGCGCTGGTTTGTTACGGCGGTGGCCTTGCTGTTTGGGACTTGCCTGTTGCCCGTTTTATTCTTCATCAGCACGACTATTCGCTACGAGGTGGACTTCCTGCCGTCATTGGTTTCGTTGGCGGTGATTGGCATCCTCGGATTCGAGCGCGCGCTGGCCCCGACCTCGGAGTCGGGGCAGGCTGACCAGTCGGCTTGGGGGCGTCTGGTGCGCTGGGGTTGGATCGTGCTCTTGAGCTTCTCAGTGGCCTTCAACCTGTTCGCGAGCGTTGGGCTTTACGCCGAGGCGCACGGCATTTTGGGGATCACTTTGGCGCAAACGGGTAGGATCGAGGAAGCCATCGCCCAGTACAAGCAGGCCCTGCGGATCAACCCCGATTACGCCGAGGTGCACGGCAGCCTGGGGATGGCTTTGGCGCAAACAGGAAGGATCGAGGAAGCCATCGCCCAGTACAAGCAGGCGATACTGCTCAAACCTGATTACGCCGAGGCGCACAACGACTTGGGAGCTGTGCTGCTGCAAATGGGCAAGCCCGACGAGGCGATTGTGCAATGCGAGCAGGCGATACGGATTCAGCCCGATTTAGACGGCGCGCACATCAACCTTGGAAACGCTCTGTTGCAACTGGGCAAGATCCACGAGGCGATCCCTCACTACGAAGAAGCGCTGCGAATTGATCCAGATTTCGCCGAGGCGCACAGCAACCTGGGAGCCATCTACCAGCGCATGGGAAAGTTGCCCGAGGCCGTTGCGCAATATGAGCAGGCTCTGCGCATCAACCCCGATTACGTCGAAGCGCATTTCAACTTGGGGCTCGCACTGGAGAAGCTGGGCCGTGCGCCAGAGGCCATCGAACATTACCAGCAGGCACTGAAACTCCGACCGGACTTCACCGCAGCCAGAAACGCGCTCACACGACTGCAAGGCAGTCAATAAGCGGGTGGCGAGGGGGGCGGCGCATTTCTTTCAGGGCTCCATGACAAGACGCCATGGGGGTTGGGCGAGGGGGGACCCCGGTCAGACCGATTTTCGATGACAAGGGGTATACGGGAGCAGACGGTCCGGTCTTGGAGCCGAGAATAGTCTTGATGGCACTGTCAGAGAGGATGCTATGCTGGTCAATGAGGCTGAATGGCCCGCGATCGTCGCGGGCCGTATGTCATATGGGAAATATCGGATCAAATGACGGTGTGCGCATTGCATCTCCGCCGACGGAAGCCAAGGTGCCGGAGTACGAGGTGTTGTTGAGGACAGAGGCGCGGCACCCGTACGTCGTATACATTCTCGCGTTCAATGAGGGCCCGCGTCTGGCCCAACAGCTGGATCGTTTCCCGAAGGATTCTGAGCGGGGTTTTGATATCATGCTGGGTGATGACGGTTCCACGGACGGCACCAGTGTGCCGGATTTGATGGAGCAATACGCAATTCGCGGGGCCACGCGCCTCAAGCGCAACAGCGGCCTGAGCCAGAACATCAAGGTGGCCCTCCAATGGTTGTACGGCCAGAACTACAAGGGTGTCATCCTCATGAATGGAAATAACCGGGATGATCCTTCGACCGTGCCGGAATTCATTCGGGCGCTCGAGGGCGGTTATGGTTACGTTCAAGGCTCACGGTTTCGTGCCGGCGGAAAACACGAGAATACCCCCTGGATTCGCCTTTGGGCCATCCGACTCCTGCACGCGCCACTGTTCTCCTTGGCGAGCTTGAAGTGGATGACGGACACGACCAATGGCTATCGGGCGTTCTCGATGGCCTTTCTGCGCGACCGCCGAGTCGAACCCTTTCAGCCGGCATTCGTCAAATACGAGATTGAGCAGTACCTGGCTTGGAAGGCAATCCGTCTGGGGTATGGAACAAAGGAAATCCCTGTTGGCAGAGTCTACTCGGCCGGCGGATTTACGTCACATATCCGTCCAGGTGGGGCGGGCTGGAAGGATATGCTGCGACCCCTGATTATGCTACTCCTCAGAAGGTATTGATCGTGGTTGCGGCATGAACCCTCCGAAGTTGGAAGCGCAAGATTCGCAAACCGTCCGAAACGGGTGGAGATTACTGGCCGCAGCGTGCGCATTGGTCATCGGGGTGTACGCATATATGACGCAGTCGGGCGTGTTGGATCTGGTGAGCCCGAATGCGGCGGATACATACTACAATTTATTGGCGCGAGGTTTTCGCGCCGGCCAGCTCAGCCTCAGAAAAGAGGTGCCGGTCGGGCTCGCACAACTCGCCGACCCTTACGATCCAGTGCGCCAATGCTGTCTATCGGAGTGCGCGTTACCGGCTGCACGACCTGAGCTACTACAAGGGCCGATTCTACCTGTACTTCGGGGTTACACCCGCCGTGATGCTCTTCTGGCCGTTCTTCGCGGTTACGGGCGAATATCTTTCTCACAGACTGGCCGTGCTGATCTTCTGCGCCATCGGCTTTGTGGCCAGCGCGGGTCTGCTGCGCGCGGTGTGGCGCCGCTACTTCGCCGACGTGAGCGCGTGGGTGGTCTTGCTGTGCGCGCTGGCGCTGGGTTTGGCGTCGGGCGTGCCGCTGCTGTTGCCGCGATCTTCTTATAACGAAGTGGCGATCAGTTGCGCGTACATGCTGACGATGCTGTCGCTGTGGTCGATCTGGCGCGCGATGCACGAGCCCGGGCGAACGTGGCGGTGGCTGGCGGTCGCGAGTGTGGGGTACGGACTGGCGGTGGGAGCGCGGCCCACATTGGTGTTTGGCGCGATTATCCTGCTCGTGCCGGTGGCCCAGGCCTGGCGCGAGCGGCGGCGCATCGGGAGGTTACTGATCGCAGCCATCGGCCCCATCACGGTCGTCGGAATGGGGTTGATGCTCTACAACGCGATGCGGTTCGATAGCCCATTCGAATTCGGGCAGCACTACCAACTGATTGGTGTCCGACCGATTGCGCGACAATTCTTCCGTTTGCGTTACGTCTGGTTCAATTTCCGGGTGTATTTTCTCGAGCCCGCGCGCTGGAGCGTTCGTTTTCCGTTCGTACATGAAATCAAGGTGCCACCGTTACCGGCGGGCTATGCTCTGGTTCAGAACCCATTTGGTGTCCTCGCCAATATCCCGCTGGTGTGGCTGGCGCTGGCGGTGCCGTTGGCGTGGCGTCGCCGGACGGGGCAGGAGGCATCGGCGTTGCGCTGGTTTGTGGCGGCTGTGGCATTGCTGTTTGGGACGTGTGCGTTGATCCCTTTGTTCTACGAGAACGCGATCATCCGCTACGAGGTGGACTTCCTGCCGGCGCTGCTGCTGCTGGCGGTGGTTGGGTTGCTCGGATTGGAGCGTACGCTGATTGGCCGGCCCGTCTGGCGAAGTGCCGCTCGGTGGGGCTGGGGTGCGCTCGTGAGCTTCTCGGTGGCCTTTAACCTGTTGGCGAGCGTTGGGCTTTACGCCGAGGCGCACGGCAGTCTGGGGATCGCTTTGGCGCAAACAGGAAGGATCGAGGAAGCCATCGCCCAGTACAAGCAGGCCCTGCGGATCAATCCCGATTACGCCGAGGCGCACAACAATCTGGGGGTCGCTTTGGCACAAACAGGAAGGATCGACGAAGCTGTCGCCCAGTACAAGCAGGCGATACTGCTCAAACCTGATTACGCCGAGGCGCGCAACGACTTGGGAGCTGTGCTGCTGCGGATGGGCAAGCCCGACGAGGCGATTGTGCAATGCGAGCAGGCGATACGGATTCAGCCCGATTTAGACGGCGCGCACATCAACCTTGGAAACGCTCTGTTGCGACTGGGCAAGATCCACGAGGCGATCCCTCACTACGAGGAGGCGTTGCGAATTCACCCGGATTTCGCCGAGGCGCACAGCAATCTGGGAGCCATCTACCAGCGCATGGGAAAGCTGCCCGAGGCCGTTGCGCAATATGAGCAGGCCTTGCGAAGCGAACCGGATTACGTCGAAGCGCATTTCAATCTGGGGCTCGCGCTGGAGAAGCTGGGCCGTACGCCAGAGGCCATCGAACACTACCAGCAGGCGCTGAAACTCCGACCGGACTATATCCCCGCCAGAAACGCGCTCACACGACTCGGAGCCGGCGGTGACCCCCGGAGGCCCGTGCCACAAGCGCTGGCGGTTCGTGTCGGATGTTGGTCACGTCTAGGTCGTATAGGGTTTCGCCCGGCAGACAGGCGATGAGCCTCCATGGATACTCTCGCACAAGGTACGGAGAATAACATGAAGAGACTGAGCGTGATTGGCCAGGTCATCGCGTTCGGTGTCGTATCGCTCATCGCCTTCCTCAAACACAAGCGCCCGTAACGTCAGGATAACGTGTGGGCTTCGACGCCAACGGCAACAAGCTGTGGACCCGGTAGAACCTATTCGACGGCAAGTCACTGACCCGGCCGCAATCGCGCCAGGGCGTTGCGGGCGGCGGTCAAATCCGGATTGAGGCGGAGCGCCTGCTCGTACTGCGCGATGGCCTCCGACACCCGGCCGGCTTGCTCCAACGCAACCCCGAGATTCAGGTGGGCTTCCACCGAATGGGGATCGATCCGCAACGCCTCTTCGTAGTCTCCAATGGCTTCGGATCGGTGGCCCTGAAGCAACCAGGCGTTTCCGAGGTTGATCCGCGCCCGGACATCATCGGGTTGGATTTGTAACGCCTCCTCGTATTGTTGGACGGCCTCGGATGATTTCCCTTGTCGCGCCAGCGCGTTACCCAGGTTCACGTGCGCCTTGACGTCGTCGGGGAATAGCTGCAAAGCCTGCCGGTAGTGTGCTTCGGCCTCGGCCACCCGGCCCCGGTGTTCCAGCTCCAGCCCCAGATTGTTATGCGCGAGCCAGCAAGCCGGGTTTTTCGACAACGTGTCACGCCAGAGTGTCTCGGCATTTCGGTAAATGCCGCCCTGCTGCCATGTCAGTGTGCTCAACACCAGCACCAACCCGGCCCCGACCACGGCTCCCGCGGGTTTCGCGCCTCGCCCGACCCTCTCACAGACGAGGGTTCCTCCGCTCGCCGCCAGAGCCATCAACCCCACACTGGCGAGATATTGAAAATGATCGGCGACGAACGAGTAGCGGAATGGATAGACATTCACAAAACCCAGCGCACGGTCCGAGGGTCACCGCAAAAAAGAGTATGGCGACCAATGGACCAGTTCCCCATCGGTTCCGCCGCGCCCACACGATGGCGATGGTGCCGACAACCGCCAGAACAAAAAGCCACTGCCACCACTCCGCCGGGTCGATCGACCATCGGGGATAAATAAAGGTCAGGGTTCGCGGCCAGAGGAGTTTGGCGCCATAAAAGCACAGAGCCCGGCTGGCGATCAGGCATCTCTGCAGCCACGACAATGCGTACTGCGCCTTGACCGGATCCACCAGACGGTCCTCCATGCGGATGGTGTTTACACCCATCGCAATCCCCAGGCCCACGAACGGCAGCAGGAGATACGCGTCACGCCATCGCCATCGGCCGCGCTTCCACCACGTCAACAGCAGGATGGCCACCGGCAGGGTGCACGTCACCGACTTGCTCAACACGGCGCTCACGTATAAGCCCAGTGCCAACCAGTAGAACCTCCGCGAGTTACAGCGGGCATCGAGCGTTTCCGCGCCAGTGGCGGTGTCAAACCGCAGATACGCCAGGAGCGCCGTCAAATAAAAGAATCCCGAGAGCACGTTCTTGCGCTCGGTGACCCAGGCCACGGATTCGACACTCACCGGGTGTACAGCAAAGATGGCCGCCGCCAGCCACGCCCCCGTTACCCTCAGCTTTCGCAACAACCGCCACACCAGCACAGTGTTTGCCGCATGCAACCACACATTGACGAGGTGATACCCCAACGGATTCAGACCCCAGAGGTGATACTCGATCCAAAAACTGGTGTGGACGAGCGGGTAATACTGATGGGTGGCACCGGGTTCAAACCAGATGCGCCACAACCCGTGCGACGATCGCAACGTCGTGTTCGCCGTCACATAATCATCGTCATCCCAAATGAAGCCCGCGTGCCACACCGGCTGGTACGCGAGGAACGTGAGAACCACCAGCAGGACGGCCCAGAGCCATGGCTGGCTGCTCCGGCACGGGGTTCCCGGCAGGGGAGCGATCGTGGTTTCGTCTGCCGGATCGTTACGTCGCTTCATCATGCTTCGGTGCGTTACCGGCCGCCGGATTCAACAGCTTCATCCTGTTTCCTTCCGGAAGGCTCGCCATCCGCGTTCACCCGAGCAGATCGGGATCGACGCGTTGCAACAGCGCATTCAGCATCGCCAGCACTTCGCGTCCCGAATTGGCGTGCAACGATGCCGCGGCGAGTTCCTGGGCTTCGCGGAGCGTCAGGCGACGGATCACTTCCTTCACGCGCGGCAGGCTCGAGGACGCCGCGCTCAACTCGTCGATCCCCATCCCGAGCAGCAGCGGAGCGAACAGCGGCTCGCCCGCCATCTCGCCGCAGACGCCCACCCAGATCTCGTTGTTGTGCGCCGCCTCGACGACCGAGCGGATCAGCCGCAGGATCGCCGGGTGCGTCGGTTCGTACAGGTTGGCGACCTTCTCGTTCACGCGGTCGACGGCCATGGTGTACTGGATCAAATCGTTGGAACCAATACTGAAAAAGTCCACCTCGGGCGCAATCATCTCTGCCGTCAGCGCCGCGGACGGAATCTCGATCATCGCGCCGACCTGGATGTCCTCGTCGAAAGGAACCCCTTCCTTCTTCAGGTCATTCATGACCTGGCGCAGGATATCGTTGGCCTGCACGACCTCGGCCACGCCGCTGATCATCGGGTACATGATCTTCACGTTGCCCTCGGCGCTGGCCCGCAGGATCGCCCGCAGCTGCGCCTCGAAAATGTCCACATTGGCCAGACAGAACCGGATCGCGCGAAAGCCCAGAAACGGGTTGACCTCCTGCGGCGTCGTGTCCTCGCTGCGAAATTTGTCGCCGCCAATGTCGAGAGTGCGGATGATGACCGAGTGGGGCTTTACCAGCCGGGCGACTTCGAGGTATTGCTCGTATTGTTCGTTCTCGGTGGGGAATTCCGAGCGGTTGAGATAGAGGAACTCGGTCCGGAACAACCCGATGCCCTCCGCGCCGGCCGCGATCACCACCGGAGCATCGGATGGCAATTCGATGTTGCCCGACAGGATCATCCGATGCCCGTCGAGCGTCTGCGCCGGTAAATCGTGCAGCGCGTCGAGGCGCTCCTGGACGCTGTGGCGTTTGACCTCGAGTTGCCCGTAGATAAATAGCGTCTGCTCGCTCGGCTCGACGATCAACGTGCCGCTGTAGCCATCGAGGATCGCCGGCTGGCCGTCGTGAACGAACTTACTGAGGTTGCGCAGGCCGACCACGGCGGGCAGGTTCATCGACCGTGCGACAATCGCGCTGTGCGACGTGTGGCTGCCCACGTCCGTCGCAAAACCGCTGACATGCTGACGGTCCAGCGATGTGGTGTCGGACGGCGAAAGCTCGTGCGCCACGACAATCGTGCCGGCCGGGAGATTGCTCAACGCGCGATGGTCGTGCCCGAGCAGGTTGCGCATGATCCGCCGCGTCACGTCCTGCACGTCCGCCGCCCGCTCGCGAAACAGTTCGTCCTGTAATTCGGAAAGCGTCGCGACATATTTGTGGGCAACGTCGTTAAACACAAACTCGACGTTTTTGCGTTCCTGCTGGAGACGGTTGATGACCGAATCGATCAGCGCGGGGTCTTCGGTAATCGACAAATGCACGTCGAGGATGGTCGATGGCGAACTGGAACCGATACCCGAGGCGATGCGGTCCTGCAGTTCATGCAGCTGTTCGCGCGTCTTGATCAGCGCCGCCTCGAACCGCGCTACCTCTTTGGCAACATCCGCAGCCGTGACGTCGTATTCCGGGACGACCTCTTCGGCCACGCTGTACACGTAGATCTTGCCCCGGGCCACGCCAGGGGATACGCCAATTCCTTGAAAGCTGCGTTCTGCCATACGGCTATTCTTCGTCGAACTTGCGTTGGAACAATGCTTCCAGCTCCCGCACCGCCGCCTCGGCGTCCGGTCCCTCGGCGAGGATGATGAGTTTGGCGCCCTGGCCCGCCGCCAGCATCATCAGTCCCATGATGCTCTTGCCATTGACCTGTTCGCCGTCTTTCTCGACGGTGATGTCGCTGGCATATTTGTTGGCGATCCTGACGAACAGCGCCGCCGGTCGCGCGTGGACGCCGAGCTTGTTGGTCACCGTGACCTCCCGGCTCGCCGTCCTGGCTTCCGATTCACCGCTGCTCTTGCGTGACAAAATCATTTGCGTGTGCCGCTTTCCGTTACGATCCCGACGGCGTGCGCATCCGCTCGATAAGCCGCTCGTTGAACTCCCGCGCCGCGTTGTGGCCCAGGCTCTTCAACTTCTGGTCCAGCGCCGCCACCTCAATCAACCGCGCAATATCGCGTCCCGGTCGCACGGGAATGGTCACATGCGGCACCTCGATCCCGAGAATCTTGTAGGCTTGCCGCTCGATGCCGATGCGGTCCACCTCTTCCATCTTCTCCCAATCCATGAGCGTGACCACCAGGTTCAGATTCTTTTCGGGGCGTACGCTCGCGACGCCGAAGACCGCGGGGACGTTGATGATGCCCAGGCCGCGGATCTCCATGTGGTAGCGCGTCGTCTCGGACGAAGTTCCCACCAACTCGCGGCCTTCCAGCAGGCGAATGCGCGTGATGTCGTCGCTGACGAGGCTGTAGCCGCGTTCCAACAGGGCCAGCACGCTCTCGCTCTTGCCGATGCCGCTCTCCCCACGAATTAACACGCCAATGCCCAGAATGTCCACCATGGACCCGTGCTCGCTGATCTGCGGCGCAAACTCCATTTCCAGCGCGATGGTCGAGGCGTTGATGAATTTCATCGTGACCATCTTGGTCTTGAACAACGGCACCTGGTATTGGTCGCATTTCTGCTGCACCAGCAGGGGAGGGTTGACGTTGCGCGCGAACACGAGGCACGGGATCTTCGATTTGAGCACCCGCTCGATGCGCTTGGCGGCTTCCTGTTCACCCAGCGATTTGAGGAACGCCCATTCCGCTCCGCCGATTACCTGGACGCGTTTCATCGCGAAATACCGAAGGAACTTCGCCAGGGCCAGGCCCGGACGGTTCACCGAACCTTCCTGGATCTTGCGCGACAGCCCGGCGCCGCCGGCGATGAGCCGGAGGTGCAGCTTCTCCGCGTGGTTCAGGTAGAACCGCTCAACAGTGACCGTCGGGATGGAGGCGGTGGGCATGGTCAACTCAGGGTGGGTTCGATCAGGCCGAAATCGCCCTTCTTGCGCCGGTACATGACGTTCACTTTTTCCGTCTCGGCGTTGAGGAACACCAGAAACTGGCGCTCCGAAAGCTCCATCTGCAGCACCGCTTCGTCCACGAACATCGGTTTGATCGCAAATTTCTCCGTGTGGACGATCCGCGTCGTGCCCTCGTCCTCATGAAGGTCGTGCGTCATGACCTGTTCGTCGACGTGGTACAGTACCGCCTTGCGCGGGCGATGGCGTTGGATCTTGGCCTTGTACTTGTGCATCTGGCGCGCCACCTTGTCCACCACGCGGTCGATGGACGCATACAGGTCTTCGCTGACCTCGCGAGCTTCGATGGTGATGTGGTTGCCGCATTGCAGCACGAGTTCCGCAATGTGGCGGAACTTGTCTACTTCCAAGATGTAATGCGCGCTCAGAATGCGCGGGAAATCGATCTCGATATGATCGAGTTTCTTCTCCGCGTATTCCCGAATGGCCGGCGTGATGTCCACGTGCCGGCCCGTCACAGTCATGTCCATGAAAACCGTCTCCTCTCGCTTCACGCGACCCGACTCACATCGTGAAATCAGGCCCCAAATAAATCTCCCGACTATGCGGGTCGTTGGTCAAAAATTCGCTCGTGCCCTCCCGCACAACCTTGCCGTGATGAATCAGGTACGCACGATCGACAATGCGCAACGTCTGCTGGGCGTTATGATCGGTCAGGAGGATGCCGAGCCCCTTGTTCTTCAACTCGACGATGATTTTTTGCACCTCGTGCACCGCAATCGGATCCACGCCGCTGAACGGCTCGTCCAGCAGCATCAACTTCGGCCCGGTGACGAGCGCCCGCGTGATCTCCAGCCGCCGCCGCTCCCCGCCGCTCAGGGTGTACGCCTTGTTCTTCGCCAACGACTTAATATCCAGTTCCTCCAACAAATAATCCAGACGAAACTTCCGCTCCTCCAACGACAACGGCAGCGTCTCCAGGATCGCCATGATGTTGTCTTCGACCGTCAGCTTGCGGAACACGCTCGGTTCCTGGGACAGGTAACTGATGCCGCGCCGGGCCCGTTTGTGCATCGGCAGGCGCGTCACGTCCTTGCCGTCAAAGAAAACCTTGCCCGCGTTCGGCTTGATCAATCCGACCGCCATGTAAAACGAGGTGGTCTTCCCCGCGCCGTTGGGACCCAGCAGGCCGACAATTTCCCCCGCGCGGACGTTGATGTCCACCCCGTCCACGACGCGCCGATGCCCGTAAATCTTGACCAGCCCCTGCGTGCGCAGCAGGACGTTATTATCCGCCGCTTCGCTCAATGCCTTTGCCCCCAAACGACATCCATCGCCATTCTCAACACCGCGTGCCTCGATTCATCGTACCGCAGTGTAGCAGAACCGTGGCGGCTTACAAGCGCCGCAACCGGTCAGATACAGCGCTTGGTACGCCGCTACCGCGTCGGATCGGTGAATCCCTGAGAGCCGGAATATCAGCGCAATGCGGTCCGTCGGGCCGGGCTATTGGGCCGGACTCTTGCCACTTCCACCGGCGTCTTCGCCTTCGTTCTGTTTCCGTTGCTCTTCGGGATAGATGAGCAGGCGGGGGCGGTTGGTATTGGTCTGGCTGTTTTCAACGTCCATCCGCTGCGAGTCACGCCAGAAAGTGATCTTGTCGCCGGTAACGACGCCGTCGGCGGACTCGGCGCGCGGGTGGCCACCCGTGAGCACGACCTTGCCGTCGGCTGCCGTGTACTCCCCATGTTCGCTGTTGGTTTTCTTGTTGTCGGGCGTGGTCATGACCACGGCGCCATCGGCAATGATCTTCTGCACCGCGCGGGTCGTGTTGGTGGTCGTGATGGTGCCCGTGGTTGTCAGGACGTTGGTGGCGCCAAAGAACACCACCATCTTGTCCGCGCGCACCGTGATGCGCGGGTCGACGACGAGCACATTGCCTTCAAACGTGCCCAGGTTGTGCGCGTAATCCCCATGCAAAACGTCGGCGGTGATGATCGTGGGTTCATTGGTCGAACTGGCGACCGGAACGGGGGATTTCGCAACGGCCGGCGGAGGTGACGTGGCGCCCATTGCGGCCGTTTCTTCCGTGGAGTTGGTTGCCGACAGGGCGGCTCCGGCGCCAACGACCAGAGCGGCGACGCTGGCCGCGGCAACGACGAGAATTTTCTTCATGGCTGTTTCAATGGCCCCCCGACAGATTGTTGTCCGTTGGTAATGATCACGCAGACGTTGCTGCGGATCACCATCGACGAGGTGTTGCCATCCCATTCGCCGCCAATGCCCGTCAACACCATGTTCTCGCGGTCGATGCGCACGTGATCGGCGGTCGTGGCGTGGTTGTTCGCGCGATCGAGCAGGCACGTCGGCGAACTGAACACCATGTCCACCTTGTTGCTGGTGTAAAATTCCGCGCGCGCGTTTTGGATGTCCATCAGCCCATCCGGCCGAATCACGGCGCGCTCTCCCAACAATTTCCACTTCAGATTGCCGTCCTCATCGCGTTGAGGAACCTCAAACTTTTCGATGTACCCGTTCCCGGTGTCCGCCGTCGTTTTCGCATCGTCCCTGGCCGGCCGGGCATTGCCATCCGCGAACAGGCGCTGGGAGGCGAACAGGAAAGCCGCCACAACCAGCGTCAGGTATTTCGCAATCGCTTTCTTCCACGTGCCGCGCGCCTTCAGGATCATCTCGATGACCTCGCGCACCGCGCCGTCGCCGCCGTGATGCCGCGTAACGTAATGCGCGGCGCGCCGGACCTCATCCACCGCGTTCGGCACGGCGACCGCCAGCCCGACGCGCCGTAGCACGGGCAGGTCCACCAACTCATCGCCCATAAACGCGATTTCCTCATTGGCGAACCCATGCTGGCGTTTGACGATCTCGACCATCTCCATCTTGTTGACGGGCTTCTGTAATACAATTTTGACACCCAAATCGGCGGCGCGTTGGGTCGTGGCCTTCGAGGGCCGGCCCGAGATGAAACCAATCGTCAATCCCACCCGCTGCGCCATCGCGATGCCATGACCATCCTGTACGTCGAAAGTCTTGGATTCAATCCCGTCGGTGGTGAAATGCAGTTTGCCATCGGTCAGCACACCATCCACATCCATCAACAGGCACCGGATTATGTGCAGACGACGGTTCAGCGCCCCCTTGGCGGTCTTCATCATCCCGAGTGTAACAGAATGCACTCGCGTGACAAGTCCACGGCGGTTGCGACCAGCACTATCAAAACAAAAACCTCCCCCGTGGCTAGCCGGGGGAAGTCTCGTGACTGGAGAACAACAAAAGACTATTTTGAGTCCTTCAGCACAACGAAGGTCGTGGCCTTGCCGCGCTTGACGTACACCAGCACTCCCTTGTCTTGATTGGCCTTGGCGACGGCGGACTTGAAATCCTCGACCGAATGGGACGGCGCGCGGTTGACGGACGTAATGACGTCCCCGCGTTGCAGGCCCTTTTGGTGCGCGACGCTGCCGTCGGCAACATCGGTGATCACCACGCCATCGGACGCCTCAATTTTCAACCGCTCGGCGAGGTCCTTGGTCAGTGTCTGCACGGTGAGACCGAACGCACTCTCCGCCTTTGGCGTCACATGACGTTCCAGCGACACCGTCTGGAATTGATCGGGCATCTCGTCCGTCTGGATGGCGACCTGGACGTTCTTGTCGCCGCGCACCACGGTGAGCATGACCTTCTGGCCGATGGTCTTGTGCAGGATCTGTTGCTGCAACTCGCGTGGCGTCTTCACCGGCGTGCCGTCCACCGCCACAATCACGTCGGCGGGTTGAAGATCACTCTTCGCGGCCGGAGTGCCATCGCGAATCTCGTTGACCACGATGCCGTCCTTCACGTCCTCCTGGAGTTCAGCGAAATCCTTGTCATCGTCGACGCCTTCAATGCCGATCCCGATCCACGGACGCTTGACCTTGCCTTCCTTGATGATCTTGTCGGCGGAATCCATCGCCATGTTGATCGGGATGGCGAAGCCGATGCCGCGGTTCAGGCCGCGAATCAAGGTGTTGATGCCGATGACGCGGCCTTCGATGTCGCACAGCGGGCCGCCCGAATTGCCCGGGATTGATCGCCGCGTCGGTCTGGATGTAATCTTCATAGGCGTTGCCGCCACCGCGGCTGCCGACGCCGCTGCGGCTTTTTGCGCTGACGAATCCGACCGTGAAACTGTAATCGAGTTCGTACGGCGCACCGATGGCGATCGCCCATTGCCCGACCTTGACCGCGTCGCTGTCGCCGAGTCTGGCGGCGGGAAGATTTTTTCCATCGACTTTGATGACCGCCACGTCGATGCGATCATCGACGCCGACCACCACCGCATTGGTGAACTTGGTGCCGTCCTTCAACAGCACCGTGATCTGTCCGCCTCCATCAATGACATGCTGATTGGTGAGGATGTACCCGTCCTTGCGCAGGATGACGCCCGATCCCTGGCTCTCAACGTCGGGTTCGTGTTGCTGCGGCATGTGGCGGAAGAAGAATTCAAAGGGCGAACCCTCGAACTGCTGACCCTGGCCATTCTCCCCGTCTTCACCGCCCTGAGATTCCGGCTCCGCGGCCTTGTGCTTGGTGGTGATGACGACCACCGACGGGCTGGTCTGATCGGCGACCCGCTCGAACGCGCCTTCGAGGTGCCGGGCGAGATCGATGTCGCCGTTCGACGCCGGCGTTGCCGCGCCTCCCGCGAAACATGCGGGCAGCGAGGCCGCCAAAATGAGAGAAAACCCGATGGTCAACCATCGGGCCACTGGGAAACGGCTGCGAAACGTATGTTTGTCCATATGTATGCCTTTTGACCCGCGTCACACGGGCGTGTTCAATCAATACTGCCTGTCATGCAATTGGTATGCCAGCAACGCCGCGCCCAATATCGCCGAAAATATATGAATCGGCAAGTGTGGACGAGATTTTAGGGATGCGCATGGTGGGGCGCGGATTGCAGTTGCTGCTCGTTACGCAGGGCGATTGCATTTAGAAGTTGAGCAGGGAGGCGAGGTACTGGTGGTCCCAGCCGGCGGCCTTTTGTTTGGCGCGGATGCCGAGTTTGACTCGCTGGTCGCGGCGCAGTTGGTTCAGGCATAAGGCCCGCAGCGTGGCCAGGTTCTGCGCCGCGTTCTGCTGGCGCACGGCGCAGCGGTCTTCGCCCATCTGCACGTCCAGCACCCAGTGCAGGCAATTCTCGATCTCCCAGTGGCCGCGCACCGCCGCCGCAAACCGCTCGACCTGCGCCGGCAGGCTGCTGAGATAGTAGCGCCGCTGCGTCGTCGATTTCCCCTGCACCTCCCGCACTGCTTCGACCATCCCGACGCTGCGTAAGGCTTCCCACTGGGGCCTGTCGGCCAGCCAAGCGATCGCTTCGGTAATCCAATAGCGACGGGTCTCGATGCGCCCGTGATCCTTCTCCAGGGTCTGGGTGAATTGATGGGCGAGGCCAGCAAAACCGCGCGCGTGGGCGTCGTCCAGAAACGCTTGGACTTCGGCGTGCAGCGTGCCCTGATTGCCTTTCAGTGCCAGCACGTAGTCGGCATCGGCCTCGTGAATCTCTTTGGCCACGGTCTTTTGGCAGCCCATCGCGTCCACCGTCACCACACAGCCGGCCAATTCCAGCGCCCGGAGCAGCGGGGGCAGTGCGGTGATCTCGTTGCTGTGGTCGTCCACCTTCAGTTGCCCCAGCACCAAGCGATTCCGGGCCGCCCAGACGTTGACCAGGTGGATCGGCCCGTGCCCGCGCGCCCGACTGTGCCGCAGCGTCTTGCCATCCAACGCCACCAATTCGCCGACGACGACCTGGCGCAGGCTTTGCGTCCACGCCAGGAAACAGTCCCGAAACTTCGCCGGATCAATGAGCCCGAACACGCGGTTGAAGGTGTCGTGCGAGGGAATGCCGTGCGGCAACGCCAGCCAGCTTTTGAACCACTCGGCCTTGCACCGACCGCACTGGGCGATTTCGGTGAAGCCCTCCGCACCGCAGAGCATGGCGCAGACGGCGATCATCAGGATATCCAGCAACTCGTGGCGCTTGGCCGGGCCGACGCGCGGGTCGGGTCGTGGAGCGAAGTGGTCTTTCAAATTGCGGAACGAGGATCGTTGGTTTTGCATCCCCATCTTCCACCACAAATCCCCGGAAACCGGAAGCAAAAACTTGTCGTCGCAAACCGGCTCACCGGCCCACTTACAAAGAATTCCTTTCGCACCCCCCTGAAGAATCAAAATGCAATCGCCCTGGCTCGTTACGCTTGCCTAGTGTCGGGATCGGCGTCAGAATATCGAAATGGGACTCCTTGCAGACGCCCTCTTTCCGCTCGTGTATTACGTGGTTCCAGTGTACGGGCTGTGCCTCGTTTGTTTTGCTTTCGCCACGGAGTTCTTGGTGTTTTACCTGATCCAAGGTCGCGCCGCGTCCTTATGGTACACGCTTGTGTCGGACGGCTTGGCGAACCTCTGTTCCGCGGCTCCGGTTTGGTGGCGCTGCGGCTGATTCCTGAGCTTGTATTTATTCTGGAACCCAGGCGTTCAACTCTTCTTCTCGCGGGATTTACCGCGGCTTGGGCTTTGAGCGTCCTCGTCGAGTACGGAGTGATCTCGGCATTTCCCCGATGGCGTAAGTCCAGGAGGTCGTTGGCCGCTGTCGCCCTCTCGAACCTCATGAGTTATGCAGTTCTAGCCTTCGGACTGCTAATGGCGGGCTTTGCAGTCTGAGGGTTTGGGGACGTATTCCATCGGAGTGCGTTGACAACGCGGGTGATTCCGATAACCTTGGGTCAGGCGATGGGTGCAATGATTACCACGGCTGACACGGTGGAACTTCAGGAACGGGTTCGGGAGCTGAAGAAGCTCAAGAACGCCGTCATCCTCGCGCACAATTATCAGGTGCCGGAGCTGCAGGACATGGCGGATTTCGTCGGCGATTCGCTGGGATTGTCGTTCAAGGCGAAGGAGACCGATGCCGATGTGATTCTGTTCTGCGGCGTTCATTTCATGGCCGAGACGGCCAAGATCGTCAACCCGAGCAAGACGGTGATTCTGCCCGACCTCGACGCGGGCTGTTCGCTGGCGGACTCGTGCGACGCGAAAGCGCTGGCGAAATGGAAGGAAGCGCATCCCGACGTTTATATTGTTGCCTACATCAATTGCACCGCGGCGGTGAAGGCGGTGGTGGACATCATTTGCACCTCGGGGAACGCGGTGAAGGTGGTGAACTCGATTCCGCCCGACAAGAAGATCCTGTTCGTGCCCGACCAGAACCTCGGTCAATGGGTAATGGCGCAAACGGGCCGGCAGATGATTCTCTGGCCGGGCGCGTGTTCGACGCATGTACTCTTCACGCACAAAGCGATTTTCCGGTTGCGGCAGGAACATCCCGAGGCGGAGATCGTTGCGCATCCCGAATGTCTGCCCGCCGTCCGTATGATGGCCGATGAAGTGTGCTCGACCGAGAAGATGGTGGCGTATTGCCGGAATTCGCCCGCGCCGGAGTTCATTATTGTGACCGAAGCGGGGATGTTGCACCGGCTCCAGAAGGAAGTGCCCGGCAAAGTCTTCATCCCCGGCCCGACGGATTCGTGTCACTGCAACGAGTGCAGTTTCATGAAGAAGAACACACTGGAGAAAGCCGTCGCCGCCCTGGAGAATCTCTCCCCCGAAATCACTCTCGACGAAGACATCCGCAAGCACGCGCTCGTGCCCATCGAGCGGATGCTGGCGCTGGGGAGGTAGGACTTGACATGAAAGGGAGCCTTCGCTGGCCACGCTGGTTTATGTCCGTCGGCGGAGCGTTGGCCATTCTCGCGTTTGTCAGCGTGCAGGTGGTATACGCGATGAAGTATTGGACCGAAGGCGACAGCGTGAGAATGAACGTGCGCTACCAGCAACCCATGCTGCTTTCTTCGGCGCTGGTAGTTGCCTCCATCGGCGACTTCATCCTATTAGCGATGCTTGCCGGAAAGATTACGGAATGGCGGCGTTCGCGGAAGCCTGATGGACGTTAGGCCAAATCCTTAGCCCGCGCTTGAGTCAAAGGCATACAATCTGCTATTTCTGCGCAGGATGAAGACCGTGACAATTCCCCAACGAGCTTACGGCAGCACCGGTTTGTGGGTTTCGATTCTGGGATTTGGGGCGGGGAAGATTGGGGATGATCAGGTGGAGGAGGCACACGTCGGACGATTGCTCAATGAGGCGCTCGATCTCGGGATTACGTTGATTGACACGGCGCGAGGTTATGGATTGTCGGAGGAACGGATCGGGCGACACATCGCACACCGGCGGGACGAGTTTGTGCTGTCGACAAAGGTTGGGTACGGCATCGACGGCGTGCCGGACTGGACGTACAACTGCATTTTGGCGGGCGTGGACCGCGCGTTGAAATTGATGAAGACGGATCGTCTCGACATCGCGCACCTGCATTCGTGTCCAAAAGACACACTGGAGCGCGGCGAGGTGATCGATGCGTTGGATCGGTGCGTGACCGACGGGAAGATTCGTTTCGCGGCGTACTCGGGCGACAACGAACCATTGGCATGGGCGCTGGCGTCGCGACGATTTCGTGGGCTGATGTACTCGGTGAGTGTGTTCGACCAACGCGCGATTGACCTGGTGGTCACGCCGGCGGGCAAACGCCACATCGGCCTGATCGCCAAGCGACCGATTGGCAACGCCCCGTGGTTGCATACCAACCAACCCACCGGCCGGTACTGCGAGCAATACTGGTTGCGCATGAAAGCGATGGGGCTCGATTTCGGCGTGGACTGGGCGGATATCGCGTTGCGGTTCACAGCGTTTGCGGATGGCGTCACGAGTTGCATCGTCGGCGGGAAGAACATCGACCACATTCGCAGTAACATCGCCTCGATTGCGCGCGGGCCGCTGGCGCCGGATGTCGTCGCCAGGATCCGCTCGGCGTTCGCGCAGCACGATGACAATTGGACTGGACAGGTTTAGGAGCCATCTCATCAATCGTGCAAGAGGATGATCGGGGCGCGGGTGTCGCAAACCGGCTTGACCGACGCAAGTGTTTGACCTGCCAGCGCCCTGCGGTAATAATGGCGGGAATGAGCGATTGGGTTATCGGCTTCACGGCAAGCACCAACGGCGACTGAGACCATCATGTTCAAGATTACAGAACTCCCCAGCGGGGCGATGGCGCTGGTTCCTGTCGTGGCACCACTGGAACCGTCATCTTGTCGGCTTCTGGTTTCTGGGGTGGTTGAAGATGAGCACTTGCCGCCGCGCCGCTGTCGATCGCGCAGGCATTCCTCCTTCCTCGCCCCCGCGGCGACGAAGCTCCCCGGACCATTCCTTCCATCGAGCCGGTGATCCTGAATCGGCTGGGACCGTCGTACCCGCGTCGCCGTTGCACCTCTCGCTCGTCGAGATCGTCAGCGGCAATATGGAGCCGCACCACCCAAGCGGCGGATAAGGCCGACAAGGAAGCGATCCGCAAAGCGCAGGCAAGGTGATGATGAGCGATCACTTCGCCTCACACCCAAGGTGGGCCCCATCTTTTCAACCGGCTGGGGATGTGGGTGGCGTGGGGGTCGTTGTCGTACGTCAGCAGGAGCTTGACCTCGGTCCGCGCGGACGTGCCCTCCGCGCTCAGGACGGCGAGGCCCTCGCATTTCATGGCGACCTCGAACGTCGCGACCTTCCGCCGGCATCGGGGTTCGCGTCCGGGAGGAAGTAGAGCGTGTTGCCGTGGAAGGCGTTGTCCTTGTCCTCGGAGGCCGTGACGACGAGCAAACCGCCGAGCGGGGACGTACTCCAGCGAGGTGAGCTGCGGACTCGATGCCCTCGCGCGGGTCGGCCTGGAAGGTGAAGGCCGGCTTGAGCTCGAGCTCGGCGTCGGGGGAGGGCTGGCGCGTGATGTCGGCCGCGAAGCGCGGACCTTGTCGCCCGGGTTGCGGAGACCGACCAGGAGCTCGCGGCGGCGGACCGCGCCGTCGTCGCCCTTGACCTCGCGGATCGGCGAGCCCTTCGATCTTCCGCTCGGCCACCCGCCCGGCCTCGTCGAGGCCGGCGGCCTTCAGGACGTCGACGAGCGACCGGGCGATGTGCCAGCGGACGACGGAGGCCTCGTCGATCGCCGGCGACGCGCCGTCGTTCAGGCGGAAGCGGAAGAGGTAGCTCTTGGCCGTCCGTTCCTCGTCGGTCTTGCCGACGTCGCACCGATCAGGTAGAAGTTCCCTCGACCGTCGCGGGCCATGCCTTCCCACTTCGGCCCGATCGTGCTGGCGGGCGGGAACTTGGCCGAGAGCAAGGGGTCGCCGATCAGCGTCCGGTCGCGGCCTCGACGACGTAAAGGCCGGGGAGCTTGTCGTGGGCCACCAGGAAGCGGCGGCCGTCGCCGATCGGCTCGACGCCCGAAGCCTCGATGACGGTGTCGGTCTTGCCGCCGTCCAGCAACGGGGCGGGGAGCCGGTCGGGATCCAGGCGGAACTCATCGCAACGGGCCGCCGCCGGGAAAGCGAGGAGGCCGAGGGCGACGGCCGTGCGGATCGGCGACGGAAGCGGAAGGGCATCGGGAGGTCGCTCCGTGTTGCGGGTGGTCAGTTGAAGTCGATGTCGTACTCGGTCTTGCCGTCGGTCACTTCGACCGTCATCTTCGACAAGCTGGGGCTCTTGAATTTCACCGGCACGAGCTCCTTGCCGGCCTTGGGGGTGCCGGTGACGGCGACCGGTGGGTGCCCTTGACGGCACCATCGTTCGCCTTATACGTGGTGAGGACGAACGTGCCATCGGACTGATGTCGCCGTGCGACCTCCGGCCGGCGTCATCGGGCTCGAACAGGACGGTCCCCTGGGTGAGGGGTTTGCCCTTGTAGGGCCGTTCCCCTTGACGGGGACCACAGCCCGGACATCTCCGCCGGCGCGCCCGCAACCGCCGAGACCCAGGGCGACCAGACGAAGGCGGCGAGCGTTGGCCTGATGACGTACCGGATGCGCATGGGAAGAAGCTCCTCGAAAACGGAAGCCCGGCCTCCGGAAAAGGCCGGGCTCTTGCGTTCGATGGTCGTGGCCGTCAGGCGCCCGACCGGCTCGTAGTACTGATCCGAACTGATGACCTCGCCGCCGGCGATGGTGCCCAGGGCCGTACCAGGTGACCGGGCTGACCGAGTTCTTGACGAAGCGGACGCTGCCGTCGGCGAACAGGGCGTTGACGCCGCCGGGGTGGTAGCTGCTGGCCGCCAGCGACATGTAGGTGGGGCCGCCGTCGTTCTCGTCGACCCAGTCCCAGTCCATCGGGAGGTTCTTGCCGGCGTTGGGCGGTAGCCGGTGGCGCCGGCTGACGGTCGACACGGTCTGGTTGGGCGGCATGGCGGTGGTGAAGCCCGAGTAATAGACGCCGCCGTTGGCCCAGCGGGTGTGGCCGATCGGACCGCCGGCCTTGATCTTGCCGTCGCGGTGCCGCGCAGTTGTTGATCTGGTAGGTCGAGCGCGGCGGTCGAGGCGGGCCCGGGGGCCGGGACGTTGGTGAAGGAGTCAGGTCCCGGTCGTGGGGTCGGACGGGACGCTCGGCGTGCTCGCTGCAACTCCGCATCTGGGCGTGGCCAATGTAGCCTTCCGAGGCCATCAGCGTGTTGCTCGTGCCGTCGGTGACCATGCGCGATCCGCCGCGAGTAATTCGGCCCGAACAGCGAGCGGTTCATCGGGCCGACCGATGTTGCGTCGCTGCCCCAGTTGACCGACCAGACGTACCAGTCGCCGTCGCAGGTGCCGTAGCTGGTCGTCGCGTCGCCGGTGCCGCCCAGGGTGGCGTCATCGATGTGGAGCCCGGGTCGCTCGGGCAGTAAAGGAAAGCCAGCGGCGTGATGCGTGACGGTCGTGTTCGTCGCGTCGCTGTAGGTGCAGTCGAAGTTGATCGAGTTGTAGAAACGCGGCTTGCTCCAGGAACGGAGCGCGACGGGCGAACGCACTCCAGGACGACTGGAACGCCCAGGTCGCCGGCGCGCCGCTGGTGCGTGGGAACGAGGATCGTCGTCGGCGGAGAACGCGCTGTTGGCGCTCTCGTAGTTCATGAATGCCAGGCCGATCTGCTTCAGGTTGTTCGTGCACTGGATCCGGCGGGCCGCCTCGCGCGCCGATTGCACGGCGGGCAGCAGCAGGGCGATCAAGACGGCGATGATGGCGATGACGACCGAGCAGCTCGATCAGCGTGAAGCCACGCCGACGAACCTCGTCGCAGACAGGAGTTGCATCGGGTCGACCTCAATGGGAGGGAGGTGACAAACGATCCATGCGTATCGCTCTATCGGCTTCATGCAGTATAAGCGAGCACTGAATGTGATGATCGTGAAAGGTATTCGAGAAGATTTAACGATGAAGACTTGCGTCGCTTCGAGGAGACCAGTCGACTGCGGGGATCACCTATGCGGAAGCGGTTTCGACAAGACGAGCAGTCGGCGGTTGGCCGCTGGTGGCGACACGGAAGCAACCTGATCGACACGCCAATCAATGCGAACATCCCAGCTGCCATTTTCGTCGGCGGTCGCGTGCCAGTGGGGGACGACGGCCGACGACTGATAAACGCCCTCGAAACCCCCCTCGCTCTGGCTGACGGTCTCGATAGGGAAGCACCAGAGTCCGGCCGGTTTCGACCAGCTCAGGCCGACCACGAGATCAAGCCACTCGTCGGTGAGCGTAAACTCCCTGGGTGTGGGGCAGGTCGAGCCGCGAGTCGAGCATGCCGAGCCGGGCTCCCAGACTGTCGGTGTAATAGCGGTCGTCCGCGTGGCCGGCCATGCGCGGCCAGGTTGAGCTCGACGGCGAAATGCAGGCACGCCTCGGGGGGCAGGTCGTCAAGCTCGTAATGAACCGCCAGCTCCGGATGAACCGGCGACCAGCTCGATCGTCTTCTTGATCCGGATCGACTGGCCGTCGGCAAACCCGGGCCGTTCCATCACCAGGGCCACCCGCTTTGCCTCACGCTGAACCCGGGACAGATAAGTGCCCATCACGAAATCGCCCCGCTCGACGTCGCGGCCGGCGATCAGGTCGTCGAGCGTGACGTCGATCGGGATAGAAGTGATCGACGAGCGCCTTGCGGGGATAACGGTCGTAGACGAGCAGCCGGTCGAGCCCCTCTTGCTTGAGCATCACCCGGTCGTGAATACTCGCCGGGGCCTCGCCCGCCGGGCGGTCGCCGTGCTTCTGGTTGATGGCGCGAAGGATCGACTCGTGATACGCCTCGGGCCGACGATCCAGGGTTGAAAGGATATTGGTGGTGTCAGCGCGGACGTCCAGCTCGTAGAGATGCCCGCCCTGCGCCGGGCGGACGAGCGCGATCAGGGCCGTCGTTCTCGAGCCGGACCTCCTGCCTGGCGTCGAGATTGAAGTCGCCGACCTCGATCGCGACCCGGGGGCCTGTGATCCCCTCGGCGTCGTCGAGCGCGTTGTGCGCGGCGATCAGGCTGCGATAAACGGCGTTCCGGAGATGAGGAAGATAGAGCCCGCCGAAGGCGCCATGCCAGTAGGGGCAGTTGCACTGGCCGCGAAAGAGCTCGCGGCGGGCAATTTCCAGGTAGTCTGGATCTGCCCTGTTGGCTGCCGAGACCGCGGCCAGGCGGCGGGAGATTCCCAGCATCCGGGCGTACATCTCGTCGGTCTCGGCATACCGCGCCTTGAAGTTACGCCAGTACCCCCCCGCGCTGGAAAAACGGCTTGATCTCCTGTGCCAGGGGGCTCTTCGCCAACTCGGCGCGGGCCTGCTCATACTGCTGGTGCAGGGCAGGGGGGAGCACCCACTCGGTCATCTCGCGATACGAGCCGTCGGGGACGTAGACTTTGCCCAGGGGGAGCGTGGAATCCACAGTCCGGGCAAGCGTCGACAGCTCGAGCCAATCACGGTTGGCCAGGATCATGTCGCAGAAGTGGTTCAGCCAGCCCTGGGTATAGACATGATCATATGTATCGGGCCAGCGAGCCGAACTTCTCGCCGTCGTCGGCGAAGACCACGGTGGCGCCAGGGCGTCGCTCGGCCAGGCTGCGGAGAAACTCGTAGGTGGCGTGCGGTTCCTGGAACGGCATCGTGTAGCGGAGGATCTCAGAACCAGGAAAGAACTTCAGCAGCCGGCCTTCGTCCTCGGTCAGGTAGTAGCCGAAGAGATCGTCGCCTGTCACGCCGGCGCGCTGAAAGTGGAAGTCGTCGAGGATGGTGTACTCGATGCCGGCCTCGCTGACGGCCGAGACCAGGTGCTGCTCCCAGACCCGCTCCGGAACCCACATCCCCCGGATCCTGGTCGGGAACAGCTCCTGGAGATAAGCCGTGTAATCGCGGATTTGCCCCACCCGATCGTGGTGGGGAATCATCGTCATGATCGGTTCGTAAAATCCTCCGCCCAGGATCTCGACCCGGCCGGTCTCGACCATTGAGCGCACCCGGGCGATGTAATCGGGGTGCCGCTCGACAAGCCACTCCAGTAGCGGGCCGGAGGTGTGCAGGCAGAAGGGAATCTCGGGGTAGCTTTCCAGAACCTGGAGAAACGGCTGGTAGCTATCGCGATACGCGGCTTCGAACACGCCGTCGAAGTTGCCCACCGGCTGGTGGTTGTGCAAGGCCAGGATCAGCAATACGTCCCTCCGGCAAGGGCAATGTTCTCCTCGTCTTCGGCTCGTTGGTGTTGCTCGAGTCACGGCCAGATGTGTGGGCGCATCCAGGACGACCGTAGCGATGAGATCCGCGTCTCACTCGCCCCGATGGCGATAAAGCCAG
>CAVQMY010000063.1:0-22698 GCA_963713705.1 uncultured Verrucomicrobiae bacterium
CCCCCGGAATCCGCAATAGTACCACTTCCGCAAAACGCGCTGTCGCCACTCTTCGAATACTCCGTGATCGCAGCTTCGGCCACTTCTGACGGGAAACGTGCACAGAAGGGGTGAAAGCGACGGAATGGTTCAAGGTTTCTTTTTGTTGAGCCAGAACGCTTGGCCTCACATATTTCGGCGTGCGTCGTTATTGAGAATTCTACCAGAAAGCAACAATTTAGTCGACATCAGATCGGGGCTTTGGGGACCCGCAGGTCGCCGTGCTGCGGGGACTGCAAACGCTGCCTATCAATCCCCTCACCTGCGCCGCGATGGCATTCGACTCCCACAGCTTCCGCCATTTCTACATGCTATGGAGCTAGAGAAAGTAAGGCGTTTCTCGCCCATTCGGTCAGGTCTTTACCAGACTTGCGGGCCGCCGCTTTGATGCGCCGCTGCTCCTTTGGCGAAATACGAACCTGAAACACAATGCTGCGCGCGTCGTCCTTGGGCAGCTTGGGCCGCCCCATGCGTTTGCTCATGGCGACAGTGTAGCATAGAAACGGTGTTTGTGTATTACAAAATAGTTGTTGACTGCTTCACTTTCTGTAGTACAGTAAGTCGCGTAAACGATAGGGATACAATATGGCAAACGACTTGAAAGCAGACAAACAGGCAGTGGTCATCGGCGCGCTGGCCGAAGGTTCCAGCATCCGTTCGATTGAGCGCATGAGCTGCATTCACAGGGACACGATTATGCAGCTTGTTATCAGTGTCGCCGCAGCGTGCGAGCACCTGCTGGACGAGAAGTTGCAGCTTCTAGACTGCCATCGCATCCAAGTGGAGGAGATATGGGGCTGCATTGGCAAGAAGCAGAAGCACGCCAAAGCGCAACACAATCCACAGCTTGTTGGCGACGTGTGGACGTTCGTGAGGACTAGCGACATGGCCACGCCCAATCGCAACCATCCGTTTGGCAAACCGGCTCGAATTTCGAGTGGTCTGCGGTTCTCTGCGCGTTACTTGAAAGCGCGGGTCGCATCGAGTAAGCAACCGGTGAAGAGGTTTTATATGCTGAGACAACTGGAGAGTTTAATCAGTGACCGTGCGCTAATCCGGAAAGTCATGGGGCAACAGCCATCACGGACATCCGAGGCGGCCCGCATTGTTGGAGTTTCGCGGAACGCATCATCCTTCGATACGAAATGTAGAAGGCAACGCATGCAGGACACGACAACAAACATCACGTTTTGACGAAATCGATAAGAAGACATATGCGATCAGGATATCAACGGTCACCAGCGACAAGGGCGAAACGCCTCCTAGAGGAAGGGCGCGGCCAAGGCCGGGGGTGTGCATACACGCCCTGGCTGAACGTGCGCGATGTCCATTCCTTGGGTCTCTCCACTCGCGTTCGCGGTTGGAAGACGGGGCGGGCGCATTCTCTCCTAAGTAAATTGGAAACCAATTATTTCTATGTCCTCGATGGCTCGTCCGTTGTTACTGACATTCGTGAGCAATTTCCACTGCTTCCTATTGAGGAAACGCTGGCCATCGCGAACGAGTGCGGCCTGGTGCATCCGCGCGACCCCGCCACCCGTGAACCTGTGGTGATGACGACCGACTTCATTATAACCGTGCGCGGATCTGCGGGGTCGGTCGATTGCGCACGCACGGTCAAGTATCGCCAAGATCTCGCGTCGAAGCGGAAGCTGGAAAAACTGGAAATCGAGCGCCGTTACTGGATCAAACGGGGCGTCAACTGGGGGATCGTGACTGAAAACGATATTCCAATTGGGATGGCCAAGAACATTGAGTGGTTAAATCCGTACTTCGAGATCTCTGATCATCCGGCTCTGACGGAGGACACTCTCCGCCGCATTGAACGGGTTCTCGACCCAAAGATCCGCGAAGGCGGGCGGCCTCTGGCTCGGTGCGCAACGGAGTGTGATGACGAACTCGGACTGCCGCCCGGCACCAGTTTGACGGCAGTTCGCCATTTTCTAGTGTAGTGCGTCATAAATAGCTTTACATAATAAGGCAGCGGGCCTATGCTTTTCTTCCATGAGGGTAGCACCACCGATCCTGCTGTCTTCGGAGGAACGGACGACGCTGGATAGATGGGCGACAGCACGTACTCTGCCGCTACGGTTGATTCAGCGTGCGCAGCTGATTCGAATGGCCGCCGACGGTATTCTGAATCAGGTGATCGCGAGACGGCTGCGCATTTCCCGCCCCACCGTGCAACTCTGGCGTGAACGCTTTCTGGCGTTGCGCCTGTCTGGACTGGAAAAGGACGCACCGCGTCCGGGACGAATTCCACGGATTTCGGCACGCAAAGTCGCCGTCGTCGTCAAGGCGACACTGCACACGACACCTTCGAATGCGACGCACTGGAGCACGCGTACGATGGCCGAGGCGCAAGGCATCAGCGAGGCCACGGTCCGGCGGATCTGGCACCAGCACCGGCTCAAGCCTCATTTGGTGGAGACCTTCAAGCTCAGTCGCGACAAGCGATTCATCGAGAAGCTCTGCGATGTGGTCGGCCTTTACCTGAACCCTCCGGACAAAGCCCTGGTCTTGTGCGTCGACGAGAAGAGCCAAATCCAGGCCCTCGACCGCACTCAGCCTCTGCTGCCCTTGCGTCCCGGCGTCCCGGCCCGTCAGACCCACGACTACAAGCGCAATGGGACCACGACGTTGTTCGCCGCCTTGAGTATGCTCGACGGCAAGGTCATCGGCGATTGCATGCCACGCCACCGTCATCAGGAGTTCATCCGGTTCCTCAACCGCATCGACGCGCAGACCTCCGACGATCTCGATTTGCACTTGATCGTCGACAACTACGGCACCCACAAACATCCCCGGGTCGTGTCCTGGCTGAAGCGTCACCCTCGGTTCCATCTGCACTTCATCCCCACATCCAGCTCTTGGCTCAATCTGGTCGAACGATGGTTCCGCGAACTCACCGACAAGCGCCTACGCCGCAGTTCGTTCCAGAACGTGCCCGACCTCATCGCGGCCATCACTCAGTACATCGACGGCCACAACCAGAACGCTCAAGTCTTCGCATGGAGCGCCTCGGTCGGAACAATCATGACCAAAATCGCCAAATGTAAAGAAGCGTTGGACGCACCACACTAGCGGTCGGGCGTTGGTTCACCGACCTGACCAAGCCGATCGACCCGGGGAAACTCTCGTGTTGCTAAACCAACCGTCTACCGAAGGAGCACTGCATGGAATTCTGTGTGAACATGCTGCTTGAGTCCATCACTGCGGCTGACGGCCCCGACATTGATCGCATCCTCAGGATCGAATGTGATGGAGAAGCACTTTTTGTCATTCGCGTCAATGATGAGGATGCCATGCCCCGGTTATGCACCCGAGGCGAATTGGAGGCGGCGATTTCCGCTGGCGACTTGCGCGTGCTCAAAGTTGATCCGTATGCCAACCTCCGGGCAGATCGAGGAGGACTTACCTGAGAAGCACTGCCGAATTCGTGACCGCGCCTATCAGATCATCGAGCCGCTACTGAGTTTGCCCCCCGGCGATATCTTTAAACCGAAAGAGCGCGGTCCAATCATTGATGAAATCTGCTCTCGCAACAAGGTTTCAAAGAAGACGCCCTACAAGTACTTGCGGCGGTACTGGCAACGCGGGCAGGTCAAAAACGCGCTCTTGCCCGATTACGACCGCTGCGGTGGTCAAGGAAAGCCGCACCGGAGCTTAAATGTTAAGCGCGGTCGGCCAAATGAAACCCACAAGACTATCGACCTCGGGCCTGGGATCAACATCGGCCCTGAAGAGAGGAAGAAGATTGAAAAAGGATACAAGCAATTTTACCTCACGGAGCACAAGCGCACCAAGCGCGCCGCACATCAGACGACTCTAGAAAGGTTTTTTAATGTCGGCTACGAGGACAGCAAGGGGATCCTGGTTCCCGTCCTGCCGCCGGCCGACGAATTGCCGTCTTTCCGGGAGTTTGAATACTGGGGTAGCAAACAGCAGGATGAGGCCGAGGTCTTGTTGGCCCGTGAGGGGAATCGTCGCTTTCAGCTGAATCACCGCGCTGTCTTGGGCGACTCGACGCAAATGGCATTTGGGCCCGGCTCCGTTTACCAGATGGACGCCACCCTGGTGGACGTTTACCTGGTTTCTTCGCTGAACCGCAACCGGATCATCGGACGCCCCTGGCTGTATTTGGTGAAGGACGTATTCACTCGGACGATTGTCGGATTTTCCGTCACCCTGGAGAATCCAAGTTATGTCAGCGCCATGGTGGCGCTGCTCAATGCCGCGGAAGACAAGGTCGCATTTTGCGCAGCGCACGGGATTGAAATCACCCTACCGGAGTGGCCCTGTCGGCATTTGCCCGAAATGATCGTTGCCGATCGCGGCGAACTGATAGGGCGCAACATGGATCAAGTTGTTAACGGTCTGGGAATCCGGATTTCCAACACGGCACCTTACCGTGCGGACATGAAGGGTATCATTGAAAGAAGCTTTCGCACCTTTAACGATGACCTCGTGCACTCGCTGCCAGGCGCTGTGAGGGGTGACCGCGAACGAGGAGACCCCGACCACCGTTTGCAGGCGAAGCTGGACCTGAATCAGTTTCGACAACTCGTGATCTACAAGATTCTGGAACACAATCGGTCGCGGATGAATACATACCGCCTGCAAGATTTCCTGATCGCGGACCAGGTCGAGCCAATCCCGACCGAGCTTTGGACCTGGGGCATCCAGAATCGGAGTGGACATCTCCGGCAAATGGACGCAAACCTGCTGCGACTGAATTTCCTACCCCACGATGAAGCAACCGTTACTCTCCGTGGAATCCGTTTCAAGAGTGTCTATTACTCCTGCGAGCGAGCCTTGCGAGAAAACTGGTTCAGTCGCGCACGCCAAGGAACTTGGAAAGTTAAAATCGCCTACGATCCGCGTCAGACCGAATCGATATTCCTGCGGGTGCCGAATGAGAACACCATCGAGCCCTGCCTGCTGGTTGAGGCCGAGGCCAGGTTCAAGGGACGCGCGTGGGCTGAAGTCGACGACTTCTTCAAACAGCAACGCGAGCAAGCTGCACGCTCTCTGACTGGGGCACACCGGTCCAAGGCCGAGTTCCACGCACGGGTCGAGCAGATTATCACCTCCGCGACGGAGCAATCCAAAACCTCGCCCGACAACGAAAGCAAGCGAGCGCGGACCCACGGGATCCGTGACAACCGCAAGGCGGAGCGCGAGTTCGATCGTCCGAACCAAACGCTGGCCCCTTCCCTGCCTGCGCCGGAACCAGCACATGCGGGGGCCCCTCTTGCAGACAATCGGGAGGCTGCTGACACTGGGGCATCCGGAACACCGCCATCCATGCTGGAAAAACTACGCAAACAAAGGGATCAGAGTTGGAACAAAAATGAAAAATGAATCGAACCCTGGATATTCGCCGTTACTGCGCGATCACGCAGTGATTGCCTCTTATCGCGAACAGGAGGTTGCTGCGTACCGGGGCAATCCTTTGATCGAGGCACTCCCCGCAATACTGTCGGAGCACGAAGCGATGGTTGCACTGAGCTGCTACCCTCCCCACCGCGAGGATGACAGACAGGCTCCCGCGCACATTCGGTACCACATGGTTCAAAGCGCGTTGAGGTTCTTTGCGCCATTGCCGGTTCATATCAATTTGGAGCAGCGCATCTCCCGTCTGCTGCGCGGGGGGTACGAGGCCCGCAATCCTATGCACCCGGGCTATTGGAGCGAAGCCATCAGCCGAGTCGGATCAATTTCCTCGAGCAATCCTTTGCCTCTACACGCCGTGACCAGGGACCCTAGCGGCATGACGATCATTGGCATGTCGGGGGTCGGGAAAACGACAGGCGTGGACCGCAGTTTGGTTCTTTGTCCTCAGGTGATCCATCATAATCACTACGGCGGACGAAATTTCACGATGAGCCAAATTGTATGGCTGAAGTTGGCGTGTCCCTTTGACGGGTCAATCAAGGGTCTGTGTATCAATTTTTTTCAGGCCGTTGACGATATCCTCGGAACCAACTATTACGCCAGCTACACTCACAGCCGCGGCACGGTGGACGAGATGCTACCCCGGATGGCCAGAGTCGCGTCACTGCACTGCCTCGGCGTGTTGATCATTGATGAGATCCAACACCTGAGCCAAGCTCGCAGTGGCGGGTCGGAACGTATGTTGAACTTCTTTGTGCAACTCATAAACACAATAGGGTTACCCGTCATTTTGATTGGCACCTATGGAGCGATGGAAGTGCTGAGCCGCGAATTCAGGCAAATCCGACGCGGTTGCGGTCAAGGCGACCTAGTTTGGGAACGGATGAAAAACGACGACGTTTGGGCAATTTTTGTCGAAACGCTGTGGCATTACCAGTACACGCGCACCATCACCCCTCTCACCCGCGAACTTCGCAATACACTGTACGATGAGTGTCAGGGCATCACCGATTTCGCCAAAAAACTTTACCTCCTCGCACAAGTCCACGCCATCGCGACCGGTATTGAAACCGTGACGCCGGCAGTGATCCGATCGGTTGCAGCGGAGTCTCTCCGAACGGCACGTCCGGTACTTGACGCTCTCCGGACAGGGAACATCCGGGTGCTCTCGACTTTGAGCGATGTCCACCCAATTGATTTTGACGCCTATTCGCAACAAATGCGCGCCACGCCGCGTTCCGAGGTGCCCCTGACACCAGTTCCAAGGGGAGCCTGTCGTCCAGGAACCGAATACACGACCCCAGATCAAATCTCCGACAGCACCATGTGATGTGCCACAATCAAATGCGCCTTCCCCCGTTTCCAATAAGCGCACGAAGTCCAAGAAGTCATCGGCCATCTTGCCAGGCAGCCTCATGGACATTGTCTCCCGGAAGGGACGGGGGAAGCCGTCCCCTTACGAGGCGCTGAAACAGGCTCGCTTGATTTGCGCCACCACGGAGTTTCTAGAACAAGGTGCATCGACATGATCGGTCATTTTCCCGATCCATATCCCGATGAGTTGCTGTACAGCGTCTGCGCGAGGTACTCGGAGCGTAACCACTTTCCACATTTTCGGCGGATGATGGAGGCCTTGTTTCATGACCACCTTTACGTTGCCAGCGTCGATTTGCCAAGCAACCTGAGACGCCCTCGTCGACGCACTACCACCAGGACATCGCTATACCTCAGACTATATGATTGATCGTCACACCCTCTTTCCGCTGTACGGCCCATTCCTTCGGAAGGAAAACTACCCTCTGATTCGTTTGAACATGAAGGGTTCTGGTAGACGAACCACTGACTTGCTGGCCGGGATCACCGCGGGCGGGATCCGACCGCCAGCATGGATGCGTTCGTGCCCGGCATGCGCTGAGGCGGACAAGAAAAAATACGGCGAGGCCTATTGGCACCGCTTGCACCAGATTGCCGGGGTGGAAGTCTGTCCCATCCACAAGATGTTTCTCCAGACGACGGAAGTGAGAATACGTAATGGCACGAGCCGCCACGTGTTTGTATCGGCCCGACTGGCGGAGCGCTCCGGGCAGGGTCATCCCGCTGGATTCTTCCAACCGGAATCACGCTATCCTCGAAAAGATCGCACAGGATGTTGCGTGGATTCTGGAGCAGCACGGGCTCAGCCCCGGATTGGACTTTATCCATCGGCGTTACCTCGAACTGCTGACGTCAATGGGGTATGCAAGTGCAGGCGGCCATGTTCGGATTGGTCGTTTGCGGCGTGCGCTTTTGGACCACTACCAATCTCACGTTTTGCAGTTGCTTCAGTCTGAGGTCCCGCCCTCTGGAGACCCGCGATGGCTTGCTCGCATCGTACGAAAGCCCCGTGGAATCCAGGCCCCTGTTCGACACTTACTGCTGATGCAGTTTCTTGGCGTCAGCCCTGCGGTATTCTTCAAACCCGATCCTCAAGCTCCGCCATTCGGCACCGGCCCGTTTCCGTGCTTGAACCGAGTATGCGCGCATTACAAACAGCTGGTGATTGACGGTTACGAATTGAGACACACTTCGGAACATGGCCCCGTTGGAAGGTTCTCGTGTGCGCACTGCGGCAGTGTTTACGAACGATGGAACGCCGACCCACTGACCGCCGACAATGTAGTGGATCACGGAAAGCGGTGGCGCGAGACTTTGGCTGGGATTTGGCCTGATCAGTCCGTATCGCTCCGCGATCTGTCCAAGCAACTTGGCGTATGCCCCAAAACCGCCAAGCGCCACGCCGCCAAGCTTGGATTGCCATTTCCCAGAAAGGCGCGCGGAAAAGTTTCGCGATTTTCTAACCCTGACAAGCCGAGCCGCCGGACCGAACGCGAGCAAGCCCGCGAAAGCAGACGCTCACTTTGGCTGGCAGAACTGGCTGCCAATCCGGATCTCACCCGCAGCGAGTTGCGGTCCCGACATCCGGTAATTTATTCGTGGTTGTTTCGATACGATAAAACCTGGCTGGATTCCCACCAACCCCCTCGTCAGAAACGCAACCGGTCGACTCCTCGAGTCGATTGGGAAGCGCGAGATGCTGAAATTGAGGCGCTGATCGTCCAGGCAGCTACTCATCTAAGAAATCTCCCTGGCAAACCGCAGAGGATTACTGTGAACGCCCTTGGCCAAATCAGTGGCACATACAGAACAGTAACCAAGCATCGCGACAAATTGCGCCTGACCCGGCTCACTTTGGCGAGAGTAGTGGAATCCACCGAAGAATTTGCGGTTCGTCGAATCAATTCCGTCCGAGATCGATTTCTAGCAGACCGAAATCTACCCACCCACTCCCGCTTTATGTATGTGGCTGGAATCAGTGAAAAAGCTAGGGAGAGCCCCCTTGTACAGACCGCCGTTGAGGACGCTCTGCAAGTCATGAGAGAAACGACCCCGGGCGCTCCCTTTCCGCGGTGAGCTTCGTTATCTAATGCGCCAGTCAGATTACCGTGCCGAGTTGCCTGCCAGCGAACCACCTGGACAGTTTCCAACTTTATTGTTTTACGCCTGCGGGGCAGTCCGTCTGAGTTTCCAACTTTCCGCCGCCTCGTGCTCAGTTCACTTATGAATTTTCCCACGAAAAATGATGGGCGCGAGTTTCCAACTTTATTGTCCGGTTACAACCCGGCATACGGTGTTTACCCCATTGCGGTTATTGTCGGGAAAGCCTAATCTGGCTTGTGGCGGGCTCTTCATTGACCACCGGGCTGTCTTACGGGGGTGGCATGGACTACCAAGCCCGTAACGATTCGTTAACTGTTCAAACCACGCCATGAGTCGGGGGGCGGTCGATCAGGCTGCCCCAACGCTCGTGGCAGAAAGCAAAATAATGTTGTCGATGGAACCGACGGAACCGATTTCCGCTGCAGTCAAAGTGCCTTTACGGATCAAGGTAAATTATCTGGAGCCGGCGCAACTGCGCATTCCCGGCCCCGAGGTGCTGATCAACGTGGTGCGACGGCGTGTCCGCCAACTGATCCAAGGGCATCGCCCGCTCACGCAGACCGATGCGCGGATGGATTTCTCCGATATCGCCCTGAAGGAAATCGGCGAGGGCAAGCTCACCTACGAACTCGACGCTGAAGAGGTCGAGGTCGTACCCGCGGTCCCCCAACCGCACGACGGAGGAACGCCCGAGCGTATTTGATATTCCGCCCGTTCGCAGGCAACATCCGGGCGACCGTCAGCGGTTGCTGCGGAATTGATCGGGGCCCACGGTCAAAGTATCCTGGCGGCGCACTCGGGAAACGCCGACAGAAATGCTTCGCCCAGGGCGTACCGGTCATTTTCCTGGAGCATCGCAAACGCCAATGTCGCATAAGCCAGCTGTGTCGCGGTATCCACGCCGGGTTTTTCGCTTTGGATCTTCGCGAGCAACGTCACCCACGCCTCGTGTTTGATGAACAACCTGTCTTTGACGTCCTCACAGCAGTCCGACAGGCGCTGACGCAACGTCGGATTGGCGGTGGCCAACCATTGCCAGATGGCATTATCCAAATACTCGCAACGACCCTTTTCGCTTTTCTGCCGGAGCATCGCGCGGGCGACAGGGGAATTGAACAGGCTGACCAACAATTCCTTTAACTTCCCGGGATCCACGGCATACGAAACTGCGGGCTTACCGGGCCAGGTGGCGCGTTTGCAGAATTGTTTGATGTTGTGATGGAGGCCTTCTTCCGCGTAAAAACTGGAGAGAACCTCGGCATCATTCAGCACCGGGCAGAGCGGACCATCCAGCGTGAAGGGGTAGTACGGCGTTGTTTGCAATCGAGTATTCACAGTTGGCCTCTGGAGCACCGACAGTGTAAACCGAAGATAGTTTCGGCGTCAATGTGGCAACCCAGCAGCCCGGCCAGTGAATGGGACGGTTGGGCGCAAGAGGAACCGTGGTCTGTCCGATAGTCGCGGGCGTCAGCCAATTTAGGGGCTCGGCACCAGTACGACTCGACCGCCTCCATGCGCAGCCAAGCCATACGCCTCAGCCGCTGCGACCAGAGGCAGGGGCTTGCCCGCCCTCGCCTTGAATTGTCCGGACTCGAAGTCGGGCGTCATCTGGGCCAGCAGTTTGGCGCAGGCAACGGCATCCAACCGGATGGTATCGATGCCCTGAACGCGCAGCCATTTGCGGTACAGGCTGCGCAGATTGAATGAAACTTTCCCGTCGGCCGGGGCGGCGATGACCGGGATTCGACCGTCCAGCGCGGCCACCTCAATGGCCTCGGCAAACATCATCCCGCTGCCGTCGAAGACAATCTCCGCTCCGCGACCGTTCGTGAGGGAATGGACGGCGTCGACGATGTTTGTCGACCGGGTATTAATCACTTCCTCGGCGCCGTCCTGGCGGACCGATGGGAAATCATCGTCGGAACGCACGGCGCCGATGACTCGCGCCCCACGAGCTTTGGCGATCTGGGCGGCGGCGGAGCCGATCCCGCCGGCAGCACCCAGGATCACCACCGTTTCTCCCGACGACACTCCGGCGGTCGTCACCATCGCTGTCCATGCCGTGACGAATGTCAGGCCCGCCGTCGCGGCGGCTTCCATGGAAAGCGTCGTCGGCTTCGGCGTGACCGCCGTCCGCGGCAAGAGAAGGTACTCGGCGTGAGAGCCATCCCGCGTGAAGCCGATGTCACCACCGGTCCCCCACACTTCGCGGCCGATGAGATCGGCGTCCCCCCGGACAACGATCCCCGCGAAATCGCGGCCCGGGAATCCGCGGGAACGTGGTGGTATGCATCGCCACCGGCAACGTTTTTCACGTCGCTGGGATTGATCGATGCCGCCTTGACCGCGACCAGCACTTCGCCGCCGCGGGGTTCGGGTGTTGGGACCTCGTCCACTTTCAACTGCTTCGGGTCACCGAACTGATGAATGACGATGGCTCGCATGAGAAACCCCCTTCCTGCGGTTGTTCGCTTTGGTCCGGATGCGCCAGCATCTAGGCGATCAAGTTGTGCGAACCAGCTCGCCGCAAAACCTGATCGCCGCCACTTTGGAACGTACAACGAGGAGCACGAGAACATCAAGCCGCGTTGGAGCCACCGCCAGGGACACACCGTGCCCGCGAATCATCTAACGACAGACGAGATGCCTGTCCTGCCGATATGGCACGAGCTGCACGCGGTAGAACTTCGCGGGCGAATTCGTCGCGGCGCCCCGGATTATGTCGTCGAATCCAATCTCGACACTATCCCGTTGCCATACGGTATGGGGTGGGCTTACTCTGTTCGCGTGCGACGACGGACGACGATCACCATTCGCGAATTCTTCCAGATGTTCCCGAACGATGAGGCGTGCCTGCAATACATCTTCACGATCCGCTACGGGCAGGGATATCGGTGCCCCAAGTGCCGACGCCGCGCCCAGTGGTATCGCCTGCGGGCCGAACGCGCTTTTTCTTGCCAGTGGTGCGGTCATCACCTTCACCCGACCGCCCGCACGCCGTTCGCCGATAGCCGGACGCCGTTGCAGTTGTGGTTTTATGCGATCTATTTGTTCGCCACGTCCCGGTACGGCGTTCCCGCCACCGAACTCCGGGAAGAACTCGGCGTGACCTACAAGACCGCCTGGCGCATGGCCCGCCGCATCCGCCGGTTCATGGCCGGTGTCGATGGCGCGTTGCCGTGAGAACGTCGGGCGCGGCACAGGTTCAAGACCTCCGTTCCGACGTGACGCGGAAGCGTCTCTGGGGTCGAAACTATGGCATTCGTGACGCCGGCGATGGCAACGTCCGGATCGTCTTTGGTTCCTTTGACCTTCCGGGCCGGCTTCCAGCAATGGTTTATCTTTGGTCGAGTTCAATGGCTTGAGTGTGGTCGGCCATTTCAACATCCGGATCGGCTTTGTGTTCTTTGACTTTGCCGCGTTCGCTTTATGCGGAGCCGTATTTTGGGTCGCGTTCAACGGCTTTTGCAGGGTCAGCGCTGGCACCGTTCCGATCGCTCCTGACCCCCTGGCACTGGCGCGGTTGTAGTACGCGACGGCGAGTTTCGGGTTGAGTTCGGCGGCTTTCGTGTAGTCGGCAACGGCGCCCTTCATGTCGCCCCTGGCGCGTCGGGCATTCCCGCAATTGACGAAATCCTCGACGGTCTGTTGGCCAAATGCGCGACCCGGCAGAGTCAGCGCAGACAGAACCGCCAGCAGCATCAGGAAGGTCGCGTGGTATTTGGCTGGCCGTTTCACGGTTCGTGGTCGCTCATCTTGTTACTCATTCACTGTCGCCATTCATCCACTGCTTCAGCGGATGAGATTGGATCGACTTCCGGCTCGCATTGAGCCGGATAGATTTCCAGCAATACAGGTGCCAGCCGCCGAGAACCCTTGATGTCGCGCATGTTATGAATCCGACCGCCGATTGCGCCGGGCAAAATCTGCCACCGCGGTCAGTCTTGCCCGCTCGCCTTCATGGTGCGCAGCAACCGCACCGTCGCTTCATCCCGGGTCGACACGCCGAATTCAACGCCAAGAACATGGAACCAGGTTGTGCCGCCCCTTTGAACCTGCCAGTTTTCGCTTGTACTACTGTGACATCAGGAATATAGACCCGGTTAGGGAAGATCGGCACACAACTGGGGGCAACAAAATTACATCGCTGTAGGAATTGTGGGCTGGTCGCGAGCCGCGTTCTTAAGAAGAGCATCTACGATAGCAAAACCCGCGTTCTGACTACGAAGTTCTTCGTGCTCTGTGCCTGTTGCACTACGCGATTCTTCGATACGGAGAAAAGAGCCGCCGCAGCTTGGAACAAGGCCAACCCCGCCAGTCCAGCAACGCAACGACCTCCTCCACGCTCCAAACGTGGTCAGTGATACCCGCTCCCATCCCCTGCGTGACTCGCAAACTCTGATGAATCCGGCAGAAGTTGTAGTGCCTGCGATCGGCAACACGAGCTTCCATCTTCGCCGTCATCTTGACCACTCCCCCTACCCCCTTCGCTCTCCGCCCCGCTTCGCTCGCGGCGTGTTCAATGCCATCAATTTCACCACCACGCGAAACCGGTACTTCCGCGTGTGCGGATAAGTCTTCTCGCGCTGCCGGATGAACTGCGCCAGCTTGCCTTTGGCTCGGGCCGCTTTCAGGTGCAATGTGTTTATCTCCCCTATTAGTCCAGCACTCCAGCGTCTGCCAACTCAAGTTTATGGTAGTGCGTCAGTTTGAATCCGGCGCGGTGTCAGACATCAAGTCAAACCCTGACTCTTTCGCCACCGATGAAGCTCACTGACAATGGCCCAAAGCCATAGACCAACCAAGAATGCAAACCAAAGCCACCCAGGTTGGGTCTTCTGGGTGAATGCGTCTCCGCGGTGCAAATCACGAATGAGAAGTATGATCACGGCTGCGCCTATGACGCAAAAACTGAATGCACTGCGGCGCGGAGCACCAACACGCTGCTGAGAGCAAATCTGTTCTGCAAGCATGACCATGAGTATCCCCAACTCCCCGACGACGCGCTGGCCGTCGCCAACACACTGGATACGTACCCGACTCGGTGGCGCCGCCGCGCTAAATCGCCGGATCAATCGCCCACGCCGTCGATAACGTCCTGCGCGGTACCGAAACCGTCGAGCAACTCGCCACGCATCTGCTGCTGATCCTCACCGCCCTGTGCATCATCTGGGTCCGACACGCCATCAGCAAACACGATGTCGCCGTCAACACCGTCGTCCAGAAAGCGCGCGCCGCAACCGGCGTGTCGAGCCAGGTCACGGCGATGATCCTCGCCTGCGGCCTCGGGTTCACCTTCCTGTTCGGTAGCGCGGGCGTCTCGCCTGCGGCTGTTGATGCGAACCAAACGACGACCGCAACCGGGACGGTCGCGCTACCGAATAACATCACCAACGCTACGGCGCTGTTTACCGAACTCGTCTCCGATTTCGGCAGTGTCACCAAGTTCAGCAGCGGCGTCGGCGTCAATCTCCACGGCAAGGTCGCGCCGCTTCTCTCCCAGGAAATTTCCCTGTTCGGGCACTCGACCACCAACTCCTCGTGGTCGACCGGCCCGTCCCACGCGACGTTTTTCCTACCCGCCGCCAACGAGGAACAGGCGGGGTGGTCGTTCAGTGGAAGCTGGAACTCACCGCCACGCATCCTGCGGTTCGCGCTGTTCAACGCCAGCGACATCGATTGGACGGTCAACTGGGGTCTGCCCGTCGAGGATTACTACCGCATGTTCCGCCACATCGATTGGCGCGAGAACCGGCTCGGCGTGTCCATCACCCGGAAATTTTGACCCGAACCACGGTACAACCCCATGAACGATCATTCCATCAACTGGTCCGGCGTGCTGGCGATCGTCGCGATGCTGGAATTCTTCCGGAACGGCGCCTGGGCCGTCATCGTCAGCTTCATGGTCAGACCCGCCCGGGCCGCGACCAAAAAGATCGACCATCTCGAAGCCGAGATCACCAGCCTGAATCTCTCCAACATCCGCGTGTTCATTGACGACCATGAGGAACGGGTCCGCAAGCTCGAACGCGATGCCGTCGTCGATACCGAATTCAAGGAGTATCGCGACATCGCCGAGCGTGACCGGCGGTTGGTGAACAAGAAACTCGACATCCTGCTGCAACGCACCGCGCAACTCCGCAACCCAGCCGATGAAAGGGAACTCTCCGATGAATCCTGAAGATCTCCGCAACCTGCGCGTCGCGATCCTGCGCTATTCCCCGTCGCCCCACGGCCCCATTCGATTGGGACAGCGGCGAACTGACCCCCGAAGCCAACGATCTCGTCCAATCCCGCATCGACGAATACTTCGCTGAGGTCTCAGGGAGACAATCATGAGCGATTACCTCATCGATATTGAAGACGCGATGATCGCGAAGATCAGTTCCGCCACGCGCCCCGATGACAACACGCGGCCATTCTTCAATCGCGTCAACGTCTTCCGCGGCGAAAAAGCCGAGGTGTTCCTCGCCGTGGCCCGCGAAACCGCGCCGTCCGCCTGGCTGCGGCTCGACCGCATGCTCAACAAACCCGAGGAGTTCCGCGGGGCGCGCGCGCTCGGCCAGCCGGTCACCCAGGGCACCTTGCGCAATGAATCAAACTGCGTCTGGTCGCTCTTTCTCTGTGCCCGTTCCCTGCGCGCCACGAAGGAACTTTCCCACGGCGGCCCCGGCGTTATCGGCGCGTACGACATGATCAACCTCGTCGTCGGCCCGGCGGGCTCGCCTCCCACCACCGCCGGCCAGTTGCGCGGTTGGTCTCCCATCGCGCAAGCCGAACCATTCATTTTCGTCGGTCTGGAATTGCTCGGCCAGACCACGACTGAAACCGTCTACGAAGTCCAAATGAGAACCCGAGTGCAACTCTAGGAGAATCACCCATGGCCAATCTCGCAATCCGCAATCGTCTCACGGTAGCAACGTCTGGCAGGGCGGCGCGGTCGCTCTGTTCAATCCCAATTACACCGGCGTGCTGCTCGATCTCGGCAACGTCACCGATTCCGCATTCGATCAGGAATTGGAGGCGACCGATTTCCGCACCGCCCACGCCACCGGCACGCTTATCACCGAGGCGCGCCCGATCAAACGCCTCGAACTGCCCATCACCATCAAGGTCAACTCGCCCGACCCGGCCGCGCTCGACCTTGCCCTCTTCGGCACCGGCCAGACCGCCTTCGCCCAGGCATCGGCCACGGGCACCACCCAAAACATCACCGTCGCCGCCCTCGGCATGTGGCACAAAATCGCCGGCTTCGAAATCGCCAACGTCGTCGTGAAAAAGGCGAGCACCACCGCCACCTTCGGCACCGATTACGATCTCGATACCGAACTCGGCGCGGTCAAGCCCCTCACCGGCGGCATGTTTTCCGTCTCGGATGTGATGGCGTTGACGTTCGATCTCACGTCGATCTCCACCGTCGAAAGCAAACTCGAAACGTACGTCGGCTTCACCTACGGTGAGTTCTACCTCTACATGGTGCTCTCGCCCAACGAGGGTCGTCCGACCGAACAAGTCTGGCTCCGCCACATGGCCAAATCCAGGTTGGAGCCCGCAGGCAAGCCGGGCTTTTCACCCGACAAACCGATGGAATGGGACTACAAAATCACCCCCATCCCCAGCGGTGATCCCACCTACCCGTTCGGCTACCTGCGCCAAATCAAATGATGAGGGTCCATGACTGATACGCAAGCCACCGCCAAGCCGCGTCTGCGCGACCCGCTCGAAATCATTTTCGAAGACGGACGCCGCGAATCCATCATCGTCAAGCGCCTCTCGAATACCGACATGATGAAATGGGTCGACCTCGGCTTCGACAAGCAATTCCTTGTCTTTCGCTCCGTCGAACGCGCGGAAGACTCGGGAGGGCGAGGCTCCTGCCGAGCTGATCAACCTTGGTTCGACTCCCTCACCCAGGATTCCGCTTTCGCCGTGGTTGAGCGCGCCCTCGCGCTCAATCATTCCCCCATCGAAAAGAAAGTCATGGCCGCGGTCCTGGAGAACCTCCAATCGTGGTTGTCGCTGATGCCACCGAATTCCTCCGTGCCCGCGGCCACCGCGTCGACGAGCTGACCGACTATGAACTCCAGGACGCCTTCGACGCCGCATTCAAAAACTGGCAGCACGGCCTGGTCGAAGCCGCCTTTTACACCGGCCTCCCATGGGTAACCAAACCGCGTGACTGGAAAAAATACTGCGATGAACTCCACAACGCCATCGAAGGACGCAAGAACACAAATGCAGCCGACCGCCTCCTCGGCGGCTTTCTCCGCCAAGGCGTGCCCGTCTCACCCTGAGTCACAACCCGCCCACCCACGAGACCATCATGCCCGGCAATAACATCGCCGAAATCGTTCTCCGCGTCACCACCGAGGGCACGCAAAACGCCCAGGTGATGGCGAACCAACTGAATCAGGTCGATCAGGCCGCGCGTCAACTCACCACGTCCACGCTGTCCGCCACAACCGCGCAACGGGCCTGCACCGCGGAAGTGGGGCGCACACATTCGCAACTGGCCAAACTCCTTCAGGATTGGGGCGACCTCGAACGGCAGGTCGACCACTTCTCGGCCACGACGCTGCGAAACTTCTCCACGACCTCGGCCAGCGCATTGACGGAGTGGATCGAAGGATCCGGTAAAGCCCGCGATGCCTTCCGCGGGTTCGTCACCCAGGTCATCGAAGGACTCATCCAAATGATGATTCAGCAGGGCATCGCCCACGCGATTGGCCTGGCACAGACCCGCGAAGCCGGGGCTGAGCAAGCGGCCACCAATGCGCAGATCACCGCCAGCGCCGCGCCCGCTGCCGCTACCCAGGCCGCCGCCACGTTCGGCGCAAACGCCGCCGGTGTCCTCGCGGTTGTCGCCGTCATCGCCGCCGCTATCGGCATTCTGGCCGCCACACGCCACGCCGAAGGCGGTCCCATATTCCGGCCCGGGCACGGAGACGAGCGATTCAATCCCCGCATGGTTGTCGCACAACGAATACGTCCACACCGCCGCCGCCCATCGCTATTACGGCACCGCCGCCATGGACGCCATCAACGCGCGGGACATCCCACGCGAAGCGATCCATGCCGCCATGAGCCACCGGACATTTGCGATGGGCGGCGTGGTGGCAATGCCGGCATTTGCCAGCGGCGGGTTCGTTGGCGGCACAGGCATCTCGCCGGTGGACGTTTCCGTCGGCGGACCGCTCGTCGTGCTCGGCATCGGCAACGAGGAGATCAACCGTCTCATGTCCACTAGTGAGATGCAGAAACAATTGTTCGATCATCTGGCGAAAAACGCGGTACGCACCTCGCGTCTCGTCACCCGCAACGGAGGGCATCGAAGCGAGGCATGATTACCGGCCTCCCAATACTGCCGTTTCGCGCTAACTGGTCGGGCGGCATCACGCTCCGGTCCACGTTTGCGACGAACCAGGGAATCGAGTCCAGTGCGGGCTAGATGACGCGGACGATGCTGCGCGACTATGGCCAGCGGCAGATCAAATTCGAGCTGTTGCCCGACCAGGATTTTCGGCGTCAGTGGGACGCGTTCCGCGAAGTCAACCCGCCGGGGACACTGCTCGGGATTCCGTTGTGGAGCGAACAGGGAATTGTTTTGACCGCCAACGCGGCTGCGGATGCCACCAGTCTATCGGTATCCAGCACCGCCTTCGTCGACTGGCGCGGGGAAGGCGTCCTCTTCAGCGCGTTTCCTGCCGGCAGCCCGCAGGCGTTGACGGTCGAAGGATTTGAAATCTCATCGATCAGCGGGAACACGATCACGATCCCGTCGCCGGGCCTGACCAATGCGTTCAATGCAGGCGATGAAGTTCTGCCGCTCATGCGCGGTCGCCAGGTCGCGGATTACGGCGAGGACGTGCTGTCGCCGGAAGTTTCGGAGATCGAGCTGACGTTCGACGAATCCCTGAATCACATGGCCGGCGTGGCGTTCACCAGCGCGCCGACATATCCGACGTACCTCGGATTGCCTGTGCTGCCGCTGATCGCCGATTGGTCGCAGTCGCCGAAGTCGAGCATCACCCAGGGCACGCACTACGTCGCGCAAGGGCTCAACGCCGAGTCGCTGGCGACCCTGCAGGCATACCTCCGCCAGCGCATCTCACATCGCGTGGGCATGGACGGCCTCGCCGATCGCGCCTTGCTGTGGCAGTTCTTTCACGATCGGAAGGGACGTTATGATCGTTTCTGGCTCCCGGCGCTCAAAGACGAGCTGAAACTCTCGGCCAACATCGGCGCATCCGACACGACGCTACAGCTCCTGAACTTCACACAGTTCGCGTCGCGCTACGATCTCGGCGCGGACCTACGACGCGCCATCTTTATTACGGACGGGTTCAACTATTGGATCCGGCAAATAATCAATCTCAGCGGCGGAACGAACCGGGTAACGATCGATGCCGACCTCGGCTCCGCCGTCTCGATGAACCAGTGCCAGGTCGGGCTGCTGACCCTCGTGCAATTCGCCGCGGACGACCTGGTGGTCGACCTACAGGCGCCCGTCGTCGCCACGGCGAACTTGGCATTCACCGAACTCGAAAAAGAATACGCCGAGGTCATCGGGGCGGGTAGCGGGGATGCCTCCGGCACGCGTGTGGGGATGGAGTTGGTGGCGTGAGAACCGTCCCTCTGGCATGGACTGCGCTGGAAGCCGCCCGCGAGCGGCAGGTGGCGCTGCTGTTTCACATCTGGATCAGGCGCGACGCATACAACAATGGCGCGACAGCGGGTCGGGTCACGCCGCCGGTGGGCTGGGGTTCGTGGACGTACTCGACCGGCTTTCAGGGCAATGTCAATTTCACCGACGTGGCCAACTACGCCCAGGACTGGCAACTGGCGAATTCCGGCAACCCGATCACGCGCACGTACATCCCCGCCGCCATCGGGTTCGATGCCAGCCAGGTGTTTCGCAAGGAAGACACCTCCCTCGATCCGCACGACATCACGCTGGAGATCGACCCGTCCCTGGAGCCGTTCGCCGATTACGTCAATCGCTCCTGGCCGCTGCGGTTCGGCATCACGATCTATCGCGTCTACCGCAACGGCAATGCCATCGCCACGGTGGACAACGGATTCGGCACGCAGATCCCGGCCGTGGACGTCCTCTTTGTCGGCTACCTCCACGCCGACGACACGCTGGAGCTCAACAGCGCCGGGCTGGAGTTGAGCATCTCCGCCGGCGCGGCTGCCGCCGGCCCGAAAGCCAAGATGGCCACGCAATGGGACCACGTCACGAAGATGCTCGACCGCCTGGTCCCGCGGCCGGTGTTCTCGATCGATTGCCCGAAGTCGCTGTTCTCGACCGGCAACGGCGCGGCGGTGGATTGCAACGCCGACATGCCGAACGTCCAGGTGACGGGCACGGTCCTGCAGATGAACGGCATCACCATCAGCGCGCTCGAATGGGGAGCAGCTGCCGCGGCGTTCATGGCCGAGACGGGCGGTCTCGCGTCGCCATTCGTCCAGGGGCTCGTGCAATACACCGCGACCGATCCCGTGAGCGGCCTCGATTTCACGTTCACGCTCAATGTCAACGGCGCGGCGCAACGCATCTCGGACGGCAACACCTACGGCAATCTCTACCTCGAAATGTTCCCGCCGCTGCTGACGACGGGCACGGTTGTCCAGGCGTTCTTCGGTTGCGACCGGACCCGCAACACCTGCGAGATGGTGCATATACCGGCGGGTACCCAACCCGCGCCTGCGGGCACGTTCACGCCGGGGACGTTGCGAATCTCGCTGCAATTGATTGCCCAGGGCGGGACCGGCCAGAACCCGCAGAACCCGACCACGGCGCACGCGTACATCACGGCGACCTCGGTGTGGATCGTTTACGGCCGGGCGAACTCGAACCAGATCGGCAACATCTTCGTCGGGCCGGGCACGGCCATCCCGTGGGATCCGACGTGGACGGTGCAAGGCTCGGCCACCATCATCACCAACCCGAAATTCAGTCTCGCGGCCAACAGCCTGGTCGGCCCACCGGCGCAGACCGGCTACCACGTCACCGTCGCCAACAACAGCGGATCGAATGCCGCGATCACGCAGCAGCCCACCGCGAACAACGGTTACGTCACCATCGTCAAATGTCCCGGCGGATCGCCCGGCGTGTTCGATTTCACCATCGCCTGGATCGCGAACACCGGCACTGCGCAAAACCTCGGCAACCTCGAAAACTTCGGCGGGACCGATATCCCGATCGAGCATCCCAGCCTGGAGACAACGTCATAACGTCGCGCCTCCCGTACTTTCACGATCCTGAGCGGGCCGAGGCATTACAGGCGCAGCTCGCGAAATGGCGGGGCTCGCGCTGGGCGCATTCCGGCACGCGTCCCAACGAGATGCAATGCGGCGTGACGGGCGACTGCCTGTTCTGGGTCCATGCGTTCAAAGCCATCGGCGCGCTGCCCGACAAAATCGAGATTCCCGATTACCGCAAGATGGAAGCCGCGGGTGACGGGATGACCACGCTCCGCTTGCGCATCATGGCCACCGGCCGCGCCGAGTGCGTGTACGACCACGATCACGCGCGCTACCTGCCGATCTTCAAGGTCGGCGACGTGCTGCTGTTCACCAACGGCATGAGCGGCGCGCACACGGGCCTGGTCAACAAACGGGTGCCCGTCCATTTCGCGCATCTGAGCAAGAACGGCTTCAACGAGGAACCGCTCAATCAGGGCCACTGGCTGGCCAGCTTGTTCTTTGTGTACCGGCTGCTGGAGGCGGAAGATTGTAGCCGCGGGCTTCAGCCCGCGCCGCAGGCTAAAGCCTGCGACTACACGGCGGGGGCCACTCGATGAGCATCCTCGGCACGCCCACCGCGCCCGCGAACGCCTCGCGGCGCATGACCAACTCGGCGCGGATCGCGAGCAACGTGCTGGGCACGCCCTGGCCGACGCTGTGGGGCACGCGCGATCTTTCGGGCACGCTGGTCGCGTGGACGAATCACACGTACAACTCCGGCGGGTCAAGCGGCAAAGGCGGCGGCGTGGTCTCCGGCGGCGAACGCGATTACCGCACGTTCGCGCTTGGCCTGTGCGTTGGCCCGGTCGATCGCATCAATGCCGTGTGGTATGACAACCAGCTCGATCTGGACCGGCGACGTGTCGATCGCCAGCGCCGCAACCGTGGCCACCGCGACTCAGGGCATCGGCTCGGTGTTGCTCACGCTGGAGAACACTCGCGGCACGATCTGTTTCTACTTCGGGCTCGACACGCAGACGCAGAACCCGATGCTGTCGCAGTTCATTCCCGATGTGCCGTTCTATCGCGGGATGTGTTACGCCGTCTTCCACGGGGCGCGGCCGGGCACGCAGGGGTTCCGCATCGGCAGCGCCGACACGCTCGCGCAGATCGCCGTGAACGTCACCCGGATCCCGCCCGCGCCGCCGACACCGGGCACGTTCAGCCTGGTCACCAACGCCCCGGCCCAGCCGATCGGCATCTCGGCCACCGGCACGTACAACGGCGGCGGTGATGACGTGAACGCCTATAGTCTCAGCGCGTCGCCGGGGGCCGATGACGCGCATCTGTCGGTCACGATCAACTGGACCGATACGGTCGGCAATCCGCAACAGAACACCGCGACCGTGGCGAACGGCGTGGCGTTCGATCTCGTCACGGGCAACTCGAACAAACAGGCCACGCTCAGTTGGCCGTCGAGTTCGTCGCCGCCGCTGAACCCCGGCGCCACGGCGCAGTTCACCGTCACCTATCCGTCCGCCGGCGGCGTAGTGGTCACGAATGATTGCCTGGTCGGTCTCGTCGCCAGCCAGATGA
>CAVQMY010000064.1:0-39740 GCA_963713705.1 uncultured Verrucomicrobiae bacterium
AAAAAAAAAAAAAAAAAAAAAAAAAAAAAAAAAAAAAAAAAAAAAAAAAACGCGAACGATCGGCCCGCGCTCGTCCTGTGCCCTTCTGCTTCCATGGCTTCTTGCCGCTGCCGTGCACTTCACTGATTTGTTTCGTACTGGCCGTGCCGAGGCGCTGGTTTGCCATATACGCCGTGACCGTGTCATGAACGGCCTGGGTTCCTTTGCCGTCCTTGACCAACAACTCGTCGGCAAACTCGACTTCACCCTTGGCCTGACCGGAAATGTTAATGACAGACAGCTTCATGATTTCGCCGCCTTCACTACAGGTTTCGTCTTCTTCAACGCATGGCGGATCACCACAAACGCACCGCGCGCCCGGGCACCGCGCCTTCGATAAGCAACAGGTTCTCAGCTTCACGCACCTGGATCACCCGCAGGTTCTGCGTGGTGACCTTGACGTCGCCCATGTGGCCGGGCATCCGCATGTTTTTGAACACGCGGCCCGGAAACAGACGTTGACCAATCGCGCCACCGCGACGATGCCAGCCCTTCGCACCGTGGGTCATATCGCCGCCGGCAAATTTATGACGCCGCACGACACCTTGAAACCCCTTGCCCTTCCCCGTGCCGATAACATCCACGTACTGACCGGGCTGAAATTCCTTCACGGTGATTTTGTCACCCACATTGAACTGTACCGGCTCGGTCGTTCGGTATTCGCGAATAAAGCGCGCCGGTCCGCTGTTGGCCTTCTTGCAATGAGCAATGAGCGCTTTCGCCGCGTTCTTTTCCTTGCGCGCACCCAACCCAAGTTGCACCGCGTGATAACCATCATTTTCGGGGGTCTTTTTCTGCAACACGGTGCAGGGGCCCGCTTCGATGACGGTGACGCCGACGAAATTGCCGTTCGCGTCGAACAGTTGCGCCATACCGAGTTTTATTCCGAGTAGTTCCATGACTAAATCTTGATGGTGATATCCACGCCGCGGAAGGTTCAGCTTCTTCAATTCGTCCACCGTCTTCGCCGTTGGATCAATGATGTCAAGCAACCGCTTGTGCGTCCGCATTTCAAATTGTTCCATGGACTTCTTGTCGGCATGCGGCGAGCGGTTGACCGAGTGCCGCCAAATGTCCGTGGGCAACGGGATCGGTCCCGCCACCTTGGCGCCGGTCCGCTTGGCTGTTTCCACAATGTCGTGCGCCGACTGATCGAGCAATCGATGGTCGTAGCCCTTGAGACGGATTCTGATACGCTGATTATTCATTTCTTTGGTCTGCCCTTCGGAGTGCCGTTCTGGTCGAGGATCTGCGCGAGAATGCTTTCGGGCACCCTTTCAAAGGCGGCCGGCTCCATGGAGTAGCTGGCGCGGCCTTTGGTCAAGGACCGCAAAGCCGTGGCATATCCGAACATCTCGGCCAACGGAACCGTCGCATGAACAATTGTTGAGGTCGCGCGCGACTCGATATGGCTGATCTTACCGCGGCGGCTGTTGAGGTCTCCCACCACATCGCCCATGTGCTCCTCGGGTGTGATGGCTTCGACATCCATGATTGGCTCGAGCATGATCGCGCCCGCCTTGCGTGCGGCTTCCTTGAAGGCAAAACTGCCCGCCATCTTGAACGCAATTTCGGAACTGTCGACTTCATGGAACGTGCCGTCGATAATTTGAATCTTAATATCCACCATCGGATACCCGCCCAGTACACCTGTCTGCGCGGCCTCGATAATGCCGTCTTCAACGGCGCCAATGTATTCTCTCGGAATCGCCCCGCCGACAATCTCATCCTCGACCACGATGCCGCTGCCCTTTTCACCGGGCTCGACGGTGACGACGGCGTGTCCGTATTGCCCGCGACCACCCGATTGCCGGATAAATTTGCCTTCGGCTTCGGCGGATTTGGTGATCGTCTCGCGATAGGCGACCTGCGGTTTGCCCGCGGTGGCGCCGACGTTGAATTCGCGAAACATGCGATCTTTGATGATGTCGAGGTGCAGTTCGCCCATTCCCGAAATGATGGTCTGGCCGGTCTCCTGATCGGTCGTGAGGCGAAACGTGGGGTCTTCTTCGGCGAGTCGTTGCAGCGCGGTGGACATCTTGTCGCGGTCCGCCTTCGTGTTCGGCTCGATGGCCATGGAAATGACGGGCTCGGGGAACGTGATCGACTCGAGCAGGATCGGATGGTCATCGTCCGAAACCGTGTCACCCGTCGTGACGTTCTTCAGACCTACGAGCGCTCCAATGTCACCCGAGTAACACACGTCGATTTCCTGCCGGTGGTTGGCGTGCATCTCCAGCAGGCGGCCGATGCGCTCCCGCTTGTTGTTGCGCGGATTATAAACCGTCATGCCCTTGGTCACTTTGCCGGAATAGACACGGAAGAAAATCAATCGGCCCGCGTACGGATCGGTCCAGATTTTGAATGCCAACGCACAGAACGGGCCGTTGTCATCGGAAGACCGGGTCTCAGGCTCCTTGGAATCCGGATTGATGCCAACAATGTCAGGAATATCGAGGGGCGAAGGCAGGTAATCGACAACTGCATCAAGGAGGGGTTGCACACCCTTGTTCTTGAAAGCGGCACCACAAATCACGGGTACCAATTCATTCTTGATCGTCAGCCGGCGGATTCCCGCCTGAAGTTGCTGCTGGTTGATCTCCTTGCCTTCCAGGAAGAGGTGCATCAACTCCTCGTCTTTTTCGGAGACGGCCTCAACGAGTCTGGCGTGCGCCGCATCGGCGGCCGCTTTTAGGTCGGCCGGAATGTCCACAACGTCGAACTGTGCGCCAAGTTCCTCGCCCGACCAGGTGACGGCCTTCATCTTGACGAGGTCGATGATTCCCTTGAAATCAGCTTCCTTGCCGATCGGGATCTGAATTGGAACGGCATTGGCGGCCAAACGTTCCCGCATCTGGGCGACCGCAGCCTCAAAGTCCGCGCCGGTGCGGTCCATCTTGTTGACGAATGCGATGCGCGGCACTTTATACTTGTTGGCCTGACGCCAAACTGTCTCGGACTGGGGTTCGACACCGCCGACGGCGCAGAACACCGCGCAGGCGCCGTCCAACACGCGCAAACTGCGCTCGACCTCGACGGTGAAATCCACGTGGCCGGGTGTATCAATAATATTGACGCGATGCTCGCGCCAGAAGCAGGTCGTCGCCGCGCTGGTAATCGTGATTCCCCGCTCACGTTCCTGCTCCATCCAGTCCATGGTCGCGGTGCCTTCGTGCACCTCACCGACCTTGTACACTTTGCCGGTGTAAAACAGGATGCGTTCGGTCGTCGTCGTCTTGCCAGCGTCGATGTGCGCGCAAATCCCGATGTTTCGGGTGCGTTCCAACGGCACCAGTCTGTCCGGCGTCGATCTCGCCTTCTGCTGGGCTGTCTGTTTCGGTTGTTCTAACACGGCCTGCATTGTTTCTTTATTTGTACGACTCTTCGTTTTCCACCAAATGACACGAAAGCACAACCGTGACTCGTCCTACAGAGTTGAATTCCCTCCGGACTACCAGCGGTAGTGTGCAAACGCACGATTGGCCTGGGCCATCTTGTGCGTGTCTTCGCGCTTTTTGACGGATGCGCCCGTATTATTGGACGCGTCCAAAATTTCTGCCGCCAGGGCATCGGTCATGGCCGTGCCTTTGCGGCCGCCTGCGTACTGGATCATCCAGCGCATTGCCAGGGCCTCCTGGCGGTCGGTCGACACTTCGACCGGCACCTGATAATTTGCGCCACCGACGCGGCGTGACTTGACTTCAAGCCTCGGCTTCACATTCTCCAACGCCGTCTGCAAGACGTCGAGCGGATTCTTGTCCTTGGCCTTCTCCGCAATGCGATCAAATGCGCCATACACAATGCGCTCGGCCACGGATTTCTTTCCGCTCTTCATGATACAGGTAATGAGCCTCGTGACCGTCTCGCTGTTAAAGCGAACGTCACGGATTCTCGGTCGTCGATCTGCTCGTCGTCTACGCATACTCGAAATATCTCAATTCTGTCAGGCAGCCTTTGCGCCCGTGTCCTTCGGACGTTTGACGCCGTACTTGCTCCGGCTCCGCCGGCGTTTTCTCGACCCCCATCGCGTCCAACGTGCCACGGACAATGTGATACCGCACTCCAGGCAAATCCTTCACGCGTCCGCCGCGCACGAGCACAATCGAGTGCTCCTGAAGGTTGTGGCCTTCATCCGGAATGTACGCGATCACTTCCACGCCATTCGTCAGACGCACCTTGGCGACTTTCCGCAAGGCCGAGTTCGGCTTCTTCGGCGTGCGCGTCATGACCTGCAGACACACACCCCGCCGTTGGGGACACGAACCCAGCGCCGGCGCCTTCGATTTCGCCTTTAGTTGGCGCCGCCCTTTGCGAACCAGTTGGTTAATTGTCGGCATTTCTTAATCCCTTGACCGCCTCCATGTGGGTGAGGCAAGGAGCGCGAAAACTATCACACACACTCCTCATACGCAAGCCCTTTTGCACCACCCTGCTAGATGGCTGCCTCCTCTGCTTGGGGCTCAATTCTCTCTTCCCGCGGCGGCTCGACCGGCTCCGCCAAGGGCACCAATTTGAGCCCCCGATGCTTCCCAAAGCCTGTCCCGGCTGGAATCAGGTGTCCCATGATGACATTCTCTTTGAAACCGCGCAGGTGATCAACCCGTCCGAGCGTCGCCGCCTCGGTGAGGACGCGCGTGGTGTCCTGGAACGACGCCGCGCTGATGAACGACTCTGTTTCCAGTGACGCCTTGGTGATACCCAGCAATACAGGTTGGGCTTCAGCTGGCTTGCCGCCCGCTTCCGCCACGCGCTTGTTCTCTTCTTCAAACGTCACCTTGTCGATCTGGTCACCCCAGAGAAAGCGGGTGTCACCGGGATCAACAATGCGAACCTTCCGCAGCATTTGGCGGACGATGATCTCGATATGCTTGTCGTTGATCTCGACACCCTGGAGGCGGTAGACCTCCTGGACATCGTTGACGAGGTACTCCTGCAAATCCTGCGGCCCGCACACCTCGAGGATTTCGTGCGGAACCACGGGTCCCTCGGTTAGTTGCTGACCTTTCTTCACGGAGTCGCCACGGAACACAATGATGTGTTTCGAGTGCGGAATGAGATGCTCTTCCTCCGCCCCGGTCTTCGGATCCTTCACAATAATCCGGCGTTTGCCGCGTACGGTACCGGGAAAGTCCACGATGCCATCGATCTTGGCGATCTCGGCCGCGTCCTTGGGACGACGCGCCTCGAACAATTCCGCCACGCGCGGCAGACCGCCCGTGATATCCTTGGTTTTGAAAACCTTTCGCGGGGTCTTGGCGACGAGCGCGCCCGGCTCGGTGCGGACGCCTTCTTCCACCACGATATGCGCCCCTGCGGGAATCGCGTAGAAGGCGATCACTTCGCCCACGTCGTTCACGAGGTTGACTTGTGGATGCAGGTCTTCCTTGTGTTCGATGACGACCGTGCCCATGAGGCCGGTGGCCTCATCCAGCTCGCGCTTGACCGTAATGCCTTCGATCAGGTCGTGGAACTTGACCACGCCCGCGACTTCCGAAAGCACAGGCACGTTGTACGGATCCCACTGAACGAACACGTCGCCCTTCTTGACACGACCGCCATCGGCGGCCGCGATTTCAGCGCCCACCACAACCGAGTACCGCTCCAACTCCCGGCCTTCGTCGTTGCTGACGACGACCTGCCCGTTCTTGTTGAGCACGACCCAGTTGCCTTCCGCGCGTTGCACCGCGCGCAAATCCTGGTAGTGAACGACACCGTCGTTCTTGGCCTTGATCTGGGGTTGCTTGAAGACCTGACTGGCCGTGCCGCCGATGTGGAACGTCCGCATCGTGAGCTGCGTGCCGGGCTCGCCGATGGATTGAGCGGCGATAATGCCGATCGCCTGGCCGAGTTTGACCAGCTTGCCGGTGGCCAGGTTGCGACCATAACACATGCCGCATACGCCACGGCGCGATTCACAGGTGAGCACCGATCGGATCTTGATGCGTTCGATGCCCGAGCTTGTTCACCGCTTCGGCGGCGGCTTCGTCGATTTCGGTGTTGGCCTTGACGATCTTCTTCTTGTTTACCGGATCAACGATATCCTCCGCGGCAATGCGTCCGATAATGCGCTCGCTCAACTTCACCACTTCATCTTCGCCTTCATAGATCGGCTTGACCCAAATGCCGTTGACCGTGCCGCAGTCCTCTTCGAGAACGATGACGTCCTGCGCCACATCGACCAGCTTGCGGGTGAGATATCCCGAGTCGGCCGTCTTCAGCGCCGTGTCGGCCAGGCCCTTGCGCGCGCCGTGCGTGGAAATGAAGTACTCCAGCACGCTCAGGCCTTCGCGGAAGTTCGACAGAATCGGCCGCTCGATGATTTCGCCCGAGGGCTTGGCCATCAACCCGCGCATGCCGGCCAACTGTCGGATCTGTTGGCGCGAGCCACGGGCCTTGCTGTCCACCATCATGAACACGGGGTTCAGCTCCGCCCGTCCTTGGTTGTGCTCCATCGCCGCGTACATGACGTTGGAAATTTTGTCCGTCGCGTGCGTCCAGATGTCGATAATCTTGTTGTAGCGTTCGCCGTCGGTAATGATCCCGCGACGATACTGCTTCTCCACATCGGCCACGTCCTTCAGGGCGTCGTTGATCACCACGGTCTTTTCCTTCGGGACAACCATGTCTTCGATGCCGATGGAGATTCCCGCGAGTGTCGCGTGTTCGAACCCCAGCGCTTTCAACTTGTCCAGCACCTCGACGGTCCGATGATGGCCCGCCGTGCGGTAACACTGCCAGATCACATCACCCAGTGAAGATTTGTTGATGGACCGGTTGATGAACCCGAGTTCCGGCGGCCAGATTTCATTGAAAATCACACGGCCGACCGTCGTTTCGATGATCTTCGACGTCGGATCACCGTACACGGTGGTACGACCGTAGTCAGGGTTCTTCATCCGGATGCGTTCGTGAATCGTCACGTCGCGTTCGTCGCGACAGAAGAAAACCTCCTGCATGTCCGAGAACAACTTCAGCCGAGGGGCGCTGCCACCGGTTTCCTTCTTGCCGCCATGCGTGAGGTAATACACGCCGAGCGCGATGTCCTGCGTCGGTGTCGTGATCGGTTTCCCGCTGGAGGGTGAGAAGATGTTGTTCGGCGCAAGCATCAGCAGTCGGGCTTCCATCTGCGCTTCCACCGAAAGCGGAACGTGCACCGCCATTTGGTCGCCATCGAAATCGGCGTTGTATGCGGTACAAACCAGCGGATGAATGCGGATCGCATCGCCTTCGATCAATTGCGGTTCGAAAGCCTGAATCGACAACCGGTGCAACGTCGGGGCGCGGTTCAGCAGGACCGGGTGGCCCTTGCTGACCTCTTCCAGGATGTCCCATACTTCCGGTGACTGGCGCTCGATCAGCTTCTTCGCCGAACGGATCGTGTGCACCAACCCCATCTCCCGCAGACGACGGATAATGAAGGGTTCGAACAACACCAGCGCCATCTTTTTCGGCAACCCGCACTGGTTCAATTTCAATTCGGGTCCGATGACAATGACCGAACGGCCGGAGTAGTCGACGCGTTTGCCGAGCAGGTTCTGGCGGAAGCGCCCTTGCTTGCCCTTGAGCATGTCCGCCAACGATTTGAGGGAACGGCTGCCGGCGCCCGTCACCGGTCGACCGTGTCGTCCGTTGTCGAGCAGGGCGTCCACGGCCTCTTGCAACATGCGCTTCTCGTTGCGGATAATGACGTCGGGCGTGCGCAACTGCAGCAGGTTCTTCAATCGATTGTTGCGGTTGATTACGCGGCGATACAAATCATTCAGATCGCTGGTGGCAAAGCGGCCACCTTCCAGTGGAACCAAGGGACGAAGGTCCGGCGGAATCACCGGCAACACTTCGAGAACCATCCACTCTGGCCGCATTTTGGAAGTCAGGAAGCCCTTCGCGAGCTTCAGCCGCTTGGCGATCTTCTTGCGAATCTGTTTGCTCTTCGTGGAATCGAGCTGATGTTCCAACTCATGCGCAAGTTTGCGCAGGTCGATCTTTCCGAGGACTTCCTTCACCGCTTCCGCGCCCATCTTGGCAGTGAACCCGTCCGAGTACTGTTCGCGCGCTTCGCGGTATTCCATTTCGGTCAGGAGCTGTTTGTCCTTCAACGGGGTCTTACCCGGGTCAACGACCATGTAGTCTTCGTAGTAAAGCACGCGCTCAAGGTCGCGGGCGGTCATATCCAGCATCAAGCCCATGCGAGATGGCATACACTTGAAAAACCAGATATGGCTGACCGGTACGGCCAGCTCGATATGTCCCATGCGCTCGCGACGCACGCGGGCCAGGGTCACCTCAACGCCACAACGATCACAAATAACCCCGCGGTGTTTGATCCGCTTGTACTTCCCGCAATTACATTCCCAGTCCCGCACCGGACCGAAAATGCGCTCGCAGAACAGACCGCCTTTCTCGGGCTTGAACGTCCGATAGTTGATGGTCTCGGGGTTTTTCACTTCCCCGTGCGACCAGGAGCGGATTGTGTCCGGCGATGCGACGCCGATGCTGACGTGGTCGAATACATCCGCTTTTTCCAGACCGAGAGCCGCACGGGCGGCCGCGGTGGCAGCGGCTGTCGATGGAATTGAAGTGCCAGGTTTGGCTGCGATCATATCTTGCTCTCGCCTCCGTTCTTCCCGACGCGAACGTCGAGGCATAGACTTTGCATTTCTTTCATCAAAACATTGAACGACTCGGGCGTGCCCGCCTCGAGTGTATTGTCACCCTTGACGATGGATTCGTAAATCCGCGTGCGGCCCTGCACGTCGTCGCTCTTGACCGTGAGCAACTCCTGCAACGCATAGGCGGCACCGTAGGCTTCCATGGCCCACACTTCCATTTCGCCGAAACGCTGGCCGCCGTACTGCGCCTTGCCGCCGAGCGGCTGTTGTGTCACGAGCGAGTACGGTCCAACGGCGCGCGCATGAATCTTGTCGGCCACGAGGTGACCCAGCTTCAACATGTAGATGTAGCCGACCACGACCTCCTGATCGAACGTCTCGCCAGTGCGGCCGTCGTACAGGCGCGATTTGCCATCGCCCTTCACCCAAGAGTACCCATCGACCTTCCTGGCCTGTTCAATCATCTCCCCGATTTCCTTCTCCGTAACGCCGTCAAAGACCGGTGACGCGATCTTCAATCCGAGCGCCTTGGCGGCCACGCCGAGGTGCGTCTCCAACACCTGACCAACGTTCATACGGCTGGGGACGCCGAGAGGATTCAGGACGATGTCCACCGGAGTGCCGTCCGCCAAGAACGGCATGTTCTCTTCCGGCAGGACCTTGGCGATGACACCCTTGTTTCCGTGGCGACCGGCCATCTTATCGCCCACGCTCAGCTTGCGCTTGCTGGCGATGTACACCTTGACCTGCTTGATGATCCCCGGGTCGACATCTTCGCCGCTCTCAATGCGGTCGAGTTGGCGATCTCGTTCCATATCCAGTTCGCTGAACCGGTGCTCGAACTCGCCAATGATCTCGCGAATCTTGATGCGGATCGGGGACGGATCGATTTCAATGTGGTCATACACGGTCGCCAGCTTGCGCAAAAGTGTCTTGGTGATCTTGCGGTTTCCGGGATGATGATCTCGCCCGTCTCGGCGTTGACCACATCCAGCGGAATCTTTTCGCCCAGGAGGATGTTGCTCAACTTCTCCGTCAGTTCCTCGCGCAACTCCGTCGACTTCTTCTTGTGATCCTCTTCGATTTGCTTCTTCTGCCGACGAATCTCGGTCGGTGTCAAATTCGGACGGCTCGGCTCCTTGCGTGCCGACACCTTCACGTCCATTACGATACCGTACGTGCCGCTGGGCACCCGGAGAGAGGTGTCCTTCACATCCGCGGCCTTTTCACCGAAAATGGCGCGCAACAACCGCTCTTCGGGCGCCAGCTCGGTCTCCCCCTTCGGAGTAATCTTGCCGACAAGAATATCGCCGGGTTTGACTTCCGCGCCCACGCGAATCACGCCGTCGTGTCCGAGGTCTTTCAACGCTTCTTCTCCCACGTTGGGAATGTCACGCGTGATTTCCTCAGGACCGAGTTTCGTATCGCGAGCGCCCGCTTCGAATTCGTCAATGTGGATCGACGTGTACACGTCCTCCTTGACCAGGCGTTCGTTGACCAGGATCGCGTCCTCGAAGTTGTAACCGCACCACGGCATGAACGCCACGAGCACATTGCGCCCCAGCGCCAGTTCGCCGTCTTCGCAGCACGGACCATCGGCCAGTACCTGGCCTTTCTTGATCTTCTCGCCGCGTTTGACGATCGGTTTCTGATTGAAACACGTGCCGGCGTTTGAGCGCATGAACTTGCGCAATTCGTACACCCAGATGTGACTCTCCGGATCGGTAACGAGCTTTCGCTTCCCCTCCGGAATCTCGCCGTCTTTGGTGACAACAATGCGTCGCGCGTCGACGCTGGCAATCACGCCCGACTCTTCTGCGACGATACACACCTTCGAGTCACGCGCGATGCGGCCTTCCAAACCGGTGCCCACCAGCGGCGAATCGCTCTGAAGCAGCGGCACGGCCTGCCGTTGCATGTTCGATCCCATCAACGCGCGGTTGGCGTCGTCGTGCTCCAGAAACGGAATCAGGCCCGCGGCGACAGACACGAGCTGTTTCGGTGACACGTCCATATAATGGACGCGCGCCGGCTCGGCTTCGATGAAGTCGCCCTTGTACCGGCAGGAAACCTTCTCAATAAGGAAGTGACCGCGGCCATCGACCGGGGCGTTGGCCTGGGCGACGACATAGTTCTCTTCCTGATCGGCGGTCAAATAGTCCACCTGGTCGGTCACCCGCCCGTCCTTGAGTTTGCGGTACGGCGTTTCGAGGAAGCCGAATTCGTTGATCCGCGCATACAAACTCATCGCGCTGATCAGACCGATGTTCGGGCCTTCAGGAGTTTCGATCGGGCAAATCCGTCCGTAGTGCGACGGGTGAACGTCGCGGACCTCGAAGCCGGCGCGTTCGCGCGACAACCCGCCCGGCCCGAGGGCCGACAACCGCCGCTTGTGCGTCAGCTCGCTCAGCGGGTTTGTCTGGTCCATGAACTGGCTGAGCTGGCTGCGACCGAAGAAATCCCGGATGACGGCTGAGAGTGCTTTGGGATTGATCAGTTGTTGCGGCGTCATGGTGTCGGTATTGACGTCGAACAACGTCATGCGCTCCTTGACCACACGTTCGGTGCGTGCAAGGCCGATGCGACACTGGTTGGCGAGCAATTCGCCCACGGTGCGCAGACGGCGGCTGCCCAGGTGGTCGATATCGTCCACCGAACCTTCGCCCTTGCGCAGACTCAACAGATACTTGATCGCCTCGATGAGGTCTTCCTTTTCCAAGACGCGGCTCTCGAGGTCGGCACTGCGGTTGAGCTTCTGATTGATCTTGTAGCGGCCTACCCGGCCGAGGTCGTAGCGGCGGGCATCAAAGAAAAGTCGCTTGATCAGAGCGTTGGCATTCGCAATCGTCGGCGGGTCGCCCGGGCGCAATCGCCGGTAAATATCCTTCAGCGCCTCTTCCTGGTCTTTGCAGGTGTCTTTGCGCAAGCACTTGACGATGCAGCCGTCGTCCACGGAAATGTCCACGACCTTGACCTTGTCCACGCCGAGATCGATCAATTGACGGGCCACACTCTTGCTGAGGGGCTCGAAGGCGCGCCCCACGACCAGTTGCTTTTCCTTGTCCATCACGTCGGCAATGAGCACCTTGGTGGTGGTCTCTTCGCCGCCCGTGACATCCTTCAGTTTCACGTCCTCAATCTGGTAGAACAACTTGAGGATGTCCTCGTCGGTGCTATACCCCAGAGAGCGCAGGAACGTGGTGGCCAGGAACTTGCGGCGGCGATGGCGACGATCGAGATAGATGTTGAGCAAATCGCTGTTGTCAAACTGCACTTCCAGCCAGGAACCGCGGTCGGGGATGATGCGGAAGCCGAACAGCACCTTGCCGCTCGTGTGGATGTCGGATTCAAAACAAATCCCGGGGGAACGGTGCAATTGGCTGACGATGACGCGCTCCGCGCCGTTGATGACGAAGCTGCCCGAAGGGGACATGAGCGGGATCTCGCCCATGTATACTTTCTCTTCCTTCGTCCCATTCTTGTCCTTGAGACGGAAGGTGACATGCAGCGGGCCGCTGTAACTGATGCCCTCCCGTAGACAATCCAGCCACGACGTCTTCGACTCGCCGATGGAATACTCGACGAAATCGAGCGTAGCCTGGCCATCGTAGCTCGCGATGGGGAACACTTCTTTGAACACGGCCTGGAGACCGACGCTTTTGCGGCGAGTCGACACCTCCGCCTGCAAAAACTCCGCGTATGAATCCGTCTGAGCCTCGATCATCGGAGGAGGCTGGATTACGTCGCCCAATTTGCCGAAATATTTTCGTTCAGCCATGAATTACTTCCCGGGCATCGCTGCCCAATGACTGCTGTTTGCCAACCGTTTATCGTGGGAGCAGCGGTGTGTGCCGCGCCCCCCGCCCAAATTCCCACCAACGAGCATCCGTTACTTGAGCTCGACCTTGGCGCCAGCCGCCTCGAGCTTCTTCTTGATTTCTTCGGCCTCTTCCTTGGTGGCGCCCTCCTTCACGGTCTTCGGCGCGCCTTCCACGAGGTCTTTGGCTTCCTTCAAGCCGAGGCTGGTCACCACACGCACTTCCTTGATGACACCAATCTTGTTGGGGCCGGTTTCCTTCAGAACGACGTCGAACGTCGTCTTGACTTCCGCCGCCGGAGCCGCCGCCGCTGCCGGGCCTGCGGCCACCGCGACCGGGGCCGCCGCACTGACGCCCCACTTCTCTTCGAGCTTCTTGGATAGTTCGGCGGCTTCCAACACCGTCAAACCACTCAATTGTTCCACGATCTGATCCAGATTTGCTGCCATGTTCGTATCCTTTTCTCGGTATCGTCGTGTCTCGAAGCTTCGAAACGTTTATCCCCGAAAGCCTTCGGGGCGACGAGGAACCCTTTGTTTTTGCTTCTATGCGGGCGCGCCGGCCGGTGCCGGGGCTGCTCCCGTTTTGTCGGCGTGCGCATTCAGCACACGGGCAATCTGACTGGCGGGCGCGCCGAGCACGACCGCGATCCGGGTCGCCGGTGTCTGCAACAGGCCCACCAACTGCGCCCGCAACGCATCCAACGACGGCAAATCCGCCACGGCGGAAATCTCGTCCGCGCTCAGCGCCTTCTTGCCCAGCGACCCAACCTTGAATTTCGGTTTTTCAAATTCCTTGCCGAACTGCTTCAACACTTTCGCGACGGCCCCGATATCGGACTTGTCGTTGCCGACAACCACGGCGGTCATCCCACCAAAGTTCCGGTCGAAATCCGGAAGTTCGGCGGCCTTCATCGCATGGCGGAGCATGGTGTTCTTGGCCACGTGATACTCCGCTCGGGCCTTGCGCAACCGCTTGCGCAACTCGGCAAACTGCCCGACCGTCATTCCCTTGTATTCCGTCACAATTACAAACGGTGACGTGCCCACCTGCTTCTTTAAATCTTCAACAATCAGTTGTTTTTCTGGTCTCATGAAAATCCGTGTCCCTCGACTTCAACTCGCCGAGAACTCGTGATGGTCGATCTTGATGCCCGGACCCATCGTGCTGGAGAGCGTGCAGCTCTCAATAAAATGGCCTTTGGCCGTCGCCGGTTTCGCATGCGTCACGGCGGTGATCACGGCCCGGGCGTTTTCTTCGATCGCCTTGCCCTCGAACGAAAGTTTTCCAAACGAAACGTGCAGATTGGCGGCCTTGTCCATCTTGAATTCGACCCGGCCCGCCTTGACTTCCTTGACGGCTTTGGCCGTGTCATCGGTGACCGTGCCGGTCTTCGGGTTGGGCATCAGACCTTTGGGGCCGAGCACCTTGCCGAGTTTGCGCACCTCCTGCATGGCTTCGGCGGTCGCGACCGCAACATCGAAATCGATCCATCCCTCCTGGCACTTCTTCACGAGATCCTCGAACCCGACAAAATCGGCCCCGGCGTCCTTTGCTGCCTGCGCCGCTCCTCCTTTGGCGAAGACGACGACACGCACCTTCTTGCCGCTGCCGTGCGGAAGGGCGACCGTACCGCGGACCATCTGGTCGCTCTGCTTGGGATCAACCCCCAACTTGAAGGCCAGTTCCACCGTCTCGTCGAATTTGGTCTTCGGCAGTTTCTTGAGCAGATCCACCGCGTCGCCGATTTTGTACTGGCGTTTCGCGTCGACCTGCTTGACTGCCTCATTGTAGCGTTTGCCGTGTGTAGCCATAAAAACCTCGAACTTCGCTAATCGACCACGTCGATGCCCATGCTGCGCGCCGTACCAGCAATGACGCGGCAAGCCGCCTCCTCGCTCCCCGCATTGAGATCGGCCATCTTCGTCCTGGCAATTTCCAGGACCTGCTTGCGCGTGACCTTGCCGACCTTGTTGCGGTTCGGCTCGGCGCTGGCGGTGGCGATACCCGCGGCCTTCTTGAGCAAGGCGCTGGCGGGCGGCGATTTGGTAATGAACGTGAATGTCTTGTCCTTGTAAACGGTGATCACGACGGGAATAATGGTTCCCGCCATCTTCTGCGTCGCCGCGTTAAACTGCTTGCAGAACTCCATGATATTGACGCCCTGCTGACCCAATGCGGGGCCGACCGGCGGCGCGGGGTTCGCCTGCCCCGCCGGAATCTGCAACTTGATCATGCCTGTGACTGGTTTTCCTGCCATGTTCCCTCGCTAGGCGCGCTCGACCTGCCAGTATTCCAATTCGACCGGCGTCGAACGCCCGAAAATCGACACGGAAATCTTCAATTTGCCGCGATCGGGATCGATTTCGTCGATCACACCCGTGAAGTTCTGGAACGGTCCATCCGTGACCTTGACGGTCTCGCCCTTCTCGAACGCGACCTTCGGGGCCACCTTTTCCTGACGTTCCTCGATTTGCGCCAGGATGCTGTCGATTTCGTCCTGCTTAAGCGGGACGGGCCGGTCGCCGCCAATGAATCCGATGATACCCGCCGTCTCGCGGATGAAGTACCACGATTTCTCCTGCAACTGGTTCTTTTCGTCGAGCAACTTCATGTGGACCAGGATGTAGCCGGGATAAAACTTCCGTGTACTGGTTGTCTTCTTGCCTTTTTTGACTTCCGCAACTTTTTCCGTCGGGATCAACACTTCCTTGATCCATTCGGTCATTTCTTCAATCTTGATTCGCTTTTCAATGCTGTCCTTGACCTTCTGTTCCTGCCCAGAAAGCGTGTGAAGCACAAACCACTGAAACTCCGATTTTGTCGTCGTCGTGTCCATCTCGTTTCTTTCGTCAACGTCGTGTCAGCAGGGCGACGATCCGCAGGAACACCAGGTCGGCCAACGCCACGAATATGCCGAGAACCAATATCGTAACAATGACCACAATGGTCGAGTCGACCAGTTCCTTGCGCGTCGGCCAGGAGGACTTCTTCAGTTCCGCCCAGACCTCAACTACAAACTCCTGCACTTTCAGAAATGGGTTTACCATGTGTCGCTAATTCCGTGTCCGCCTGAGCGTTTCCTCGCTTCAATCAATCCGCCGGTTTCGGTCTCCCCGCGACTGGCCTGATCCCTCCGGATTGGCACGCCAGGAGGGACTTGAACCCCCAACCTACGGTTTTGGAGACCGTCGCTCTGCCAATTGAGCTACTGGCGTATCCGCACTGCGGTCTCGTCCGCGCCGAACCTCCGTTCCCGCTCACTTCGTTTCGCGGTGCGAGACATGTTTGCCGCACTTGGGGCAGAACTTGCGCAACTCCAGCCGCTCGGAACCTTGTGCTCGCTTGTTCCGTGTCGACGTGTAATTGCGGTTTTTGCACTCCGTGCAGGCCAGTGTGATCAACTCTCTAGGCATTTTGCGTCAGCTCTCCGAATTTTCGCCCTATTCCAGAATCTCCGTCACGCGTCCCGCGCCGACCGTGCGTCCGCCCTCGCGAATGGCGAACCGCATCGTCTTTTCCATGGCGATGGGCGTGATCAATTCGACCTCCATATTAACGTTGTCGCCCGGCATCACCATTTCGACGCCCTGCGGCAACTTTGACACGCCCGTGACGTCCGTGGTGCGGAAATAAAACTGGGGGCGGTATCCATTAAAGAACGGTGTGTGACGGCCGCCCTCTTCCTTGCTCAAGACGTAGACTTCGGCCTTGAACTTTTTGTGCGGCTTGATCGACGCCGGCTTCGCCAGGACCTGGCCGCGCTCGATGCCTTCCTTTTCAATGCCGCGCAGGAGCAGGCCGACGTTGTCGCCCGCTTCCGCCCGTTCCAAGATCTTGCGGAACATTTCCACGCCGGTGACGACCGTTTTCGCGGTGTCGCGCAAGCCGACGATTTCGACTTCTTCGCCGACCTTGACCGTGCCGCGTTCGACACGGCCGGTGGCGACCGTGCCGCGGCCCGTGATTGAGAACACGTCTTCGACCGGCATCAGGAACGGCTTGTCGATTTCGCGCGTGGGCTGCGGGATGAAGTCATCCACCGCCTTGACCAATTCCAAAATCTGCTTTTCCGCTTCGGGTTCGCTGGCGAGCGCTTTCGACGCGCTGACGCGAATCACGGGCGTCTTGTCGCCGGGGAACTGATACGCGGAGAGCAACTCGCGCACTTCGAGTTCGACGAGGTCGAGCAGCTCGGGATCGTCGACGAGGTCGACTTTGTTGAGGGCCACGACAATCGCGGGTACGCCCACCTGGCGGGCCAACAGAATGTGTTCGCGGGTTTGCGGCATGGGACCATCGGCAGCGCTGACCACGAGGATCGCGCCGTCCATCTGTGCGGCGCCCGTAATCATGTTCTTCACATAATCGGCATGACCGGGACAGTCGACGTGGGCATAATGGCGCTTCTCGCTCTCGTACTCGACATGGGCCACGGCGATCGTCACCGTCTTGGTCTCGTCGCGCACGGTACCGCCCTTGGCGATATCGGCGTAGCTCTTGATCTCGGCCTTACCCTGCTTCGACAACACCTGCAGTATTGCTGCCGTCAGCGTGGTCTTGCCATGGTCGATGTGACCAATCGTGCCAACGTTGGCGTGTGGTTTTGTCCGTTCAAATTTGCCTTTTGCCATGGTCTCCTCCTGTCTGCCTCTCTAGATTATGTGACCTGCTGTCTCCGTCTTGCAATCATGCTTTCCGTCAATCCAACCCCGGTCATTTTCTGGAGCCCACGATCGGGTTTGAACCGATGACCTCGTCCTTACCAAGGACGTGCTCTACCAACTGAGCTACGTGGGCGATATTTCATTCCGAAGGCGTTGCCATGCAACTGCCTCCAAAAGCTTCCCTGACGATCCCCAAGATCGCCGATTACATTAGACACAAAAAGACGGTAAAACCCCCCTCTGCTTCCTCAATTGCCCTTTAACAAAGGAAACAGTCGGCGGGTTCCGCTTCGCCCTATGAACTTGTCTACTGTATCACCCCTCCATGGGGTGTGGCGACTATAGTAGATTCCAAATACATGTCAACACTGCTTTCAAAGAAAATTTTTAGGGGATTGACCCCCCTGTCGGGGGTCGCTGAGCCCTCCAACCGGTCGTTGGATTGAGAAGATCAAATCTTCGTCTCGGCGGGGATCACGGCGTTTTTGGGGATGATGACGATGCCGTCGCGGACGTAATAGTTCGGGCCGTCAAAATCGGGCGCGCCGGTCTTGTCGGCGATCACAACGCCATCGCCGATGTGAACGTTCTTGTCGATGATCGCCCGCTCGATCTTGGAGCCGCGTCCAACGCTCATGTGAGGAATCCCCATGGCTTCTTCTTCCAGTATCTCGTGCTGCGTCTCGAAAAAATCGCTCCCCATGAGGATGGTATCGCGCAACAAGCAGTCGCTTCCGATAAACGACCGCACGCCGACGACGGTGTTCTCAATTCGGGAGCGAAGAATGATACAGCCGTCGGCGATGAGGGCGTTGCGCACCTGGCTTTCCACGAGTTTCGACGCCGGCAAAGACCGTGCGTGCGTGTACACGGGCGCGTTGCGGTCGAAGAAATTGAACGATGGTCTGAGCGAGCACAGGGCAAGGTTCGCTTTGAAAAACGAGCCGATCGTTCCCACGTCCTCCCAATAGCCCTGAAAGACGTAGGCGGAGACGCGATGGCGGCTGATGGCATCGGGAATGATGTGCTTGCCGAAGTCGGTCTGGTCGTTGTCCAGCACTTTGCGGAGAATTTCACGATTGAATACATAGATTCCCATCGACGCCAGGTAACGATCCTCGCTGGTGGTGATGCGCAAGCGCGACAACAGCGGGTCCTGAATCTTCAGCTCATCCAGCGCCCCCGTGTCGCGCGGTTTTTCGACGAACCGGACGATGCGCTTCTCCTCGTTCACCTGCAGGATGCCCAGCGAACCCGCGTCGCCGCGGCCCACAGGAATCGCGGCAATCGTGATGTCGGAATAGGATTCGACGTGTTGTTGCAGGACTTTCCGAAAATCCATGCGATACAACTGATCGCCCGAGAGAATGACGATGTATTCGAAATCCCGCTCCAGAAAATAGCGCAGATTCTGGCGCACGGCGTCGGCTGTTCCCTGATACCAACCCATGTTGTCAGTGGTCTGTTGCGCGGCGAGAACCTCGACAAACCCGCGCGAGAAACGGTCAAACGAATAGCTCTGGTGAATGTGCCGATGCAACGACGTGGAATTGAACTGGGTGAGGATGTACACGTGGCGGATGTTGGAGTTGATGCAGTTGCTGATCGGGATGTCCACCAGACGGTATTTGCCGGCGATGGGCACGGCGGGCTTGGCCCGCTCTTTCGTCAACGGAAAGAGCCGGCGTCCCTCGCCGCCGCCCATGATCACGCCGAGCACATTGGTGGGAGTGACCGGTCTGAGTCCAAGTGGCGCCATGGTGCGATACTAGACACAGCCACTCGGCGCGTCAATTGACAATCCGTTGGCCGACGTGGGCAATGCCGATTAAAACGCTTCACCCTGACCGCGTTGCGGGTCTTGGCGACGGTTCGAGACTTCCGTTGCGGCGTTCGGCATGAGAGTGAGGTAGAATCCAACCCCGTGAACCCAGCCCGCGACCCGCGCAGCGTGCGGGAAGCCCAGCGCCCGCCCTCGACCGTGCTCACCGCCAACCTGATGGAGGAGATCGCCTCGGACGGGGTGCTGGAGGAAGCCTACGAGTGGCTATGCGTGCGCCGCCAGCGCTACGCCCCCAACAATGACGTATGGACGTTGCGCTGGCGCTGGGCGGCGGTCAAAGAGCAGGTGCAGACGCTCCTCCTGTCTGGGCAGTATCGGTTTGACGCGATGGACATGATCCCCGAAAGCGAGGATCAGGTGGCGCTGTGGTCGTCGCGGGATGCGTTGGTGCTGAAAGCCCTCGCCCTCGTGCTGACGCGCCATCTGGGGCCGCTCCTGCCCAAGAGCTGCTGCCACGTCATCAACAACGGCGGTTCCAAAGCGGCGGTACGGCTGGTCGCCAGTCGCCTGAGAGGGCAGCGGTTCGTCTTTCGCACCGATGTGAAATGGTACTACTCCAGCGTAGACCACGACATCCTGTATGCCCAGTTACAGGAATACATCGCCGACGCCAAGGTTCTCGATCTGCTGTGGCAATACATGCACCGCCGCATCTATAACGACGGTCTGTATGAAGACGTAACGCGGGGCATCCCGATGGGCTGTCCCCTCTCCCCGCTGATGGCTGCCATCTACCTGAAACCGCTGGACGAGCGCATGGCGAAGAAGGGCTGGTTCTACATTCGGTTCATGGACGACTGGGTGGTGCTGGCCCCGACGCGCTGGCAACTGCGAGCGGCGGTGCGGTGCGTCAACCAAACGATGGCGGAACTGAAAGTGGAGCAACATCCCGACAAGACGTTCGTCGGACGGATCAGTCGCGGGTTTGACTTTCTTGGCTACCGATTTTCACCGGAAGGGATCGTCGGAGTCGCCTACGCAAGCGTCCAATCGTGCGTGCAACGTATCGACCGGCTTTATGAGCAAGGTGCGGACGCAATCCGCATTGGGAAATACGTGGAACGCTGGTGGACGTGGGTTCGTAGCGGGACGGGGATCGTCCTGCCGTCGGAAGTAGCCCCAGCCGTAGCCCTAGCCTATGAGCGCCGGCGGAATCGCAAACCGATACCGCCGAGAGCCAGAGCAACGATCGAGAGCGCCAGCGACGACGGTTCTGGCACGTCGATGGAGATGCCCTCGAAGGATTGGAAATCGCTCAAGGGCTGAGGCCCGGAAGCATCAGTCGGTCCAACAACTAAAAAGTCCGAACTCGGAGTTCCCTGAAAGAAGAACCCTCCAAATGCCGATTATTCGGGGGGGCCGGGCGGCGGGGGAACTCACTGTCTGCGCCCCTGAGATCCATATGTAGCTGTCGAAATACCCATCCACCTCGGGCGGGGTGGCGGGGAATGCCTGATTCCATGCCATGCCGGTATACTGCTGCCAAGAGAGATTGCCGGCGATGTCGCCGCCCATGGGACCCGACGACCATGTAGTAGAGTTCAGAGCCTGGGCAATCCAGCCCGCGTTGGTGGTGGTGATGGCGAATGCGGCAATGTCAAAGGTGTACCGTTACCAAGTTGCGTCCTTCGTTGACAATTCCCCGGGCGTGAGTATGCTATTAGCTGTCGGCGGTAAAAAAACAAACTGCGATACGAAGTCCACGCCACTGTGATTCGCCATCGCCGCCGGTGCCCGGATGTTTCGGGCGGTTGAATCATTGTTGCGCGACTTCAGACAAGGAACGCACCATGTGTGGCATCATCGGCTACATTGGCAGGAAACCCGCCCAAAACGTCATCCTCGAAGGCCTGCGCCGGCTCGAGTACCGCGGTTACGATTCCGCCGGTCTCTGCATCATTAATAATAAGCAGTTCCAACTCCGCAAGAAGACCGGCCGCATCAATGATCTGGCCGCCCTCCTTGCCAAACAACCCGCCAAAGGCGACGTCGGCATCGGCCATACCCGCTGGGCGACGCACGGCCCGCCGACCGATGCCAATGCCCACCCGCACCTCGACCAGTCCGGCAAGATTGCCCTCGTCCACAACGGCGTTATCGAGAACCACCAGCTTCTGAAGGAACGCCTGCTGGCCAAGGGACACAAGTTCGCGTCGGAGACGGACACGGAAGTTCTCGCGCATCTCGTCGGCGACCATTACGAACAGGTCCACGCCGAGCATCCCGGCAGCAACGGTTCCACGCTCACGGAAGCCGTGCGCCGCGCGCTCAAGGACGTCGTCGGCACCTACGGTATCGCCGTCCTTCATGCGGATCATCCCGACCAGATTGTCGGCGCGCGCCGCGGCAGTCCCCTGCTCCTCGGCGTCGGCCGCGACGAAAACTTTCTCGCCAGCGACGTCAGCGCGATTATCGCCCACACGCGCCGCGTCGTGTACCTGAATGACTTCGAGATCGTCACGCTCACCCGCGATGATTTCCAGGTGTCCACCATCGAGGCGGCGACGGTCAGCCCGCAGATTCGCGAGGTTGAATTCGCGGCGGAAGAGGTCGAGCGCGGGAAGTTCCCGCACTACATGCTCAAGGAGATTTTCGAGCAGCCGCGCGCCGTGCAAAACGCTTTCCGCGGCCGCATCAGCCACGAGGAAGCGACGGCGCGTCTCGGCGGCTTGAACATCTCGCCGGCCGAATTGCGCGCGGTGGACCGCATCATCTACATCGCCTGCGGCACGGCCCTGCACGCGGCGATGGTGGGCGAGTACTTGATGGAGGAACTCGCGCGCATCCCGACCGAGTGCGATTACGCCAGCGAATTCCGCTACCGCAACGCCCCCGTGGAGAAGCACACGCTCGTGTTCGCCATCAGCCAGTCGGGTGAAACCATCGATACGCTGGCGGCGGTGCGCGAATCGCGGCGCAAAGGGCACAAGACCCTCGCCATCGTCAACGTCGTCGGCTCGACCATCGCCCGCGAGGTCGATGGCGGCACGTACATGCACGCCGGGCCGGAGATCGGCGTGGCGGCGACCAAGACGTTTACGTCGCAGGTCACGGTCATGACGTTGCTGGCGGTGTTGATGGGACGGATGCGGCACATGGCCTCCACGCGCGGCGCGGAGATTTTGCGCGGGCTGGAAGAGATCCCCGCCAAGATGGAACGCGTGCTCAAACAGAGCGACGCGATTGCGGCCGTCGCGAAAAAGTATTGCGATGCCAACAGCTTCCTGTTCCTCGGCGCGCCAGGTCAACTTCCCCGTCGCGCTCGAAGGCGCGCTGAAGTTGAAGGAGATTTCCTACATCCACGCCGAAGGCTATCCCGCCGCCGAGATGAAGCACGGCCCGATCGCGCTCGTCGATCCGCGCACGCCGTCGGTGTTTATCTGCCCGAGAGACCCGGTCTACGACAAGGTCATGGCCAACATCGAGGAAGTGAAAGCGCGCAAGGGCCCCGTGATCGTCGTCGCCACCGAAGGCGATGCCGAAATCGGGAAACGGGCGGACGACGTGATTTACATTCCCGACACGCTGGAATGCCTGCAGCCGTTGCTCACGGTCCTCCCGTTGCAACTGCTGGCCTATCACATCGCCGTGCTGCGCGGCTGCGACGTGGACAAGCCCCGCAACCTCGCCAAAAGCGTGACCGTCGAATAAAACGAACGCGACCCGGCAAACTGTTGTGGAAAAACAATAAAGATGGAAACCGGACAATAAAGTCGGGAACTGAACAATAAAGTTGGAAACTGAGTCGAAGCTGATTCTTTCTGCGTGGCAGATGCCGTTTCCTTTGTGGCCCTTGTCGGTTGTGCGAGCTGCAGCCTAGTCGGACGGCAATGCTGAGCCTGCCCCAGCCTAGGTAATCTCTGCCCTTGAGAGAAGGCGGGTTAGCTAGGTGGGAAGGCGGGAGTCTGCAAAACTCCTATCGTGAGTTCGATTCTCACACCCGCCTCCAACCTTCTACCCCTGCAATTCCAAGGAGTTGCAGGGGATTTGCCTTTTCGGATGTGAATTGCGATGGCGGCAGTGGATACCACACGTGGATACCACTAGATTTTCATTAGCCGCGCTTTGCTCTTGTGGACCGTGGAGACCGTCATAATCGATTCTGGGCCGTACTGTGCGCCGCTCAGCCCGTCACGCCTTTTTGGCAAGGACATAATCGTAAGATAATCGTAAGACGAAACCGGGTAATCGTAAGATTTGCCCCGTGCCTTATGCGGCCGGGTGACATGGCCCTAGAGTATCGGCCGTTCTACCCCACTCGGGGAGAAATGCCGTGCCGTTCAACAAAGAGACTGCCAGCCATGTCCATCGCCAAACCGCGGTCGCCGGACCGGCAGATGTTCTCCCGCAGTTGCTCCTTGTCACTGGTGAAGATGCGGACGCCCCTCCGTCCACGGGAAATCGTCACGTACCATTGTTGTCGGTTCGTGGCCGGCCTGACGGCGGAGTCGGAAAACAAGACGTAATCCACGGTTTTGCCTTGTGACGCATACGAGGTGATGGCAAAGCCGCGAACGAACCGCCGATAAGCTGTTCCGAGCACCCTGCCGTCTTGGAGCCGGATGTGTCCGTCGGCCAGAACCTTGCCCACTGTGACCAGTTCGCCATTCACCAAGCGTTCTCCGCGCGCGGTCCTGGCATTGGCCTTCAATTGCAGGCGATCTCCAGATGCCAGAGCCATCTCGCAGGACTGGCAGACGGCCAAGCGAGACAAATGCTCGAATCGGATGACGCGAATCTTCGTCTCACCTTCGACCACAAGCCCTTTCGTTGTGATGTGCCTCAGACGGCCCGTCTCGCCCTTGCGAAACCCGGCAGTATCCTGATTGAACACGAGAACGGTTTTGTCAGTGTGGAACCGTGGGTCTCGTTTCTGAGCGTCTGTCAAATCGACAGATTCGAGCGCTGTGACCGTATGCTCTTCGTCGCCCAACTGATGGCAGGACCTGAGTGCCGCCCGCACACGACCATTGACCTTGTGAATTTCCGACCAGGTTTGCGAAACGACCACAACCGAGTGTCCCGCACCATTGAGGTTGACATAACTCTCCGCGAGTTTGTCCTGCTGGTCGAACGGCGAACACACGATGATTGCCGATTGCTTGTCCAGACGATCAAATGATTTACTGAGATTCCCCTCGGATGCCTCGCGAACGGCCCGCCGGTACTCTTCTATCTGCCGCCGCTCGGTCGGGGTCTTGGCCTTCGCCGGGTCTTGACGACGAATCTCGTTCAGAACAGCCGCCTTCAGGCCCGAGTACTTCTCGATGGCCCAAAGTGCGTCAGATGCTTGCACTGCTCCGTGTTGCCGGGTGTCGCCGCAGAGAATCAGACGACCACGACCGTTGCGGACGTAATGAAGAAGCCGCTGCATCTGCTCGCCTCCGATTTGGCCAGCTTCATCCACGATGACGACGGCTCCCTCTGGCATCGGCTTTCTCACGAGAAATTCGCTCACTGTCTGAACTCGGCTGAATCCATCCTGTTCCAGATCCATGACCTGTTGTCGCTGCGGCGCGATGACGTGGACGTGATGCCCGGCTCTTCGCAACCCAGCGCCGACCGCTTTCAGGGCATAGCTTTTCCCAGTGCCCGCGCCGCCGCGAAACAGCGTGAGGAAGTTACGGGAACTCAAGATGTGCTCAACAGCCGTGCGCTGTTCTGAATTGAGACTGGCGTTGCCGATCGACTGGGCATCGCCCAATGGACGAAACCGTCTGATCCCAGACTTGGCCAGACATACGATCTCCCATTCTCGCTCCAGGGCTACCTTGCTCGTAACAAGGTGTGGGGTGCGTTCATCGCGGATGTACCCTCTGCTTTGAGTGATGTTGCGCACTTGTTCCACGGTGATGTTCTCACCACGTGCATGCTCCAACGCATGCCGCCAAAGCTCGTATTCCGGCATAACGGCGTGGCGGTCAAATAGGTGTTCTTCTGCCCAAGTGACAGCGGCCAAGGCATTGCCGGCGACGCGGTCGCCGGGGGTGACTGACCCGCCGTGCTTCAACGACGCGATTTCCTCTTTCTCAGCGGGGGAGATTTGGCGTGTCCAGAGACTCCGCAGCTCCCCCAGCCGAACCGATTTGATCTTACGCAGCCGTTCGCTCTGGGCGATACTGTTTCGGATTTCTGGCACATTGCCCTTCGCGAGATGCGGTTTCTTGGCCAGCAGTTCGCGCGTCTTCTCGTCGATCTCCTGATGACGTTTCGAGAATCGTTGACAGAGTTCAGGGGAAACCCCCTGGACTTCAAAGTCACCGCGAGCATTGTGTTTCAGGTTGTATCCGAATGCCCTGAGTTCGCGGGCCAATTCGTGGTAATAGACGTTCTCGACGTACTTCCTTGCCCGCACCATCTCCAGCGTCTGCAGCGCCTTCCAGCGACGCTCCACCGGGTCAAATGTCGCGTTAAACACAACGCAGTGGCTATGCAGGTGCGGGTCCAAGGCGCGAGACGTATCGTGCCGGAAGGTCCCTGCGACGATGTTGCCGGTGGGCCGGTCCGACATGCTTCCCTTGGTACGCACGCGAGTCGCCGCCAACCGCTCCAGTTCTTGGAGTGACACACGCACGGCACGGTCATGGGCGTCCACGATACGACTGTCATTACCGATGAATGCCGCGATCGAGACCGACTTGGGTGGCGAGAAGGTGAAATCGTAGAATACTCGACGGTTGGCCACGGTACGCTCCTCTCCGTCATCCCCGACCTCGCTGCGGGTGGTTTTGAGCCGTTGCGTGAGGAGTTTGCCAGTGCGCGGGTCCAGGTTGTCACAGAGACACAGGAACTCGTCACGTTTGACCGTTTCCGGGAGATGGAGAGACTCTGCGGCTTTACCAAACCACTGTCCGGCAACGGCTACCCCTTCGCTGTAATAGTCGCCTGTGGACAGGTGTTCCTCGAAGTATGCCTTCGCATTGGCCAGGCTGTATTGCGCTTTTCGTGACAGCATGCCTGACGTGTACCCGCTCCGAGGAGATAAGTTGTTCCCAAACGGGAACAACTTGTTTCGGGTTTTGTGCTTTACTGGCGCACATGAAAAGAGGACACGCAAGGCCCCTAGCGTACGCTAGGAACTTTTGTCCTAACTACATTACGAGGGGTATCCGAATGAAAACCGATTCCGCAACCGATTTGGTGGCAGCCCGATTGGCGAAAGCCATCCGAGACTATGTGCCACGGCATCCGACCAAGTTTCAGAAGCTTATGCCGATGAAAGACAGCATCGAGGAGCTGAGGAGCAAAGGGGTGTCTTACGCGGCAATCGCCGGCATCCTACGCGACATCAACGTTCCGGTCGCAAGCGACACGGTCTTTCGGTTTTGCCACGAAGTCCTGCGCGAACCAAAGGCCCGCTACAGGCGGAAACGGAAGCCCTCGACACTGAGGGTGAGAAAACAACCGGATAAGCCTTCACCGACACCCCCTGTCCTCAGTCCCGGCGGTTCATCGCAAAAACACGACCGCTGGACGCAAGTAAACGGGCCACGCATTGCCGATCCTAACACCATATAGCCATGCAAAAGCAGATCAATCTCATCATCAATGGCAAAGGCGGCGTCGGCAAGAGCTTCTTCGCCACAAACTTCGTTCAGTACCTCAAAGATGAGCAGGTGCCCCATATCGCCATCGACACCGACAACGAGAACTCGACCTTGATGCGATTCCACCCGAACGCTCGGTTTGTGAACCTGGCCAACTTGCGAGAACTCGATCAACTGGTTGCGGCTGTCGAACGCGTCAGTCTCGTCGTCGTGGATTGCCGCGCCGCCTCTACGACCTGTTCCTGAATTACTTCACCGAGTTGACGGTCTTTGATGTCCTCCACAGCTTGGGCGCCGCTCTGACGGTGGTCTCGCCGGTCAATCACGACCTCGACAGCGTGGAGCAAATCAAAATCATCGCGAACGCGTTCGACAATCGCTGCCGATATCTCGTGGTGAAGAATCACGCCCTAACGGAGCACCTCACCATCTACGACGCCAGCAAAACCCGGAAGCGATTGCTCAACGAACTGGCGGCGAAGGAAATGACCATGCCAAAACTGCACGACTGGTTGGTTGCGTTGCTACACCAGGCCAATCTTCCTGTCGGGCAAGGGATTCAGTACCAGAAATTCTCCCTCATGGACCGTCAGCGGCTCAAGAACTGGCAGCGGCAGTTTCACGAACAAATCAGCACTGTCCGTCAGATCATTTTGCCGGGTGAGCCATGAGCGAAGCCGATCCAAAACAGGCGCTGGAGAACGCCATTCTGGAATGTGGCGGAAGAACTACAATGTTCAGGACGGCGATCCGATGACCCAACGTCACAAGAGGCGGAAGGTGCCGAGCCGAGTCCCGCGTAAGCGGGCGTGCCAGAAACCGCGTGAGGTTCGCATAACAGCCACCAGCAACAAAACCCCCAACGAGACAGTCCCCGGCACCGAGCTTTCGACTGGGGCACAAATCGCCGATGTTAACACGATCTAGGTATATCCGAGCGCCCAACCCTCCCGGCATCGACTGGTTTGCTGTCGTCATCGACACGAGAAAGAGGATTGTGAAAACCTTCTATCCGTGTGTAGAGCCGAAAAAGGGAGAAATTCTGTGGCAGCCAAGCGGGCAGAGCAGGTCGCCTTCGACTATGATCGTAGTAGGTTCAAGATGGACAAACACATGTAAGAATTTGGCTTGACGCGGTACCAATCTTGCTATACGTGTTATATACTATTCGCCTATAACATATATGGCAAGGCAATTCGACAAGACTCGGATCGAGCAGGCGCTGACGCTTCTGGACGCGCGTCTTCGGCGCAACGATGCTGCCACGCAACGGTTGGTGATCTGCGGTGGCTCTGCCTTGATCATCGCTGGTATCGTCTCCCGCACGACCAAGGATTTCGACATTGTCGCTCTCATGGACCAGTCGGAACACCTGATTGAGCCGGTGCCGCTACCGCAAGAACTGCTCACCGCCGCCAAAGAGATCGCGCCATTCCTAGAGGTGGACGACGCGTGGCTCAACAATGGGCCGAGCCGTGGTGAGGGTGGTTTGTTCCAGTTGGGCTTGCCGGATGGGTTGGCCTCGCGGTTGACCCGGCAAGTCGTCGGCTCACATCTGACCGTGTATTGGATTGGCCGGCTCGATCAGATCTGTTTCAAATTGGACGCGGCGGCTGATCAGGGCGGTCGTCACCTGGTCGACTTGCGTGCCCTGAAACCCAGCGAAAATGACCTGGAGTTTGCCGCTCGATGGGCAACTGGCAACAACGTGTCAGCCGAATACAAATGGCTTTTGGTCGAACTGATCAAGCAACTCGGATATGAGAAACTCGCTTCCAGACTTTAAGCACGAGTTCCTCCAATCGGTGCTCGACGGATTGTGGGCGCAATGGAGTGCACTCGGGGTGCCGGGTCATGGCCGGGGTGAATCACGTGCGGTGATTGATCCCGAGGCGCTACTGCTGCTGACATGCTCGCTCGGACGGTACGACGCACGCATGTTCGATGAAATGTTGGGCTGGCTGGTCCTGCATGAACGGCTCATTGACGTGCAACGGCTCAAGAATCTGCTCCGCGATGAAAAATTCGGTGGCGGGCGCGTGCTGTCCGCCATCGGAGCGTACCTCAGTATGGCCAAGCGCGGTGGGGTAAAGTGGCAGCGTTTGGCTGCGTTTCATAGCGGCGAGACCGGCAAGCCAGAGCCGTTGTTTTTCTCGACCGACCGCGAGCCGATCCATGTTGTCCGCAAAGCCGATCCCATCTTCGCCCGGTTCGGCCTGCAACGGGAGAAAGTCGAACTGCGCAAACACGCTCAACTCTTCAACCCGGACCGACCGGCCAACTCGCGCCTGCGCCTGCGCGCCTTGTTCGGCGTCAACTCGCGGGCTGAAACAGTGAATTACCTACTGCTCCACGAACAGGCCGGCACGACGGAGATCGCTCGCGCCTCGTACTACTTCAAGCTCACCGTGTATAACACACTCGCCGAAATGAGGCTCTCCGGCATGGTGCAATTGTGGAGCTCGGGCACGGAGAACGTCCACCGGCTCAAAGGTACGTTCTGGGAGGAATTCCCCCGCGCAGATTGGGTAAACTGGGCACCCCTGTTCTGCGTGTTCGAGCACGTCTGGACGACTCTGACCGACGCGGAACGTCATAAAATGGACACAGTGTTGCTCGCCACCGAACTACATCAACTGGAACAGAAGATCGTACCCCTGTTGCATCGCGCCGGCCTTCTCGCCGAGTTTCCTGTACCCTCAGACGGCAAGGTTGACGCATATCTCAACCGATTCTTCGCCGAACTGAAACAACTCCTGATCATCCTGCATTAGCCAGACCGAGCCCACGTTGTCACCGGTCACTTCAAAACCAGCCAGTCGGGGTCGAATCAAAACCGGCCACTCTGAGGTGCTTGATTCATGTCAGATTTTTTGTTGCAAGCAAGGGGCTTTTCAATTTCTTCATCTCTGCATATCTACGATTCCCTCTTTTCCGCCTTCCGACCGCGATGTTCTTGTTCGGCGGCGCGTTTCAACCGCAGCAGCGAATCAACGGGGCCGGTCTTCAATCCGCGACTGAGCAGGACGCGCATGAGCCGACCTCGCCAGCCGCCCGGGAAACCAAAATTGCAATGGTAGTTGACGCGACATCGCCCGTCCTCAAGCGGAACGCAGTCCAGCGCCTCGTGAACCGTCATGCCAAGTGACAGCCTCACGTCCATCTCAAGCTTGTAATGCGTCTCGTCGATGAGTGTGTATTCGAAAGAGCCACCAAGATGCAGCCAGCGTGGGCCCTTCTCACCGAGCATGCGCTGGCCCTTGGCCGCCGGCCCCGGCGGCTCGACGCTGGTGACGCGAAAGTCAAAGATACTGCCCCAGCCGGAGAGGTTGGTGAGCAGTTTCCACACGACGCCGACCGGCGCCTCGACGATCTCAGTGGGACAAGCCATGTAATTCGTCGTCGTCATCGGGAGCGAGTTTCGTTGGTGGTTGGCCATTCGTCGCCGTGTATCGGCGCACCGAAACGATCAACCACTTTCTTCAAGTCAGCGGTCAGGGTGAAGCACACACGCATTGTTCAATCTCCGCGTCTCAATTCAGTCCCGTCTGGTCCGCAGTGGCGTACACGCTCGAATCGCGACCGAAATAGTTATCCGGCTCCCACATCTTGCTTTGTGCAAGCCCTTGTTCACTGTATGTCTGCGTGTACGACCTGATGTAGCAATCTGCCGCCACAATCTCTGCCGTCTGGATGAATGGATACGGGCCGTCATAAAGTGACGGCTCGTTGCGTGGACGGTGCCGCGATTTGCCGCGCCCAACAAAACCCAATTCGTCAAGTCGTCGCGGTTTCCACTCCGCCTTTTGCATTGCGTGCTTTCTGTCCGAGGGTGCAGTCAGAAAACCTCCGTTTGTAACCATTCAATATGGGCACATAGACCATCAAGGTCTGGAAACAGCGTCGAGCGGTTGATCCCATATTCAAAAAGTATATGCTTGAGGCGCCTTCTAAAGCTCTGCTTTATGACTAGGCGGTGGATGTTTGACGAGACAAATGGCACAGTCGGATCGCCGTGGATTGTGAACAGCCCTGCCTGCGCCGTAATGCGCGTTGTCACATGCCTGGGAATGAATCTCGCGACGCCGTGATAACTGAAAGGGTCGGGGTGCCTAGCAAGCGCAATGTGCTTGTTCCTAACATACGCGTAAATGACACTGTCTCCATCATGCTCCTTTTCTACCGCAAAAAAGGCGGCAACCAATGGATTCCTAGACCAATCTATCAAACGTGTGGGCATTCCATGATGTTGTGCAAGAGCTAGCCATTCCCAATCGGTCGCTGGATGGTACGTGAGATACGGTATGGCTTGCTCTTTCAGGGTTCGGAGCATCCGCTTCTCGGCTTTCTCGATTGTGGTCGTAGTAAACTTCTTGTATCGGCCAATTCTAGGAACCAAATCGTAGGAGGTCTTTCGTACTCCCCGGTAAATCACTGTCACTTTACCGAACGACTGGATAGCCGCATGAAGTTTCTCAAATGAATCGATGGTCGCCATGTCTCACTCGGCTTCCAGCAACTTGGTCACGTTTTCGGCAATACGGGTTTCGAGTTCACGGGCTTCGGCGTTGAGGGTTTCGAGTTCCTCATTGAGTTCCTCTAGCTTCTCCGCGAAAACAAAACCGTCAGGCGGACGTTCCCCGACGCCGACATAGCGACCAGGGTTCAGACTCCAGCCTTGCGCCTCGATTTCCTTCGCTGTCGCCATTTTGCACAGCCCGGCAACGTCCCCGTACTGGCCTTTGGGGAAGTTCTCTTTCAACATCTTCTCCCCGCCGTTGGTGAACTCGGGTTTCTCGTCCCGGTACAGCCGCACGATGTTGGCAAGGAACTCGATCTGCTCCGCCGTGAAATCGCGGTGCGCGCGGTCGATCTGCCGATACAAATGCCGAGCATCGAGGAACAGCACCTTGTCTTTGCGCAGCGGCTTCACTTTGCCCTTGTCAAAAAACCAGAGCGTGCAGGGCAAGGTGACGGTGTAAAACATGTTCGAGCCGACGGCGACCACTACGTCCACGGCGCCGGACTGGATGAGCTGTCTGCGGATTTCCAGTTCCGAGCCGCGGGCGTCGCTGGCGGAGTTGGCCATCACGAACCCGGCGCGGCCGGTCGCGTTGAGCGCGCTGTAGAAAATCTGAATCCAGAGATAGTTGCCGTTGTCGGTGCGCGGCAGTCCGAACGGGAAACGTGGATCTTTCGCCAGCCGGTCCTTGTCGATGCGATCCACGTTGAACGGCGGATTGGCCATCACGAAGTCGAACTTGCCAACACTGGCGTGGATGTCCTCGTAGTAGGTGTTGCCCTCGCGGATGTCGCCGGAGAGGCCGTGGACAGCGAGGTTCATCTTGGCGAGGCGCACCGTCTCGGTGACCCGGTCCTGACCATAGACCATGATTTCGGCGTTGGGATTCTTCTTGTGGTTCTCCACAAAGCGGGCGCTCTGGACAAACATGCCTCCCGATCCGCAAGCGGGATCGAGGATGCGCCCTTGGTATGGCTCGATTGTCCTAACAACCGGATCGTGAGACCGGAATTCATCGGGAACAGGGTAACACTTCCAACCCGTGGTTCAAGGAAAGAACCACCAGGAGTGTTACCATGGAAGAGAGTCACAAGGTAGAGGGAGAAGAGGAAGACCTGCCCCCCGAGGGGGGCAGCGCGGCGCGGCAGGTCAGCCCTATCCCGTCGAGTTGCGGCTGAAGGCGGTCAAGCTGCGGCTGGAGGAAGGCTATCCCGTTGGAGCTGGTGGCCCGTGAAGCCAGGGTCAGCCAGAGTACGCTGTCAAAGTGGATCGCTCGCTACCAGCAGCACGGGGAGGCCGGGCTGCAGCCGCTGATCGGCGGGCGCAAAGCCCGGCGCGCCCAAGGTGGCAGCCGCAGTCAAAGCGCAGATCACGGCGCTGAAACAACAGCATCCCCACTTTGGGGTGAAGCGGATTGCGCAACTGTTGCGGCGGGTGTTGTTTCTGCCGGGCAGCGCACGAGACGGTGCGGCGCACGCTGCACCAGCAGCAGCTCATCCGAGGCCCGCGCAAGAAGAAGCCGCGAAGAACCCGCCCAAGCCGCGGTTCTTCGAGCGCGGCGACGCCCAACCAGATGTGGCAGACGGACATCTTCACGTTCCGGCTCGGGGGCAAGAACGCCTACCTGATCGGGTTCATCGACGACCACTCGCGCTACATCGTCGGGCTGGATCTGTTCCGCAGCCAGACGGCCGAGCACGTACTGGAGGTCTATCGCACCGCGGTCGGCGAGTACGGCGTGCCCAAGGAGATGCTCACCGACAACGGGCGGCAGTACACCGCCTGGCGCGGCAAGACGCGGTTCGAGCAGGAACTGCAAAAGGACCGGGTCCACCACTTCCGCAGCCAGCCCCATCACCCGATGACGCTGGGCAAGATCGAGCGGTTCTGGAAAACGATCTGGGAGGACTTCCTGGTGCGGGCGCAGTTCGACAGCTTCGAGCAGGCCCGCGAACGGGTGCGGTTGTGGGTGAAGTACTACAACCACAAACGTCCGCACCAGTCGCTGGATGGGCTGTTCCCGGCCGATCGGTTCTTCGCCATCGCGAAGGAATTGCGAGCCGTGATCGAGCGCGGCATCGCCGACAACGTCCAGGAGCTGGCGTTGCGCGGCCAACCCCAAGAGCCCTTCTACATGGTCGGGCGTCTCGGCCAGCAATCGGTGGTGCATCCGCGCCGAGAAAGGCCAGGTCAAGATGCAGATCGACGGCGAAGACGAACCTCAGAACCAAGCAACATCAACGTACAACCTGCCCACAGGAGAACAACCCCATGACGAACAGAAACCAAACCCAAGAAGGAACTGAAGGTGTACAATGCCCACCAGCGAGCGCAGGCGGTGCTGGCGGTGTGGACGGAGCGGCGGCGCCCGGCGGAAGTCTGTCGGCAGACTGGCCATCAACAGCACGCTGTTGATTCAGTGGCAGCAACGGGCGATGGCCGGGATGCTGGAAGCGTTGCAGCCTCGTTGCCGAGCCGAACCCAATTGGGTCCGGCGTTGACGGGCAAGTTGGAGCGGCTGTTGGCGCGCCAGGCGTTGACGGCGGAGGGCAAACTGGCCAAACTGGACAAACGACTGGCCAAGTTGCAGACGGAGCCGGCCCTGGTCACGACGTCGGCAAAGGAGAAATGACGCCGGGACAGGCCGAACCGGAGACAGTGAATCATGACACAGATACCGAGTCCCTCAGAGATGCTGGCGCGGCGACGAGCGGCGTTGATTGTCCAGGTACAGTGCGGCCAGATCACGGCGACCGAGGCGGCGACGCAACTGGGGGTGAGCCGCAAGACCTACTACGAGTGGGAGAAACGAGCGTTGAATGCGCTGGTGACGGCGCTGGAGGACCGGCCGGGGGGTCGCCCGTCGAGCCCGCACGATCCCGAGAAGGCCACGCTGCAGGAACAGAAACAGGACCTGCAGGAGCAACTCCAGGTGTTGGAGCAGACGCTGGCGATCCGCCAACAAATGACGGAACTGCAGAGTTCCAAAAAAAAGTCCTGACACCGTGACCATGATCGTGAACCAACTGCGCGCGCTGCACAGGAGGGTCGGCCATCCGTACCGGCCCCTGTGCGCGTCGGCCTCCGTGGCGTATCCGACGTTCATGCGCTGGCACGGGCGCATGGCCCGCGGAGAACCGCTGCTTTCCAAACCCGGCCCCAAGCCGGTCGGTGCCCTGGATCTGACCGGGTTGCAGGCGCAGTTGCGCGCGTTGGAACACGGATCTCATCGCAGTCACGGCACGACGGCGTTGTATGCGGCTCATCGCACGGCGATCTCGCGGCGTGGCTTCCAGGCATTGGTGGAAGCAAACGCGCCGCGAGACCCTGCGGGAGCGGCGAGCCGATCTGCGACGGGTTCACTGGCAACTGCCCGGCAGCATCTGGTCAGTGGACCCGACGGAACTGGTATTGGTGCGCGACGGTCAACGCCAGAAAATCCCGATTCTACCGGTACTGGACCTGGCCTCGCGTTACAAACTGCCGCCATTGGTAGGCGAACACCTCACGGGCGAGCTTGTCGCGGCACGACTGGAGGAATTGTTCCGACAATTCGGTGCGCCGCTGGTGCTCAAACGCGATAACGGCAGCAACCTCAACAGCGAGGCGGTCAACGAAGTGCTCGCCCGCTGGCTGGTCATTCCCTTGAACTCGCCTCCGCATTACCCGCCGTACAACGGCGGCATCGAACGCGCCCAACGCGAACTCAAAGAGGCTCTGCGTCCGCGGCTGATGGCCGGTCCCGACAACGACGTTGCGGATCTCGCCATGCTGACCGTGCACGAACTCAATCACAAGCCCCGACGCTGTCTGCGGGGCCAAACTGCCTGCGACCAGTTTGCAGGTGCGAAAACAAACCTGCGCGGCTATACTCGCCGCCGAAGGAAGGAGATCTTCGAACAGATCAGCGAACTGGCCATGAAAATCATGCTGGAGCAGCCCGCTCGCACCCAGTTACATGCCGACGCCGCGTGGCGTCGAGCCGTGGAAACCTGGTTACTACAACAAGGGATCATCGCGATCCCAGAACCCAAAAGTGTTACCCAGTTTCCATGAAAACTGGTCTCATAAATAGGTTGTCCGCACATCCGTTCTGAACATCCTGAATCATCTGCGCCAGGGAATCGCGCCCCTGAATGTTCAACCCACTCTTTCCTTCATCCGAATACTCTTTGGCGATCTGCATCCCACGATGTTTGGCATAGTCCCGGATGACATCCATCTGGTTGCTGGTGGAGTATTGCTGGTGGTCTGTGGACATCCTGACGTAAGCAGCCGCAAAGATCGGTGAGGGTTCTATTTCGCTTCTTGTCATGACAAATCACGCTAGGCGCGAAGGGTTACGGGAAGTCGGCGCCATCGCGCTGTATGCGACCACCCTACAACTGACGGGGTTTTGCGGCAGTCGATCCAGCCGAAGAGAATTTTTGATAATCATACTCAGGACATCGTTTCAAATCACATTGATCTGGTGACGCCAGTTCCAGAATTATTCGTCCTCGGAGTAGCAGTTTGCCGATGGTGCTGGCGATGTCTTCTTGTAGCGCACCACCGTTGATCACGGAGATAAGCCCTGCCAACACTGGGTCTTGCGCCTGGCAGAAATCTTGTAACGCAACCCGTAGACCGCATCGTTCGTTACAAGAGGTCTTGACCGCGCTTGTCATTTTGGACGCAGCGATTTGATCTCCTTGGGAGCTGGGGAGCTTTTTCTTCCAGTAACCGGGGTGGCCTTTGCGCCACTGTTGCACGCGCCGAGTGTGCTCGGATCCGCGGAAGTAATCCCGGTTCGGGGACTGGCGCAACCAGCGGCGCTGGCTGGCGGCCTTGCTGATGCGACGGCAGTCAAGCTTCGAACAATAATACTGGCGATGCCGGTTGCGGTAATCCGGACTGAAACGCTTCCCACAATGACGGCACCGACGTTTTCTCAGTTTGGAATTCATTGTCAGCAGAATCCGACAAGGTAAAGCGAAGGATTAGAACTGAAGGAGAGAACCCATGTAAAGAAAAAGGTCGTCACGCATGCGTGATAGATATTTTGCCAAAGTGAACCGGTGCAACGACATCTGGATCGCGAATTTGCGCGCTATATCCGGAAGGCGCGGGGGAGCCTTTCGTACGCAGAATTTGCGAAAAAGGTCGGCGTTTCGCACACTACCCTCCACCGTATTGAACGGGGCGAACACCACATTACCCTGAATAAATTGGAGACAATCTTGGACCGGTTAAGGGTCAAGCTGAAAGACATATTCCCAGGCGAGTATTGAGACTGCAAAAGAACAAATTACGATCGTGACTTCATCCGGATAACCGGAAGAATCGGAGGTCGTTACGCCGCCAGCGTAACGCAACGAGCGTAAGCCCCAACTGCCCACGTCTCAAAGGCTGTACACAGCTGGGGTTTACAAACAAAGCAAGCCACTGGTGATTGGTGCGAATTCATGTCTCGTTTGGTGGCGCATTTCTGGCGCGTGTCCGCGTGGCGTTTGCGGCATGTCCCGTTTGTCCCCTTAATGTCCCCTTGCGGGCAGGTTCGTGAGGCATTTGAGTCATTTCTGAGGCATTCTCCGCGCCGTGATGTAGTGCCAGCCTCGGCCACGAGCGCGACTGACGATTACCTTCTTCTTCACCAAATCGTAGAGATCGCGAGTTGCGGTTTCCACACCACACTGGTGCTCAAAATCGGTATGCCGCATGCACTGCAACCACCCGCGCGGGCAGCCCAGACTTCGTGTTTTTCGCTTCGCCACAAACGACAGTGCTCTGCTGCAAAACCCGAAGACTGTGGCTTTGCCGGTGGCGATCCGATACCGACCCGATGTCCCCCGACAGCGGATGTCGGGGCACATCGCTTTCCCCAATCCCAATATGGAGCGCATTCGCGCTGGGTTCCAGTAGGCTTGCGTGAATCAGGGTTCCATTGTACGGCTCGCTGCGCGCTGTCAAGGTCGTGTTCCCCTGCCGCCCTGAACTTCCACCTTGACAGTGCTCGTTCCGCCACCGGCTTGGGCTCCTAAGACTTCACGCTGAAGCAACGTCACGCCGAGAATCCATGAGTGATTATGTTCCCAAACGGGAACAACTTACGAAGCCGTTTGTGCGTAAATCACCCTATGCAACCAGCTCTCTTTACCAGCACTCATGCGACCCAACAAATGACCTCGACGAATGATTGCGAGCCGGAAATGGCCGCGCCAACAGAAAGAATCCTCACAATCAAAGATGTGTGCAAACGGCTTAACGTGAGTCGAACGACCGTCTGGCGTTTAATGCACGAGCATGGGTTACGTGTCATCCGCGTGGGTGGTCTCAGGCGTATCCGCGAGCATGACTTGGTGATTTGGCTGGAGCAGCACTCCACGAGCGGCAACGGCAGCAGCCAGACAAGTGAGCGAAAGGGAAGCGGATCGCCATGCTAAAGTGGAAAGACGCAGGCCGGAAGGATGAGCGGCGCTTTGAGCGGATCGGTTGCAATCTTTACCGACGCAGCGGCCTCATTTACTGCCGGGTCTGGGTGGAAGGAAAGCGGACGTTTCGTTGCACGGGCACGGATGACCCAGCAACCGCGCGGAGAATCCTGAGGGGGTGGCAAAACGACCTGGTTTTGCGAGAGCACGGGATTGAGACGCGCGCGATGATCTTGGAGCGGAACAGGCTCAGTGTAGGGCAGGTTCTCAAAGATTATGAGGAAGCAGGATTCCCCGACCGTAAAATGCACCTAAAAACCGCTGCCACGGTCGGGCAGGAGCAAAAGAACCTTCCAAGATTGCTGGCATTCTTTGGCGAGAAGGCCGCCATCAGTCTGACCCTGAAGGACTGCGATGCTTACCGTCATTGGCGTGCCAAGGGTGGTTACACATGGAAGCGCGGCGAGGACACGCGGCAAAGCCGGGCGGGCACCCGGCTCGTCGACATCGAATTGCAGACGCTCGGTAATGCACTGGCACTATCCGTGCGACAGGGGAAGTTGAAACTCAATCCGCTGGCAGGCCGACCGCGTTACCACGTCGAAGAAGATACACGCCACTGCCGCGAGACCGCACCGACAGAACAGCAGTTGCAGATGATCGACGCGGCCCTGCGGCAAAGTTCCCACATCGTGGAGGCGGACTGTATCATGTTCCTGGCATTTTCCGGGCTACGCGTGCGCGAGGCGTTGACGTTGAAGTGGGCGGCGGTGAATTGGGATGAGGGGATCATTCATGTCCGACGTGAGAAACGCGGCATCAATCCCTTCGTACCGATTCTGCCGGAAATGGAGCAACTACTAAAACAGATGCAGACGCGGATACGCAGCGACCTGTTATTCCCGTCAGCACTGGACCCCAGCAAGCCACTTCCTTATCCGACGCTCGCAAAAAGATTGTCGGACCTCTGCCATTCTACGCAATCGCGCTACGTGACGCTCCATGGGCTGCGCAGTTTCTTTGTGACACAGTGTCGTGAGTCCGGGCTCCCTGACACCGAGATCGCCGCGTTGATCGGGGATAAGAGCGGCCCGGCGATCATCGCCAGGACGTATGGTGACGTGCGGCCCGACCACTTGCTCAAACAGGCCAAGCGCGTGCGTCTCTTGGTTCGGGGAAATCAGGTAGCTTCTGCGCCAAAGATCGGACTCGGCATATGAAATTGTGGATACCACACGTGGATACCACTTGTTCTTCAGATTTCGGGTTGTTTCTAATTTTGTCTATGTTTGCGGGAAAATCTCAATCACTTGAAAACAAAGGCCTTCCGAATAATCCTAGCTAAAACCGTAAACGTTCAAGACCCCATCCCGCCAGCCTGCAAAACTCCTATCCGTCGGTTCGATTCCGACACCCGCCTCCAATTTATCCCGCGTGAGTCCAACGACTTGCGCGGGCTTTGCTTTTGTGGTGCAAAACGGCTGGAGAGGCTGTGATACTCGCTGTGATACTCGGGCCATTTCAGATTTCTCAACGCAAGAGTTGAACACGCCCAACCAAAGTCTTGCGGATTGAACAGCAATTCACCACAGGCCGCAACCGTCACCAGCGAGGGAGCCGCGATAGACGCGGGGCGGTCTGCCATCCGTCAGCGGTGAGAAACTCCGCGTGTTGACGCGGGGGACACGCTCCGGTTGCCTAACGCTTTTTTGAGCCGCACCAGTTGCGTTCTCTTTACGGCAACGCAGTTTCGAGAGGATCGTATTAGCTCCGAATCCACTTCAACGTACAAACCGTTGACGATGCGGTATGGGATTCGGTTGGCCTCGCATACCCTGGCAAGGTTCACGCCTTTGGCATGGACAAGAACCATCCCGCTCGCCCGCAATTTGAGAAACTGCGCTACGTCGATGGCCTGCTTGCCGTGAACCTTCACGCGCGAATCGTATTCGCCCTCTCCGTGTAGGTCAAGCGGCACGCGATTACCACGGCCCGGAGCCTTCGTCGAAAGAAATGCCGCGATAGAGGCGGGGCGGTCGTTTCGGGACGTGCGTGCAAATCTTTCCGCTCAGGATGCGAAGCGCAACGTGCGGAAAGCGGTCAGCCATGGTCACGGGCGGGTACCACTTCCTGAGTCGCCACGCCCGTCTTTCGTCGTGTCGCAATAAGTCCATACCGCACACCAGCGCCGCGAACAAAATTTGCTCGTTGGTGTAGTGCGGATGCTGCAACCGGATATCCTCTAGCCATTCTTCCAGGCGTGGCGTCAACTCCACACGAAACTG
>CAVQMY010000065.1:0-115051 GCA_963713705.1 uncultured Verrucomicrobiae bacterium
TTACACTTGATGAGCAGCTGAGTGTTTGCGAGGTCGATATAATCGGTTCCAGACCCGCTGACGCAGAATTCTATCGGACAGCTGTTATCGGAAAGCGAAGATATCGGATTATACTCAACGAATGCTCCCGACTCTACAGATGTTTGTGTGGCTGGCACTTCAAATAGGTCCAACTCACTTTTGCAACACTCATGCGAATTGTGATGAATGAAACTCATTTTCTAGTCGAAAATGTCTTTAGTGTGCGGCCTGCACTTTTTGCTTTTCTTTGCAGAACAACTTGTAGCATTAGGTGTTAATTTTCTCTTCTTACTTCGTTTTTTACCACTACACCTCTTTACTCCACTACCAGTTTGCTGTGTCTGCGCTGCCTGCTCTTCTTTGAAGCGTTTTATACCATCCGCAAACCCGGCCGGAACATGCGCTTTTGCAGCCTCTTTCCAGTTTTGCCCCTCCGAAACAGAATTTGCAACCTGAAGACCTGTCTTCAATGCCTGCTTACCGAAAACGCTTAACCCACGTTTAATTAGTGGCATTGCTCTACGAAATAGCCCACTTAGAATGCTTCCCAATCCATGGCCACGCTGCCTGCTAGATCCAACAAAGATAGGCATTCCGCCATGACCCTGCTGCTGTTTGCTGTAGTAGTCCGAGTACATAGCCCGACTTGTGTCGCAACAGAATTGTTTCTTCATTCTAGACGAAATATTGCGATGTGGCTTTGCGAAAATGTAGAATGCAGACAACTTTTCCGTTCTCAAACAATATTGGTGCACCCCAGTCCGTTCTCAGATCTATTTCAATGGTATCAAACTCCTTCTTTTGCAGTGGCACGTAACGCGGTTCCTCGTAAGTTCTGTGAATGAGCTCTCCGTTCTTTCCACTCGCATCTATTATACGCAACAACGGTGCTACACTATCTCCAACTTGCACTGCTTCTAGTACATCAACGTACATGTACACTGAATATATACCACGATCAAGATCGGCTACATGCTGCCCCTTCCATACATTTTCTTCCAGCCTCTCGGTGTAAGGATTTTGATTCGCACCCAATCCTAAGATGGCTGCCAGAGTGGGTGAAAAATGCAGGGACTGAAATGGCATCATTTCGAAGCTACACTTCTTGCTGATAGGTAAAAACCTCACACGCGGGTAACAGTACCGATGTTATGTTACTGGTTCAGTCGTATTATTATGGCGTTCGCCACGTCGGAAAGATGGCGGCAGCCAACACATCCCACTGAGGTTCCTGACGCGTGGTTGGCGCAGCGGCTGACCCTCGTCTCGACCGTCGCGGTTTATGCTCAGATCATCCTCGGCGCGGCGATTCGTCATGGCGAATGGTGTGTCTTCGCGCACATTCTCGGTGCCGTAGCGGTTTTTGGATGTGCTGTTTCGAGCCTGTTTGTCGTGTTATTCACCGTGAGAAATCCCGGGTTTTTGCGCCAAGCGGTTTTATTGCTGAGCTTGGTGACCGCACAGATTGCCCTGGGTTTCGTCACGCTAATGGTGCGCGTGCCGAAGAATGCCGACGAGCAATTATCCACGGTCCAAATCCTGATGCCGACAACGCATCTGGCCCTCGGTGCACTTGTTTTGGCCACCAGTTTGGTGATGACCCTTAAAGCTTTTCGATTCCTTGCTGCTACCGGGGAAGGGGCGTCGTCGTCGTTGCCCCAGGGAGTACTTTCGTGAAGAATCTGCGCTCGTATGTTGAATTGGCGAAGCCCCGAATCTTGTCGATGGTCCTGGTCACGACGACCATCGGGTTTTTCCTCGCTGCGAAGGGGATCCACCCGTTATTCACGCTTCTGGTCACGCTGTTCGGGGTCGGCTGCGCAACGGGCGGCTCGGCGGCGCTGAACAACTACCTGGAACGCGACGTGGACGGCAAAATGGAGCGTACACGTCATCGCGCCTTGCCGGCGGGAACCATCCGGCCCTCCAACGCGCTCGCCTTTGGGATCAGCCTGGTGTTAATCGGGCTGGTCGCCCTGATTTGGGCGGTCAATTTGCTCACGGCCTTTCTCGTGTTGCTCGCGTCGTTCCTTTACGTCCTCGTGTACACACCGATGAAGCGCCTCACGTGGCTGAATACGACGTTCGGCGCCATCCCGGGTGCGATTCCGCCAATGTGCGGCTGGGCCGCGGCGTCCGGACGTCTCGATCCGGGCGCGTGGGTGCTGTTTCTCATTCTCTTCGCGTGGCAACATCCGCATTTCTACGCGATTGCGTGGATGTTCCGGGACGATTACCGGAATGCCGGATTCAAGATGCTGCCCGTGGTCGACCCGAGTGGCGTGAGTACATTTCGGCAGACCATCCTGTTTGCGGTGCTGCTGATCGGGGTCTCGGTCCTGCCCACAATCATCGGCATGACGGGCAGGGTGTATTGTATCGGTGCGCTCGTGATGGGCGTGGCACTGCTGGTGGTCGGGGCGCTGTTCACCCGGTCGAGATCCTTTCTCGACGCGCGTCGCCTGCTGAAAGCTTCCGTCGTGTACCTCCCATTGCTATTGCTCCTCATCATCGTCGACGCCGGCTTTTAGGAGTTGATCCAGATGGGCGACTCTCTTCTCGTGGTCGAAGCGCTGACACACCGATACGGCGAACGCACGGCATTGGATAATGTCAGCTTTGAAGTCCCCGCCCGGGAGATATTCGGATTGCTCGGCCCCAACGGCGGCGGCAAGACCACGTTGTTTCGCATCTTGAGCACGTTGGTCACCCCCCGCGAGGGAACTGTACGTCTGTTCGGCATGGATGTGGCGCGCCACCAGAGCGAAATTCGCCGCCGCATTGGCGTGGTCTTCCAGTCGCCGAGCCTCGACCGCAAACTGACTGTGCTGGAAAACCTGCGTCATCAGGGCCATCTCTACAATCTTCGGGGACACGAGTTGCAATCAAGGATTGATGAGTTGCTCTCGCGTTTCGGGATGGCCGATCGCAAGGCCGATTTGGTGGAAACGCTTTCCGGCGGACAGCGGCGACGGGTCGAATTGGCCAAGGGTTTGTTGCACAAACCGGAGGTGCTCCTGCTGGACGAGCCCAGTACGGGCCTCGACCCACGTGTCCGGCGTGAATTATCCGATTACCTCGAGCAGTTGCGTGACAAGGATGGCATGACGATTCTGCTGACGACACACTTGATGGAGGAGGCGGATCGATGCGACCGCTTGGCCATCCTTGACCGGGGCCGGCTCGTCGCGCTCGACACACCGCGGCAATTGAAGGAAAAGATTGGCGGCGACGTGATTTCAGTCGAAACGACGCAGCCGCAACTGTTGGCGGAACAGATTACCAAACGGTTCGGGGTCGAGGCGCGCGTATTGGACGGGAGCGTGCGCGTGGAGCGGGCCAACGGCCACAGGTTCATCACGGACCTTGTTGAGGCATTCCCGGGTCAAATCGATGCCGTAAGTATCCACAAACCGACCTTGGAGGACGTGTTCATCCGTCTGACCGGGCATCGGTTTGAAGGAGACGAGGCATGAACGAGCCGCAAGCCAATTACTTTGCTCTGCCCGGCATTCACACTCTGGTGGCGTGAGATGGTGCGGTTCTTTCGTCAGCGTGATCGGGTGGTCGGGGCATTGTTGACGCCTGTTTGTTTCTGGCTGCTGCTCGGCTTTGGGCTTGGGAATTCGTTTAAGACCCCGGGCGCGCCCGAGGGACATGGGTATTTGGAGTATTTTTTCGCGGGCACGTTGGTGATGATCTTGTTGTTCACGGCGATTTTCTCAACCATCTCGGTCATTGAAGACCGCCGCGAGGGTTTTTTGCAGGCAGTGCTGGTCGCGCCCGTGGGACGATTTGCCATCGTATTGGGCAAGATCCTTGGAGGCACGACGCTGGCGTTTATGCAGGGGCTGGTATTTCTGGCTTTGGCGCCGCTGCTGGGCCTGCATTTGACGGTGGAGTCGTCGGTCTGGTTGGCGGTTGTGATGTTCCTTGTTTCGTTTGCGCTGACTGGATTGGGTTTTGTCATCGCCTGGCAGATGAGTTCCACTCAGGGTTTTCATGCGATCATGAACTTGTTTTTGATCCCATTGTGGCTACTATCCGGCGCGCTGTTCCCTGCCGCAGGCGCGCAAGTTTTCGTGGGTTGGTTGATGAAGATCAATCCGTTGACCTACGGTGTCACAGCGTTGCGGGAAGGGCTGTACTGGGAACTGCCGCACCCCGATGCGGTGTTCGCACTGGCCGTAACCGCAGCTTTTGCCGCGGGGATGTTTGTGTTGTCGCTCTGGGCGGCGCAACGGACGACGCGAGGAGATTTGCAATGAAAGTGAAAACCATTTTGAACATCGGGGTGGCCGGCACGTTCGCCACCGTTGTGGGGTCAATTCTTCTGATCGTCATACGGGGGACACCGACACCGGCGTCCGCGATGGAAGTCCCGGTCATGGGTTGGGTGCCCGAATTTTCGTTGACGGAAGCCAGCGGCACCACGGTGCGTCGCGGGGATTTGATCGGCAAAGTGTGGATTGCCAGTTTCCTGTTTACCCGTTGCGGCGAGGCGTGCCCGCTGCTGATGCATCACGAGGTGCGACTACAAGGGGAGCTGCCGGCGCGTGACGATTTGCGGCTCGTAAGTTTCTCGGTCGATCCGGATTGGGACACGCCCAAAGTTCTCACCGAGTACGCTCGCTCGTTTGGCGCGGATCAAAGTCACTGGTCCTTTTTGACCGGCGACAAGAAACAGGTCTATCATTTGTCGATCGATGGGTTCCGACTGGCGGCGCAGGAGGGTGATCCCGCCAAAGAGATGCCAATTCTTCACAGCACAAAGCTGGTGTTGGTGGATCGGCATGGGGCGATTCGTGGGTATTACGACAGCACGGACGAAAGCGAGATGCAGAAGCTTATTCGTGACGCGCGACAGGTGTTGGCAGAGCGATCATGATCACCCTGTCGGAATTGCCCGCGGTGAACGCCACGCTGAACGCGACGAGCGCGGTGTTTCTGGCCCTGGGCTATGGGTGCATCCGCCGAAAACGGGTGGCCGCACATCGGACTTGTATGTTGATTGCGGTGGTGGTCTCGGCATTATTTCTGATTTCGTATCTCACCTATCATTGGCATGCAGGACACAAGCATTTCGCAGGACACGGACTGGCAATGCCCGTCTACTTCACCATCCTGCTGACCCACACCGTTCTCGCGATCGTCGTGGCTCTCTATCTCGTGCCCGTGACTTTGTCCCGCGCGCTACGTGAGCGCTTCGATCAGCACCGGGCGATCGCGCGTTGGACGTTGCCGATCTGGTTTTACGTATCGGTCACCGGTGTGATCGTGTATTTCATGCTCTATCATTGGTATGCACCTGCTTAGGTCGATCTCATCGTTGGCACTGACGGTGCTCGTGGCATTGGCCCCGATAATTGCGAACGGAGAGAATGGCGAGAGGGTCATTTCGGGGACTGTTCGCTTCGTTGGCCCGGCCCCGAGCATCCCCACCATCCAGCCCGACGCGGACTTCGATGCCTGCGGGACAGAAGCGCGCCCGACCAAATCGCTTGTTCTGGGCTCGAACCAAGCCGTGCGCGACGCGATTATTTATCTGGGAGGGTACCCACAAAGTGACGCGAGCATCCGAACGAATGACGCAGTCGTTCTTGACCAGCGCAATTGCGAATTTGTGCCAAGGATCCAGATCGCACGCAGCGGTGCCCCGTTGATCCTCAGGAACAGCGACCCCGTGCTTTTCATGGTTCGTATCGACTCGATGAGTGGAACCAACGCGCAGCGCACTTTGCTCAAGGCGGCAACTCCCTATGCCGGCTATGAAAAGACGTATCAACTCTCCAATTTTCGCGAACCGACACTCTTGCAGGTCGTGTCCGCCAACGGCCATGAATGGATGAACGCGTATATCGCGGTACTGCCGCATCCGTGGGCCGCGCTGACGGACGAAAATGGCCGTTTTGTGCTTCGCAATGTCCCTCTCGGCACACAGAAGATTTACGCGTGGCATGAGGTCCTCGGCGTGTTGACGAAAGAAGTGAAACCCGACGGCAACCACACGGCCATTGTCGACTTCGATTTCACGACGAAGAAATAGCGCGGTCCGTCAGAATTTTCCTTCGAGATTGCCTGCACTTTTCCGCGCCATTTCTGCGTTGTTCGTGTCCCCCAGCGCTTCGAAGCAATCCGCCAGGGCCCTCCACACGTCCGGGTCTTCGACTTTGTGCTGGGCCAGGGGACGCAGCACGTGGATGGCCTCGCGTTGTTTGCCCTGGTTGATGTACGCATAAGCAAGATTCTTGCGACCGGGAATGCCGTCGGGCGCAATCTCAACGGCCCGTTGTCCATGTTCGATCGCGCGGTCAAATTCCTTGAGGCTCGTATACCAGACGGTGAGATTGATGTGGGCCGGCAGGCAATCAGGATTCTCTTGCAGGGCATTCAGGAACAGCGTCTCAGAATTGAACCAGATTTCCGTCCGTCGTTCGGCCGTCAGGGTCAGGGCCGCAAACACCGCGGCAATCACTCCACCCGCCGCGATGCGTGCGCCGGCGCCGCGCGCCGCCCCGGCCGCCTGGGCAATGACCATGCTCGCGGGCAACATCAATCCGAGGATCGCCAGATGTGCGTACCGGTCGGCGACCACGTGGATGCCAACCGGAACCAGTCCGATGGTTGGCGAGAGTGCAATGAGATAGAACAGCCAGCTAGGCAACAGCGCGGGCCAACGTCGACGCGCCGCAAACACCAACGCCGTGACCAGAGCGAACACCGCCAGATACTCAAGGCTGGAGACAAAGTTCCAGTGCATCTCGTCGAACACCGGGTAGACCGCCGAGAGATGAACCGGCCAGAGGAACTTTCGAACGTAAAAGAGTGAACAATATCCAACCAGTCCGGCCCGCGCCCAGAGTGGAATGACCTCCGGCGTTGCGACCGTTTCGCCCAAACCACCGGCCTGGCACACGAACGTAATTCCGGCGATGACCAAACTCACAGCGAAGAATGGGACCTTTTCTCCCCACGCCTTGCGCTTGGCCAGAAAGTAGTCGATGAGCACCAGCACCGCCGGGAATGTGACCGCTGTGGACTTTGATAACACTGACGCAACGAAAAGCCCGAAACAGATTCCGTAGTCCGCAAGCTTGCGGCTGTTCAACCAGCGGAAGTAGCTGAGCAGGCCCAGAAAATAGAAGAATACAAACAGCACATCCTTGCGTTCAGTCGCCCACGCAACGGACTCAACATGCAACGGGTGCACCCCGAAAATCACCGCGGTCAGGAGCGCTGTCGTTAGCGCGTATGCGTATCGGCCACGCAAAACCTTCCGCACCAGTATCAGCACCAGCAGACTGTTGGCGACGTGTAGCAGCAGGTTCGTGAGGTGATACCCGAACGGATCGTGACCCCAGATTTGGTAATCAATGGCAAACGACAGCCATGTCAGCGGACAATACAACTTCGCCGTCGGCTGCGTGAACATCACCCACAAGTTGTGGGAGTTCAGGGAGCGAATGGCGAGATTGCGCGTAATGTGAGAGGTGTCGTCCCATTCCACAAATTGGCCCTGCAATCCGTGAACGTGCGCGGCCACCGTCAGGACGAGAACGAGAAGTACGTCCAACCAGATTCTATCGGACTCGGAGCGCTCGTTCATGCGCGTGAGGCGCCGACACTAGACGAGATTGGCGGCAACAAGCTGGCTGACAAGGCGGTTGTCAGCGCGACCGGCGACCTTCGCTTGCACGCCTTTCATGACCTTGCCCATGTCCGCTTTGGTTGTCGCTCCCAGTTCCGTGATCGTGGCTTTGACCACTTCTTCCACTTGTGCCTGGGAAAGCTCTTCAGGCAGGTAGGACTTCAATACCGCCAGCTCGGCCTTCTCTTTCTCGACCAAATCCGCTCGTCCGCCCTTCTCAAACCCCTCAATCGAGTCCTGCCGCTGCTTGATCTGCTTCTTGATGACCATCGTCACATCGGCATCCGTCAGTTTCTCCTGCTTCTTCTCGATCTTGTAGTACTCAACCGCCGATTTGAGCATGCGCAACGTCGATAGCCGCGGCGCATCCTTGGCCCGCATCGCGTCCTTCATATCCGCCGCAATCTTGTCCGTCAGCATAATCATGAGACTAGGCGGGCGCCGCGCCGCTTGTCAACTCATTCACCTCCTCCTCATCCTTTCACCACCCCAATCGGCCGCAACCGCGCCACCTTGCGCGCGATGCCGGCGTTATGACAAACATCCACCACGTCTTCCACGTCTTTGTAAGCCCACGGTGCTTCCTCCAGGGCCGTGCCATGCCCTTGGGCCATCATGACGACGCCGCGCTCGTCCATCTCTCGCTGCAAATCCTGGAAGCTCTTCTCCCTCTTCGCCTGCGCGCGGCTCATCATTCGTCCCGCGCCGTGGCAAACCGTTCCCCACGTTTGTTCCATGGCGCCATCGGTGCCCACGAGGACGAACGAATATCGCCCCATGTCGCCCGGCACCAGCACCGGTTGTCCGATCGGCTTGTATCGGTCGGGAATCAGTGGATGATTGGGTGGGAACGCGCGCGTCGCGCCCTTGCGATGGACGCACACGGTCTTCTCGTACCCGTCAACCGTATGTTGCTCCAGCTTGGCAATGTTGTGCGGGACGTCGTACACCAGCTCCATCCCCAACTCGCGCGGCGAGATTCGCAGCGCGTGCAGGAACGCTTTCTCCGCCTTCGTCATCAGCACCTGCCGGTTCGCAAAGGCGTAATTCGCCGCGCACCGCATCGACGACAGGTACTCCTGGCCTTCGGGAGAATGCACCGGCGCGCTCACAAGTTGACGGTCCGGCAGATGAATCCCATACTTCGCGGGCGCGCCGCGCAGCACTTTCAAATAATCATCACAAACCTGATAGCCAAAACCACGCGAGCCGCAGTGGATCATCACGGTGACCTGGCCCGGAAACAATCCCATCACATCAGCGGCGTTCTCGTGAAAGATTTCGTCCACGATTTGTACTTCGAGGAAGTGATTGCCGCTGCCGAGGGAGCCGAGTTGGCCCTTGCCGCGTTCCAGCGCGCGATCGGTGATGTTCGAGGGTTCGGCATCCTCCAATCCCCCGTGTTCTTCGATGAACTCCAAATCCTCCGACTCGCCGAAACCGTGTTCCACAGCCCAGCGGGCTCCCTCGTGAACGCACTTGCGCTCGTCGCCGTAGGACAATTTCAGATCGCTCCCGCGGCCCAGCCCGCAGGGGATATCGCGGAACAGTTGGGCGACCAGCTCGTGGATCTTCGGTGCCACGTCCTCGCGTTTGAGGTTGGTCCGCATCAGGCGCACGCCGCAATTGATGTCGTAACCGACCCCGCCCGGCGAAATCACGCCGCCCTGGTTCGGATCGGTCGCGCAGCAGCCGCCAATGGGAAAACCATACCCCCAATGAATGTCCGGCATGGCCAGCGAGTATTTCTGGATGCCCGGCAAAAACGCCACGTTGGCGACCTGTTCGAGGCAATTGTCGCCGACGATGTGGTCCAACATCTTCTCCGACGCGTAAATCCGCCCGGGCACGCGCATCCCGGACTTGTACGACGCCGGCAACTCCCACAACCAATCGTTGATCTTCTCCAGCGGGCTCATACCGTCAGTCTACTCCGTGTCAAAAACACGCACAAACCCGTAATCCGCCGTCTCCGGTCGGAGGGTCGGGCTTCCGCACGACCGCCTGTTCTGCCCTTTGTTGTGCGCAGGTCTCCCGACCGCGCACTCCACTCGACCACAGGTCTCCTTTCGTGCCTCCATCCCCCTCGATTTGGCTTCGTTTTGTCCTTAGGTACGCCATCTTGCCACTCTAACCCCCCCTGAATTTGGGTTCGTTTTTGGCTTTCCGAAAATGAATTGTCCACGCCGGCCTGCACAAAATTGGGTTCGTTTCGTAATTTAGCCCCCCAGCCCCATCTCTCGGGTCCGTTTTGTAACCTCCATGCTTTTTCGCCACCCATGTCCGGCACAGGTTCCCGACCGTGCTGTTCCATAACTGCAGTGACGTCTCCTCGCCCCTCGGGGGAGAGGATCAAGGTGAGGGGCGGTGGTTTGTCCTCGGCTGTCGCGTTTCGATCTTCACCTTTCATCTTACCGCCATCACCTATATCACAAAGCGATATGCATAGTCAATACGTAATCGATAGGCCCTCGTACACCACGCAACCCGAGCCACTGGCGCGCGCCGCTTGCCCTGTAGCCGCGAGGCGCTTGCCCGCCTCAGGCGTGGCCGACCGCGGTTCTGTTTCCGCTGTAGCCGCGCTTGCCAAGCGCGGTCCCGCGCCGCGCCGCCTCCGCATTGTAGGGCGACCGTCCCGGTTGCCAATCGCTCTCGTCCCCATTTCCCGTCTCCTCGCCCCTTGAGGGAGAGGATCAGGGTAAGGGGGTTTGTTGTGCGCTGGTCTCCCGACCGCATACCACGGCTTGCCCGCAGGTGTCCACATCAATCAGCCAATTCGGGGGGCTCTCGCACCACGCCGGCTTGGGAATGCTCGGCGTGCGAAAACACATCTGAAACAGAGGGAATTACTTACTACGGATTGAACCGCCGCCACTCACCCGATGGGATGGGGGGGGCTCTGCCGCCGGTCATGCCGCCGAGGAGTTGCCGCCGAAGAACTGCTGCTAGAAAGTGCCAGTCGCTACGCAGTGGCTCGGGTCGTCGGGGGTCTTTTCAATGAGCCTTCGCATTTGTCTCGCCATAATCCATCGCCGTTTTGATTTGAGCAGCAACTGCCTGATTTGTCCGGGCGAGCTGCTCAATCCGAGCAAGCAAATCTTTTGTCCGCTGCTCATTGTGTGTCAGATTTACATGCCACGAATAGAAATCAGCTATCGGAATGGAAAACATCTGAACTGCCTGTTGTGAGTCACCAGACTGAATCAATTCGATGGCTCGAATGCCCCTGGCTGCTTCCAAACGCTCAGAACTCTCCATCCCTTCCAACATCTGCTCAACGGCTTCGTTAGTTATATGCCTGTCATGATAGCGATAGCCGATATAACCGCCTATGGCTAATCCAACCAGTAGGGAAACACCAGATGCAATCAACGCTTTCATGGGCTGATGTGGTGTAACGTCGTTCTTGTTGGTAAACATGCGAACTCCTGTGCTCTGCGAACCAATCCTGCTCCCGCTCCCGCCATTCCGCAAGCCAAACGAGCCCTGCTCTGCCGCCGGTCATGCCGCCGAGGAGGTCGCCATTACGGGCTCAACGGGGGTTCGGTCTTCTTGTTCTCATCTCGCCGAGAACTCGACCGTGCCACCCACACGACTACCGAAAGAAGGAGCAGCAAGAACACCAGACCTCCGGCTAGGTAAGGCGAAACATAAGAGAAAAGGAAACAGAGTCCCGCTCCGCCAAGCGAAATAGCCGATGCTTTTGACCATGACCATCCGTTATCGTGGGCGAGAAAAGTATAGGGAAGGAACGCCAGCCACGCAAAACTCGCCACCACGAGGAAATACGGCGAACACCGAACCAAGGTTTCCCAGTCAATCTTCATCGATAGTTAGCACGCCCTCCCAATCCTGCCCCCGCCCCCGCCATTCCGCAAGCCAAACAAGCCCCACCCAGACCCGCAGTTCCTGACGGTTCCATTGCTCCCTGCTCCATGCCGTTCTGGAAGCAGGTGCCGACACTCACCCGCTGACAGCGGGATGACCTCGCCGCCAGTCCTGCCGCTGAGGATCAGCCGCCGAGATTTTCTGTAGCCCCAATGGGGTCATGAACGGATGTCAGGTCAGCGCGGGGCGGTTGACACGCCATTCCCTCCCAAGGCAGACCGGATGTCTCGGACAACCTCTGCTTCCTTGGGCACTCTCTGATAATATTGGATTATATTCACACGCGTCACACAAGGTGTGGAATTTAGGCAAATGGGATGATTTCCCTCGACATTTGAGGTGTTGGCCGGTCTGACGCGTTAAGACTTTTGGGTTTAATTCACATGGCGCGGCGTTCAACAATTAGGGTTCGTTTGCTGGGCTGTCCCATAGATCTATCTCAAACCCGGCAGATAGGCTTGTTCTGGCTGGGCCAGGTAGCGGAAGTGACCGTTGGCTGTCCCATAGCAGCGCAGTAAACTCAGCACATCCCATTTTTTCCACAGGGCGGCGCGGATCAAGGTGAAGAGGCGGCTGAAGCTGTGGCTCCAATCCGCCAGAAAGGCCAGATAGCGCAGGAGTAGATAGACCAGCAGCGCGGTCCACACCTGCCAGCGCACGGCGTTGGCGCTGGTGCCGAGGAAATCGGCCAATTGCAACGTCTGCTTGATCTGCTTGAAGAACACTTCGATCTGCCAACGGCAGCGATACAACTCGACAATGCTGGTGGCGCTCCATTCCAGGTTGTTGGTCAGGAATTCCATTTCCACTTCCCGACCGTCCACCTCGACGAGCGCGATAATCCGCCGCAGCTCCACCGGGTAGTCGGCCAAGGTGGTGGGCGTTTGTAGTTGGATCAAGTCATCGCGCAGGATTTTGCCCGCCGCACCGTGCTGAAAACACCGCACCACCAGGAAACTCAAGTTCTCCTTGGCGCGGGTGACCCAAAACACCTCGCGCATGGACAGGTCGGCCAGATGCTCGAAGTCCACGTACGCCTTGTCAAATATGACGATTTCACCCGCTTTGACGCCCGCACACAGTTCCCGTGCCCGTTTGGCGTCGTTGTGCCGGGCGGTGTCCACGATGGCAAAGAGCGGCAGGAAACTTTGCAGGTCCAATCGCAGATGACACTTGGCGGCGGCCTTGCGTCGGCGATGCTTGGCCCAATCCAGGCACGAGGCGATCAAGGGGATGGTGGTTGAATCCACCAGATGAATCGTGCGCTTGAACTTCCGGGCAAACCGCTGGCCCGCCCGACCGCTGACGAAGCCCGGAGACTGGTTGCCCAAATGTTCCAACACCGACCAGAAGAGTTGCTCGGCCATTTGTGCCGGGCGCACCTTGTTGGCGTGGGAGAGAGTATTGCGGTTGGGCGGGGTGGCCCCACGCAGACTGGACAGTGGCCCCGAGTGCAAACCCAGCGCGTCGCAGACATCGTTGAGGCCGATGCTGTGAGTGAGTTGGGCATACATCAGGGCGACCAGATGACTCCAGGGGCTGAAGGTGCGGGCTTTGTCTTGGACCCCGGTAGCCCGCGCCAGCTTGGGTACCAGGAAGTCAGGAATGAAGTTGCAAATCTGCCGCAGGAGGTTCAATTTTGCGGCGGCTGGAATGTTCTTGTTGTGCTTTTTCATCCCTGCCGTGTGGCAGGGCTACACGAGACATTCCAGCTTTTTTCAAAACCCTATGGGATGGCTGTGGATTATATTGCCGTCTGCACCAAGGAGAAACATTTGCTCTATTGAACCCATCAGTTGCAACGACTGAAAGTAGCCGCCTTCCGAGTCTCGCACAACAGGGAACGTGATGCCCCGTTCTTGTATCAGAGTCTTTGCAGTGTCCACGGGTTCTTGGACGTTAACCCCCACGACTTCCACGCCTTGGTTCGCAAACTCCGCCTCGATGTGCTGGGCGGTGTCGAGGTTTCTTGACCAAGGTGCGTCGTAGCTTTGCCAGAAGAACACCACATTGACCCTGTGCCCCTTGATAAGGCCATAAAGCTGAGTCGGATGTCCGTCTAGGGAAGTCAGGCTAACGTCGGGCAGCGATTGTCTTGCCGTCGTCTTTTTGAGTAATTCCTCCGGGGGCGTTGCACCGAATCGCTCTGCGTAAATCTCCTTTGCTTTTTTGCGTTGCCACTTGTCGATACGTGCAGTGATTGCGACGAGCAGTAATGTCCACGCAACAAGCACCACAAGCATGAGTTTGCCTTTTGGCGTCAAGTCCAGCCGGGATTTATACGCCAAAACAAGGGATAGAATCACGAGGGGAGGAAACACGTAAACCCCAGCCAGCCCAGCGGAGTACGTCAACAATGGCAGCATCAGAAACCAAGCACCTTGGAGCCGAAGCCGAAGAATCAGAAGCTCAGAGAGGAGGATGCCAATTGCGGCAGATTCGCATACCAGCAACGTCAAAGTCATGGAAGTGGTCAGTCTTTTGCTCATTAGAGACCCATCCGGAGTTCGACCCTACCTGTATGTTATCGTAGGTAGCCCAGCCGAACAAGTCCCGCATCTACACGCCCACTGCTCCTTCCGGTTCTGAAAGTATTCGCCCCTCCCACCGCTCAGTGCCTCCCCGCCCTTGACCAATTTCCACCGCCCCGCAACCTCCCGAGTCTATGGCCTACCGGGTCAACGCTTCGCCACTTACAATAACCTGACGCCGAACGTTCCTGCGCTGCACTTTGCGCGGCTGAATCTCATCTCACCTCTGCCCCCTCAAACCGCCGCCACTCCTCCTCCAGCGCAGCCAGATTCCTTTCGCGTTGCTGCGCCAGATACACCGCAATCGCCCGCGGGGGAAGCGGACCTTGCCGCGTCAAATGTTCCATCCCCAGATCGATGTCGTGAATCCTGGCCAACACGCGCTCGACGCCCCGCAGGCGTTTCGCGAGCTTGACCGTGTCCGGTCCCAGCACCGACCCGAGAAACTCGGCGAGATAACGCGCTTTGCGGACGGTGATTCTCAGCTCGTGCAGTTTCTGCGGCGACCGCGAATGGCGCAGACGCTCGTCCTTGCGGACCCGACGCATCGCCTTATCCAATTGTTTGGCGGCGAGCTTTGGCAACGAACCGGGCAGCTCCGTCTTGATCAGGCGCGGCAGTTCTTCCCGCAACAGCCGGTTAATCTTGAGACGCTGGCTGGCGAAGTGCGGTCCGCGAAAACACCGACGCACGGTCGCATGGACAAGTTGGCGTTGCTGCTGGTGATGACGCAGGTACGCGGGAAATAGCCGGCTCCGTTTCACCGCCGCCACAATCGGACCGGATTCCAGCAGGTTCACCCATTCGTCGAGGTCGCGGACAGGACCGAATTCCCCGCTGATTTCCACCAGCAATTCCTCGATTTCCTTGCGCGGTGCGTCGGGCAGATGGTTCCGAAACACCCGCAGTAGTGTGCGCATCCGGCGCATGGCAATCCGGATATCATGCACCGGTTCGCTCGTCTCACCCGCCACCGCGCTGTCTACGTTGGCGAGTATCGTCTTGAACTCAATCCATAACAATCGGCGCGCGGCCTCGATCACGGGCGTATCGGGGCGAACCACGGGATCGGGACCGTCCTTCGCGACGGGCGCGGCCACGAATTGGATGTCATACGGGAACACGGCCCGCCACAGATCGGCTTTGCGATCCGCGCGCGCCAGACATTGTGGGAAGGCGTCACTGCGCACCGTGACGCGGATGGTTCGCCGCGCGCGGTGGATGCCAACGATCCTGGCCGTTTGCGCGTGGCTGTAATCCAATCCGTCGCCGACTCGTAAAAACGCCGCCAGTTGCAGTACATGGGGTGCGGCGCCGCTGGTGCTGACTTTGCCCGAGTGGCGAACCATGATCTGGATGATTCGTTCACACTCTGGCCGACTGAACCCCTTGATTCCTTCCTCCGAAACAATTTCCGCGCTGGCTTGGACGTGATGCACGGGATCGATGTTGTAGCCGACGTCGTGCAATCGGCTGGCCGCTTCCAGCAATCGCCGTCCGTTGGCAGGCAGGTCGAGCGCCGCGCGGGTCTGGTCGAACAACCGCAGCGCCAGCGCCGTCACGTGCTCGCTGTGCACGTCCTCGTTATCGTAGGCCGCGCACAGTTCGTCGATGGTCAATCGACCCTTTCGGCGCAGGGGAACTGGCATATCAACTGGTGGTCGGCCGCGACGCCGGCCATTGCGGTACGAACGTTTGGTAACGGTCTTCTCTGGGCTTGCTTGGCGGCGTCACGCGCCTGTTCGAAGAAAACCTGCTGGGAACGCAGCGGTTTCGTCGCGTCCGATGGCCGCCGTCGTTGGTATCGCCCATCGGACATCAGCCGTCGCGATTTTACGTTGTCTTGAAACGTGGTGTTCAGAATTGAAATGAGCCTCGCCTGGCACGTCGGGTCCTGGACGGGCACGAGCAGCTCGACGCGTCGGTCCAGGTTGCGCGGCATCCAGTCCGCGCTGGAAATGAACACGAGCGGCTCCCCGCCATGATGAAAGTACAGGATGCGGCTGTGTTCGAGGAACCGGTCGACAATACTGACGACCTCGATGTTCTTGCTCAACCGGGGAACGCCGGCCGGAGACAGCAAATTCCACGCACGTGGAGTTGGACCTTCACTCCCTGCTGCGACACGCTGTACAACGCCTGAATGACATCTGCGTCCACCAGCGAGTTGAGCTTGGCCATGATGTGCCCCGTCTGGCCCTGCTTGCTACGTTGGGCTTCGCTCTCGATCAGCGCCAATAACCGCGCCCGCAGTCCCAGCGGCGCGGCTTCGATCCGCCGGTACTTGATGGGTTGCGAGTACGCGGTAATCGTGTTGAAAAACTGGGTGGCATCCGCCCCGAAATCTTCGTTGCACGTCATCAGGCTCACGTCACTGTAAAGCCTCGCCGTGACTTCGTTGTAGTTACCGGTGCCGAAGTGGACGTACCGACGGAGCCCCGTGGCTTCGCGGCGAACAATGATGCAAATTTTCGCGTGCACCTTCAGCCTTCGCAGCCCGTAAATGATCTGCACCCCCGATAACTCGAGCGCTTGCGCCCAATCGATGTTGCGCGCCTCATCGAACCGGGCTTTCAGTTCGACGATGGCCGTGACGTGTTTGCCCTTGCTGGCGGCCCGCGCCAGGGCGGCCACGATCGGGCTGCTGCCACTGGTGCGATACAAAATCTGTTTGATGGCCAGCACATCCGGATCGTCCGCCGCTTGTTCCACGAGGCGGACGACCGGCTCGAAACTTTCATAGGGATGATGGAGAAGTATGTCGCGGCGACTGATGGCTTCGAACATGGATTCGCCGGGCGCCACACAGGGCGACGCCTGGGGCGGCCACGGCTCGTAATTCAGGTCCTCGTGGCCGGCCCGGCCCGCGATCTCACGGTAGGACGCGAGATCCAGGGGGCCGGGGATCGTATAGATTTGATCGTCGTTGACCTCGAGTGCGTGTTTCAGAAACGCAAGCGAACCCGGGGAGATGTTCTGACCCACCTCCAACCGGACACAGCCGCTGCGCTTGCGGGCATCGAGCACCTCGCGCATTTGAACCAGCAGATCGCCCGCGAGATCTTCCCGAACTATCAGGTCGGCATTGCGTGTCAGGCGAAACGGCGTGCACTCGACGACCGATTCGCCGGGGAACAGCGTTTCCTTGAACAGGTCAACAACATCTTCCACGAGTGTGTAATCGTACCCGTCTTGCTGCACGGGTACGGTGATAAACCGGCTGAGATGTTTCGGCAGCGTGACGACGGCGAAGCGCGGTTTGCGCGAGCCGGCGGTGACTGGCTTCAGACGCACCAGAAGATCGAGCCCCAGGCCAGTCAGGGAGGTGAAATCCGCGGGAGATTCGACGGCGCGTGGCGTGATGATGGGGTAAATCTCGCGGTCGAACAACCGTTCCAGATGCTCGATGTACTCGGGTCCAATCTGTTCGGCCTGTAACCGGCGAATCCCGGACTTTGCCAGCCCCGGTTCCAGATCCTGCAGGAAACAGGTGTATTGCTCGGACACGAGCGCGCGGGTGCGCCGGCTGATCTCCACAAGTTGTTGGCGGGTTGTCAGACCCGCGGGATCGAACACGCGCTTGCCTTCGTTGAGCAACTGCTGCAGACCGCCGACCCGCACCATAAAAAACTCATCGAGATTCGAGCTCGTGATGGCGAGAAACTTCAAACGCTCCAGCAACGGCACGGAGGAATCGGTTGCTTCCTCCAGCACCCGGTCGTTGAATTCCAGCCAGCTCAACTCGCGGTTCAGAAACAAATCGCGGGTCTTATCCATCGGACACCAACCCCTGTGTGGACTCCGCGTTGCGGACGACGGCCTTCATCCCGAAAACTTCTTCAAAGAGATTGCCCTTTTCCTTGAGGGCGAATCGCTCCAGCGTCAGGTCAGCAGCGTCCCGGACGGAGATGACGAACTGCCCCGGCTCGCGGGCGAATGTCATGGCGCGCGCCTGTTGCATATGATCCCGGTCGAGGGCATCGGCCACGCGCAGGATGGCCGCCATCTTGGCCACCGCAATGCGGCTGTCGCGATCCAGGGATGTATACTCCTCGTGATAGGGACGCGGCGTGGCGCGGCGGTGGTAGCGGGCGACCAGCGCGATGAGGGAAATATCTTTTCGCGTCAACCCGAACAACTCGCTGTTCATGATGATGTACATCGAGTGCTTGTGATGGCTGCGGTCGGCGATAAACATCCCCACCTCGTGCAACAGCGCCGCAATCTTGAGCAGCAACTCAAAACGTTTGTCGAGACGATGTTCGGGCTGCAGTTCGCGGAACAAGTGAACGCTCAGTTCGGCAACCTGTTTGGAATGTTTTTCATCAAAGGCATATTTTTCTCCCAGGGCCAGCGCGGACTGGATGGCCTGCTCGGAGAACCCCTCGGTCCATGTGCCGCCGGCGGCAATCTCCTTCAGCAGACCCTCGCGCAAGCTCGTCTTGGGGACGAGAATTTGCTTCACATGGAATATCTCGGCCAGGTGTAAATACGCCAGGAGTGCAGGCCCGACCGTCTCGGCTTCCTGATACGGAATCCGGTATTTTCGTACGAGATCGTCCACGGGAGTGGGGACAAGTTGTTCCGTGAGCGAGGCGAAGGTCTTCATGTTGACCGAGCTGAGCCGTGACTCCGCCCATTCCGAAGAGAGCATCGAAGCGGCAAATTGGGCGTCGCCCGAGATCGCGACCATATACTTCACCTTGTCCACAGGTACGTTGCGGTAGAGTTGGTCGACAACGCGGTGGATGTGCTGGTCCAGAATCGTGCGCACGCGCTCCGCCGGCGCGCGGAACGTCTCCAGGGACTCGCGCATGCGCAACGAGCCGAGCCGGTAACTGTTGGCAAACGTGACGCTGCCTTTTTGTACCAGCACCAGTTCCGTGCTGCCCCCGCCAACGTCCACAATGATCGCGTCGGCATTCTTCAACAGATCATCCTGCTCGAGCACATCCTGGACGGCGATATAGGTGAGACGATTCTCTTCCGTGCCTTCGATGACTTCGACGTTGATTTGCGTGGACATGTAAACGCGATCGACAAACGCATAGCGGTTTTCCGCTTCACGCACGGCGCTGGTGGCGACCGCGCGAATCTGATCGTCGCGCGTAATCCCGTACTCGGCCATCACGCGGCGAAACCCCAACAACACTTTGATGCAATCCTCGATGGTGGAGGCCTGAATGCGACCGGTGCTGAATGTGTCCTTGCCCAGACGGAGCGCTTGCTGGAGAGAGTCGAGGTTGCGGACCTCGCCGTTGGGGCCAATTTCGGCGATGCGCAACCGAATGGCGCTGGCCCCAATATCGATCACCGCGACGGGCCGCGTGCCGGGCGTAACGCGCGGGATTGCCCCGGGCGTCAGCGTCTTGGTTGTCGCATCCGACATGATAGAGGTCACTCCTGGTTACGGACGTGTTCCGCAGCGAGCGCCGCAGCACCCATCACCACGGCATCGTCACCGAGTTTCGCCACGACTACTTTCAACGATTTTGTGTACGGACGCAATGCCTGCTTTTTGATCGACGCCCGCACTTGTTGGACGTAGAGACCCGGCATGGCTTCCACCAATCCGCCACCAAGGATAACCATATCGGGAGCGAGAAGATTCACGACGCTGCCGATGGCGATCCCGAGGTCCCTGGCTGAATGGGTGACAATTTCCTCAATGACGTGATCGCCCGCCTTGATGGCCGCTGCCAGTGCGCCGCTGCGGACCGCGGCGACGTCGGTTCCGGCGAGTTCGAGCAGATGCGGGGCTTCGCCGCGGTAGGCGGCCGCACCGGCTTCGGCGGCGATCGCGAGCCGGCTGGCGACCGTTTCCAGGCAGCCACGGTGACCACAGCCGCACAATCGACCCTTGGGTTGCATATGGATATGACCAATTTCCAGACAGGATCCAATCCGTCCGCGAAAAAGTTTCCCTTCGTAAACCAGGCCGCCACCGATGCCGGTGCCGGGGAAGATGCCGAGGAGACAACGTACGCCCTGGCCGGCGCCAAACCGGTATTCGCCGTACGTGCCCGCGTCCACGTCGTTGGCGACGACGACCGGACACCCGAAATCCTTCGTCAGTTCTTTTTTCAGGGGAACATTGCGCAAGCCGAGGTTTGGCGCCAACAGAACGACTCCGCGGTCAAGGTCGAGCCAGCCGGGGCTGCCGATGCCGATGGCGCCAAGATGTTTGTGATCGAGGTGCGCGGCCTGGAGCGCTTCTTCGACGGTCTCGACAATCCGGGCGAGCACACCCTTGGACCCTTTGCCGTCCTTGGTCTTCTTGCGACGGTACGCGACGATGTTGAAGTCCTTGTCGAAGACCGTGGCCATCATCTTGGTCCCGCCAAGATCGAAGCCCAGCCAGTAACGGTTCTTGGAAGATGACTTCATCTGTTCTCCTTCTGTCGTCAGCCGGGACGGCGACAGGCCGCGACCCCCGACGATTGCGGCACAGTCTACCCAGTTTGGTGACGAATGTCGCGTCCTTCGTAGAGAACGACAATCTCTTCCGCGATATGGGTGGCGTGATCGGCAACCCGCTCCAGGCTGTGCGCGACCCTCATCCTGTTCAAGCAACGCGCCATCGTGTGCGGGTCTTCGGCGAGGGTTTCACGCTTCTAACGCAGCACGATGGCGGACGCGGGGCGGCGTCTCAGACGAAATCGGGCGGAATGCCGTCATTGGCCCAAGCAACTTGTTGCTATTCCGTCCACATTTCGATACACAATTGCCACCAGGAGATGGCCCATGTTCAATCGATTGATTCCACGAGAGTACAATTTCTTCGAGTCGTTCGACCTGGCCGCCAATCACGCGGTCGCCGCCGCAAAGCTATTGATGAAGCTGACCGAACACTATGATGACGCCGACCCCATCGCGCGCGAATTGAACAGCATTGAGCACGCCTGCGACGACGTGGCCCACCGCACGATGGAACAGTTGAACAAGTCCTTCATCACGCCGCTCGACCGCGAAGACATTCACGTGATGATCCTCCGCATCGACGACGTCGTCGACCTCACCAATGCCGCCGCCAATCGCATGGCGTTTTTCGGCATCCAGAAGCCCACGCAGTATTCGGTCAACCTTGCGAAACAGGTCGTGCGCGGCTGCGAAAAACTGGCGGAAGCCGTCCACGGGATGAACTCCACGAAGAACTACGAGCAGGTCATGCTGGACTGCATCGCCGTGCACGAAGTCGAAAACGCGGCCGACGATATCTTGCATGCCGCGCTGACCGAGTTGTTCGCCACGGAGAAAAACGCCATCGAAGTCATCAAGTGGAAGGACATCTACGAGACGATGGAAAAAATCACCGATCGCCTGGAAGACGTCGCCAACGTCCTCCAGGGGGTCATCGTCAAGATGAGCTGAGCGGCGCCGACCGGAGATCTGAATGTCCGCGTTCCTTTCCGACCTGCTTCACATCGTTCAGAATCCGTATATTGCCCTGATTTTTTTCACGGCGCTTGTGTTTGATTTCATCAATGGGTTCCATGACTCGGCCAACTCCATCGCCACGATCATCAGCACCCGCGTGTTGCGTCCGTCTCAAGCCGTGGTCTGGGCGGCGTGGTGGAACTTTGCGGCCGTATGGTTTTTCGGGGTGCACGTGGCCAATGCCGTCGCCACCTGGGTGCACGCGGATTACGTGACGGTCGAGGTCATCTTTGCCGGTCTGCTGGGCGCGATTGTGTGGAATCTCATCACGTGGTACGCCGGGTTGCCCTCCAGTTCATCTCATGCATTGCTCGGCGGGTTCGGCGGCGCGGCCATCGTTCACGCGGGAACCTGGTACGGGGTGCTGCAAACCGGCAAGGTTATGCTCACGTTGGAATTCATTGTGATTGCGCCCCTGATCGGTCTGGCGCTGGGCCTGCTCTTTACCTTCATCGTCCTGTGGACGTTTCGGAAAGTGTCTCCCATCAAGATGGACCGCTGGTTCCGGGTCGCCCAACTCGGCTCGGCGGCAGCCTACAGTCTGGGGCATGGCACCAACGACGCGCAAAAAACCATGGGGATCATCGCGGCGTTGTTGTATGCCAGCATTTGGAAGAGCCAACAGGCCGCGTTTGCCTCGGGCAAGGTGCACTTTCCGTATTGGATCATTCTCGTTTGTAATCTGACAATCGGCCTCGGCACCATGGCGGGCGGGTGGCGGATCGTGAAAACGATGGGCATGAAGATCACGAAACTGCGGCCCTACAACGGCGTCTGTGCCGAACTGGCGGCGGCCACGTCGCTCTTCGCGTCGGCGTCGATGGGAATTCCCGTCAGCACGACGCACACCATCACGGGCGCGATCATCGGCGTCGGGGCGGTTCACCGCCTTTCGGCCGTCCGTTGGGGTGTGGCCCGCCGCGTCGTATGGGCATGGATATTGACCATCCCCTGCTCGGCGATCGTGGCGGCCGTGGTTTACCGCCTGCTCGTGCTGGTGAGACACGGATAGTTCTCAGGGTGCGTCCGCATCGACTGCGTAACGACCATGTGATGATTCGCTGTCGCCGCTACGAGAGAACTGCCCCGGAACTCGCATTGGTGACCAGCCTCTGGTAACGCGCCAGCCAGCCGCTTAGCTCTCGTTTGACCGGTTGCCAACTCTTCTTGCGTTCCGCCAACTCGGCTTCCGACACGACAATGTCAATTTTGCGATTCGGGAAATCGATGCGGACCCGGTCGCCAGCCCGCAGCAGGCCGATCGGGCCGCCCTCGGCAGCTTCGGGCGAGACGTGGCCAATGCAGGCGCCCGCGGTGCCGCCGCTGAAGCGGCCATCGGTGATCAGCGCGACTTTGTCGCCCAGGCCCATGCCGGCGATGTAGCTGGTCGGGCGAGAGCATTTCCTGCATGCCCGGACCGCCGCGCGGGCCTTCGTTGCGGATGATGACGACGTCGCCGGCTTTGACTTTGCCGGCGAGAATGCCGGCGCAGGCGTCCTCCTGGCTTTCAAAAATGACGCACGGACCTTCGAAGACGAATCCCGGCCGCAGTACTTTTTGAACGCCTCGCTGATGCCGGCGGTCTTGACGACGCTGCCTTGCGGGGCGAGTTGGCCGTAGAGAATCGCAAGTCCGCCATCCGGGGAGTAAGCGGTCGCGCCCGGTGCGGATGCAGTCCTGCGCGTCGAACAGGAACGCCGGATCGTAGCGGCATCAGGCCGGACTGGTTCGGCCTTGGCCAGTTTCTTCGGATCGGTGATGAACTCGGCCCGTTGAATGAAGTCGCCCTTGAATTTCGCAACGCGCACCAACCCGAACCGGGTCTTCTCGCCGGCTCTTGACATAGCGCCAGAAGAGGAGCGCAGGTTCTTTGCGGAATGTCGCCAACTCGGCGCGAACCAAGCCCTGCGCGGCGCGCATTTGTTCTTCGATGGCCGGCCGGATTTCGGCGTGGCCGATGAGCACCTTGCCATCGGGTAATTTCAGTCTGGCTTTCGGCGCGTAGATGGCCAGTTGCGCGTCGACGTCACCCGCGTTCCAGGCGGCGGCGTCGCGCCAGAGCACGATGGCGCGCTGGTCGCCCGCGATGGAACAACATCGGCTTGGGCGCGAGATTGCCGCGAAGCGGTGCGCGCGGCGTGGCCCATTTTGTCGCCGGGATCGACCACGATGGCCGACGCGCCGGACAGCCGCACGGTTTTGGCGATGGGCGAGCATTTCTCGCGAGCGGATGTCCCACTCGTCAATGTTCTCGCCGATGGTTTTGCCGGTGACGGTTTTGCACTTCAGGTTCGAGAGCGCCGAGGCGCTTCAGTTCGCCAAGAATGGTGTGGATGCCGCCGGCGCGCATGCACGTCCTGCACGTGATAATTCGACGACGGCGAAACCTTGCACAGGCACGGCACGCGCCGCGAAATGGCGTCGATGCGCGCAATGTCGTAGGGGATGCCGGCCTCGCGGGCGATGGCCAGCGTGTGCAGAACCGTATTCGTGGAACCGCCCATGGCGACGTCGAGCGCGAGGCGTTGTCGAACGCCTCGAGCGTGGCGATGTCGCGCGGTTTCAGGTCCAATTCGACAAGTTTCACAATCATTTCCGCCGCGCGGCGATACAAGGCTTCGCGCTCTTTCGAGACGGCGAGGATGGTGCCGTTGCCGGGCAGGGCCATGCCGAGGGCTTCGCAAAGGCAGTTCATCGAGTTGGCGGTGAACATGCCGGAGCATGAGCCGCACGTTGGGCAGGCGGATTGCTCGAGCTTGGCAAGGTCAGCTTCGGTAATCTTGCCGGCTCTGCAGTTCGCCTACGCCCTTGAAGACCGAAATAAGATCGGATTTCTTTGTCGCGCGGCTGCAGATGTTCGGGCAATTCGCCCTCGGTGGCATGTTGGGCGATGCCGGCGGCCATCGGGCCGCCGCTGACGAAAATCGTAGGGATATTCACGCGCATGGCGCCCATCAACATGCCGGGCACAATTTTGTCGCAGTTCGGGATGCAGACCATGCCGTCGAAACAATGCGCGCGGATCATGGTCTCGACGCAATCGGCGATGAGTTCGCGGGACGGCAGCGAGTACTTCATTCCGCCATGGCCCATCGCGATGCCGTCGTCCACGCCAATGGTGTTGAAAATGAACGGCACGCCGCCGGCCTCGCGCACCAGGCGTTTGATGAGCATGCCCGACCTCGTTGAGGTGGGCGTGGCCGGGGATGCAGTCGGTGTAGCTGTTGGCGATCGCGATGAACGGCTTGTTGAAGTCGTCTTCGGATTCGATGGTGCCGGTGGCCCGCAACAGGCTGCGATGCGGTGCGCGCTCGGCGCCGCGTTTGATTGTGTCCGATCTCATGGTACGGACACTATACCGCGTTTTCCGTCGTTATCGCAACTCAAACGCGTGGAGCAGCAATTCCGAGAGCAGATGAATGTGGACGCAGCGGGTGCTGCAGGAATCGGGTTTGAACGATGCTTCAATGATTTCAGGTCAGCAATTTCTCTCGGATGTCCTCCGGCACTTTGGCCACTAATGCAGGACGGGCTTCAATCAGCCGCGAAATATCCACCAGGTCTTTCTGGCGTTTGCTGGCGCGCCGCGTGGCATCTTGGTACGCCCAAATCTTGCCCTGTAGCAAGTCATCGATGTCAGCTATCGGAAGTCTTCGGTCCAGAACCTCTCGCTTTGAGCTGCGGCTGACAAACGGCTGATACCGCGGATCCATTTGAATCTGGATGCGCACTCCCGATTGTTTGTCACTCAAATTGAGGCTGTGTTCAAATCGTTCGACCTCGCACATCGACTGCAACGCTTGCTCCAATTCCGCGAGCCGCGAGGCGACCACCACAACATCGCAGTCGAGCGTCACAACAGGCTCGGCGTAAGCATTCACCGCCAGTCCACCGATCACGCAGTACTCGATGCGCTTGTCGCCCAAGAGCACCAGAAAGCGATCCAGAAAATCGCTCTTGTCTCCCGTCACCAGCTTCTGGAATTCCTTTGCGGTCACGCCCCAATTGTTATCACAGCTTGAAACTGTGGGGAAGCAATTCTGAAAGCAGATGAATGTGGACGCGGCGGGTGTTGCGGGAATCGGCACAGATGACGACCATCTCGCCGAATTCGGCCAGCACCTGACGGCAGGCGCCGCACGGGCTGAGCCCGTCGCTGGGGGCGACAACGGCGATCGCCTGAAACTTGCGGTGCCCCTCGCTGACGGCTTTCCCCATCGCGACACGTTCGGCGCAATTGGTCAACCCGTAGCTGGCGTTCTCGATATTGACGCCTGTGTAGACTTTGCCGCTCTTCGTCAGGAGCGCTGCCCCGACCCGAAACTTTGAGTAGGGCGCATGGGCATTCTTCTGCGCGGCCTTGGCAGCGGCGATTAGTTTGCTGAACTTGTGCGAAGTGGATTTCATAGCGATCCAATGAATTCGGTCAGGAGTTTTGCCAGGTTGCCCTGCGCCGCCCGGCCCACTTCCAGCACTTCATCGTGAGACAGTTTCTTGCTGGAGATGCCGGCCGCGAGGTTGGTGATGCACGAAACGCCGGCGACCTCGATATTGTGATAGCGCGCCACGATGACTTCGGGCACGGTGCTCATCCCCACGGCGTCCGCGCCGATCCAGGCAAACGCCTTGATCTCGGCGGGTGTCTCGTAGCTCGGCCCCGTCGTGGCCAGATAGACGCCACGCCAGATCGGGACCTGTTGCTTTTCCGCGGCGGTGTCGAGTTTCTCGCGTAAACGAGGCGAATAGGCCTGCGTCATGTCGATGAATTTGATGCCGCCGTCGCCGTTGATGCCGCCGATGAGTGGATTGAGGCCCAGCTGATTGATGTGGTCTTCGATGACCATGAGGTCACCGGGCTTGTATTGCGGGTTGATGCCGCCGGCGGCATTCGTGACGATGAGAATCTTCACGCCCAGCGCATCGACCACATTGATGGGATAGGTGATCTCGGCGGGGCTGCGTCCTTCGTATCGATGAAACCGTCCGCTGAGCACCATCAGTTTCTTGTCCGCCAACTCGCCGAAGATCATCTGCCCGGCATGACCCGCGACCGTCGGTTTGGGAAAATGGGGAATGTCGGTGTAGGGAATGACCATTGGTTTGGCAACGCCCTGCGTGATGCCGCCCAGGCCCGACCCCACCACCAATGCCACGTCGGGTTTGAACCCGGCCAGTTTTGCATCCAAAAATTCCTTCGTCTCTTTTACGTCGGTCATCATCGGAATGAATCCCTCACTCTATTTTCTGCACGATCAACGGTAGCCGCGTCGTGACGGGTTTGTCTTCGATCTTGTACGCCTGTTGCACCATATGCTCGGCCTCGGCGGCGCGTGTCGCATCGTTGTAATGCATGATCATCAACGGTTCGCCCGCCGTCACGGCATCGCCGATCTTCTTCGGTTGTTCGAAGCCGACCGCAAAATCAATTTTATCGGCTGAAACTTTGCGTCCGCCGCCGAGCGCGATTACGGCATAGCCGACCTGGTCGCATTCGATCGCCTGCACAAAGCCGGATTTCGGTGCCGCAACCGGCCTGGTCTGTTTGGCCTTTGGCAGTCGCTTTACATCGTCGCAGACTTTGGCATCACCGCCCTGGGCGACGATCATCTCGGCGAATTTCCGCAATGCCTCGCCGCTCGCAAGTTTCTTTTGCAGCATTTGCCGAGCGTCTGCAACATTTTTCGCCACGCCGGCCATGAGCAACATCTCGGCGGACAGCGCGAGGGTGACTTCCATCAAATCATTCGCCTGGGCCGAACCGTTCATGACCTCGATGCACTCGCGCACTTCGAGCGCATTGCCAATCTGTTGACCAAGCGGTTGGTTCATGTCCGTCTGCAGCGCGCAGACCTTCTTGCCGTAGCGTTTTCCGACCTCAACCATTGCCTTGGCCAGTTCCGTCGATGTCTCACGGGTCCGCATGAACGCGCCGCTGCCCCATTTGACGTCGAGCACCAACCCGTCCACGTTTTCCGCCAGTTTCTTGCACATGATGCTGGCGACGATGAGCGGAAGGCAGGAAACCGTCGCGGTCACATCGCGCAACGCATACAGTTTCTTGTCGGCGGGAGCGATTTCAGCAGTTTGGCCGATCATGCAGGCGCCAACCTTGTCCGTGATCTGCTGGAACTTGTCGAGTGGCAGGTTCACGTTGAAGCCGGAAATGCTTTCGAGTTTGTCGAGCGTCCCGCCCGTTGGTCCAAGTCCGCGCCCCGAAATCATTGGCACTTTCACCCCGCAGCAGGCGACGAGCGGGGCGATAATCAACGACGTCTTGTCGCCGATGCCGCCCGTGCTGTGTTTGTCGGCGTAGAATGTGCCGGTCTGCCGCTTCCATTCCACGATCTTGCCGCTGGCAATCATCGCGCGGGTTAGCCACATCGTTTCGTCAAAGTTCATCCTCTGGAAGCAAATCGCCATCGCCATCGCCGACATCTGGTAATCGGGAAGCTCGCTGCTGGTGAACCCGTTGATGAAGAAACGGATTTCTTCTTCGGTCAGCGCATGTCCGTCGCGCTTCTTCTGGATGATTTGGGCTGGTAGGAGCACGTGGTCAGCTTTCGAATTGTGGTTTCACACGCAATGTGGCACGGTTCGTTTCGAACGCCGATTCTAGGACGACTTACGAAAATGGCAACGTAATTAGACTTGGAAGACCAACCATCTGTGCACCAGCCGAGATTGAGAGTCACCCCACCAACATCTCGGCGAACTTTTTGTAGAGCGCTTTCAGCTTATCAAGGTAGTAGTCGATGTTTTCGTCGCGGCGAGCGGGGTTGAAATCGGCGGCGAGCTTGCAGTTGTCGTAAACGCTCACGCGTTTGCTGTCGCCGGTGACGTAGTAGGTGATCTGGTCGCCGGGTTGGTAGTTGCGGCCTGATTTCAGGGCCAATTCGTAGGCGGCACTGCGGTTGCGCGCTGATTTTGCAATCTTCTGCTGATAGACATCGAGCGTGTCCTGCAGCGTCTCCGTCTTGGCGAGCATGTCGATGGGAAACTGGCCGCGCTCGATCTTCTGGCAATATTCCTCGTAGAGTTGCGGCACCTTCTTCGCTTCGCCCCGGAGCGCGAGCGTGAGCATCTCTTCGAGGAACTGGCGTTGGAACTTTTCCAGGCCGCGCGAGCGAAGCGCGGAGCCGGTCACGTGAAGTTTTCCCTCGTTGTCCAGCAGCGCGTAGTTCTTCATCTTGTAGCTGAACATCGCGGGGAACTGTCCGTCGATCTCGACATCGACACCCTTGGGCAGCGCTTCCTGCAACTGGCTTTCCAAAGTCTTGGGATCGGATTTTGGCGGCGGCACAAAATACAAGCCGTCGGTGTCGATCTCGATGACGCGGGCCCCGCGTTTCTGCAGCCAATCGAGCATTGTCTTGAGGGTTTCGCGGCCTTTGGCGGTGACTTCCTCGGCAGCGTTGAAGTCGCCAAAGTGCGCTTGCGAGAAACCGAGGTAGCCGTAGAACGAGTTGATGAGAATCTTGAATGTCTGTTGCATCGCATCGAGGTGCCGGCGCTGCGTGTCGTCCATTGCGGCTTTGGCGTCGGCTTTGGCCTTCAACCGGAACTGCCGCAGGTCGCGGAGCAGCGGCAGGAAAAGGTTCAACTCGTCGCCGCGCGGTTTGATGTCGAACGCGAGCATCAGCGACGGATACAGCGATTGCACGTCGCAATGCCACACGTTGCGAACGATGCCTTCGTAAAACACGTCCGTGTAACCGCCGGCAAACGGGCGCGGTTCGCCGAACTGCGGGATGGTGTGGCGTTGGTGCAGGTATTCGCGCAGAAAGAGCGCGTCGATCTTCGTCGCGTTGCCGCGCACGACGACGTCCTGATAGCTGTACGGGAAAACCTGCGCTTGGACGAAGTAACTCGGGCTGAGCAGGTCGCTGATCCGACGCACGGCCTCCGCGCCCGATTCCTTCACGCCGAAATGCGCGGCGACCTCGGGGAGTTCGAAGCCCTCCAATTCGCGCGTCGAGACGTTGTAGAACACCGCGAGCAGGAACGTGTCGACGACGTGCCGCCCGTAGATTTCATATTTCGGGTACTGGATCGTGCGCTCGGCGATTTGGACGCGCGATTGCCGGGAGCGGAGCACGGAGCCGTCGCGTCCCAGTTTCAATGGAAGGCGAGCGACGCGAGCGCGTGCCGTGAGCTGCGTCAACGCCGCGCGGAAAATATCGTGGCCTTCGATCACGTCGGGATCGCGGTCGCGAATGGCATCGACGGATTTCTTGAGGATTTGTGCTTCCGTTCCGGTGAGTTCGAGTTGCCGGCCCCGGTTGTCGCAAAGCTGCACGGCTTGCAAGGTGTTGTCGGCGGCGGCCACGACCGCCAATTGGAGGCGGTTGATCTGATCGAAGCGCAAACCCTTGAACGACGTGCGGCCGGTGACCATCAGATATTGTTGGACGGGGTCGTTGACGGCGAAGCACGAGGTGATACCGAGGAACTTTCGCGCCTGCTGAAAATCCGTCCACGACTGGAATTTTACCAGGAATTTGAAGGCGCCGTGACCTTCCAGCGGCAGGTACTCGACCTTGCGATCGAAACCTTGCAGGTAGACCTGCTCGGTGAGCCAGAGAAACGGTTGGAACGGCTGCGTTTCGGTGGCCAGTGCGCCGTCGAGCCTGCGGAAGACGGTGATTTGTGAATCGCCCGCGGGTTCGGCGCCGACGATGGATGATGTGTCGTCGCGCCCGAACAGCAGCCGGTTCTCGGCAAAGGGAGCCGCGCTCGGTTTCACGTCGGCACTATAGCAGAAACGGCCTGTCCCAAAAAACCTCGGGACAGGCCGTGACGGCGAAAGCGGATGGGCTATTTCAGGTCAGCCCAGCAAAAGATCACACGATACACGTTGGTGGCGAAGATGGTCACTTGATGCCACATGCAGCGCAACGGGCCAAGATGGTCGCACGTATCGTGTTGGATTGTGCCTCCGGCCTGAATCATGTCGGCTTGGGCGGCCAATTCGCCGAGTTGCTGGTCGTTGAGCTGCGAGAGGCGCGCGCGCGCCTGCTGCGCGGTCAGGCCGACGGCTTGGAGCCGGCCGGCGACAATCTGCTCGCCAAACATCGCATCGACCTTCTGGTACGCGGTCGACGCGCCCGCGGATTCGACGGATTCGCTTGGGGCGGCAAAACCCAGGGACGCGCTGAGGGTGATGGCGGATACGGCAGCAAGATACGCTATCTTCATAATAATGCCTCCGAAAACTTGAAGCACAATACAGCCGGGGCGTGTGTCAGACAAGAAGATTTTATTTCACCTCAACATGCGGCAGTCCGGGCGAGAATCAGCGAGTGGCGGACGGGGCAGATTTCGGCACAGCGTGCGAGGTTGGCGGCGGGATCTTTTCGCCCATTGCGTTGAGGAATTCGATGGAAGCCCGGGCGACCACGGCGGCGCGATCGCTGTGGCGGGGGAGTTCCACGTTAATGAGGCCGGTGTACTTGTTGTCATTGAGCACACGGAGGATGGCGACGAAATCCAGTTCGCCCTCGCCGAACATCAGATGCTCGTGCTTGCGGTCGCGAATGTCTTCGATGTGGATGTTGCGGATGAGGTTGGCGAACTTGCCATAGACCTGACGAAACGGCGCGGTCTCGGTGCAGAAGACGTGGCCGATGTCCATCGTCAGGCCGAACCGGGCGCTGGTGATATGTTTTTTGAGGACCTCGAATTTGGCCATGTCGTCAACGAGCATTCCCGGCTCGGGCTCGAAGGCGAGTTGCACGCCGCGGCGTTTGGAATGCTCGGCCAGTTGCAGGCAGCCCGTAACCAGCCAGTCCCACGCCTGGTGCTCGGGAACTTCCGGGTCCGATGCTCCCGACCAGAAGCTGACGCATTCGGCGTGGAGGTCGGCGGCGATGTCGACCGCGCGCCGGAGGAATTCAAGGCGGATTTGGCGTCCTTCACTGCTGACAAGCGTGGGGTAGCGTTCCCGCTGCGGGTTGAGGAGGTAGCGCGCCCGGTTTCGATCACCACGCGGAGCTGCAGTTTGTCCAGGAGCTGATGGAGTCGGTTGAGATCGGCGGGCTCGACGGTGAATGGGTTGCAGTGATAATTGTCCAACGTCAGCGCGACGCCGCGATAGCCGCAGTCGGCGATGATCTCCAGTGCATCTTCGAGTTTGTGTTGGGCAAACCCGTTTGTGTTATAACCGAAACTCAGGTTCATCTCGACCGCCTCGAACGACGACTCGCCCGGACCGATCCGGCTCGAAAAATAGCGCGAGTCTGTTAGATTTGCCAGAGCAAATGAGCGATCCACAGCCATCCCTGTCGGGAAACAGGACACACGCCTTCCAGCGCGTCGCCAGCGGCCTTGCGGGCGGGCTGGTATTAATGTTGTTCGTGGCGGCGCTCTACGAGCCGCCCGCGACGCCCGACGCCAATCTGCTCAAGAATGACCAACCGGTCAGCGAACGCGACCCCGCCCGCGCGGTTCTGTATCAGGGCCGCGGCATCCAGTTCGTCAAGGATGGCAAATTGGAGTTGGCGCTGGACCAGTTTCATCGCGCGGCGGCGTATGACCCGCTCAATATCAGCGTCGTCATCAACATTGCCTACGTACTGGACAAGCTGGGGCGGTACCAGGAAGCCATTGATGAACTCAAGGACGCCGAGAAGATCGATTCCCACAACAGCATGGTGTACCTCAACTGGGGCAATTCGCTGATTAACATGAAGAAGTACGACGAGGCGATGGAGCCCCTCCAAAAGGCGGCGGACCTTGATCCCAGCAATCAACTGGCGTACGTGAACCTCGGGGCCGCGCTCAATAATCTGGGGCGGTACCGCGAAGCCGCGGCGAAATTCGAGAAAGCGATTGAACTCGATCCGAAGAACGACGCCATCATTCTCCATTTGGCAACGATCTGGACGAATCTCGGCGAACTGGACAAGGCCATCCTCCAGTACGGGCGATTGATCCAGCTCGATCCGAAAAACCTGTCAGCATATTACAATTGCGCCGCGCTGTACGAGAAGCAGGGTAATCTCGATGCCGCCATCGAGAAGATCCGCGCGGCGATCAAGGTCGACCCCGACAACACGACGCTTCGCGATGCTTTGTCGCGCCTACTCGCCGCCAGAGCCAATCAGAAACCGTCGATCAACGAGCCGGCCGCGTCGCCCGGGCCGGGAGTGGCGCACTAGCCCCGGAATCGGGCTGGAAATACGGCGAGAGGTTGGCGACAATGCCGCGCCCATGCACGGGAAAGCGCTCAAAATCCTTGCCGCGATCGTGGTTGTGTTGGCGGTCGCATTCCCATTCTTCCTGGCGCTGGAGAAGATTTCTGAGTCCGACACGTTTTGGCATCTGAAAACGGGCGAGTGGATCATCTCGCATGGCGCGGTCCCGCACACCGACCCGTTTTCGGCGACGGTGAACGGGAAAGAGTGGCTCGACTGGGAGTGGCTGTTTCAGGTCGGCATCTACGTCCTGTATGCATGGGGCGGATTCAATGCAATGGTGGTGGGCAAAGCCATCATCGTATGCCTGGCCGGGTTGGTGGTGTTTCGTGCGTGTCGGCGTAATGGGGCGGGAGTGTCACTGGCGGCATTCGCAATGATGGCGGCGTTCGTGGCCTCACGAGCGCGGCTTGAGGTCCGACCGGATGTCGTGATGCTTTTGTTTGCGGCCCTGACGATTGCCCTGTTGGAGGCGGCGCGGCGGGGTAAACCGTACGCGCTCCTGTGGTTGCCGATATTGGAGTTGGCGTGGGTGGACGTCCATGGATCGTTTCCATTGGGGATCGCGCTGATGGCCATGTACGGTCTGGTTCAGGGGATCGAATTTGCCCTGAAGAAAGAGTGGCGTTGTTTGGGGCTGATCGTCGGCGCGTTCGCGTTGTCGTGCGCGGCGTGTCTGGTGAATCCTTTTGGCATCCGTCTGGCGCAACACACGATCGAGCAGACGAGAAGCTCGAGCCCCGCGGGTACGATTGGCGAGTGGCTACCGACACGGGAACTGTTGGTCACCGAACCGAACTGGGCGCTGCAGGTGTTTTGGTGGTTGTTCTGGTTGAACCCGGCGGTGCTCGTGGCCGTGCTGGCGATCAGGCGGCGCGCGTTTCCGTGGGCGCACGCGCTGGTGGTGGCGGCGATGAGCGTTCTGGCGCTGCACGCGAACCGGTTCACAGCGCTGTACGCGGTGGTGACGGCGCCGATCCTCGCGCATGGGCTCGCGGTGTTGCGGGAAAGATTTGCGGGAAAGAAGCGCTCGGATTGGGGCGAGGCGACGGCGGGGATCGTGGCGGTGATCACGGCGGCATTCCTGATTTTTATCGTGGTCACGAACCGTTGGGCGATTGCCGAGAGCCGGCCGGCCAACTTCGGCGTGGGCGTGGACGAATCGATCGTGCCGACGCGGGCGCTGTCGGTAATGATGAAACTGCCGGCGGGGTTGAATGTATTCAATACATACCTGTCCGGCGGGCCGCTGATCTGGACGGGGTATCCGCAGTGGCGGTCGTTCTGCGACGGGCGCGCCAATCTGTATGGCCGGGAATTTGTGGACCGGTACCGCCGGGCGATGTACGACCCACCGGAATGGGAAAAGATGGATGCGCGAGCGGTCGGTATCGGTGGCGTTCCTGGAGTACGGGCCAGCGGACGACCGCCCGTTGTTGAAATACCTGGTGAACAGCCGCGTGTGGGACATGCTGTATTTCGACCATGCCGCGTGCATCTTCGTGCACCAGAGTTGCTGGGCAAAATTGCGAGCCGACAAGCAATTGAAGGATCTCAAGCCCGTGCACGTGACGGACACGAAAGCGGTGCTGGCGTACGCGCACAAGCTTGCGGACGAGACGGCGGGCAACGATGCCTATCTGCGCGCCCGCGTGGTGGCGACGATGGGGAATTTTCTGATGGTCGTCGGGGCGGTGGATACGGCGCAGGCACTATTCGAAGACGCTCTCGCGATTCATCCGCGAACTTCGGAGGCGTGGATGAACCTGGCGACGATCAACCTCGACGCGGGCGACAAGGAACGGGCGATGGACCTGACGGAAAAATTGCTGGCGATCAATCCGCGGTATTTTTACGCGCGATTAATGCAGGCCCAGATCAAGGCGACCGAGGGCAATCTCGACGGAGCGGTGGCGGAAACGGAAGCCGTGCTGGACGAGCAGCCGCACTCCGTGCAGGCGTGGCTGTTGCGCGGGCAGTTGGCGGCGCGGCAAGGGGACCGCGCGATGGCGATCCAGGCGCTGCAACGCACGGTGGCGGAGCATGTGGAAGACCCACACCTGTATCTGTTCCTGGGCCAACTCCTCGCGGCGGATGGTCGGACGAACGAGGCGGTGACGGCCTATGAGAAGTGTCTGGAAATGTGGCGCGGCCCATCCCAGCAACGGGAGCAGGTCGAAGCTGTCCTGGCCAAATTGCGTCCACCAGCGGCGAAGTAGCATCCGCGCAAATCGCGCTTGCGCGTGCCCGATTTTTTATTATTGTTTCGGCGCAATGGTAGTGTAAGGGGGGACAAGCATGGAACAAGTAACGTGCTCGAACTGCAATGTGGACGTTGAGCCCGAGGAGTTGAAGCGGAACAATCTGCGTTGTCCGACGTGCGGTTTCGATTTGAGCGACACGAAAGACATGGAGGGCTTGGACGCAGACGAAGAGTTGGACGATGAGGAGGATGAAGAGGACGAGGAAGATGAAGACGAAGAGGATGAGGAGGAATGAGGTTGACGCATCCGCGACCACGCGACATTGAATGATTATTGAGACTTTTGAAGCGGGACCGGTGGCGACCAATGGGTATCTGGTCGCGGACAAGCTGCAGGGCGTCGCGGTGGTGATTGATGCGCCGCAGGGAGCGGCGCCGTTGATTGTCGACCAAGCCCGAAAGTGGAACACCCCGATTGCCTGCCTGGTGAACACGCATGGCCATTGGGACCACTTTTTGGATAATGCCGAGTTGTTGCGGTTGACCGGGGCGAAATTCGGCATCCACCGCGAGAGCGCGCCGCTGCTGAGTCTTCCGCAAGCACGGTATTTCGGGTTGGATCTGGACATTGAACCCAGCCAGCCGAGTTTTTTCCTGGAAGAGGGCAAACCATTAGACGTGGGCAGTTTACGGTTTGAGGTGTTTCATTGTCCCGGTCATTGTCCGGGTAGCGTGGTGCTGATGGAACGGAAGGAACGCGTGGCGTTTGTCGGCGACGTACTGTTCGCCGGATCGGTGGGGCGAACGGATTTGCCGGGAGGCGACTACGAAACGTTGTTGCGTTCCATTCGAGAGAAGCTGTTGCCGCTCGGGGATGATGTGCGCGTGTTTCCCGGGCACGGGCCTGTGACGACGATTGGCCACGAGCGGCTCACGAACCCGTTTTTGGCCGCGGTACGAGAGTCGAACCCTTAAAAAATCAATAGTTGCAAGGTTTCCGGCACTTTTGTAGTATCCGCCGAACCCTAAACCAAGGAGAACAAGTAAGGAGCTTTATGGCAAAAATGACGAAGTCACAAGTTTTGGGAACTCTGGCAGAGAAGACCGGCGTGTCGAAGAAGAGCGCGGGCCTGTTCATCGAGGAGTTGGTGAAGTTGGCGTACAAGGAAGCGAAGAATTCGTTCACGATTCCCGGGCTCGGCAAGATCGTGCTGGTGAATCGCAAGGCCCGCATCGGCCGCAATCCGGCGACGGGCGAACAGATTCAGATTCCGGCCAAGCGGGTTGTGAAGTTCCGCATCGCCAAGGCCGCGAAAGATTCGATTCTCGGCACCAAGTAATCCGTTAGAGTTTACAAATTCAACGGGCGGCTGTGTTTAGCACAGCCGCCCGTTTTGTTGTACGAATCTGCAAACTTTAAGGAGTTTCGAGCCGGTCCAGAATTTCTTGCACACGATGGATGTCGTTCGAGCTGCCCACTTCAGTATATCCGGCTGAGCGCCTTTCGATAAGCGGCGACTGCTTCATCTCGCCTTCGTGGTTGCTTCGAGAGCAACTCACCAAGGCTATCGAAGAAATTGGGGTCTTGGGCAGAGGCCAGGTCGATGGACCTTCTAATGAGCGACTCCGCCTCATCCCAGCGGTTGGAATCGGCAATCAACACGTAGCCTAAATTGTTGTAGGGCTGTGCGAAGGTGGGCCAACGGCGTATGGCTTCTCGAAGAGTTCTTTCCAAGTCGTTTAACTTGCCTTCGTCGAACTGTTGTTTGCCCTTGCCCTCCGACAAGAACAACGCGAGTTGGTGAGCGGCCCTGGCGTAATCTTTCGCCAACTGACAACCCTTTCGATATTGCCGTTCGGCCTCAACGAGATTTCCGCGCTTCCAGTATAGTTCGCCAAGGTTTTGGACCAGATCTGCCGCGTCCGGTTGCAGGCGCAGGCCTTCCTGAATCTCCATTTGTGCTTCGTCCAACCGGTTTTGGTACAGGAAGAATGTGCTGAGACCGAGATGGGGTTTCCACCATTGAGGAGCCAGGAGGACGGCCCCACAGAATTCAGCCTCGGCTTCCTCCATCTTTCCGCGTCGAGCAAAAACTTCCCGCAAGGAGATGTGAGCCATTGGCAACCCGGGATCGAGTATCAATGCTTCACGAAGATGCTCCTCGGCTTCATCGTTTCGACCCAGTGCGAGCAATATGCCGGCCAAATCAGTCTGCACTTGCGCAATCGATGGGTCCAGATCGATTGCCTTCTACTCGTACCGCTCCGCCTCCTCGTCCCGTCCCAAGTAGTACAGTGCTGGTCCAAGCCCAGCAAAGGCGTAAACATCATTTGGCGCTAGCGCGACCGCCTTGCGGAACACCTGCTCTTGTTCGTCGTAGCGCTGAAGCTCTTCCAGCGCATTGCCCAGCATTGTCAGGGTAAAAACGTCATCCGGAACCAGTGCGAGGCTGCGTCGTGCCATCCGTTCCGTGTGGATCCAATCGCCGAACTGTTGGTACCTGTAGGCCTTTAGACGGAAGTAGTAAGCGAGCCACCTGCGACCCGGCCCAAACGCAGCATACACCAGCGCGACACAGGCGACTGTCGCAACACATAAGCACAAGATGCGCCTGGCTCTACCTCTCCCTATCGGCATCGCCTGCTGATTAACAGAATCGGAGCCTAATCACTACAACAATGTCGCTACGCGATCCCGAGGCCAAATTCTCTACTTCGCCGATTTCTTGGTGAATGCCGTGATATCCGGGATGCCCGCAGACCGTGCCGCATCCACGATGGCCACGACTGTGCCATAGCTGACTGTCTTGTCGGCGGAGAACTGCACTTGCAGTTTCGGGTTCTTCTCTTTCGCGTCACGCAGGGTTTGTTCCAGCGTGCTCAGGGCGATGGGCTTGTTGTCGAGATAGATGGTTTCATCAGAACTGACGGCAATCGAGAGGCGCTCAACCTTTTCGCGGCCGACTTCCTCGGCGGTCTTGGCTTCGGGGAGGACAAGTTTCACGGCCGTCGGCGAGTTCGCGCGAAACGTGGTCGTGGCGATGAAAAAAATGAGCAGGATGAACAGCACGTCCACGAGATTGATCAAGCGAATGGCCGGTGCGCGAGGTGATTTGGCCGGATCGAAGATGCGCATGGCGGATTCCTACTGGGGATTGCGGTACAGGCGCGTCAACAACTCGTTGGTGTGCCGTTCCAGCTCCAGCACCAGCACCTCGATGCGGCGGCGCAAATACATGTACGCGATCAACGCCGGGATCGCGATGCTGAGGCCGGTCATCGTCGCGGTCAACGCCTCGTAGATGCCGCGGGAGATCATCGCCGGCTCGCCGAGTCCCTTCTTCGCCACGTCCTCGAACAATTGGACCATGCCGATGACGGTGCCCAGCAGTCCCAGCAGCGGTCCGAGCTCGGCGATGAGCGACAGCGTGGTCAACCCGCGCTCCATCCGGCCAACGATCTGGCGGGCCAGCGCCTGCATGACCTCGACATTTTCTGTTTTCGGCAGCGATGCGTGGGCGAACATGGCTTGCACGAGCCTGCCTAGGACCGTCGTGTCCGATTCGCTCAGCACGCGCACCGTCTCGGTTTGCTCGGGTGTGACCGGCCGCCTCTCAATGGCGGCGGCTAACTCGGGGGAAATAATGCGGCGCCGCTGCAACGCCCAAGTGCGTTCCAAAATGATGGCCAACCCCGCTATCGAGCACACCAACAGCGGCCACATGGCGATTCCGCCCCGAAAGAACCATTCCGGCATGAAGCTCCTCCCTTTTCTGATGACTCAGTAGTAAAACGTAAAAGTCGCCTGACGCGGCTCCTTCCCAGCTAGCGCGCGCAGTTCGTCAGGCCATGGCTCGAACGGCCCTGATTCTATGATGGCTTTCTCGCAAAACAACGACAAAATGCTGTTCTCAGTGCCCTCGATGGTTTTCACATTCCTGACCTGGCCGTCATCAAACAACTCGAAGTAGACGGTGACGGTTGCCGTGCTCTCGTAGATCCCGTAGCGATCGATGAGCTGGTACCAGCGGCTCTGAATGGCTTTAATGACCTTCTTGTCATATGCACCGAATGGACTCGCCTCCACATTGAATGCGGTCACACCCGCGCGCGAGACGCCGGCGGCCACAAGACGCGCTTTCCGCGCCACGATTTCGCGGCCTGCAACGCCCGGTTCGCTAGCAAGCGCAGGAGCGCCTCCTCCCACCTCAGCAACCGCAGGCGGTGTGGGGATGTCCGAACCGGTCATAACGCTCGGCGTCGCGGTCGGTTTTGGCGCCGTCGCCATTTTCTGCTCTTCCACCATTTTCAACCCGACCGCCGGGATCTCCTGGGGTTGAGCTGGAGATTGCGGTTGCGGCTGGGGCGTGACAGACGGTTTTTCCTGTGGCGGTGTCGTCGCGGGCTTGGAAATCGCAGGCGGGGACGGCTGGGCGAGCCGAGTCGGTGATCCTGGCGCGCCCGCTTGCACAACGAGCGGAGCCGAAACTCCCGATTGCGTGGGTACGTCCAGTGTGCTCATTGGCTGCTTGTCTTTGTACTTCGTCTCTTTGCCGTCCAGATACGGGGTATCACCGACTTTGCCGCTGGCATTATTCGGATTGGCGGCGACGGTCGACTTGTCGGAATAGTACTGGGCGGTTTTCGGTTTTTCGCCTGTGACCTGCGAGGCGTCAGTTTCCATGAATTGCTGGGATTGCTTGCCCCGGTCCGGTTGATTCTGAGCGCGCGGCTCATTCAATTCCACGAAGGTGATGGTCTGCACGTGCGGATGCACCGCGCTCGGCTGCATATAGGTCACATGCACCAATTTGGTCAAGGAAGCCAACCACGGCAACTTCAGGAGGGGCGCGCCGTATTGCGCTGTGCAATAGGCCATCGCGTGCAAGAGCAAGGACACCAATAGCGCGATTTCAATGGGCAAACTTTCGCGGTCCGCTATTCGATCCATAGTTGTCGTCATGATAGCAGATTGTGTTATGCCATCAACTCGCGGGACGTTGTGTCCCGATCCGGCCCAAAATGAGGCGCAACTGCTATGCCAGAGGGTTTGGCATCACCCCTGAGCCAGAAATCCCGACGGCCCTTTGCGGTCAATGAATCATGAGCCAATTTGAGGATTGGTTCCGTCATGGAGCTGCCATCAGCCAAATGTCCAGTGCTGGAGTAAGCAGCGCAACATATTAATGATAAGAATAATACGTAATGTGGCGACTAGAGAAATCAAAGTAGTTGACTACTTAGTAAACTTTTGTATTGTCTCCTAAAATTTTGAAGGTCGCAAGTAGGTGGCCAAAGCCAGAAGGTGAGAATCATGGGACGTGTCAGTGATGCTAAAGAGAGGTTGATGGAGGCTGTGTTGGAGTTGATATGGACTGGCTCCTACGGCAGTACGACCATCGACCATATTTGTGACAAGGCGGGGGTCAAGAAGGGCAGTTTCTATTACTTCTTTGATTCGAAGGCGGACCTCGCGTTGGCAGCCATTGATGTGGGATGGAACCGCATTCGGCCCGAACTTGACGCACTCTTTTCCGCAACCGTTCCGCCACTGGAACGACTGCGGAAGTATTGTGAATATAGCTATCAGTTCCAGGCTGAGATCAAGGCCAGGTACGGTCACGTGCTGGGGTGCCCACAGTTCTCGTTGGGCTCGGAAATCAGCACGCGGGAAGACGGTCTGCCGCGGAAGATCCAGGAAATTCTGGAGAGCAAACGGAAGTATTTTGAATCAGCCATCCGCGACGCCCACGCGGCTGGGTTGATTGACGCGCCAGACGCGGCGGCCAAATCGCGTACTTTGTTTGCCTATTACGAGGGACTACTGACCCAGGCGCGGATTCAGAATGACCTCGATGTCTTGCAGGAAGCAGAACGTGGGACCCGCGAATTGCTCGGGGTGAAAGAAACCGAAACTGTTGTCGTGGAATCGAACTCAGGTGTTTTGCATACCAATTAGGAAGGAAAGCCGTGAGCACGCCTATCATTGAAAAAGGATCTCCACAATCCAGTCAGAATCCGACCGCGACATCTGTACCATCCCACGCGCACGTTACCACTTCCCTGAAAAGCCAATTGGAACAAAAGCCGGCTTCCGGATCCATGATGAAACGAATGCTGATCATGTTGGCGATTGCCTTTCTCTTCGTCGCGGGAATTGGCGCCTGGAAGGTGATGCAAATCCGGGCGGGGATGGCGCAGTTCGCCAAGTACGCCCCACCGCCAACAGCGGTGACCACGACCGTGGCGGCGCGGGAGCGGTGGCAGCCGTCATTGAGTGCCGTGGGGTCATTGCGAGCCGTCAATGGCGTCACGGTCAGCACGGATTTGGCGGGCATCATCTCCCAGATTTCGTTTCAGTCCGGCACGACAGTCAAGAAGGGGGATCTTCTGGTGAAGCTCGACGGCCAGCAGGAAGAGGCGCAACTGCGTTCGGCCGAAGCCCGGCGTGACCTGTCGAAGATCAGTCTTGACCGCCAGCGCAGTCTCGTAACGGATGGGGCGGTATCGCGATCGGACTACGATGCGGCCGAGAGCGAATTCCGTCAAGCAACCGCCGCAGTGGATGACGCACGGGCGTTGATCGCTCGGAAAACGATCACCGCGCCGTTCGATGGGTTGGTGGGAATTCGTCAGGTGGACCTCGGACAATATCTGAACGTTGGCGCGCCGATCGTGACACTCCAGTCGGTCGACCCGATCTACGTCGAGTTTGCGATTCCGCAGCAGGATCTCGAGCAGATTGCCATGGGGAAACAGATTCGGATCAAGGCCGCGGGGATCACGGGCGAGCAGTTCGAAGGTGAAATCACGGCAATTGAGTCGCGTCTCGACGAATCCACGCGCAACATGACAATTCAGGCGACGGTCAAGAATCCAGATAACAGGCTGCGCCCCGGCATGTTTGTCAACGTTGACGTACTGCTGCCGGAAAAAGACGCCATTTTTATTCCCACGTCATCCATCAGCTATGCGCCCTACGGTGACTCGGTCTTCATTGTGAAGAATAAGCAAGGTGCCAACGGTTCGGCGGACAAGGAAGTCCAGCAACAATTTGTAAAGCTCGGTTCGAGCCGCGGCGACCAGGTCACAGTCATCTCGGGAGTCAAGGAAGGTGACGAAGTCGTCAGTTCGGGCGTGTTCAAGCTGCGCGGCGGCACCGCGGTGCAGGTCAACAACAGCGTGCAGCCGGGCAACGAAGCCAATCCGAATCCGCCGAACATGTAAGACGATCCGCGGCCAAGGAAACACATGAGATTGACCGATTTTTTCATCCGCCGGCCGGTCGTAGCGACCGTGATCAACCTGATCATCCTGCTGGCGGGTCTGCAGGCGATTCGCAGCCTCAACGTCCGGCAATACCCGCGCAGCGACATCGCCATCGTCACCATCAAGACGATCTACGTGGGAGCGAACGCCGATCTCGTACGCGGATTCATCACCACGCCGCTGGAGCGCGTCATCGCCAGCGCGGACGGCATCGACTACATCGAATCCGAAAGCGCCCAGGGACTGAGCACCATCACGGTGCATCTGAAGATTAATTATGACAACAACGCAGCGCTCACGCAGATTCAGGCGAAAGTCGCCCAGGTGCGCAACGATCTGCCGCCGGAAGCCGAAGCGCCCGTCATCGAACTCGAGACCAGCGATAACCAGTTCGCCGCCGCGTACCTGAGTTTTTATTCCAAAGACCTCGACCAGAATCAAATCACCGATTACCTGACACGGGTTGTCCAGCCGAAGTTGACCGCCGTCAGCGGCGTCCAGCGCGCGGACATCCTTGGCGCCCGCACGTTTGCAATGCGCGTTTGGTTGAAAGCGGATCGATTGGCCGCGCTGAGTATCTCTCCGTCCGAAGTACGCGCCGCACTGGCGGCCAACAATTATCTGTCGGCGGTTGGAGCAACGAAGGGGTCGATGATCTCCGTCAACCTGACCGCCAACACCGATCTGCGCACCGCGGAGGAATTTCGCAATCTCGTGGTCCGTGCAGAAAGGCAACACCATTGTTCGATTGAAGGACGTCGCGGACGTCGAGCTGGGCGCGGAGACGTACGATGAGGACGTGCGGTTTTCCGGGGAGAAAGCCACGTTCATGGGCATCTGGGTGTTGCCGACGGCCAACTCACTGGATGTAATCAAGGCGGTTCGGGCCGAACTCCCCGAGATCAAACGGCAGTTGCCCGCCGGGATGAATGTCGGCGTTCCGTACGACTCGACCGAGTATATCAACGACGCTCTGCACGAGGTGACCCACACCCTGATCGAGACGCTCATCATCGTCATCATCGTCATCTTTTTGTTCCTCGGTTCGTTCCGCTCCGTGGTGATTCCGGTGGTGGCCATCCCGATCTCGCTCATCGGCGCGGCGTTCTTGATGTTGGTGTTTGGATTTACCCTGAACCTTCTGACGCTGCTGGCCATTGTGCTTTCGGTGGGACTGGTCGTGGACGACGCGATCGTGGTCGTGGAAAACGTCGAACGACATTTGCACGAGGGGCTGACGCCGTATGATGCCGCCATCAAGGGCGCGCGAGAACTCTTCAGCCCGATCATCGCCATGACGATCACGTTGGCGGCGGTGTATGCGCCGATCGGATTCCAGGGCGGCCTGACCGGAGCATTGTTCCGCGAGTTCGCGCTCACGCTCGCGGGCGCGGTGATTGTTTCGGGGGTCGTCGCCATCACCTTGTCGCCGATGATGTCATCGAAGCTGCTGCGGGAGGGGACATCGCACCACGGTTTTGCGGGGATGATCAACCGGCATTTTGACATTCTGCGAAAGAAGTATGTCCAGATTCTCACCAACACGCTCCAATGGCGGCCGGTGACGATCACCCTGGCGGTCATTGTCATCCTCCTGATGGTGCCATTCCTGATGTTGTCCCAGCACGAGTTGGCCCCGAAAGAGGACCAGGGCGTGGTGTTCGGCATTGTCCAGGCCGCGCCGAATGCCACGATCGACCAGACCACGCGGTTTACCGAGAAAGTGAACGACGTGTTCGAGTCGATGCCGGAAACGGAGCATACGTTCCAGATTACCGATCCCTCGGGAGGTTTTTCCGGCATGGTGACAAAACCGTGGAGCGGGCGGAAACGTTCCACGGAACAAATCCTCGCCGACGTGTCGGGAAAACTCAGCGGCATTGCCGGAGTCCGCATCATCCCCACAACGCCGGCGCCGCTCCCCGGCAGCGGCAACTTCCCGGTAGAATTCGTCATCGCTTCCACTGCGGAACCGCAAGAGCTTCTCGAATTCGCCAATCAGCTGGTCGCGAAAGCATTTCAGGGCGGCAAATTCATGTTTGCCGACACGGACCTGAAATTCGACCAACCCCAGACGGAGGTTGTCTTTGACCGTGACAAGGTGGCGTCGCTGGGGCTGAACCTGCAACAGGTTGGTCTCGATCTGGGCACGATGTTGGGAGGCGATTATGTGAACCGCTTCAGTATCGAGGGGCGTAGCTACAAAGTCATACCCCAGGTCACGCGCGTGCAGCGGCTGAATGCCGACCAGTTGAAGGATTTTTATGTCAGCGGCCCGAACGGGAAGCTCGTGCAGCTCTCGACGTTTGCGACGTTGAAGAACACGACGGAACCACGGGCGATTTATCGGTTTCAGCAATTGAACTCCGTCAAGGTTCAAGGGGCGCTCGCTCCCGGCGTGACGCTCGATCAAGGGTTGAAAGTGCTCGAACAGGAGGCCGCGAGGATCCTCCCCAAGGGGTACACGATCGATTATGCCGGGGAAGCGCGTCAGTTGCGGGTGGAAGGCAACAATCTGAACTCGACGCTGATTCTGTCCTTCATCCTCATCTTTTTGGTTCTGGCGGCGCAGTTTGAAAGTTTCCGCGATCCATTCATCATTTTGCTTGGTTCGGTGCCGTTGGCGCTATCGGGGTCGTTGTTGTTCGCCTTTCTTGGATTCACAACGCTTAACATCTACAGCCAGATCGGCTTGATTACATTGGTGGGGCTCGTCTCGAAGAACGGAATCCTGATTGTCGAATTTGCCAACACGCTGCAGGAAGCAGGTGTTGCCAAGCTCCACGCGGTGATTGAAGCGGCGGGAACACGGTTGCGTCCCATCTTGATGACATCCGTGGCCACGATCGCCGGGCACTTCCCGCTGGTGTTAGCCCGCGGACCGGGCGCCGGGTCCCGTAACAGCATCGGTACCGTCCTGGTCACAGGGATGGGCGTCGGGACATTATTCACGTTGTTTGTCGTACCGGCCATTTACATGCTTGTGGCACGCAATCGCGCGGCGAGTACCACAAAGGCTGAAGCGGAAGAGGCGATTGCGGAATCTGAACTGGAACACGCGGCAGGCGTCGCGTCGCTCCGGGGTGATGTCCTCGGGAAGCAGCGATAAGCGGACGTATGTAGGAAATCGTGGATGAGCCCATTTGTTCCGGCAACTTTAAACGACCGTGAAATCAACCATTGAAACCAAGGAAGCTGGACCACTGTGAACACCATTCATCGCGAGCAACTCGTGAATCAACTCCACTGGCGGTACGCCACCAAACAATTCGACCCGCAGCGCAAGATCAGCGCCGAAGATTGGGCGGCGCTGGAAGAGGCGCTGGTGCTTACGCCTTCGTCGTTCGGGCTGCAACCCTGGAGATTTATCGTCATCACCGACCAGGCGGTCAAAGAAAAACTGGTTCCCGTCTCGTGGGGGCAGCGCCAGCCGGCCGATTGCTCGCATCTGGTCGTGTTCGCGATCAAGAAGAACCTCGGTGAAGCCGAGATCGACGCGTTTCTTAAACGGACCGCGGAAGTGCGGAAGGTGCCTGTTGAATCGCTCGGGGGATACCGTGACATGATGGTCGGCAGCCTCATCAAGGGGCTGGACAGTGCCGCGCGAAATGGCTGGGCCGAGCGCCAGGTGTACATCGCCGTCGGCAACTTCCTGACCAGCGCGGCGCTGCTGGGAATCGATGCGTGCCCGATGGAAGGCATCGAGCCCGAGAAGTACGACGAAATCCTCGGTTTGGACAAGCTGGGATTGAGCGCCATTGTCGTCGCGACCGCGGGCTATCGGGCCGCGGGGGACAAAAACGCCACGCTTAAGAAGGTCCGCTTCCCGAAGGAACAGGTCATCCTGCACATCTGACACGGGCGGTGACTGCTGGCCGATGACCGTCAAGCGGTCTTGAGGAACGTCCGGGCGTCGGCCACAAAAGCTGCATTGCTTGATACAATCACTTGCTATTCCTGCGATTGGGCTTACGGTGCTGTGGAGAGTCGAAGTTGCAGGGCAGTTGGCTTTGCTTTCTGTTGTTCCAAATCGACCCATCGTCAACGCAGTGGAGATGAATCTATGAACAAGCAAGCCGCAGAGATGGCGGGGCGCATCCAACGTGCCATCAAATCAGGAAAGCTTACGGCCGACGGAAGCTGCACAATTCCCACACTGGTGGCCGCCATCGGCACGACACGGGGACAATTGCGTGAGGCCGTCAATCGGGAGTTCGGATCGGTCGCGAGCTTCTGCACGCACCTCGGATTCGGTCTGATGATTACCGAAGCAGTGGCCGCGGTCCAGTAATTGACTCTATTGGCGGAAGAACGACAAGGCGTTTGTTAACGCCCACATGTGGGAACGTCCGGGCCGACGGCCCGCCGAGTCACATGACCCACGCGAGGGGCGCACTACTTGATCACCACGATCCTCCGCCACTTGACGGAAGGGTTTCACAGGACCGGGTTGCGCCCGCTCCGTAAAGAGGATGCACTTCCCATCACGTCCGAAGATCCATCCCTCGTAGAGCCACCCGAGAAACTTACCGCCGTACGCGTAGACCCCACTGTCACTCAGCCAGGCCACGGGCGTCCCGTCCCGCATGTAGATGGACACCTTATCTTCATCGACGTACGCGACCGCCTGACCATGTTTGTCCCAAAGATCGGTTATCATGAACCGGCCTCAATCGCGAGGGAGGCTCGCGATTCAGTAGGCGAGCTTCAACTCGTAGCGCAGGACGTTGTGGCAATGAACCGTGTCGACCGTGGTCTTATTTTGCCAGCCCTGGCAGGACAACTCGCCGCTGACGGTGGTGCGCTTCTTGGCAACCGCGCTGGCGAGCTCCTTGGTCAGATCAAAATCGCCGCGGATGCATTCATCGTTGGGACAACGGAAGCGGAACACTGACTTGGCGTGCTCGAGATTGACGGAATATTTGAGCTGACCGTTCTGGGCAACACCTTTGGGACTGTAATATCCCACGTTAACGGTCAGAGACTTCAACTTCTGGAATTTGTCCGCCAGACTGGGCGAGGCTTTCACCCGCTCGCCTTCTTGATCGCGGTATTCCGCTCGGAGACCGATTCTTTGTCGATACATAATGGCAACTTTCTGGGCTGAGTTTAGTGGCAACGGAACGTCGACAGATCAACGGAGAGTCGAGGAACGAACACGGCAACGCTGCCGTGGCCCACTTAATGGCACAGCGTACGCCCAATCGGTAGAATAGCAACCTATTCCTCCGTATTACGGCATAGGGTGTTTACCCCATGGTGGCTATTGCCGGACAGGCTTACATTACTCCAGCATCAAACAGATGGGCATTCACTCGAATCTGGCTGACCGGATGGGGCGACGCTGCAAGCCTTGAGGAGCTACACATGGCGCTTACGAACATAGGCAGTATTACCAGCAAGAGAGATCTGGCAATTTTGGGGGCGTTCGCCGGCTCGTTCGCGGCGTTGCTCCTGTTCCAGATGAATGTTTGGGGCATCATCGTCATTGCGGCGTTGTTTGCAGGCTACCTTTCCTGGGCTGCGACCCAGTTTCTCGTGAGGCAGCACACTTTTAACAGTAGAAGTATTACGGCGTGGGCCTTGCCGGTGGGCATGGCGGTTTTCAAAGTCCTGTTGTGCCTGGGCATAGTCTGGCTGGTCGTCTGGTCCGTTCGCCGCCTGTTTGGATTTCAACTCTCCGGGTAGGCGGGAACCGTACAACCTCAATGAGGCATGGTCGAAAGGGGTCGGATCACCTTTGGCATGGCCGGGGAGATAGATCGTACAACGAAAATGACCAACACTCTCTCACCCAAGGAACTGTGCATTCTTCAGGTTGTGGCAGGGCATCCTCGCAGGAACCTGAAGATTCAGGGGTCTGATTCGCCCCCCTGGGAATGCATGAGACTGCGTTGGTCAAAGAAACAGGGATACCGCTCGACGAACTCATGACGCTTCGTCGTGACGAATATGACAGAGTCCGGCGAAGCGGCCTTGTCCAAACGTTATGCGCGAAGCTCCTCGTGGGTTTGACCGATGGCGATCGAAAGGACCGCTTTGGGTATGTGTGGATCACGCCCGCGGGATTGCAGGCATCCCACCCGGGGCAGTAATCGAAAAGGGGACGCCCAGCCAAAAGACTCAAGACTGCGGCACGAGGAACCGTGAGAATCAAAAACATCTGCCGACTGGAATTTGAACGGTTCCTGCGGTTTCATGCCATTCTGGAGCTGGCCATCGGCAAGGAGGTCGAATGGTTCAGCGAAGCCGCAGAGAATACGATTGGCACGATCGCCTTCTGTCAGGGCGAACGGGGCTGGAACTACGCCGTTCTGCGGCGGGATTGGACGGGCGCCTTCCAAGTCCGCGATTTGGGAGCGAACCTGTACAGCCTGGAGGCCGCCCGGGTCGACTTTCGACGAGCGATGACCGAGGCGGAAAACACCGAACACTCCCTTCTCCCACGCAACTCGGAATGAGGGGGCATCAGTTGAATGACTACCCCATATACTTTGCGAAACAACTCGCTATTCCCGGGATGGGGCTTACAGTGGGATTGGGTCTCAGCGAGCTGTCACACTCCGACCAGATTCCTCAGCGACACGGCGCAGCCAGACGGCACCACCCAACCTCAACTGTCGCTGCCGAGAAGGGCCCGTATGCCAGTTGAAAGCATCAGCCGGGAACAATTCGGCGCATTTCAACCACCCTCTCTGGTTTTGAAAAGGCTCACAGTGGAACAGGTCGAATGGTTCACCAACACGGTGGGAAATATCATTGGCACGATCGCCGGGAAAGAGGACGACGGCTGGAGTTACGCCGTCTTGAAAGGGGACCGGAACGGCAATTATCGGGTCTGCACCCTGGGAGGGGACACCTTCAGTTTGAGGGCGGCGCGCTCTCGGTTCCTGCTGGATATGGAAGCGGCGGAGAAAGCTGAGGAGGAACTGGCGCGCCTGGAAAGAAGAAAGACGACGATGAGTCGACGACCATGAAACCAGAAACAGAACGGATGAAACCGCTCAGTGAACGAGAAGTGCAGGCGTTTCTCAACGATGATCGGGAGTTGTCGGAGCAGGGCAACATCCAGTGGCGGAAAGCTGGCATCTGGCGTTGGGTCAGTTCCGACGGGTTGGCATTCGCCTCCTCAGATGGCAGGACCGTTGACATCAGCCGGACTGCCAATGGGGAAACGGTGACGGTCTCGCTCCCCCATTGAACGCGAGGGGTGGACAGGTGTCCAAGACGATCAGGCACGGCCCGGCGGCACTTTGAATCGAATCCAGCCCGGTTGCATCCAAAGGATGTGCAGGGTTGCAGTTGCCGTTCGCCAGGTCGGCATGGGCCCAATTCAGGCCCTGAAAGAACATTTATGGTTACAGATCGATACAACGAAAGCAGCGATACCATCCAGCTCTACATGCGGGAGATTGGGAGGACGCCGTTATTGACGCGCGCGGAGGAGAGGAAATTGGCCTCGCGAGTCAGGCGCGGCGACAAGCGGGCGCGCGAACAGATGATCAAGGCCAATCTGCGCCTCGTTGTTAAGATCTCGTATGACTACGCCAATTTCGGAATGCCGCTGCTTGATGTGATCAACGAAGGCAACATCGGCCTGATGAAGGCCGTCGAGCGGTTCAATCCCAGGAAGGGCGCCAAACTCTCCACGTATGCAGCGTTGTGGATCAAGCAATCCATCCGCCGCGCCTTGTCGAACCAGTCCAAGACGATCCGCCTGCCCGTTCACGTCGTGGACAAGGTCCACAAATTGCATCGGGCGAGTGTTGAACTCACCGAGACACTGGGCCGCGAGCCAACGGATGACGAGTTGGCGAAACGGCTGGGTATCCCACCGTCCAGGGTGGCACAGCTTCGCGTGTGCGGTGTGAACCCCGTCAGCCTGGACGCTCCGATCGGGGATGAGGACGACAATCGATTCAGCGACATTGTCGAGGACGAGGGCGCGATGACTCCGTACGAATTGCTGCGCGTCAAAACAATGCGGCAGGAAATCCGCGAGCATATCCAGCACCTGACGCCGCGCGAGGCAGCCATCATCAGCATGCGGTTCGGGCTGGACGGTAAGGAACCACGCACGTTGGACGACGTGGGGAAGAAATTCAAGGTCACCCGCGAACGTATCCGCCAGATTCAGGAGTTGGCGCTTGGCAAACTTCGGCGGCGGGTTGAGGCACGCGACAACGGCGATCTCATTGGTAAATCCTGACCGCTGACCGGCAGTCTGACATCCTCGAACCGGGACACCATCAGGTCTTCGGAAGCATCCTGCTCATTTCACGTCCCATTTCCAGTCGCGGATTTCGGGCATGTCCTGGCCGTATTTGTCGATGTATTGCTTGTGCTCGATCAGCTTGTCCTTGAGTTGCTGCTTCAGATAGATGCCCGTCTCGCCGGTCTGCGGCACGCGGTCGATGGTGTCCATGACGAGATGGAAGCGGTCCAGATCGTTCAGCACCGTCATGTCGAAGGGCGTGGTGATGGTCCCCTCTTCCTTGTAACCGCGGACATGGATGTTGTCGTGGTTGGTGCGACGGTACGTCAGCCGGTGGATCAACCACGGGTAGGCATGGAAGGCGAAGATCACCGGCTTGTCCTTGGTGAAGAGCTCGTCGAAATCCATCTCGCTCAACCCGTGCGGGTGCTCGGTTTGCGGCTGTAGTTTCATCAGGTCAACGACGTTGACCACCCGGATTTTCAGGTCGGGCAGATGGTGTCGCAGGATGGAAACGGCGGCGAGCGTCTCCAGCGTGGGCACATCGCCGCAGCAGGCCATGACCACGTCTGGCACGGCGCCCTGGTCATTGCTGGCCCATTGCCAGATGCCGATGCCCTCGGTGCAGTGCTTGACGGCGGCGTCCATCGTCAGCCATTGCGGAGCCGGGTGTTTGCCCGCGACGACGACGTTGACATAATGCCGGCTGCGCAGGCAGTGATCCATCACGGAGAGCAGGCAGTTCGCGTCGGGGGGCAGGTACACGCGCACGATCTCGGCCTTCTTGTTAACCACGTGATCGATAAACCCGGGGTCCTGGTGGGTGAAACCGTTGTGATCCTGGCGCCAGACGTGCGATGCCAACAGGTAGTTCAGCGAGGCGATCTTCCGCCGCCACGGCAGCTGCGACGTGACTTTCAGCCACTTGGCGTGCTGGTTGAACATCGAATCGACGATATGGATGAACGCCTCGTAGCAGTTGAATAGTCCGTGCCGCCCGGTGAGCAGGTAGCCTTCCAGCCAACCCTCGCATTGATGTTCGCTGAGCATTTCCATCACGCGCCCGGTGGGGGCGAGGAATTCGTCGTTCGGCACGGTGGCGGCGTCCCATTGGCGTTTGGTCACTTCAAAAACGGCTTCCAAGCCGTTGGAGAGCGTCTCGTCGGGACCGAACACACGGAAGTTCTTCTGCTCGGCGTTGAGCTTGGCCACGTCGCGCAGGAAGCGCCCCAGCACATGCGTGTCACCGATGCCGGGAGCACCCGGTGCGGGTACGTTGGCCGCGTACTCACGGAAATCCGGCATCCGCAGATCGCGGAGCAGAATGCCGCCGTTGGCGTGTGGGTTCGCGCCCATGCGTCGGTCGCCCTTGGGTGGAAGTTCGGCGAGTTCCGGTTTCAGTCGGCCCTGTTCATCGAAGAGTTCCTCGGGCCGATAGCTTCTCAGCCAGTCTTCCAACAGCTTGAGGTGTTCGGGATGGGTGGCCGGGTCGGAGAGCGGCACCTGGTGCGAACGGAACGTGCCCTCAACCGGCAAGCCATCGACCATCTTCGGTCCCGTCCAGCCCTTGGGTGAATTGAGCACGATCATCGGCCAGCGCGGACGCGTGGGATTGCCGTGGGCGCGCGCGTCCTGCTGGATTTGTTTGATCTGCTCCACCACCGTATCGAGCGTCGCGGCCATGGCTTCGTGCATCAGCGCCGGCTCGTGGCCCTCGACGAAGAAGGGCGTCCAGCCGTAGCCGCGGAGCAGCTGTTCCAATTCCTCGCGGTTGATGCGAGCGAGGATGGTCGGGTTGGAGATCTTGTAGCCGTTGAGATGCAGGATCGGCAGCACTGCGCCGTCGGTGATCGGATCGAGAAATTTGTTGGAGTGCCATGCCGTGGCCAGCGGGCCCGTTTCCGCTTCGCCATCGCCAACGACGCAGGCCACGACGAGATCGGGATTGTCGAACACCGCCCCGAACGAATGGCTGAGCGAATACCCCAGCTCGCCGCCTTCGTGGATCGACCCGGGCACTCCGGCGAAGCATGGCTGGGGATCCCGCCCGGAAACGAGAACTGCGTAAAGAGTTTCTTGAGCCCGGCCTCATCCTGGCTGATGTTGGGATAGATTTCGCTGTATGTGCCTTCGAGATACGTGTTGCCCACGACGGCCGGGCCGCCGTGGCCGGGACCGGAAACGTAAATCATGTCGAGGTCATACTTCTTGATGATCCGGTTCAGGTGGACGTAGATGAAGTTCTGCCCCGGTGTCGTGCCCCAATGCCCCAGCAACATGTGCTTCACGTGCGCGAGCGTCAGCGGCTGCTTAAGTAACGGGTTGTCCCAAAGATAGATTTGTCCGACCGACAGATAGTTGGCGGCGCGCCAGTACGCGTCCATCTTCTGGAGCAGTTCCGGGGTGAGTGTTTTCGACTTCGGTTTTGCTTTCATCATTCAACCCTTCTGGTTCGCCGCGCCGAGCCCGAGAACGCGGCACACGGAGCGCGCGATCATCAGTTCTTCATCCGTGCGGATGATGCGAACCGTCGCCGGGCTGGTGTCCGCGGAAATCACTTCGGCATTGGCCGCGTTGCGCGACTCATTCAGCTCGATGCCGAGGAAGCCGAGGCCCTCGCAAATGCGCGCGCGGACGGGTGACGCATTCTCGCCGATGCCTCCTGCGAAGACGAGCGTGTCCAGTCCGCCGAGAGCAGCGGCGAACGATCCGATCCATTTTTTGGCCTGATAGCAGAACAGGGCCACGGCTTTCGCGGCCCGCACGTCAGCGGCTTCCTGCGCGAGCAGGTCCCGCATGTCGGGACTGGTCTCCGAAACGCCGAGCAGCCCGGACTTGTGGTTCACCATTTCGTAGAATTGTTTTGTCGTCATTTGCTCCGTGCGCAACAGATAGGGCGCGAGGCCGGGATCCAGATCGCCCGAGCGGGTGCTCATCACCAAACCCGCGGTCGGCGTGAAGCCCATGCTGGTGTCGACGCTTTTGCCGTCGCGCACGGCGGCCAGGCTGGCGCCGTTGCCGAGATGCGCAAGGATCACGCGGCCCTTCGTTGCCGCCGGGTCGCCGAGACGCGCGAGTTCTTCCATCAGGTAGGCATAGGACAACCCGTGGAAACCGTAACGCTGAATTCCTTTGGCGTCGTAGCGGCGCGGAATCGGCAGCCATTTGGCGACCCGCGGCATGGTGCGGTGGAAGGCGGTGTCGAAACACGCGACCTGGGGCAGTTTCGGGTGCCGCTGGCGGAACGCCTCGATCAGTTCAATCTCGCGGGGCAGATGATCCGGGTCGTACGGCCGGAGGCGGTGCAGTTCGTCCAGCAATTCCTGAGTGACCACCTCGGGCTCGGTGTGTTTCATGCCGTGGACCACGCGGTGTCCCACGGCCTGGACCGAGGCGAAACCATTCTGTTTTTCGAGCCAATCAATCAGGACCATCGCGGCTGACTTGTGATCGGAAGCGGCGATGTTGCGGGTGGACTGCTGATTCGCGGTCGGATCCTTGAAAGTCAGGTTGGTGCCGCTCAGGCCGATGCGGTCAATCTTTCCCGACAGCTTTCGCTCCAGGGGTTGGCCAATCTGATACAGCACGAACTTGATGCTCGACGAGCCGCCGTTGATCGTCAGGACACTGGTTTGGGCTATGGTCATCATTTCGCCTTCCGTGGGGATCAGCCTCGCCACAGGATGTGCGCGGCTTCCAGAGGAACCGCCACGCCGGGGCAGTGGGGTACCACTCGCGGCGTGTAATCGGCAGCCGGGCGTAGCGCGGGCACCGTCGCGCTGTAGAGGTAGCCATGCGCCGCGCCCACCAGCGGACGGACGCGTGTCATCTCCTGCCGCACCGGGCCGTCGCCGGTGGTTCCATCGGCATAAAGCTCGACTCGCACGGCGTCCGGGTCGAGGTCATCGAGATAAACCTGAACGTCAAAGACGTGCTGCTGGCCTGTCGTTTTCACCTTCACTTCACCGAAGCGCAGTCCAGCCCATTTTTCATCAAGAATGTGCTGCCATTTCACCACTCGCGCACCCGCTGCGCCCTTGTCGGCAGCGCGCTCCCGATAGTTTGTCGCGGCTGGGAAGTAATGCTGCTCGGTATATTCGCGCACGGTGCGGCTGGCGGAGAATTGGGGCGTCAACCGCGCCATGCTCTCCCGCATGCGCGCCACCCACGCGGTCGGCAAGCCGTCCTTATCGCGGGAATAGAACTCGGGGATGACCTCGTTTTCGAGCCGGTCGTACAGCGCCCCGGCTTCGGCGGCATCCCAAGCGGGATCGTCGCCGTGCTCCCGGCCATCACCCAAGGCCCACCCCACTTGCGGGGTGTAGGCTTCGGCCCACCAGCCGTCCAACTCCGAGAGATTGATACCGCCGTTGACGAGCACCTTCATGCCGCTCGTTCCACAAGCCTCCCAGGGCCGCCGCGGCGTGTTGATCCAAACGTCCACTCCCTGCACCAGACGCTCCGCGAGGAGCATGTCATAATCGCTGAGGAAGATCACGTGCGGGCGCACTTCAGGTCGCCGCTCGAAGTAAATCCATTCCTGGATCAATGCCTGCCCCGGCTGGTCGGTCGGATGCGCCTTCCCGGCGATGATGAGTTGCACGGGGCGTTGCGGGTTGGTTAACAGGCGAAGCAGCCGCGACGGGTCGTGGAGCAGCAGGTTCGGGCGCTTGTAGGTGGCGAACCGCCGCGCAAAGCCCAGCGTCAACACATTCGGATCGAACAAATGCTTTGCGTCCTCCACGACACGGGCCGTCCGTCCGGAAGCGGCCAGTTGCTGCGGCAATCGGGTGTGAATGTAATCAATCAGTGACTGGCGGCTGGCCGTGCGCAGTTCCCACAGCCGCGCGTCGGGAATGCGGCGAATGTCCCGCCCCAACGGCTCCGTCGGCCCCAACCAGCGGTCTTTGCCACACGCTTCCGTCCAGAGGTCATCCGCCGCCGCCGAGTCCCAGGTTGGCACGTGAACGCCGTTGGTCACATGTCTGACGGGCACTTCGTCCACTGGCCAGCGGGAAAAGAGCGGCGCAAAGAGGTGTCGACTGACCTCGCCGTGCAACCGGCTCACGCCATTGACGGCCCCGCTACCGCGCAGTGCCAGATACGCCATGTTAAACGGCTCCGCCGCGTCATCTGGGTTCTGGCGTCCCAGAGCCAGCAACTCGTGAAGGGAAATGCCCAGCTTCTCCTGCGCATAGCGGGTGAGATATTGCTCCATGAGTCCCGGAGAGAACCGATCAAACCCCGCCGCCACGGCCGTGTGAGTGGTGAAGAGGTTGCCCGCCCGCGTAACGGCCAGCGCGACGTCGAAGGGCTGGCCGGTTTCCTGCATGAAAGTCCGGGCGCGTTCCAAAACCGCGAACGCGGCGTGCCCTTCATTGAGGTGGCAGACTTCCGGACGGAGGCCGAGCGCGCCGAGCAGCCGCCAGCCACCGATTCCGAGCATCAACTCCTGGTTGAGACGCAACTCCGGCCCGCCGCCATACAACTCGCTGGTGATCCCGCGGTGGGCGGGGGGATTTGCCGGGTCATTGCTGTCCAGCAGGTACAGTTTCACCCGCCCGACCCGCGCCTGCCAGACGCGGAGCCAGACCGAGTACCCGGGCGCCGCCATCTCCAGCCGCAACCACTCGCCGTTCGGTTGGCGCACGGGGGTGATCGGCAATTGCCCAGGATCGTTATACGGATAGAGGGCCTGTTGCACACCGTCCTTGTCGATCACCTGGCGGAAATAACCTTGCTGGTACAGCAGTCCGACGCCGACGACCGGCACACCGAGATCGCTGGCGGCTTTGAGTTGATCGCCGGCCACATTGCCGAGTCCCCCCGAATAAATCGGGAGAGCCTCGCCCAACATGAATTCCATGCTGAAATATGCGACACAAGTCAGGGATGATTGCGGATGAGTTTGCTGAAACCACGCGGGTGACTCGGCGGCGTGCTTCTCCGCCTGTACGAGAGCATCTACCTTCTGGCGAAACGCGGGATTGGCGAGGAGGCGGCGGAGTTTTTCCCGCGAGACCGTCTGGAAGATGACCCACGGATTTCGAGTTAGCTCCCAGAGCGCGGGGTCGAGTTGGGTCCACACCTCATCGGCGCAATGGTTCCATGACCAGCGCAAGTCCCGGGCCAGCTCCGCGAGAGAACTGAACCCGTCGATTTCCGCGGACCGAAGATTGTGGGTCGGGTTACTGACGGGGGTTTGTCCGCTCATGGTCGCTCCTCCTCAGTGGTTACGCAAAAAGCGCAACTCGGCCCGCAGGCGTTCCACCTCGTCGAGCAGATCGAACATGGTTTTGAGCATGGCCAGGTCGACGTCATGAACGGTCCGCAAGTGCTCGATTTGTCGCAGGGTATGGATCGCCTCTTCCGTGAATTCCATCACTCCGTACGGCGGCAGAACGACCGGTCGCACGAGGCCAGCGCGACAATAGACCAGAATGGAACGGCGCGGGACACCCGCGAGATGAGCGGCGGCATCGAGGCTGTACAGGACGTTTGGGTTTAGCTGGAACAACTCCAGAGCAACGGGTGATGGGGATGTCTGGAACAGATCGTTTGCTCATGAGGTCTTCCTCGGGTTAAACGTCGATTTCGCCGCCAACTGCTCCCACAGGGCTTTTTGTTCCGGCGTAAGACGCGGCGGGACTTCGATGGACACGACGGCATAGAGATCGCCGCGCGTTCCGTCGACCGTCGGCAAGCCCTTCCCGCGCAAACGGAATTGCCTTTCCGCTGTTGTGCCCACGGGAATCTTCAGGGACACCGTTCCATCGAGGGTGGGTATGTGGACGGTGGCACCCAGCACCGCTTCCCACGGGGCCAGATCCAGATCGTAATACAGATCGGCGTCCCGCACACGGAAGTCGGGGTGCTGGGCAAACTTTACTCTCAAGTACAGGTTGCCCGACTCACCCCCGCCGATGCCTTCCTGGCCTTTGCCGGCGACACGGATGAGTTGCCCTTCCCGGACGCCGGGAGGGATTTTCACACGCAGGGTTTGCGTGGTCGATTGTCCGGTGCTCGGATCGGTACGTTGCAGTCGGATCATGCGGGTCGAACCGTGCAGGGCTTCGTCCAACGTCACCAGGATGTCACCCTCGATGTCCTGGCCGCGTTGGGCGAATGTTTCGCCTTCCCCGCCATTCCCCCCCGCTTGGCGGAAGCCGCCACCGAATGGACGACCGCGACTGCCGAAGAACTGCTCGAAGAAATCGCTGAAGCCCGTGCCATCGAAATGGAATTCAGAACCCCCTTCGGGACTTCCGCCGAACCCTTCGGACGGCGGCGGCGCCTGCCGTTCCGGGTGGTTCCAGTTCGCGCCCAGCTCATCATACTTTCGCCGTTTCTCCGGATCGCTGAGGACTTCGTTGGCCTCGTTGATTTCCTTGAACTTTTCTTCGGCGGTGCGTTTGTCTTTGGCGACGTCGGGGTGATATTTATGAGCGAGCTTGCGAAAGGCCTTCTTGATTTCCGCGTCGCTGGCGGTTCGGGGCACGCCGAGAACGTCGTAGTAGTCCTTGAATTCAACGGGCATCGCGGACTCCAGGGAAATGGCTGTGGTTATTCACGGTTGTCACCGGAAATCCTCAATTCAGACGCCAGACTTGCAGAACCTAGATACATGGTTTGGCCCTCGCAACGCTCTGCACTCATACCTCTTTTTGTTGTGGAGTTCAAGGTGACGCGTTTCTTAGACACGAGAACCCGGCGCAAGCGCCATGGGGTGTTGACCCCACCGGGGGTTTGATGAAGCAAACGGTTACGAGGTCGGAGGAAGAACGATTTGGTTTTTCAATTGAGAGCCTGGGCGTGGGCTTCGACGAACCACAGATATTTGTCCGCCCCACGCGAAATTTCGGTGCAGATATCGACGGTATCGGCGTCCTTCAGTTCGCCGGCTTGGTCGATGGTCTTGCGGATCAGGTTGCCAAAGGTCGCAATGGCCCGAGACAGGTCCGCCACACGTTCCTCGCCGGCGATTGTCAATGGATACTCGGGCAGGCTGGATTTCTCGGCCGCCAAACGGATGGTGCCTTCGGCGATGCCGCCCAGTTGAGCGATCCGTTCGGCAATGAGCTCGACGTATCGTTCCAAATCCTCCGAGAGCTTGTCGAAGAGTTCGTGCAAGGCGATAAAGCCGGACCCCTTGACATTCCAGTGGGCGTGCCTGGCCTGGATCATCAGGTCAATGGAATCCGCCAGCCTGTTTTGCAGTATGGCGGCCACTTCAATCCGGGCATTCTCCGGTAAATCGCCCACGATTTTATACATGAGGGGATCTCCTGTGTGATTTCAATCGTTCCGTGCTGCACGGTTTGGTTTGGGTCCAACGGTCGGATCCTCCTGTTTATGAAAGTATTCGCGGACTTTCGCGGCGATCTGACGGTCGGTCATCTTGTCGATGGTTTCCACAGCGATGATGTGTCCGCCGAGCTTGTCTCGCTCCAGGCGCTTCTTCAGCTCGCCCTTGGCTTCGCCGGGACCAAAGATCAGAATGGATTCGGCATCACGAATGGCCGCAATCACCTCATCGTAGTACTGGTGCAAATGGCCCGTAAACTCCCTCTCGTGACGATCATCGGCTTGAACCTGTTGTGAATCATAGGGAGTCGTCGACCGGACGCCGGCAAAACGTCCGGGCTGTTTTTCCACGTTCGACTGGATCTCCATGGTCTCTTCCCCTTCGGCGGAGACGATGGCGATCACGGCTTTCCGATGGTCAATCCACAAGCCTGCGGTCGTTTTCATGAAATTCTCCTTGGGGTGGCTGGCTTCGCCATTCGGGCAGTGAACTGGCCGGAATGACCTCTTCGATCAAAGCGGGCGGAGGAAGAAACTGGGCCGATGCCGTCATGGGCGTGGCGGACAGGGCCGCGCGCACCGTTTCCAACAACTCGTCAACGGTGAACGGTTTCAGCAGTGTGGCGGCAAGCTGGAGCCACGGGTTCTGGTGCAACTCTTCCGTGGGCAACGTTGCCGAGACCAGGACAACCGGGAGCGTCATTTGCGCCACGCGCAATTTCTTGACGAGTTCAACGCCGGACAGTTTCGGCATGGTCTGATCGGTGATCAAGAGGTTGTAGCTGGTGGCGTGCAGGGCCTGCCAGGCGGCTTCGCCGTCTTCGGCGGCGTCCACGTGGTAGCCGGAGTTTATTAACACTTTGGCGCTGGCTTCGCGGACGGAAGGATTGTCATCGACAAACAGAATGCGATTGGGCGGGTTCGCTTGGCCTTGAGTCGGCGCGCAGTCTGACTGTGCATGTTGAGCAAGCTTCCCCTCTGTCATGGCGGAAAATTTACTCTTGAAAGCCAGGCCAGTGCCATGGGGTGTTTACCCCATATGGGGATTTCAGGGCGGGAGCATGTGGCGAAGGCAAACCGGGCGGGAAGCAGATGTGACGGCGATCAAATGTTGCCAGGTCGAGACCTGAGCCCAAGACTCGGTGACCGGGTCCGCTGTATTGCCGGCATCAGGCTCCTGCACCATCCGAAACCAAATGGCGCGCGGGATTTTGCTCGATGGTTTCCGCGGTCAAATTGACGAACACGGTGGATTCGTCGTAACTGATCCGGTCGACTGTGCTCGTGAGTATCTGCACTTCTTGGCCGGAAAACCGATGACCGGTTTTGATGACCAGTTGACGAATCGCCCAACTCTGGTCGTCCATCATAAAATCGCAGATGTGGCCGATCGTTCCATCGCTGGCCTCGACATGGTAACCGTTTACGGCGTGCGTGCTTCGCAGATGCGCATCGGCACCCTGGCCGGCGTGCCGGTCACCCGAAGTGGCGGGTTCACTCGGGAGGGATTCTGCAGGCAGTTCCAATATTGGAAAGCCGCTCATACCCCACAACGCACCGCCCTGCCAATAGTAGGGCCAGCCGTAATACCGGTAATACTCCTCTTCGTATTGACGCGACAGCGGCTTGTGCTCTTCATTGGAAGGGCTGTCCTCGATCTGTTTCCGCGTCAGGTTCGCGCACAGGACCTTTCCGTTCCGGATGGAGACTGCCGAAGGCATGGGGAGAGAGGAGCACCCGTCGGCCCGGCAACCACGAGCCCGTGTCCACGACCAGATACCGGATCGCCCAATTCTGATCGTCAAAATAGAAATCCTTCACGTGGCCGATGTCGCCATCCGACGCTCCGAGTTTGTTTCCATATAGTTGTTTCATGCTTCGTAACATGGGCTTTGTCCTCCGTAATAGTTGCGTGCGGCGGTTTCCACGGATGGGGAGCTTACCGCCCTTCGTTATCTTTTTTCGCGGCGGCTTTGGCGGCTTGGAGCATTTGATCGTGCTCCGCCTCGTTGACGCCTTCGGCGACGAGCCGTTCTTCCTCGCCCCGCCCTTCATCATCCTCGTCCTCGTCGGAACTTTCCGGCGCTTTGTGTCCGGTGGAGCCCGGCAACGGGTCCCAGTGTTCGGATTCGGGCACCGATTCCAAGGCTGCTTCTTCGGGGTCCACGTCTACTCCGCCCGTCAATTCCCGTTGGGCCTGTTCCAACTCGGAGTCCAATACATGATTCGGAGAATGACCGTTGATCAGGGCCAGTTCCTGGGCCCGCTTCAGCACCATCTCGCGGGTCACCGTACCGATGCCGATGAAATTCTCAGTAAGAACGCCTTTTGTGAGGGGATTTTGTTCCATGGGGTTACGCTCTCTGTATTGACGCAATCGTTTTATCCGTGGGTTGAATGAGGCAACTGCCGTATTGAATATGCTCTCTGCGTTTCACAGCCTGACAATAGGCCAGCAAGACCTGCGCGCGCCATGGGGTGTTGACCCACCACTGTAAACATCATTCATCATGGCGAGGGTTGAGTTTACTTTGCCGACGATACTCCTCGACTATTCGATAGACCGAGGTGTGCTTGCCCGGCGCGTGACCTCGTGACGGATGGCAACGTCGTTTCTGCGGCGGCGATTTCTTCCAACGATCCTCCCACAAAACCCCCACCCGCTCCCGCAATCGCTGTCGGCATTCCTTCAGGCGGCGCGGCGGTGCCAACCATTCGACCGTCTCCCGCGCCCGGCCCAACACGCTCCACGCAATCAATTCCCGTTCCACGTCCACAAACAGTTTCTCCATGCTGAGTTGCTCGGTCTGGCAGCGGTTTCCCGCCGCCACATAGCCCCGCAGTACTTGCACGGAGTTGTACAGCGCCAAACAAAACGCCAATTGAAAAACGCTCGCCTGCGCACTACTACCGATCAAGCCCTCCAGCCCAAAGACCTCGGTGACCTGCTGAAACACTCGTTCGATACCCCAGCGTTGACGGTAGACCTCCAGCAAGGCCACCGCAGGGTAGCGCTCCGCATCCAGCAAACTCGTTAACAGCACCAGTGACTCTTGCGGCGATAACTTCAGCCGAATCCGCCGCACGCGCCGCCGGCGTTGATCGTTGGCAGCGCCCACCCAGCCCCAATCCTCCACCCATTGGCGAGCTTCCGCGTCGTGGCCGCAGCCTGAGGGGCGCTTTGGATCCACTCGAAAGTGCAGCCGCTGATGGTGGCGCACCAAGAACTGATCGCCCTCTTCACAGAACAACGCCGGCTGCTGCAGATCGCAAAACGCGCGATCCTCGACCCACAACCGCGGTCCACGGAGGCGCGAGCGCACCTGCGGCAACAACTGCGGTACCAGGCGCACATCATTGATCTCCCCGTCGGGATGCCCGGCCATCGCCACCACCAAGCCACTGCGCATCGACAAACATACCAACGCCCGACCCCCCAACACTCCTCCCGCTCGCCCGCGCGTCACCTTCAGCCGTTTGGCGACCCGCTTAATGGCCTTGCCATCCACGATCAGGACTTCGAATTCTCGCAGGCAGCTCGGCAATTCGCGCGCCGCCGCCGCCGGATACAACTCCCGCAACGACGCGCTGCCCTCCGCCAGAAACGCTTCACTCACTTCAATCGGCAGGCGGCGCAGCTTTCCGTAGAACGCTTGGATGCTGGCCGCCGACTCCCTGGACGCGACCGAATGCTCGAAGCTGGCACGGCCACTGCCTCCATACTGACACAACGCGTCGGCCAACAACTGCACCACCAGCGGAAAACATATCTTCTTCTCGTAACAGCGTCCCCGGTGCTGTTCGTAGATGGCGCCCAGCCGTTCATCGGGCAGGCTCGCCTGCCACAGCTCGAACACTCCCTCCGCCAGCGGCAGTCTGGCCAGCAGATCCATCTGCTGCATGACTGCCACCTCCTTGTTGGAGCTTCAGTCTAGCGACCGATGCCCCAAGGGGCCAGAGAGTTATCAACGAACAAGATGTTTACAGTGGTGGGTGTTGACCCCACCGGGGATTTCAGGATGGGAAGAGGTGGCGAACGCAATCCGGGCGTAAAACGGGCGGTGGATGGAGTAGAGGCACGATCACGCCGATGAAGGCGGTGGTGAACTGGTCATTGCCCGGAAAAGGCGGGGGAGATCCTTCGCGAAGTGGTTAAGATGACGTTTGGGAATTGAGTGGCTCCCGCGAATGGATACGAATGTTCACCACGAAGAGCGCGAAGGGCCCGAAGCAGGTGTGACGACGATCAAATGTTGCGATGTTGAGACCTGACGCCAAGACTGCGTACCGGATTTCCTTCACGGTGGCGACATTGAACAAGCCGCTATTGCAGCTCTAACAGATTTCGTAATGGTGAATTGCTGTACCCCAAGAAACAGGACAAAGTAGCCTTCTTGGGCACGACACCGGCTCACGGGGCTGGAATCACTGATGATCCGTGGACAATCGAAAGGCTAATTGAGGATAGCGACGCAGCATTAGGAACTGCTTGTCCCCCCGAGCCAGCTGACCTACGATGCTCCGATGCAACCGCATGAACTGAAAGACAAAGTTCACGCCCTCATGGAAACGACGGCGGCCTTCCTCGTGGTTTTTCTTGGTATTCCAATGCCGGTTGCGATGGTGCTTCTCTACGTGGTGGTACCGATCATCACCTTCCTGGCCATGGGCATCATCGTCTATCGGTTCTTCTTTGGGCATTGACTCCGCAAACGCGACGCGGCGAACAATCTGTTAGATCACGACCTGGAAACGGCAGTTCGCGCTACACGCCGTACTCACGGGAATAGGCGGGAAATCGGCCGAGTTCGGGGTGGGGTCGGGCTTTCCAGCGTTTGTAGCTCCAGAGCCAATGTTCCGGTTGGTCGCGAATGACGGTTTCGCAGAAGTTGAGGCATTGCTGGCTGATGGTTTGAATGTCGGCCTTGTCGTCGCCACTGGGTTGATGGGGAAACTCGCGGCAGTCGATGCGAATTCTGCCATCGGGCAGTGGACGGGCAATGCTGGTGACGATGGCGGCGCCGGAACGCAGTTCCAACTGGCCGATCGTCGAGTTGGTCAACACGGGCAGGCCAAAGAAGTCGCACCAGGTGCCGCCGGCACGCAATCCGACATGCTGGTCGATTAATATCGCCGCGCAACCGCCGCGCTTGAGCGTTTTGAGGACGCGGAGCATGGCGTAGGGGCCGGCGACAACGCGGTGTCCCCACTGGCTGTGGAGTTGGACAAAGATTCGTTCAAGCGCGGGGTTGCGCATTCGTTTGGCAACGACGGTCATGGGGATCTCCTGGAAGCCGAAGGCCGGGCCCTGGAGTTCCCAATCGCCATAATGCATCATGATGAAGATGACGCCTTTGCCGCGGGCCATGCAGTCGCGAATCATCTGGAGGCTGGCGTCGTCCACTTCCACGATCTGTTTGGTCAGGACCGGCGTGAGTCGCGCGCTCCAGAAGAGTCCGAGCATGGCGACCCCGAAGCTTTGAAAGGAGGCGCGGGCGATTTGCATTTTGTTCCGATGCGTTTTGGTGTCACCAAATGCCACGTCCAGGTTCGCCAGCGCGACACGCCGTTGTCCGCCCAGGAACCAGAAACCGAGCCACCCGATGCAGCGACCGATGCGGCGGACGACCTGATAGGGAAAGAAGGGGATGACCCGGAGTGCGGGGGTCAGTAACGCAGCCTCCAAGCGCTGACGAAAGCGTTTCCACCGGGAGTGGCATTTACCAGCTCTGCGATGAGTGGACACAAGACAGAGCGACCGTTTCAATATTGTGCGGCTGGCCGCTGTTGCCGACGGAGGGTCCTGAGGTGGCTGTAGCCGACCAATCTATGGCGTTGTTCATCCCAGAGACGGAAGGTGAGTGATTTGAGGCTGGAGAACAGCGTGACGGGCGGCACTGTCTGGAACAGCGGCTCCGCTTTGTGGCACTTCTCCAGATTGTAGTTGGGAATCCGCGGGCTGAGATGATGAATATGATGGAACCCGATGCTGCCCGAGAACCATTGGAGAATTTTGGGCAATTTGTAGAACGAACTGCCCTGCAACGCCGCGGCGAGGTAGTCCCACTCGCCATGGCGCTGCCAGTAGACGCCTTCGAATTGATGCTGCACGTAAAACAGCCACACGCCCGCCGAGCCCGCCACCGCGATCACCATCAATTGAATCACCAGATACGCCTGGATGCCGAAGACCAAAGACAGAGCCACGGCCATGCCGAGAATCCCGAGGTTGGTCCAGTAAACCGAGTGCCGCTCGCGCCGGCTGGCCTGGGCGTTGGGAAACCGATGCACGACGAGAAAGAGGAACAGGGGTGCAAGCAGGAAGAGGATGACCGGGTTGCGCGCCAGTCGATACCCGAACCGTCTCCCGCGAGAGGATTCCAGGTATTCCTGCACCGTCAACGTCCACACTGCGCCCAGGCCGCGCCGATCCAGATCGCCTGCATGCGCGTGATGGATCGCGTGTTCCCAGCGCCAGAGATAGTACGGCGTGAAAGTCAGGACGCCGGTGATGAATCCCCAGGTGTCGTTCGCACGCCGGGATTTGAAAAACGCGCCGTGACCGCAATCGTGGTGAATGATGAACACTCGCACCAGAAATCCGCCCGCGAGAATCGCCAGCGGCAGGGTGATCCAGTACGACACCGCCAGACTGCGGTACATCAGGTACCAGAGGACCGCGTAGGGCACGAGCGTGTCGGCGATTTGCCAAATGCTGCGCCATCGGGACGGCTGCTGGTACTTCGCTACGATCTCCTGCCAGACCAATGTGCCGGCTTGGTTCGAACCTGCGGTCGGCGCCGGTGGTGGCGCGGTGGCAGCCACGCCCTGTTGACAAACTCCGCTCATGATATGAAAACACTAACGGGGAAAGAAACGGATCGCTATGGGGTGTTTACCCCATGTGCTGGGTCCGAATCCCAGCAATCTCGGGGTGTGGCACCGGCGCGTTGCGACGAAAACGAAAACGAGGCCGGTCCGCTTTCGGACCGACCCCGTTTCTTGTTACTCGCGCAGCCGTCGCCAATAATGTGGTGAAGAGACGGCGTGGGGAACGCCCTGTAGTCGGCACCGGCGGCGCTTGTAAATTTCCGGGTGACTACGTGGCCTTCTGATGTTTGGCTCGCTCTTCGCGCATCGCGTCCTTGCCGGCTTCGACGGCGGCGGCCAGTTCCGTTTTTTTGCCTTGGACGAAATCCGCGGCATCCTCCAGAGCATCGGATGCCCGGCCCTTGAGATCGCGGCCTTTTTTGGCAATCATTTCCCGCGTTTCTTTACCCGAACGCGGCGCGTACAGCAGGGCGGCTGCCGTCCCGACGAGCGCGCCGATGGCAAACGCGGCGAGATAACCGCCGACGCGACATGATTCATTATTGTCTGACATGTTGTTCCTCTGCTTTCTGTGGCTGATGACGGTTTCGATTCAAGAACGTCTCCAAGAACATCGCGATCCCCTTGCGAAAAATCTGTGCGTTGCGTGCTACGGTGAGAATGGGTGGCTCCAGAACCGAGCTGACCTCCTCGACAACACGATCGGCTCGTTCGGTCCATCCGCGTACGGTTTGGATGACGCGCTCGACATCGTCGCACTGCTGATGGGCGCGCGTGGAGAGTTCGTTGACGTTGTGCAACAACTCGCGCCCATCCTGGACAAGCAGCGAGACCTCGGCTTTGAGTTCCGCCAGCGTCTGCGCCATCTGTGCGGCCTGCTGGCGCAGTTGGAGCATTACCGGAATGCAGATCCCGACGAAGATCACGACGGCTATGGACGCGAGAAAAAGGGCAATTTGCAGTGCGATTGACATTCAGCTCACGGAGCTTGCCGGGTTGTTGTTCACGCCAGTAGAGTAGGCGGTGAGACTGTGCGGCAACTATGGGGTGTTTACCCCATATGGGATGAATCCAGATGTCCGGGCTAGCGGATGGTCAACTGGACGCTGCTCTCGATGATTCCCGCCGCGATGGCGTAGCGGGTGAGGCCGGAGATCTCGTGGATGTCGAGCTTGGCCATGAGGTTCTGCCGGTGTTTTTCGACCGTCTTGATGCTGATGCCGAGTTCCGCGGCGGTCTGTTTGTTGGCCTTGCCTTCGGCGATCAGTTGGAGCACTTCCAGCTCGCGCGAACTCAGGCGCGCCACTTTCTTCCGCAGCGCTGCGCCTCCCGCAGGGATCTTCTGATCGTGCAACCGCTTGGCAATGGAGGGGCTGAAAAAAGTGTTACCATTTTGCACTTCCCGAATCGCCCTGGACAGATCGTGGGAAGACGTTTGTTTGAGCAAGAAGCCCACCGCGCCGATGGCGATGGCCTGATCGACGTACGCGTCATCGCTGTGCGCGGAGAGAATCACCACCTTGGTACTGGGAACGGCTTTGCGGATTTGCCGGGTGGCTTCCAACCCATTGAGCAGCGGCATCGCGATATCCATCACGACCACCGCCGGACGAAGTTTCCTGGTCAACTCCACCGCCTGGCGGCCGGTTTGCGCTTCGCCGATAACCTTGAGATCGTCTTCGGCCTCCAACAACTTCCGGAAACCCTCGCGGACAACCATGTGATCTTCCGCCAGCAGGACAGTGATGCGCTTCATAAACACTATTTTCCTTTGCCGTTTGTGACCGGAATCTTTGCACTGATGATGGTGCCTTTGCCGGGCAGCGATTCGACGTGAAAGTTGCCGCCGACCATCTCGACCCGTTCGCGCATGCCGAGCAGCCCCAATCGCCTGTTCTTTTTGGCCTGCAATACGCGATCCACCTGGAAGGATTTACCGTCGTCCTGGATCTTCATGGAAATGCGATTCGAAAGTCTCTCGATGCTCACGTCCACCACGCTGGCTTCCGCATGACGGGCGACGTTGGTCAGCGCTTCCTGGGCAACGCGATACAGCGTCGTGCGCCTAGCATTATCCAGTTTTTCAACCCCGGCATAGATCGTCAAGCGGACGTGGACACCCGTCTGTTTCGAAAAGGTCTTCACGTACGAATGCAGTGCGGGAATCAGGCCCAGGTCGTCCAACACCGTCGGGCGCAATTCGCGGGCGAACCGGTGTACGATGTCCACCGACTTCTCGACCATCCGTTGCGCGCTGGCGATTTTGTTTTGGAGTCCCCTGGTATTGTGCGTGGCCGAGGTCTTCAGGGCCGCCAGGCGGACGTTGATGCCTGTCAACGTCTGCGCGATTTCATCGTGCAACTCGCGGCTGATCTTCTTGCGTTCTTCCTCCTGCGCCAGCAGGAGTTGCCGGGTCAGTTGCCGCAATTGTTCCTGCATCCGCTGGGATTGCTCGAGCAACCGGTGATAGTGTCTCTCACTGTTCCGAAGGGATTCCTCCACACCCTTGCGTCGGAGGATTTCCCGTTTCAGCCGCCGATTCGAGACGACCAGGTCGGCGCTACGCCGGCGTAGCGTTTGGTTCAGGTGCCCGAAGTGGGTGTTGGCCTCGCGCGCGGTGCGATGAGTCTTCTCGATTGGGATGATGGTTTCGGCGAAAAACTTTCCCGCCCGCCGGACGATCGCGTCCCGGGTGCCGGGAGAATCGCCCGGCAACACGATGGCGATCAGCGCTTGCTCGTGAAACCTGGCCAGATCCAGCGTCTCCAAGCCGAGAGCCATGATTTTGCGTCCCAGCCCGCGCGCGGGTTGCAAGCTGGCCCGTGATCCTTGCTTCAGATAGGTACGCAACGCGACCGCATATCGTTGCGACAACCTGGTCAATTTCCGTGTCATGCTATTTGCCGAGTTCGTCAGCGAATCGCTTCAGGGTCTTCTTGGATTTATCCACAAGACGTTGCGTGTTGGCGATTTCTTTTTTCAGGCCTTTGACATTGGTCGTGGCCTCGTTTTTCAATGCCAGGAGCCGGACATTGATTCCCAACAACGTCTGGGCAATTTCGTCATGCAACTCGCGGCTGATCTTCGTTCGCTTGTCCTCATGCGCCGACAGAATCTGGCGGGTCAGTTGCCGTAAATGCTCCTGCACGAGTCGTGACTGCCCCAATAAATCGGTCCGATGTTTCCCGCTCTTCTTCAGAGCTTCTTCCGCAGCCTTGCGCTGGACGATTCCCCGTTTCAAATGGCGGCCCGAGGCAGCCAGTTCCGCTGAACGTCGGCTCAGTGTCTTCGTTAGTCGATTCATGTCGCCGTTGGTCTCCCGCGCGGCGCGATGAGTCGCTTCGATCGCGGTGATGGTCTCGACAAAAAAGATTTCTGCCCGCTTGACCGTCCCCTTCCTGGCGCGGGAGGAATGGCTCGTTAACACCAATGTCGCCAGCGCAGTTTCGTGAATCTTGGCGAGATCCAGCGTCTCCAGCCCGAGGGCCATGGCCTTGCGTCCCAGGCTGCGCGCGGGCTGCAAGCTGGCTCGGGGCCCCTGCTTCAGAAATGTGCGCAAGGCTACCGCATATCGCTGCGATAACCTGGCTGTTGTTCGCTTCATAATACAGTCGGAATCGTGTACCTCTCGATCCACTGTCACTGTCTGACTATTGCCTCAAGCCGTCCATGGGGTGAAACCCTACCCTGCCAACCTGCTCATTCGCTCCGTGGGGGGGGCCGCACCCGTATTCGGGGAACACCTTCAAGCCATCCGCGGTAGGGTTCTGCCCCATAGCGATGGGCCAGTCCCTCACGTAACGTGCATCCAACCCAAAGATGTAACAACAGAAAGCAGGAAGTATCATGAGAGTAAGATATTCATTGGCGCTGGTAGCGGCGGTGGCCGCCCTGGTGGGCAGCAGCACGGCGGTACGCGCGTCCGAGACCGATGACCGCATCGAGTCCTCATTCACGAAGAGCTTCGTCTACAAGACCTATCTGAAGGACGAACACATCAAGATCAGCTCCAAGGATGGAGCCGTCACGTTGACGGGCGACGTGTATAACGAAACCCACAAACCGATGGCCCAGAACACCGCCGAGGCGCTGCCCGGAGTCACGAGCGTGGATAATCGTATCGCGGTCGTAGGCGACCAATCCGCCGAGAACTCGGATACATGGATCAGCGTGAAAGTGAAATCGGCGCTGTTGTATCGTCGCAACGTCAGCGGCACCAAGACCGAGGTGTACGTGAAAGATGGTGTGGTGACGTTGAAAGGCGAAACCGCCAGCCAGGCCCAAAAGGACCTGACCACCGAATACGCCAAAGACATCGTCGGCGTCACGGGCGTGAAGAACGAGATGACAGTGTCCAAGGTCTCTGCCAAGCCGGACCAAACGTTGAGCGAGAAAATCGATGACGCGTCGATCACCGCCGAGGTCAAGGGGTCATTGCTGTCGCATCGCTCGACCAGCATGCTTAGCACCAAGGTCACGACGACCGATGGCGTGGTGACGGTGAGTGGCACGGCGAAGAACGATGCCGAAAAGGCCTTGGTCACCAAGCTCGCCACGGACATCAATGGTGTGCAGAGCGTGGTCAACAACATGACCATTGGGACGACCGTATCCAGTAACAAGTAGACATTCATTCATTGCTGGCTGGTGCATGGGGGCGGTGAGGGGCGCACCAGTCGGTGGTGAATCCAAATCAAACGGAAGGGAGAATCATATGTTGTACACAATCGCGATGGTACTAATTGTTCTGTGGCTGCTGGGACTGGTGACCAGTTACACGATGGGCGGGTTCGTCCACGTCCTTCTCGTAGTCGCCGTGATCATGATCCTGGTCAATATCATCCAGGGCCGGCGACCGGTGTAAGAAGTGGTTAATCGAAGGAAAAGAACTGGAGGTTCGAAATGAATTCAAGGACGATTGCCGTCATACTGGTCGCACTCGGCATCGTGGTGCTCGCTTATCAGGGCATCACTTTCAAGAGCCGTGGAAAGCCGGTCGATGTCCTGGGAGTGCACGTGGAGACGACCAAGACCAATTATGTTCCCCCCGTGGCCGGGGCGTTCGCCCTGATCGGCGGGCTTGTATTGTTCGCCGTGAGTGCCAAAGCGCCTGAGTCAAGATGGAGATGACACGTCATCCGCGAATGGCTGGATGCATTCAACAATTACCGTGTGGAGTCCGCGCCGTCGGCGTTCACGGTCACTATCTGACGATTGCCTCAAGCCGTCCGTAGGATAGAGCCCTGCCCCGGGAATTCCAAGGTAGGGTTTTACCTTATACGCAAGGTGACGGGACGTGGCGCACACTGTGGTGGACAGATTTGTGGACAAACCATCTCAGATTCAAAAAATCGCATTTCTCGGCGATTATCTGCCGCGCAAATGCGGCATCGCCACATTCACGGCCGACGTGCTTTCCGCCGTGGCGGCCGAACACCCGCAAACCCAGTGTTTCGCCGTACCGGTCAATGACATCCCGGGCGGCTATGAGTACTCCGACGTGGTCCGCTTCGAGATCGAGGAGCAGGATTTGTCGTCTTACCAGCGCGCGGCGGATTTCCTCAACATCAGCAACGTCGACATTGTCTGTTTGCAACACGAGTTCGGGATTTTCGGCGGACCGGCGGGCAGCCATTTGTTGGCGTTATTGCGCGAATTGAGGATGCCGGTCGTCACGACGCTGCACACGGTATTGCGCGAGCCGAACGCCGACCAGCGGCGCGTGATGCAGGAACTCATCACGCGATCGACACGGCTGTTGGTGATGGCGGAGCGCGGACGGCAACTGTTGCAGGACGTTTATCAGACGCCGCCTGCTAAAATTGATTTCATCCCGCACGGCATTCCCGATATCCCGTTTGTCGATCCGAATTATTACAAGGACCAGTTCGGCGTGGCGGGGAGGGTGGTATTGCTGACGTTCGGGCTGCTGTCGCCGAACAAGGGGATTGAGCACGTGCTCAACGCGCTGCCGCAGATCCTGGCGGAGTTTCCCGACGTGGTGTACATCGTTCTGGGCGCCACGCACCCGAACGAACTGCGCGAGCAGGGGGAAGCCTATCGTCTGCGACTCGAACGCCTCGCCAAGAAGAACAAAGTCCAGAAGAACGTTATTTTTTACAATCGGTTCGTTGCGCTCGATGAGCTCAAGGAGTTCATCGGCGCGGCGGACCTTTACATCACGCCGTACCTCAACGAAGCGCAGATCACCTCGGGCACGCTGGCCTACACGTTTGGGGCGGGCAAGGCGGTGATTTCGACTCCCTACTGGCACGCGACCGAGTTGCTGGCGGACGGGCGCGGCGTGCTGGTGCCGTTCGGCGACGCCAAGGCCATCGCGCACGAGGTCATCGGCTTGCTGCGCGACGACACGCGGCGGCACGCCATGCGCAAGAACGCCTACAAGCTCGGACGCGAGATGGTCTGGAGCAACGTGGCCCGGCTGTACATGCGCTCGTTCGAACTGGCGCGGATCGAGCGGGCGGTGTTGTCCCGAAAATCGTTTGCCACGAAGACGCTGGACCAGCAGCCGCGGGAACTGCCGGAGTTGAAACTGGATCACCTGTCGCGAATGACCGATTCCACGGGACTATTTCAGCACGCCATCTTTACCGTGCCGAATTTTTCCGAGGGCTACTGCACGGATGACAACGCCCGCGCCTTCATACTGGCCGTGCTGCTGGACGAGTTGGGAGAAGGAGCCGGAGCGCGTGCGGACGCTGGCGACGACTTACGCGGCGTTTCTGCATCATGCGTTCGATTCCAAGACGAAGCGGTTCCATAATCATCATGAGTTTCGACCGTCGCTGGCTCGATGAACAGGGCTCGGAAGACTCCCACGCGCGGGCGCTGTGGGCGCTGGGGACGGGTGTGGGGCGGTCGCCGCTACCGGAGTTTCCAGGTCATGTCGGGACAAATCTTCGCCGAGGCGCTGCCGGCGGTCATCGAGTTCACGTCCCCGCGGGCGTGGGCGTTCAGCCTGCTCGGCATTCATGAATACTTGCAGCGGTTGAGCGGCGACCGGACCGCGAGCCAGATTCGCGACACGCTGACCGCGCGGCTGATGGATCTGTTCGATCGGACCGCGCAACCGGACTGGCCGTGGTTTGAGGACGTGCTTTCCTACGATAACGCGAAGCTCGCGCACGCGTTGATTGTGAGCGGGCAGAGCGACGGGGCAAGAGCCGGTGTTGGAGCGGGGACTGCAGACGTTGCGCTGGCTGGCGGAAATGCAAACCGCAGAAAGTGGCGACTTCCGCCCGATCGGCAGCAACGGATTTCATCAGCGCGGCGGTCTGCGGGCGACGTTCGACCAGCAACCCATCGAAGCGCAGGCCATGGTGTCGGCCTGCCTCGAAGCCTATCGGGCCACGTCGGACGCGTGGTGGTACGCAGCAGGCCCAGCGGGCGTTCGATTGGTTTCTCGGCTGGAACGATCTGGGCCTGGAAGTGTACTCGCCCAGCACGGGTGGCTGCCGCGATGCGTTGCACGTGGACCGCGTCAACCAAAACCAGGGCGCGGAATCGACCCTGGCGTTCCTGCTGTCGCTGGCGGAAATGCAACTCATGCAAAACGCCGTCACCGCTTTCAACCAGCCGGTTTCGTAGGCACGATCACTGATGCGGGCCATCAACATCCGACGCACCAATGTCATCCTGCACCCGGACCGCACGCGGGTGTTGCTCCGTCCATTTCTTCTGACGTACGACCGGCGAGCGATCAATCTTTGCGCCCAGGTGCATGGCGCTTCCCGAAAGCGAAGTTCATACGCTGCTACAGGAGGTGCGGGCCGAGTTTGGGGAGCGCCACGTGAAGATCGACGAGTTCCTGATACGGCGGTTCGAGCGCGTCCGTCCCAGTCTCCGAACCAGCGAGGAACCATCGGACGAGAGGAAGCTGTTGCTCGGCGCGTATTTCAGTCATGAGTATTCGCTCGAGGCGGCGGCGCTGTTCAATCCCTCGATCGTGCCGCACCCGGACCAGTCGGATCTTCCGTCGGACTCGTTACGATTTATTCTCAGCCTGCGGGCCACCGGCGAAGGACACATTTCCTCGATCACCTTTCGCACCGGGTATTTGAGCGCCGACGGCAACATCACGATCAACGCGCCCACGCGGTACTGCCTCGAGCCGGCGCAAGTGCCCAATACGTCGTACGAGAAAGCGTTGTTTGATCGGCAACTTCATGAACAGGGCCTGGCGGGTGACTTCAGCCGCGAGGCGCTGCAAAGCCTGGGCGACTCGTTCACACTGCCGGAGCTGCACCACAGCGTCCTGGCGACCGTGAAACACCTGCGGGCCCGTGATGAGGAACGACAATCTGCAGCGCGGAAGATCCTGATGTTGGCCCAATCGAATTACGAGGTACAATTTGCGGCGGACACGCGCCTGTCCGAACGCGTGCTATTTCCCACCACGCCGTCGCAGAGCAACGGGATCGAGGATGCCCGTTTTGTTCTCTTTCGCAACGAGGACGGCACAGGGACCTATTACGCCACGTATACCGCGTACGACGGCAAACTGATCCTGCCGCAATTCATTGAGACGCCCGACTTTCTCCACTTCAAATTCATCACGCTGAACGGTCCGGCGGTGCAGAACAAGGGGATGGCGTTGTTCCCGCGAAAGGTCAATGGCCGGTACGCCATGCTCGGGCGGCAGGATTCCGAGAACCTGTACATGATGTATTCCGACCATTTGCATTTTTGGCACAAGACGCAACTGCTGTTGAAACCGAAGTTTCCCTGGGAATTCATCCAATTGGGCAACTGCGGTTCCCCGATTGAAACCGACGCGGGCTGGCTCGTGCTGAGCCACGGGGTGGGGCCGATGCGGAAATACTGCATCGGGGCGTTCCTGCTCGACCGGGATGATCCGACCAAGGTCATCGGCCGGTTGCGCGAGCCACTGATCAAGCCCAACGAGAACGAGCGGGAAGGCTATGTGCCCAACGTGGTGTATTCCTGTGGGAGTCTCCTGCGCGGCGGGCAGCTCATCATCCCATACGCGATGTCCGACTACGCCACGACGTTCGCCACGTTGCCGCTCGACGAGGTACTGGCCGCGATGGAATAGGCGCCGCGCTGTAGACGATCGGGACGGGTAGGGTTCTACCCCATGGCACACGGTTGGTCCATCGCGTACCGTAAATCTGTCCCGTCATGACGCCAAACAAACGACATCGAATCAGCAAGGCCGCCTTCACAGGTCTGGTGGGCGGATTCCTCGCAGCGGCAGCGGTCGCGACGGCGTCCGATCCACTGGAGGATGTGAGAAAGTTCAGTGATTTTCCCGCCACCGATCTCCGTCATGTGCTCGACGGTGACATTCTCGGCACCCGCGGTTCGCTGATGAATTTCCCCAACGGGCTCTCCGCGCAGACCTGTTTCGTGACGCCGGAGGCGGCGGCGGAGACGGCCCGGCGCTTGCTGGTTTGGGACCCATTGCCGCACGATGCGCTGAACGTGTACGCGTATCAAGCGATGCGCGGGCCGTGCGAGATCACGGATTTTCAAAGCCTGAACCTGAAATCGAACCAGGGCGCCATCCGCTGGCTGCTGGACAAGACACTGGCCACCACGGCCGACAAATCCGATCTGAATTTGACACGCGCCGAGGCGCAGCAACTGGCGAACTGTGCCCGGAGCAATCCCGATCCGCAAGAGATCGGGGCCTGTTGGGGGGAATTGTTGCGCGACCGCGCCGCGGCATTCCAGCGGGAGGGGTTCGACGGGCTGCCGCCGTATGAAGCCAACGGAGTCACGGTGTCGCCGGGGACGCAACTCCGCGAGATGTTGCGCGATCAGCCGGCTGTGGCGCGGCAGTTTGCCACGCTGCTGCGGGAGAGCGGGCTACTGGGGAGCGAGCGGCCCGGGTCGCTCACGCCGACGCTGTACTGGACCCTGTTCGAGGCCAACCATCACGCCACGTTGAGCCTCGGGGCGATCTACCTGTTGCCGCAAGGCGATCACTACCAACTCATGGACGTGCAGTATTACGTCAGCGGCAAGTACTACGCGGCGGCGACACTGAGCGAGATCTGGCCGATCCGCATCGGCGAAAAATCGGAGGCGCTCGTGTGGCGGGGTGATTTCGTTGCCGCGCCGACGCTGCCGTTCATCAAGGGGGCCGACCGGATCGTCTACGGGGCGATCCTGCTTCAGGAAATCAAGAAGGTGGTTCGCTGCTTCCAGGATGACATGAAGCTGAAACATTAGGCAGGCCGAAGCGATTGTTTGCGAAATAATTAGGTTATTGCCCGGTTGGGGGTATGGTGGATCCGTAGAAGCGAGCTGCTTCACTCCGACCAGACCTCGCAGCACTGCGGCGCAGGAAGGCAGCATGGCGCAACAGGAAATATCGCTGCCAGAGGAGATTCTTGTGGCCATCAGCCAGATCAGCCGAGAGGGGTTCAATCAGTTCTTCAACGAGAAGTATACGCTCGCCTGTGGATTACTGGATTGCGAGGCGTTCCAATCGTGGCACACGCCGTCCAAGAGCGAGTGGAGCGAGGTGCTGACCACGATCACCAAGATGCTTAAGAAGTGTGACTGGCCGTTGTACGAAGTCACACGCGGCGGCGATGACGCGGCGTCCAAGTATGTCACGAACACCGGCTTGATGATGAACGCCGTCCACAACCTGCTGGATGCGTTGAACGGTTACGGTGTGGCGGCGGTGCCGTCGCCGGGGCAATGGGGTGACATCATGCGGGTGGTGGATGAAACCACCGAGCGCCGCGACGTGATTGACCTGGCGGGATCGAAAGGAATCAAATGACCAGTGAAACCAATGTCAGCGTCAGTGAACCCGTTGTCCGAGAAACAGTTTTCCGCTTTACGGCAACCGGTGGCGGCCTGCTGATTCATCGAATTGCGGAGCTTGAAAAGCTGGCGCTGAGCAATCTGCAAAGCGGGAAATCGCTCGACCGTACCGTCACCGAAGCGTTGGCGTCGTTGCGAGATGCGTGTCGGGACGCGCGGGTCGCCGTTTCGTAGGTCGCGTCTGCAATCAAAGCATTCCCAACCGCTCCAGCGTTGCCTGCAGGCGTTCGGTTGGGAACCCCATGACGTTGTTGTAGCTGCCCTCAATCCGCATAGGTGTTGGCTTCGACTTCCCAGCGAACGCGTTTGACGCCGCACCGCACCGCAAATCAAACAGGAGTTCCTTATTGCGTAAGAAGTCTGGCTTTGGTCTCCGTCGGAAGGTTCGCGCTCGTCAGCCAGGTTCGCGCGGCGGAAGGATCGGTCTTGAGCCACGCCGCGGCAACATCCTCCAAACGGGTGTTGCGCAGTTCGGGCGTGCCTATGGATTCAGCCCAACTCACCGCCTGAGCCGGGTTCTGCGAAGCCAATTCGTCTGCGACCAAGTCCACTGCGGCATCGCGGGCTGGTCCCGCCAGCGTTTGCACCCAACGAGTGGCGTTCTCCGAATACCCGGCCAGCCATTGTGTTGTCACGATTCGAATGTGCTCCACGCGCGTTGTACCTTCCGGCTCAGCCAATGCCCAGCGGGCGGCTTCTTCCGGTTGGTTGTCTGCCCAGCGGCCAACCACTTCCCGCAAGGCAACCTGGCGGGCGTTTGCATTCGGGAGCCCTTGCGCCCAATCGAGTGCGTCCGCCACATTATTTTGCGCCAGAGCTGGAGCCACCGATTCGATAGCGTCAGCCTGGTCGACCTCCGGCAAGGTCTGCACGAATCTCCCGGCTGCGCTCGCGTCCTCCAGCAGCCAGTACGAGAGTGCACTCTTCACGGCTTCCGCCCGCACCGGGTTGTCCGCCGCCAAATTGCCCGCCCATTGTGTCGCTGCTTCCGGTTGCGTCCGCGCCCAGGCCGAGGCGATGCCGAGCAGGGCCTCGTTCCAAGCTGAATCAACATCCAAGCCCTCTGCCCAGTGGATTGCGGCGAGCGGATTGGTCGCCGCCATGTCCTGCGCCAAATGTCCGGCGGCGGCATCCTGCCCGGCGCCTGGCGGCAGTTGGGACACGAATTGGCAGGCCGCGGCCGGGTTCTGAACGCTCCAGAGATCGAGCACGTTGTGGAGCGCCAGTTGCTGTGGCTCACCGTCGGGCAAGGTGCTGACCCACGCGAGGGCGGCTTCCGGGTCCTGCGCGGCGAGGGCGCGGGCGACGCCCAGGGCCGCATGCGTTTGCAAGGTTCCCGGAGGCAACTGGCCGACCAGCCGGCTTGCGGCTTGCGGGTCGCTGGCCGTCAATATTGTCAAGCTCCCGCCCAGGGCGCGATCAAGGGCATCGCCGCTGAGGAATTGTTGGGCCAGGTCGATGGCGCGCCGGGGATCCTGCGTCGCGAGACTCATAAGCGTGGTCTCCACCGCCGCAGCCCGGTCCTGCACATCGGCCAGGTTGCGCGCCCAGTTGAGTGCGGATTCCAGGTCACGATTGGCCGAGCTTGCAGCCAGCGCGCGGATGGCGTAGTCGCGACTTTCGCCCGCCGGGACCAGATCCAGATAACGCTCGGCGCTTTCCAGATCGCGGCCGGCCATCTGATCGAAAAGCGCGCTGTAAACGACCTGGTCTTCGCGGCTCTTGACCATGTCGCGCGCGAGGGCGAGGGGGCGTTCCGGATCGGTTTTGCCCAAACCTTGAAGGACAAACAGCAACCCTTGTGTGTAGGCTGATGGCTGCGGGATATCTCTCACATAGGCCAGCGCGGCTTCTGGATCCTGATCGAACAGCTCGCGGAGAAGCCGTCCGAACTCCATCGACCGTGTAATGGGATCCTGCTCCTGCAGGGCCCTGTCGAGTGCAGATGTCAAATTACCCATGCGCGCGTTTGAGGTGGAACCGCGCACCGTTCGTTTTCCTGGAACCTCCGCCAAGGCGTGGATTACCCGTGCGCTGGAATCCGGCTTGTGAAGTGTGGATGCCGGTTTGTTCTCAGGCAAGCCGGCCCGCCAAAACCATGCTGCGACCATCACGCCCGCGAAGAATGTGCTGATGATCAGAACCGGGCGTGATGAGTTGCCGCGCACCGGAAGCTTGCGCGAGTTCCGAGAGGCTGCTTTTCGATTTGGCGGCAATTGCACCGTGAACAGCCCGGGTCGCGTGCCCAGCACGCGACCCGGACGGAATATTCGAGTGTTTGCTAATCACGCGGATCGGGCGCACCGGTGCTGAAGTCGGCCGAGTTGTTATACGTATTGGTCGCTCCGGCGCCGGCGCGCAGGTCGGAACGTCGTGTTTGAAGGAGCAGGCGCGGGGCCCGAACCTTCATAGGCATCGGCCGAGCCGTAGCCGACGAAGTCCACGACGTTGGTGTTGCTCACTGGATTATCGACAGTCAGCAGGGTCTGCGTTTTTGTCAACGCGACCTTGCCGGCCGTGGCCGACATGTTGATGGTGCCGGTGGCTTCGGGGGTCGGCAGGTTCGAGGTGCCACCGCTCCCCGCAGCTTCCTGGATCAAGTAATAGTGGCCAGGCTGGATCGTGCCGCTCAGAGTCGTCTCCTGCCAGCTACTGCCTGATGCGCTGGCGTACTGGACGGCGTAGGTGCTCAGGTCCACAGCCGCCGAGCTGGCGTTGTAGAGCTCGATGAAGTCGTTCTTATAAGTGGCCCCGCTGTTGCCGCCGCCACCGTAAACCTGGCTGATGTTCAGTGAACCTCCCGAACTGGAAGTCACGGTAAAGCTGGCGGAACTAGTTCCCGTAACAGCGGAAGTCGTGACACTGATCGGGCCTGTCGTTGCGCCCGTGGGCACGGTCGCCGTGATCTGAGTATCCGAGTTGACCGTGAATGAGGTGGCGGCAGTGCCATTGAACTTCACCGCGGTTGCTCCGGTAAAGGCTGAGCCCGTGATAACCACGTTCGTGCCAACCGGGCCGCTGGTGGGCGAGAAGCTCGTGATCGTGGGAGCCGGTGGCGGCGTGGTCACGGTGAAGCTGGTGGAACTGGTTCCCGTACCAGCGGAAGTCGTGACACTGATCGGGCCTGTCGTTGCGCCTGTGGGCACGGTAGCCGTGATCTGAGTATCCGAATTTACCGTGAACGAGGTGGCGGCAGTGCCGTTAAACTTCACCGCGGTTGCTCCGGTAAAGGCTGTGCCCGTGATAACCACGTTGGTGCCAACCGGGCCGCTGGTGGGCGAGAAGCTCGTGATCGTGGGAGCCGGTGGCGGCGTGGTCACGGTGAAGCTGGTGGAACTGGTTCCCGTACCAGCGGAAGTCGTGACACTGATCGGGCCTGTCGTTGCGCCCGTGGGCACGGTAGCCGTGATCTGAGTATCCGAGTTGACCGTGAATGAGGTTGCCGCGGTGCCATTGAACTTCACTGCGGTTGCTCCAGTAAAGGCTGAGCCTGTGATAACCACGTTGGTGCCAACCGGGCCGCTGGTGGGCGAGAAGCTGGTGATTGTGGGAGCCGGTGGCGGGGTGGTCACCGTAAAGCTGGTGGAACTGGTTCCCGTACCAGCGGAAGTTGTGACACTGATCGAGCCTGTCGTTGCGCCTGTGGGCACGGTAGCCGTGATCTGAGTATCCGAGTTGACCGTGAATGAGGTTGCGGCAGTGCCGTTGAACTTCACCGCGGTTGCTCCGGTAAAGGCTGAGCCCGTGATAACCACGTTCGTGCCAACCGGGCCGCTGGTGGGCGAGAAGCTCGTGATCGAAGGCGCCGTCCCGCTGCCGATTGGAATGGTGAAATCCGCCACAGTGGGCAGGTGATCGCTGGCGGTGGTAAGGTCCGCGTACAGCGTCGCGGCGCTGAGTTTGAAACGATTTGTCAGAGTCGGGTCGAGATCATTCAGTGCGGTATTGCCACTGGCAGTCACGGCGCTACCGTAAGGCAGCGAGGCATTGTTGCCAAACGAGTGGTACGATCCCTGAACGTACTCGAGGCCGCCGGCCACGTCGTAATACACGTTACTCGTCATTATCTGAAGATCGTCCCGGTATTTGAGACCCGTCGACGGCTCGCTGAGCATGAACAAGATCGATGTACTGGTCGTGCTCACGCTCCAATTGATGGTGGTCGACGCGTCGGTGTACGGACCCCAAAGAATGTTGAGAGGGTCGACGCCCTGGCCCTGCGGGGTGCGGGGGGAGACGTTCGGTACGCCGTTGGAGCAGATGGTCTGGTAGCCGGGTTCGCCGCTGTTATCGTCGGGGTTGTAATCGCCGACATAGAGGACGCGGGCGTTGGCGGGTAAGTTGATGTATTCGTTACTGCGGATGATCGTGGCCTCGCCCAAGCGAGCTTTGTCGTCAGCGGAACCCGAACTCGCTTTGTAGTGGCTCACATAGACATAGAACTCGTTATTTGTCCCTGCCGTTACACCAGTCGGCGCAAACTCGTACCGCATCACCTCGCGATACATGCCGCTGGCGGACCCCAGTTGGCTGGTGCCGCCGGGAGGATCCACCGGGACGGAGGCGATCAACTGCAACGTGTTGGTGTTGTAGACCAGGGCGTTGGGGCCGTTGCCTGTGCTGGGGTCGCCGCCGCTTTCCGTAGCCTGATAGGAACTCATCGCATAGCCGGCCGGGTTGGTATAGTGCGCGTAGAACGCATTCAACGCGTTCACGATCGGCTGGACGGTGGCCGTGTTACTGGTCGTCTCATTCAACGCCAGAACATCGATCGGCTGGGCCGGATCGCCGGCGATAATCTCTTCCCCGATCCCTTCGAGCACGCCGCCGTTCGTCACATTGCCGCTGCTGGGAGCAATCAGCCCCGGCAGCGGAGTGATGGTGCCAGTGTCGCAGGCAATGTTGTACTCAACGATACGGACCGTCCGGGTTTGTCCGGAAGTCAAGGGCATGATGCCGTCGGCCTGAGTCACGCTTTCTTCGACGACATCTTTAACGCTTGCGTCGACTTTAACGCTGGCTTCCACGACATCGCCGGCCGGCGAGACGCTGCTGATGTTGGAGGCTGACGCGCTCTGGCCGTCCACTTTGGCTCGCAGGTTCGCGGCCAGTGTGGGGCTGAGGGCGGTGAAAAACTTGTAGCCTGTGTCCGCTTGGATCTGGTTGACCGAGGTGATGTAATTTGACCAGTTGACGCTCTTGATGCCTTTGATATTCGGCACTTTCACGGCGATCACACGCGTCGAGCTGGTGATGCGGCTGATGGCGGAACCGGGGCCCGGGGGAACGACGACGACGATCTTCCAAGAGTATCCGGGGATGAAGACTTTGCCGCTGGGCTGAATCCAGGAACCGGTGAAGCCGCTGGGCCCGCAGGTGATCAACAACTCATTTCCGGATTGCGCGAGCGTGCGGCAATAGGCTTCAAAATTCTCCCACACACCCTCGCTGTTGTCCGGCGTTTGGGGGATGATGTTCGACATGTAGAACACCTGATCGTTGTCGGTTTGGTTGTCGGCGCGATCAGCAGGCGGGCACAAGGGGCCGCGATCATAACCGGAGCCAGTATAGTCACCCGATGTGACCGCGTAAAAGCCGGACGGCAGGTTGGTGTCGGTGTGGAAATCTCCGCGGCTGCTGGAGCCCAGGTCGCTCGATGTCAGGTCCCAGCTCGCCCAATTCGGCTCGCCCAAATCATCACTGTAATCGAGCGATTCGACCGGGCGCTGAATCAGGTAATGGTCGTGGTTGTTGGGATTGGCGGTGGCGCCGCTGGGGTTGCCCAGTTGCATCTGCAACGACGTGCCGATGGTGGCACCGACCTGTAAAACGGCAAAGACCAGCGCGGATGCGCCGACGAGGATTGGAAACAACTTTCGCGTGAACGAACTCTGCAGGATGGATTTCATGGCGAGGAAGGGTTCCTTACGGTTGCGGTACATTTGTTAATGTTGTGGAACATGTAACATCCCGGCACCTGTACGAAAGGACTTGCTTCCTATGCCTCACGTGGTTTTTTGTCAAGTTTTTAATCGCAGCAGTCGAGTGTCAAACGAATGCTTTGAACCTGTTCCACAACCGGAAAGAATCCGGAAGGATTTCAATGGAGCCGGATGGTCAACGCACTCATCTGTCTCGGAAGCAAATCGAGTGAGCGGTTGACGATCGTCGCTTATCCGCCGCCCAACCCCAGCATGCCCAGTCGCTCCAGCGTCGCTTGAAGCCTTTCGGTCGGCAGCCCCATGACGTTATTGTAGCTGCCCTCAATCCGTTCGACGATACCTTCGCCGTGTTCCTGAATGGCGTACGCGCCCGCTTTATCGAGCGGGTCGATCTTGGTGTGGTACTCGGCGATTTGCGTGGGCGAAAGGCTTCGCATCCACACGCGGGTCGTATCGGCGAAGACCAATTCCGTATCGAGCGACCGGTGCACGAGGCAGACGCCCGTGATGACCTCGTGACGATGTCCCGCGAGCTGGCCGAGCATGCGTTGGGCGTCCTCGCGGTCGCGCGGTTTGCCGAAGATTTTTCCGTCGAGCACGACGATGGTGTCCGCACCGATGACCATCGAGTGGGGATGCCGGCCCGCCACCGCGCGGGCCTTGCGTTGGGCGTTTTGCATGGCCACCACGTCGGGCGCCGCGCCGTCATTCAATTCTTCGATGCCGTCCGGGCACACGACGAGGAAGCGCAACCCCAACTCGCGCAGGAGCCGCTCGCGCCGCGGTGACGCGCTGGCGAGGATCATTTGGGGTTTGTCTGTGGCCATGTATGGGGGTATGATGACGTGAGAAGCATGGGAATTCAACAGGCCAAAGTCGAGCACCTGTACGTCCACGTTCCCTTTTGCGCGGCGAAGTGCAATTACTGCGCGTTTTACTCCGAAGCCGGCAGCGCGGACAAGATGGACGATTATGTTGACGCGCTGCTGCTGGAACTCGACCGATGCGCTGCGAATCTTATTCGCGGCGGGACAGCGGACCGCGAAAACGTTTCGCGGCTACAGCCCAAGACCATCTTCTTTGGCGGCGGCACGCCGAGCCTGTTGCCCACGCCGCTGATGCGGCGCATTCTGGAGGCCGTTGGCGAGCGGAGTTCCTCCCGCGACGTTTCGGAATGGACCATTGAATGCAATCCGTCCACCGTATCGGCCGACAAGGCGACACTCTTCCGCGAATTCGGGGTGAACCGCATTTCGATGGGTGTCCAGGCGCTCGATGACGAGTTGTTGGCGAAGATCGGGCGGGTGCATTCGGTGACGGGCGCGGTCAAATCCTATGAGCGACTGCGCGAGGCCGGGTTTCAGAATATCAACCTCGATTTGATGTTCGGATTGCCGGGCCAGACGATGGAGCACTGGAAGAAGACGTTGACCAAGGCCATCGAGCTACAGCCGGAGCATCTCTCGACGTATTGCCTGATTTTGGAGGAGGACACCCATTTCTGGTCATTGCTGCAGCAGGGGTTGATCAAGCCCGACGAAGAACTGGAACTGGCGATGTACGAGACCGGCATGGAGATGTTGGCGGCGGCGGGTTATCGCCAATACGAGATCAGCAATTTCGCCAAACCCGGTCGCGAGTGCGCGCACAACATTGCGTACTGGGAGGGCAAGGACTACATCGGGCTCGGTCCGAGCGCGTGTTCGACCGTGGGCGACAAACGCTGGCAAAACGCGCCCGACACGGACCGCTACATCGCCGCGATGCGCAATGAGGAACGCGCGCTGGCCTATGAAGAACCGCTTACGCCGCAGTTGCGGGCGGCGGAGCGCGCGGCGTTCGGGATGCGAATGAACGCCGGCGTGCCGGCCGAACTGCTGCGCGGGCGCTGGGACAAACAGATTGCCGAATTGCTGTCCGCCGATTTGGTGCAGTGGAGTCACGACCGGCTGCAGCCTACCAAGCGCGGGATCCTCTTCGCCGACGAAGTCGCGTCGCGGTTTGTGTGAGTCCGCGTTTTCTGGCATTCCGTCAGCACGGAGTTTGCTCGAAGCCGTCCACGATTTTCCGCTCGCGCACGTAGTGGGCGGCGATGGAGACGGAGGACACGCCGACGAGGAGAATCAGGGTCAAGATGTCGGCGAAGGAAAAAAAGATGAGCAGTCCGGCCAGGGCGGCGATCTCCGAGAAGGCGAATCCGATGAAGAACCGTCTTTGAAGTTCGGCCGCCAGCGCGGGGAAGCTGGTGCCGGGAGGTTGTCGTCGCGCCAGGATTTTTACCCCGGGAAAGGACGCGATCACGCCGAGGATGCCGAACGCGAACGCGCCGATGGTGAACGGCACTCGCGATGGCGCGTCCATGGGAGCGGTGAAACCGCTGTACAGCAGGTAGAGTCCCAACGCGAGGTAGAGCGCCTGCGCCGCGATGAGTTGGCCGGCCAGGCTCCGAGCCGGTGGCGGAACGCGGCAGGTTTGGCGGTCACCGATTGGGATGGTTGATAGGGCATCCGTAAAATTATACTGCGGTGTGCGCGGTGGTACAACGGTCAAAGCGACGCTGAGGGCGCAATTGTTCACACCCGATTCCAGGGGCAATAGATTCGAGCGGAGTTTTTTCTGTCAATGCGGTGTCCGCCCGGAGTCGTCCAAGATTTTCCTGGCGCGATAGTAGTGGCCAAGGATGGCGGCGGTGGCAACGAAAACCAGAACGAGCAGTGGCCTGAGGTCGGCGAACGGGAAGAAGAGGAACAACCCTGCCAGCGACGCGACTTCTGACAGCACAAACCCGGTAAAGAACGGTTTCAGGACGGCCTTCGGGGCGGACGCTGGGTCCGCCGAGACGGGCTGCCGACGAGTTTGGGCTGCCGCGACAGGAAACGAAGCGATCGCGGAAAGCACGCCCACGACGAGCGCGACGGTAATGAGTGTTCTGTTCGGCGAACCGTGGGCCATGGCTTTGAAGCCATGCTGCTGAAGCCACAACGCCAAGGCCAAATACAAAAACTGAGCGCCAATGAGCGCAGCGGTAACGATGGCGAATCGTTGGCGGAACGCGGCGGGGGTGGGCGTCGCCGATTGGGATGGTTGGTACAGCATCTGTAGAATTATACTGCGGTAGCTGCCGAGGTACAACGGTCAAGGCGAAGGCAGGGTGGCGCAAATGATTCAGGTAAAGTCGGAGAGATTCGACGGGAAGTTATGATGCAAATCCTCGGCATTGATCTAGCGTGGGGTGAGAAGAAGAACGACGGTCTTTGCTTGCTCGAAGCGTCCCATCAATGCGCCCGCATGAAGGCCGTCGGTTACACCCACGGGGACGACGCTCTCGTGGCTTGGATGCAGAAACACGTTGGTGATGATCCAGCCATGGTCCTTGTCGACGCTCCGCTTGTGTGTCCAAACTCAAGCGGCAGCCGACCTGTCGATAAACAGATCAGCAGCATGTTCTGGCAGCAACATGCTGGTTGTCACTCCGCCAACAGCACCAAGTGCCCGAGACCGGTTCGCATCGCCGAGAAACTGGCCACATGTGGTTTCGACATTGGTTGGGATACGCGGGAGAGCGAGCGCTTGCTAATAGAAGTGTACCCGCATCCGGCCATTGTACGCTTCTTCGACCTCGACCGTATCGTGAAGTACAAGAAGGGTAGAGTGGCTAGGAAGCGACAGGAATTCCGTCGGCTACAGGGCCTAACTCGAAAATGTCTGGACGAGCGTTTCCATGACTTCCATATGACTGCGGAGTTGGACGGGCTTTTAAAAGAAGACTGGAACAAGGCTGTCGAGGACCGCACGGACGCATTTTTGTGTGCACTCATCGGCTATAATCACTACCTGTTTCAGGGTGCAAAGAGCGAAGCTATCGGCACCCGCAATGCTGGCTTCATCCTCTTGCCGAAATAATCGCATCTCGACTTGTCTCCCTGAGAACCAAGCAACTTATGCGGCCCACATCTTTGGATAAGTGCGGTGAGCAATTGTTCGTCAGTTCACCTCGCTCGTGACTGCGGGCAGGAAGCGACAGAGATGCTTCGACAGGCTCAGCATGACAGCCGGCGGATAAGAAAGCGCCGAGAAAGAGATCGTGGGAACACACTGACACGGCGCGCCCCGACAGAGCCCCGAAAAGGATTCGGGGTAAACGGGGCGGCTACAAGGAACGACGGGGCGCTGGCCCCGACCTCAGGGTCGGAGTAAACCTCGGAGTCGGGGCAGGTCTCGAAGTCGGGGGAGAGGCGGCTGTTCCTGCAATAATTCAGACAAGCACTCAAGGTAGTTGTCGGTATTATTTATTTTATTGTGGGTTAGAGTTGGCGCGTGAAAGATGGACACGAATGGTGGGGCGGAATGAGGAACCCTCACCCTAACCCTCTCTCTCAAGAAGGAGAGGGCGACGTGGCCAATGGCGAGCGTCTCTACCGCCAAGGCAGAGGATCGCGAAAAAGGGTGTTTGCGACCTAGTGTGGTGTCACTGAAATGCCTTTCCAATGTCCATCTGGTCAAAATGAAGCGATTCATTGTAACGAAGCGTTAGGGACAGCACACTAGGCACGACATGGCCGCTTCAAAACAACATGATTTTGCGAAACGAACCCAACCGTTTTCCGGATATGTGCGCTGTTTATGTGGTTTGACTACAGCAACTTGGGTGGATTCGTCTGGCGTTTTTTCATTGGGTTCGTCCCCCCTCCGGGAAGGGGGTCGAACCCAATTGGAAGTGGGGAATGGAGCATATTATTGAGGTGAAATCGGGTGGGTTCGCGGGTAAATTGGATGGGTTATGGCAAAGAAGCTGGCGCTGATAGTCGATGGGCTGGTGGATTCGTTCCACAAGTACGGTGGGATCAATCATCTGGACGGAGTGAACCTGCCGTCGCGGGACGCGGTGGTGGAGATTGCGCGGGATTTGCTGCGGCTGGTATTCCCCGGATTTTACGACAAGGACCCGATTCATTCCAAACAACTGGCCGAGTACGCCTCGGAGTTGGTGTCGTCGCTGGCGCGGCGGTTGGAGAACGAGATCCAGCGGAGCCTGGAGTATCGTCCGTGCGACGGATGCGACAAGAACGATCTGGCGGGGACGGCGGCGCGGGTGACGCAGGAGTTCCTGGGCGAGCTGGCGGGTGTGCGGTCGATTTTGCAGACGGACGTGACGGCGGCGTACGAAGGCGATCCCGCGGCGATCAGCAACGAGGAGATCATACTGGCGTATCCGGGGATTGAAGCGATCGCGGTGCAGCGGATGGCGCATTTGCTGTATCGTCGGCACGTGGCTCTGATACCGCGGATCATGACGGAATGGGCGCACAACAAGACGGGGATCGATATTCATCCGGGGGCCATGATCGGGCCGCATTTTTTCATCGATCACGGCACGGGGGTGGTCATCGGCGAGACGACGGTGATCGGGCAGCGCGTGAAGATTTACCAGGGCGTCACGCTCGGCGCGAAAAGTTTCCCCAAGGACGCCAACGGACGGGTCGTGAAGGGCGTCAAGCGCCATCCGAACATCGAGGATGACGTGACGATTTACGCCGGCGCGACGATACTGGGCGATGTGACCATCGGGCAGGGGTCGATCATCGGCGGCAATGTGTGGTTGCTGGACCCGGTGCCGCCCCACACGACGGTGTATCAGGAGGGCGGCAAGACGCTGATGAAGACCGCCACCGCAGACCGGGACCGGATGATCGGCCACTCACAGGGCGCGGGGATTTGAATTCTGTAGCCGCGAAACATTTTCGCGGATGACCAAAACGGCCGCGAATGAGATTCGCAGCTACAAACCGAACCGCTGAACAAGATTCGCGGCTACAATTGACCATGAAACGCATCTACGCCGACCACAACGCGACCACGCCGCTGGAGCCAGCGGTGTTGGAAGCGATGTTGCCCTATCTGGGGGAACATTTCGGCAACGCCAGCAGCGTGCATATATATGGACGCGAGGCGCGGGCGGCGGTGGATGATGCGCGGGTGCGCGTGGCGAAGTTGTTGGGCGCGCAGGAGGGCGAGATTGTTTTTACGGGCGGCGGCACCGAAGCCGACAACATGGCGGTGTTTGGCGTGGCGCGCGCGTTGCGGAAGAAGGGTCGCCACATTGTGACCAGCAGCATCGAACACCACGCGGTGCTCCACGCCTGCCAATATCTCGAAAAGACGGGCGAGTGCGAGGTCACGTATCTGCCCGTGAGCCCTGATTGCCTGGTGGATCCTGGCGAGTCTGCGAAAAGCGATCCGCAAGGATACGGTGTTGGTCTCGGTGATGTCGGCGAACAACGAGACCGGCACGATCCAGCCTGTGAAGGAATTGGCGGCGATCTGCCGCGAGCGGGGCGTGGCGTTTCACACGGACGCTGTGCAATCGTTCGGCAAGGTTCCGGTGAACGTCAACGATTGGGGAGTGGATTTACTGTCGATTGCGGCGCACAAGTTTTACGGGCCGAAGGGCAGCGGTGTGTTGTACGTGCGGCGCGGGACGAAGGTGGACCCGTTGCTGTTCGGCGGCAGCCACGAGAACGAGCGGCGGGCGGGCACGGAGAACGTGGCGGCGATCGTCGGGTTGACGAAGGCCGCGGAGTTGGCGACTGCGAAGATGGAGGGCGAGCAACGCCGGTTGTTCGGGCTGACCGAGAAACTGGGCGAGGAGATCGCGGGACGGGTGTCGGGTTCGCATCGCAACGGTCACACGAAACTGCGCATCGGCAACACGATCAATTTCAGTTTTGAAGGCTGCGAGGAGGAGGGACTGTTGCTCGGGCTCGATTTGGAAGGCGTGGCCGTTTCGAGCGGGTCAGCGTGCGCGGTCGGTTCCCTCGAACCGTCGCATGTGCTCAAGGCGATGGGGCTGTCGCACGAATTGTCGCGCGCGGCGGTGCGATTTTCGTTTGGCACGAGCAATACTGACGGTGACGTCGAAACAAATTGTCGAAGCGCTGGGGAAAGTCGTTGACCGACTACGACAATTTGCGCGTACGTAGGCTGGAGGAAAGTCTGGTGGTTCGCTTGGCGTTGTCAGTCGAAGAACCGGTAGCGGAAGATGAACCAGAGGGCGGCGAGGCCGTCTTTCCAGCCGATTTTTTTGCCTTCGGCGTAATCGCGGCCGGAGTAGCTGATGCCGGTTTCGTAAAAGCGGTAGCGACGGCGGGCGAGCTTGGCGGTCAATTCGGGTTCGATGCCGAACCGGTCGGAGGTCAGCTTGATGCCCTCGACGCACTGGCGGCGGAAGACCTTGTAGCAGGTTTCCATGTCGGTGAGGTTGAGATTGCAGAGCATGTTCGACAGGAGGGTGAGGAAGCGGTTGGCCATGTAATGCCAGAAGAGCAAGACGCGGTGTGTTCCGCCCGCGAACCGTGAGCCATAGACCACGTCCGCGCGATGATCGAGGATCGGCCGCAGGAGGTTTGGATAATCCGACGGATCGTATTCGAGGTCGGCATCCTGAATGAGAATGATGTCGCCCGTGGCGTGTTCGAGAGCCGTGCGGAGGGCGGCACCCTTGCCGCGGTTGAACGGATGGGAAACGATCTTGACCCCGGCGCCCTGCGGGAGCTTCTTCAGGACGTCGCTGGTGCCATCGGTAGAGGCATCATCCACGAGGACGATCTCCTTTTCCAAGCCGCAGGAATCCGCGGCCCGGACGCGGCGAAGAATCTCCTCGACCGTGGCGGCCTCGTTGAAGACGGGAATCAGGATCGACAGACGCTGGAAGGTATCACCCATTTGGGTGGGGAGTATAGAAGATGCGCCGTGCCGCCGTCACCAGCTTTTTTCCAGTGGCCACGAGCCGCCGGGCGTGGTAGTCTGGCTTGGTTGGGGGAGGGCGGGTTAGCCAAGTGGTAAGGCGGGAGTCTGCAAAACTCCTATCGTGAGTTCGATTCTCACACCCGCCTCCAACCTTCTACCGCTGCAATTCCAAGGAATCGCGGGAGATTTCCCCTTCGGTACTGACTTGCGATGGCGGCGGCGGATACCACACGTGGACACCACTAGTCTGATGTCCCATAATTAACGTGACAATGGTGCGTTCCGTGGTATTCTCTGGGTATGTTCAAACCCGCTCGGCCGCTCCACCTCGATTCGACCCAACAGAAACGGCTCCAGTCACTCGTGCGCTCAGGCAAGACATCACAGAAGATTGTCCTGCGGGCGAGCATCATCTTAGCCGCGGCGGCTGGGACACCCAACCATGCCATCGCCCAAGAACTCCACACCAGTCGTCCAACCGTGTTGCGCTGGCGCGCTCGGTTTCGCCGCTTCGGTGTGCCGGGTTTGATGAAAGATGCCACGCGCGCCGGACGCAAACCGTCGCTTTCCGCCGAGCGCATCCAAGAGATCGTCGAGGCCACCTTGCACACGACTCCGGCCCAGGCTACACAGTGGAGCGTCCGCACGATGGCCAAGGCGCAAGGGCTTTCCCGCATGACGGTCCAGCGGATCTGGCACGCGCACCGGTTGCAGCCCCACCGGGTGGAGACGTTCAAGCTGTCGCGGGATCCGCACTTTGTCGAGAAGCTGCGGGATATCGTGGGGCTGTATTTGAATCCGCCGGACAAGGCGTTGGTCTTGGCGGTGGACGAGAAGAGCCAGATCCAAGCGTTGGATCGGACGGCACCCTTACTGCCGTTGCGACCGGGGATTCCGGCCCGCCAGACCCATGATTACAAGCGCCACGGCACCACCACGTTGTTCGCCGCGCTGAGCCTGTTGGACGGCAGCGTCATCGGCGAATGTTTACCGCGACATCGGGGGCGCGAGTTCATTCGCTTTCTGGAGCGCATCGACCGCGAGACCCGGCAGGATCTCGACCTGCATCTGATCGTGGACAACTACAGCACGCACAAGACTCCGCAGGTGCAGCGCTGGCTCAAGCGTCACCGGCGCTTTCATCTGCATTTCACCCCGACGAGCAGTTCCTGGCTGAACTTGGTCGAACGATGGTTTGGCGAGATTACGCGGCGACGGATTCGGCGCGGCAGCTTTCGCAGCGTCAACGAACTGATTGCGGCGATCAACGCGTACTTGGAAGAACACAATCGGGAACCCAAGCGGTTCACTTGGACCAAGGATGCAAAAACGATCCTGCGCAAAATCCAGCATTGTAACGAAGCGTTAGGGACAGCACACTAGATTTTCGTTAGCCGCGCTTTGCGCATGTGGGCTTCCTCAACCAAGCTGCTGAGAAGCCACCCATTATTGCGCTGCGGGAGAAATAGTAGAGGAGTGACTGGGCTCGAAGCCGACCCCTTTTGCGGTTTCATTGAGGAATTTGATGGTTAAACCGGGCATGCCCACAAATAGGCCCACAAGAATATGGCTCAGGTTGACTCGGATGGGGAGGGGGTCGATCTTCGGAGATTGGTGACCCTGTCCGTTGACTATACGAAATCCGCGACACGCGATGAGACAAGAAACAGCACGAACGCGTTATGTCAGGCCAAAGGAAGCGCTTCTATTGCGTTTTGGTCTTGCCGCCGTAAACATTCATCGAATATCAGGGCGGAGCCATGTTCGAGTACCTGCGCCTGTCCAAACTGGATTGGTTTACCGATAGCGACCAAGGCTGGCATGGTCACGCGCCGCTGACGGTGATTGCAGTCATCGCCTTGGGACTTGTCGCTGCGTATTTCGTACTGAAACGGAATTGAGGCGAGAGATGAGACGCGGGTCAGCGGAGTTCCGAATCCCAGCAATCTCTGGGCGACAACGCGAGCCAGATCCCTGAACCCGCTCGCTTGTTGCTCTGGGCCCCACCACCACAACTCTGAAAAGCAAAATGTTATCACACCGTGCGATCAAGAATGGCAACACGCCGAGCGACCTTTCCCTATCGCGGCGCAACCTCGCGCACGGTCTCGGCGAGCATCTGGCTGAATGTCGCGGTCAACTCGCTCAAGGTGGCTGCAATGTTTTGTGAATCGCTGGCCGGCGATTTACCGGCCTTGGTGAGGCGCGTTTCGCCGCTCTTAAGAACCTTCGCATCGCCAGGCGCGGATATGCGCCACCATGCGGCAAGCGTGCCGGTGCCACCTTGCTCCACGTCGAATTGCTCAACGGTGACATGGACTTCGAGCGTCACGTCGTCCGTGTGCCACGCGCCAAGCAACACTTGGTCGGCGGGAATCATACCGGACAAGTTGGCCGCCAGAACACGCGCAAACCCCTTGTCGAGCCGCTCAGCCCACAAGGCGCCTTCCAGATAACTGACCTCCCCGGCATTCTTGCGCACGGCCAGCGAGTTGCTCAGCAGGTAGTCCGGCATTTTCACGACGCCCACACCCAGTCGGATGCCACTCGTCGCTGCGGCAGTTGCTGGCGCGGGTGTCAGTATGAAATGACGGGTGGCGACCGTGTGCGGGGTGAAGCAACCGGTGACAGTCGCGCACAGTGCTGCGGTGGCAAGCGATCGAAGAGTGTTCATGGTTTCTCCTTGGGTGGGGTCCGTCCGGTAATGAGCGCGTTGGGATTGCGTTTCAGGAAATCGGCCAGCTCGGCAATGGAACGGGCGGCGTTGTCGAGTTGGTCGAGCGCGCCGGCCAGTTCGGTCTGCACCGGCGCGTCCGGGGCGACCATAGAGGATACCCCTTGGACGGCGAGGCGCAGGTCGGCGAGCGTCGCCTGCACCTGCACCAGCGTGTTTGTGTCAATTCTCTTCGCCAGCGAGTCAATGTCGTCGAGCGTGTGGTGCAATGAGGCCAGCGAGTTGGTCAACTCTGGCGAGCCGACGACGCGGTCAAGCGAGGCGAGGAGGTTGGTGACGCCGGCATTGATGGCTTTGACGTCAATATCCCCGAGCTTGGTGTCGAGACGGGCGAGGATCGAGTCGAGTTTGTTGGCCATGCCTTGGATGTCGAGTTTGGCGAGGTTGGCGAGCAACATCTGGATGTTGGTCGATGCGGTGGGGATTTCGTGGTATTCCTTTCCGACCTGGTGATACACGGGCGGCGGCGCGTTGGTCACCAACTCCAACTGCACCATGAGCACGCCGGTGATGAAGCTGGCCGTATCCAGCCGGCCGCGCAATCCCTTGGCAACCGTCTCCTTCAGCTTTTCTTCACTGCTGAGGTCCATCATCCGGTCCGTCTTCATCCGCAGTAAGGACTGGTCGATCTGGATAACCACCGGCATGGATTGGTCGTTGGGGGCTTGGTTGTGGGTGATGTACACGTCGAGCACCGAGCCGATCGTCACGCCATTGTACTGCACCGGCGCACCGGGGCTCATCCCCTTCATCGAGCCGTCGAAGTACAAGATAAACTTCTGTTTCTTGCTGAACAGACTGCCGGAACTGAAGACGATCAACCCGATTCCGCCGAGCACCAGGCCGGCGACGATAAACACTCCGATGACGGTGGGATTGGCTTTCTTGCTCATACACTCGCTTTCACGGCGCCCTCCGCCCCGCGCGTGAGGAACGCCCGCACGGTGGGGTCGGTGGAATGCGCCAACAGTTCTTTCGGGTTGCCATGGGCTCGCATTGTGCGGGTCTCGGAATCCAGGAAGATCGAATCGTCCGCGATGGCGAAGATGCTTTGCAGTTCGTGGGTGACGATGACGATCGTCGCACCGAGGCTGTCGCGCAATTCCAGGATCAACTGGTCGAGATTGCGCGAGCTGATCGGGTCGAGGCCCGCCGATGGTTCGTCGAAGAAAAGTATCTCGGGATCCAACGCCATCGCGCGTGCCAGCCCGGCCCGGGTGCGCATCCCGCCGGAAAGCTCCGCCGGGGAGAAATCCTCAAATCCCTTCAGGCCCACGAGGGCGAGTTTCAACCGCGCGATGGCATCGATCTCGTTCGGCGGAAGCTTGGTGTACTCGATGAGCGGCAGCGCGATATTCTCGGCCAGCGTCATCGAACTCCACAAGGCGGCGCTTTGGAACAAGACGCCGAACTTCCGCAGCATCGCGTGCCGGGCGTCCTCGTCCGCGCTCCAGAAACCATGGCCATCGTAGAGCACATCGCCTTTGGCCGGCGCCATCAGGCCAACCATGCCCCGCAACAGCGTGCTCTTGCCGCAACCGCTGGCGCCCATGATGATGAACACCGAGCCGCGCTTGATCTGCGCATTGATGTCGTGCAGTACCACAAACGATCCGTAGGCCATGGTCACGTCTTTGATTTCGATTTTGAGGTCGTTCATATGTGCAGCGCGTTGCAGATGACCGCGAAGATGCCATCCACCGCGATGATCGCCGTGATGCCGTCCACGACGGCCTTCGTCGTCGCTTCGCCGACGGCGGCGGCGTTATCGCCGCATTCCATCCCGCGGAAGCAACCGGTAAATGCCACGAGGAAGCCAAAGACCGCTCCCTTGACGATGCCGAGCAGGAAACTCTTCAAGGGCACCGCGTCGATCGACCGTTGGATGTACTGCATCGGCTCGATGTGCAACGTGAACGTCGCCACCACGAGCCCGCCGAACATCCCGATCAAATCCGCAAACACGCACAACAGCGGCATCATCAACACCAGCGCGATCATTCGCGGCAACACCAGAAACTCCATCGGCGAAATACCGAACGTCTTGAACGCGTTGAGCTCCTCGTTGACTTTCATCGTCCCGAGTTGCGCCGCGAACGCCGCGCCGGTGCGACCACAGAGGATGATACCGGTCATGAGGCACCCCATCTCGCGCGTCGTGCCCAGGGCCACCATGTCGGCGACGTAAATTGTGGCGCCAAAATGCTCCAATTCCAGGGCCCCCACAAACGTAATGATCAAGCCCACAAAAAAATTGATCAGCGCCACGATACCCAACGCCTGCGGCCCGCACTCCTGTATCTCCAACCACGCATCGCTCCAACGGAACTGCGCCCGGCCGCGAAACAAATTGCCCAGCGCGATGACCTGCTCGCCGAGAAACCTCACCATCTCGGCCGCGCCCGACCAGGCACGCATCGCGCCTTCACCGAGACGTTGCAGCGACGGGGGCTTTGTCGTCTCGCGCTGTGCGTCCTTCTTGTCCGGCACCACCTCGGACAATTTGATCAACCGCCGGACGCCTTCCGGCAACGAATCGGGGACGAATGTGATGCCGGTCTTCTCGCAGAGTTCGTGGCTCCTGGCGACGAGCGTCACGAACCGGGAACCCCAGCCAGTCATGCCGGCCGTATCGAACTCCACTTTCTTGCCTTTGCTATCCGGCTTGGTGAGTTCTTCGCGGACCGCCTCGATCCCCGGTAACGCACCATCGGTGCGCCAGTCGCCGGTCAGCGTGAGCAGAAGCGTGTCCGGCGCTTTCCATTGCGCGGCCAACTGAGGCGCTGAGTCCGTCATGTTCTTTTGAACCTGCTCGCTCATGAATCTCACTTTTTTATTTTGCTGTGGCGGTAACGGCACAGGGCAGCCCTAGTCAGGTCCGCTCGCCACCGAACCCATCTCTTCGTTCGCAACTTCTACGCTGTAGTGCCAACGCATTTGTTGAGACCTATTTTCACGGAAACTGGGTGGCACATTTGGATTCTGAGAGAACGACGATGCCCTCCCGTTGCATCCACGATTCCACCTCCCGATGCCAAGCGACGTCGGCGGTGTGTTGGGTGCGAACGGCCTGCTGGGCCCAAGCGTTCATCGCGTTAGCCTTGATTGAGTCGAAGGCCTCCCTTGTCACGCAGCGAGTATGGCCACGCCGGTGGTGTTTTGCACTATCAAACAGTTCGGAGGTGGCCTGGCTTCACTGACATTGGTTCCGCCACCAACGCCTTCGCCCGCTATTACCGCGTACAACTGGTGCATTGAGTCATTGCCGCACCTGACGAACCGCTGCTTCCCGCCCGTTCTGATGTTCCGTTCCCAACCCTCAAATGGCCCTTGACTGTGTGCAAATTCCACGCTGTGTGTGTGGCAAAGCAGGAGGAAGCCATGATTTCCTGAGTAATGCTGGGAAGGATCGTCTCGGCCCTGCTTCATCTCTGTGACAGTTTCTTTCAAAGCCAGTTCCTCCAGACTGCGCATCCTTTCTCTAGGCGATCCTGAGGCGATTGAACACGGGGACTTTGGCAAAGTCCAAGATGAATGCAAAGACCGCTGCCGCCACAAGTATTCCTCCCACCACGAATATAGGCAGAGGAGTCATGGCGATTCCGCAAGTCGCCAGCGTTGAGGCGATCAGCAGATCGACTACAGACGACCCGACGAGCCACCGGCTGGGACGGGCAGATCCCAGGCGCTGGCGTTCACGATTCGTATAGGTCGTGGCTTGATTGCCGAACACGATGGCCACGAAGGCCAGAGTTCTTAGCGTTTCGATTCCAAAACCCAGGCGGAATTTGGCGATGGCCAGGACGGCGGTGCAAAAGATCAGCTCGGAGACTCCCATGAAGACACCCGCGATCGTCAATCGTGCCGATTCGCCAGGCATTGGGCATCGGGGACGGTCGCACGTTGTCCGTCGTCAAGGACATGCCCAGGAGGTCGCCGGTGAGCATGATAATAACCATCAACATGGGAGTCAGGATCGCGTGTCCGGTCATGACCAGACCCACCGCCAGGAAGAGCACCTGCACAATTTTCTTGGTAACCGAGTTTAGCGTATAAGTCAGGATGCGCTGGAACGTCACGCGGCCTTCTTTTACCGAAGCGACGATGCCGCCGAGTCCCGGTTTGGTCAGCACGATGCCGGCCGCTGACTTGGCAACATCGGTCGCGGTTGACACCGCGATTCCCATCTGCGCCTGGCGCAGCGCCGGTGCGTCGTTGGCGCCGTCGCCGCACATGCCGACAATGTGGCCGCTCTTCTGGAACGCCTTGACGAGGTTGTACTTTCCCTCCGGAAGGACGCCGGCGAAGACAGCGAAATCCTCGGGGCGTACACCGTCGGGGATGGGTCCGGGTGGACAGACTGCTCCATCGAGACCTACCGCGTGAGCCACGATCGCTGCCGTCGCCGGGGCATCGCCCGTCACCATGACGGTGCGGACGCCCAACGTGCGCAACTCCGCAATGAGCGCCGCCGAATCCGATCGAGGCGGATCGCTGAGAGCGATGATTCCCGCGAGCTTCACTGCCTGCCGGCGGACCCACCGCGACGGCCAGCACCCGGAAGCCCTGGGCCTCCAGTTGGTTCGCTGATCGTGGATGCATCGGGCGATGGTTGCGCCAGGCCCGTGACGGCGGCAAAGGCTCCCTTCACGACACGCACCGTGGCGCCGCTCGGATCCAACAGCCGTCGCCTCGGACATCTTCGTGGCGGGATCGAAAGGCACAAATTTGCTCAGTTTCGGCAGATCGGAGGCGACGGCCTGCGCGGCGGCGGAGCGAATGGCCGCGTCTACGGGATCCTGCCCGCCATCCGAACTGGCGAGGGCGGCCATTCCCAGAACGTGCGATTCGTCGAAGCCGGGCATGGGGTGGACGGCGGTCACCGTCAGCTCGTTCTCGCGTCAGCGTGCCGGTCTTATCCGCGCACAGCACCTCGATGCTTGCCGCTTCATCCACGGCGGAGAGCCGCGTGGGAAGGACGCCCAGATGTGCCAGAGCCCGCGCGCCGAGCGCCGCCGCAAGGGTAAAGGTGGCAGGCAGCGCTACGGGGATCGACGCCAGAACCGCCGTGAGCACCAGGGGAATGATCTCAGCCAGCCGGCATCTTGAGAGCGTAGGCATACCCCACCAGCATCACGATGATGACGCCATTGAACATGGCGAGATTGCGCACCACGCGCAGAACGGCCTTCTGCTGGGAACTTTCGACGTGCGCGGTGCGAACCAGTTCCGCCGTGCGTCCAAACTTTGTGCGCGCTCCGGTCGCCGTAACCTCCGCCACCGCTTCGCCGCGCCGCACCAGCGCTCCGGCATAGGTTTCGAAACCGGGCCCGGCTTCGATGGGAACCGATTCGCCGGTGAGCATGGACTGGTCGAGCAGGATCTCGCCTTCGGTCAGACGCACGTCGGCGGCAACCACGGCGCCGAGCGATAGCTTCACAATATCGCCAGGCACGAGTTCGGCAGCGGGCACGGTGGCCCAAACATTATCGCGACGGACCGACGCGTTCAGCGCAAGCCGCGACTTCAGCGCGGCAAGAGTCGCCTGAGCGCGCCCTTCCTGGAAGAACCCGAGAGCGGCGTTGAAGGCCAGGAGAACCGCGATGATCGCAGCCTCGACGTACTTGCCGAGGGCAATCTCAAGCACGATCGCAGCCTCGAGCATCCATGGAACCGGCGCCCAGAACTTGGTCAGCGCCCTGCGTAATGGATGCAGAGCCGTGTCGGGCACCGCGTTTGGGCCGAACTTCTCGAGCCGGCGGCGGGCTTCATCGCTCGTGAGGCCGGTCGAGAGCGGGACATCCTTAACGGAAGATTGCGGAGTGATTGGGGCATCCATGTCCTTGGAAAAACGCTACGCGATAGGCCGACCTTGTGCTATGGGGCATAACCCCACCTTATTCCCGAACGACCCGCTTCTTTCGCAAAGAATCTTTCCGAGTCGCCTGCCACATCTGTGCATCACGACCGCCGGGATCGCGAGACTTCGTAACCGCAATCAGTTGGCGTTCTCGTCCCACTGTTCTACTAGTGTAGTGTCCTTGAAGTGTCTGCCTTTATTTCTTCGAGTTTAGCGCGGGCGCGGATGATTTTCTCCAGGATGGCGGTACCCTTGGCGTGCCACACATAGCGCTGGGGTTGGCGATTGCGTTCTGCCAACCAGACTTCGATCGTGCGCACCAGTTCGCGCACACTGCGAAAGCTGCCCTCCCGAACGACCTCCTCGGTCAGGTCACGGAAGAAGCGTTCGACCAGATTCAGCCACGAGCTGCTCGTGGGAGTGAAGTGCTGCCGCACGCGTGGATGCCGGGCCAGCCACGCGCGGACCGCCGGGTGCTTGTGCGTGGCATAGTTGTCCACGATCAGGTGCAGCGTCAGTGCGGGCGGCGTCTCCCGCTCAATCTGGCGTAGGAACCGCAGCCATTCCAGATGGGTGTGGCGGGTCTCCGTGCGTGCAATCACCCGGCCGTCCAGCGTGCTCAGTGCGGCAAACAGTGTCGTGGTGCCGTGGCGCACGTAGTCATGGGTACGAGTGCGAATGTGGCCCACGCCAAGGGGCAAGCCCGGCTGGCTGCGTTCCAAAGCCTGACACTGGCTCTTCTCATCGCAGCACAGCACCAGCGCCTTCTGCGGCGGTTGCAGATACAGCCCGATGACATCCCAGAACTTCGCCTCGAACTGCGGATCCCGCGAGAGTTTGAAGGTGCGCACCCGGTGCGGTTTGAGGTCGTTAGCCTGCCAGAGTTGCTGTACGCGACTCTTGGACAGCCCGGCGCTGCGGGCCATGCTGCGCACACTCCAGCGGGATCGCCCTTTGGGCGGTCGGGTCGCCGTCGTGAGCACCTTGGTCACCGTCGCCGTCGCCAACGACACGGGTCGCCCTGACCGTAGCGCATCTTCGAGCCCTGCCAGTCGCTCGCGCGCAAACCGCCGCCGCCAGACTCCCACGGTGTGTGGGGTCGTTTCCAGTTCCGCGGCAATCTCTCGGTTCTCCCAATCTTGGGCGGCCAGCAGGATGATACGGGCCCGCAACGCGGTCTGCTGTGTCGAACGGCGATCCCGCACACGGTCGGTCAGTTGTTTCTGTTCTAGGACGGTCAATACCAGTGGTTGAGCGCAACGCGGCATGACGGGAGTTTACCCCGTCCGACAATAATATCAATCACTTATTGGACACTACACTAGCGCGCGTCGATCGGGGGCAGAGGAGCGGGTTCTACGAGGATGGGTCGTATCCATGGGGTGAATACCCCATACCGCGCCCTCCGCCGGCCAGGTATCTTTTTGCCACAACGTCTAAAAAAATATTTACCCGGAGATTCATGAATATGAACATTTGCGGATGTGCCGCAGGGTTCTCAAGGGCTCGAATGGATGAGCGGAGATTGTTTTGCCTGTTGTCATTGGCTCTGCTGTTTGCTGCCTGGCCTCAGAAACTGTGGGCCGATCAAGTGGCGCAAGCCCCGGCGCAGGCCACGCAGGCGCCACCACACGCGCAACAAACTCCCGAGCAATTACAGCGGGTGGTAGCCCCGATTGCACTGTATCCGGATTCGCTGGTGGCGCAGATCCTGGCGGCATCCACGTTTCCCGAGCAAGTCGTCGAGGCTGATCGATGGGTACAAGCAAATCCTGGTTTGAAGGGCGACGCGTTGGGCCAGGCTGTGGACAAACAACCTTGGGACCCAAGCGTCAAGGCACTCACGGCGTTCCCATCCATCCTTGGGAATATGGACAAGAACCTCTCCTGGGTGTCGTCTCTAGGCGACGCCTACTACAATCAACAACCGGATGTGATGGATGCCATTCAGGTCATGCGCCAAAAGGCGGAACAAGCCGGCAACCTGAAGAGCACGCCGCAGCAAACCGTAACCACGCAAGGCTCATCGATCAGCGTTGAGCCTGCCAGCCCCGATGTCGTTTACGTCCCCGCGTACGATCCCTGGGCGGTTTACGGGGACACCATCGCGGAGTGGCCGGGATGGTACCCGTATCCCGGAATCTGGTTTGGCGGCCCGTACCTCTCGTTCGGTGTCGGCTTCGGAATCGGTTGGGGGGGAGGTTTTGGGTGGGGCTGGGGGAATTGGGGATTCGATTGGCATAACCGTTACGCAACTTATGGCCACAACCGGTACTACTCCCGGAGCAATACGTTTTACAACCGAAGCAATTACTATCGAGGAGGAGGCGAGCGTGGCGTTGCTTCCATCGTGCGTGGCGGAGGGTCTCGCGCCGGCGGTGCTGCTGTTCACAACCGCCCGGGCGGAACCACCCAGCCCTTCAACGGAGATACCCGGGCTGCTCGCGGATATGCTGAACCCCGCGGTCAGAGCGGTGTCCGCTCGAGTGCCTTCAGCGGCTACGACCATGGCGGACAGGAACGGAGCTTTTCGTCACGCGGAGGCGCCAGCTTCGGTGGAGGCGGAGGGTCCCATGGCGGTGGCGGCGGAGGATCTCACGAGGGCGGTGGCGGTGGCGGCGGCGGGCATCGGTAATCGACAATTTTATCATGTTTCTGGTAGATCGTGAAATTTAGAAATGGAGAGAAGCCATATGCAGCGAACCAAGTTGACCTTTGACAAATTTCATTGCGCCAATCTTTCTATGGTAGCAGCGGTTGCCATCCTTTTGACGGGGTGCTGTGCCACCCGTCCCGGTCCCATGGCCCAGCAACCGGGCCAGAAAACGTTTTCATCCGCGGAAGAGGCAGTCAACGCACTCGTTGCGGCTGCGCAGAGTAACGACGAAAAGGCGATGCTCGACATCCTCGGACCAGACGGAAGGCAAATCGTCTCATCGGGAGACGAAACCGAGGACGCGCAGAGCCGCGCTAATTTCGTACAGCGATATCAGGAAATGCACCGTCTGGTGGAAGAACGGATGGTACCACTACTTTATATATCGGGGCGAAGAATTGGCCCACGCCCATACCGCTCGCGAACAAGGGTAACTCCTGGTATTTCGACACCGAGGCGGGCAAGAGAGAAATTTTGTACAGGCGAATTGGCCGGAATGAAATATCGACTATCCGCGTTTGCCAGGAGCTCGTGGCGGCGGAAAAGGAATACTACTCCACACAGCACAACGAGTACGCCCAGACAATCTTCAGTGATGAAGGGCAGCACAACGGCCTGTATTGGAAAGCTGCCGATGGCGAACCCCAGAGCCCCATCGGGCCGCTGGTGGCATCGGCCTTTGAGGGCTATACCAAAAGCGGGGACGGCGCTCCGACTCCTTACCGCGGTTACTATTACCAGATCCTGACGCGTCAGGGGGAAAATGGCCCAGGCGGCGCGAAAAATTACGTCGTAAACGGCAAAATGACCGAGGGGTTCGCATTCGTGGCCTATCCGGCAGAATACAAGTCGTGCGGCGTGATGACCTTCATCGTTAACGAGGATGGAGTGGTGTACCAGAAGGATCTTGGCAAGAAGACCGATGTTCTCGCCAAAGCCATGAAGGAATACAACCCCAATTCCAGTTGGCAAAAGGCTGAAGAGCGGCCGGACGAGACTGCTGGCGAACAGAAGACCAAGTAAAAGGCATGGGTATCGATGGATCGCGGCGTTATTACGCCAATCGTAACCGGTGCGCGTCTCGTCCTTGCCGGTAATTCTCACCACGTCGGAGATGAGGTTCTGGCGAGTGATGCCTTCGGAACCAGCCGCGTGAAGTAGACTGAACGCGACGGAATAACTGGTCTGGGGTCTGAAAGGATCGCCTTTAGCGCGATCCTACTTGTAAACCGTCTTTGCCTTGATCGCCTTCTGGGTCTTGGGAGCCTTGGCAGACTTCTTGAGCGACTTGGTCGCCCTTTTGACCGTCCTCTGTGGTTGATGCTGTGCCCGTGGATATTGACACTCTGAACACCTGTGTTCAACAGGCTGGACAGTCGGTTACCGCCTCCTGAGACGCACTGGAATCGCGTCGTCTCAGAAATCGGTTAATGGGCCGAGCTTTGCGTGCGTGCGGAGCTCGCGCCCTCGGTATTGTCACTTGTTGGCACACCAACTGCCCCGCCGTTACACAGTGGAAAGGAACTGGGATGAGGTCACAAGAATTGGAACGTCAAGAGAACTCGCTGTTCCGAGCGTGGTTGTTGGTGGGGGGCGGATTCTGGCTCGGGTTGGTCGTGTACCTAGTGCTGCATCTTCGATGATAAATTTGCCTTCCGAGCGGTACGCAATCGGCCCGCGTCCCCATGAGATGGTCTACAATGAATCTTGTAATTAAGGAAATTGAACACGCGGGTGATTTGGACAGAGAACGAGTCGTGTTTAACGTGCTGAAGGAGGACAATATCGGGTTCTACCTGCTGCTTCATACAGGGGCAACGGATGAGGGGAAAGCGACGGGTAGAGTCAGAGGAACGTTCTGGTTCCCGGATAGAAAAGTGAAGGGCAACGACCTTGTTGTGTTGTACACGAAGGAGGGGTATTCAAGACGGGGAATTAATGCGGATGGGACATCGACGTACTTCTACTATCGGGGTTTGCGGGAGGCAGTGTTAAAGAAATCGAATAGTGCCGTTGTTTTGCTCAAGGCAACAGATTGGCAGAGCAGAGCACTTTCGGTGGGGCATCTTGAGAAGGACTTGGCGGCGTGAGAATCAGCGATCCACGGCCGCGATGCGAAATACACGCGATCGTTTGACGGGATTCTGAACGCTGCCCGGCACTTCGGTCGTATTCGTGCGCTTACTTCTTCGAAGATCGATCGTGCATCAGAATGTTGATGACCAGAATTAAGCCGCCGCCGCCCGCGCCCATAAAACAGAGTATCGCAAGGCCCGGATACCCAAACAAATGGAACGAAGAATCGATCCGCATCATTAGGGCGGCGCCGACAATCAAGGCCGCCAGGATCAGCCCAACGGTGATTCGGTTGGCGACCTTTTGCATTCCCTCAATCAGGACGATCTCGTCAATGGCATCCACCTTGACCTTCAGGTCATTCCGCGCCACGACATCCAGGATTTGATTCACGCGGCCGGGCAACCGCATGAGCAGGTCTTTTAGTTCGAGTATGCCGCCGAACAGGTTGCCGGGTGAGAGAGCCTTCCAGATGCGCTCCTGGAGCATCGCTGCGCCGTTGCGTCGAATCGAAGCGTTGGGATCAAACTGCGGATCCAGTGTCCGACCGACCAGATCGAGATTCAGCAACGTCTTGCCCAACATGGTCAATTCCGCCGGCAATCGCAGTCCGCTCTCCGCCGATGCCTGGGTAATTTCCAAGACGACGCGGCCCACTTGCATCTGTTCCAGGGTCGCGGCCTGCTGGGCGCCCACCAGGGCGGCAATTCGGTTGCGAAAGGAGGTCTCCTGAAACTGCTCGGTGACCTCGCCAATCTTGATGGCGACAGTGGCGGCATCATCACTGCGGCCTTCACTCACCGCGAGAAGCAATTGTAATAGATTCTCCTGCAAGCGCGGGGCGATTCGCCCGGTCATTCCCAGGTCCAGCAGCGCCACCCGGTGATCGTCGGTGATGAAAACGTTCCGGGGTGAGGATCGGCGTGAAAAAAACCGTCGACGAGGATTTGTTGCAGATAGGCCCGAAACAGCTCCTCGGCCAGTTCCGCACCCATCAATTCCATGCGCGCCAGTGGGCTCAGCGCCGTGATTTTTTGGCCGGTGATATACTCCATCGTCAACACCCGCGAGGTGGTGAAGTCCTCGATGGCCGTGGGCACGACGATCCGATGGAAATTCTTGAGATTAACATTTAGCGTGAGGAGATTGCGCGCCTCCTGTCGATAGTCCAATTCCTGCCATAAACTCCGGCGAAGCTCGTCCAGCATTTCAACGAACCGGTAGCGTTTTCCCCACTCCGTATGCTTGTCGAGAAACCCGGCGATGTCTTCCAGGGCGTCCAAATCCTCGGCGATGATCTCGCGAATGCCGGGTCGCTGCACCTTGACCACCACGGCCCGGCCATCCCGCAACCACGCGCGGTGGACCTGTCCCAACGACGCCGCGGCGAGAGGTTTGGGGTCAAAGTGGGAGAAGGCCTTCGAGATTCGCACGCCCAACTCATGGGCGACAATGGCGTCTATTTCCTCGAACGAGAATGGGGCGATGTTGTCTTGCAGGCGGGTCAACGACTGAATGTAAGCGGGGGGAAGAAAATCCGCCCGCGTGGACAGGAGCTGGCCGAGCTTGATGAAGGTGGGCCCCATCTTTTCCAGATCCCGAGCCAATTCATCGGCGCGAGGCTCGGGTGCCAACGCTTTGTCAAACGGCTCGATTCCGAGAGTTTCGTGCAAGCCAGTATTGGCCAGCATGTCCGAGCGCCCATACTTGATCAGCAAAAAGACGATGTCCTTGTAGCGCTTCAGATGCTGCGGCTTTAGTGAGATTCCCATAATATTGTTCCCAGGCGTTACGGCCACGTTCACGTCGCCGTCAGCAGCAGCATAACCGACGAAATCGCGCCGCCCGGCGTCCTAAAACTCCACAAGCCACGTCAGCTAGCGGAGCAATAGCACCACAACAACGATCACGAGAAGCAGACCGACCCCGCCTCCGCCAATATAGTAAAAGTTGGCCAACAAGGGTGCGATTAGAAGGTACATAGTTTTCCTTTCGATTGTGATAGCAACTCATTTGCCATCCCGTTCGACAGTGACGCTACGCGATGAGCCGGTCGTAAGCTATGGGGTATAACCCTACGTTCCTCAATATGTGCTCCGCCAGCCGTATGCGGCGTGTCCCTGCTTCAACGGCTCGATGTCATTCGACTGATCAACCGCAGGCGAATTGACCCCCCTCGACACCGGGTAGAACTCCTTTTGATCGGGCGGATGCGCCATCCGTAATCATATCATCGAAGCTGGAAGCGGTACGTCGAGTTTCTAGGGTGAATTCCCGGTCAATAATAGGGAACCCAGTAATTTCGGATTCTCCGTAAACGCCGCTATGTTCCGGTATCATGAAACAGACCCCAACCACGCCGACCGGTCTCGACAACCACCCCCATCCGCTCCGCACGTTGGTAGTGGATGATTCCGTCATGTTCATGGAAGGCTTATGCGCTTACTTGATGAGGGAACCGATGTTTCAAGTAGTCGGTACCGCGCTGGATGGCAGCGAGGCGCTGCACATGGTGGATATGCTCGAGCCGGACCTGGTCTTCATGGATCTGCACATGCCCTTCATGGACGGCTTACAAGCGACGGAGATCTTGCGCCGCCGCATGCCCAACATGCGGATTATCATGATGACGAGGGAACTCAGGGTCACAGCCGAGCCGAGATCGCGCGCGCACGGCGCACACGGCTTCCTTCGGAAACTGGGGATCACTCATGGCCTGATCACCGAGGTTCGCCGGGTATTTGCCCCGGACACACACGAACAACAAGCGGAACCGTTCACACCGACGTACCATCCAGAAGCAGCACTGGAAACAACGAGCGTGTTGGTGTGAAACTCCCCGACGACCCCTTTCACGCTCCGCCGCATCCGCTCGACAGCGAAACGCAAACTCACGGTTGCCGGCAAACCAGACCAACATCTTGTGCCAGGCATTCCCTTCCGGGCGTCTGTGCATTCGTCCGGCAGGACAACATTTGCCGTTCACCTCCGAGGACGTGGAAGAGGCAATTCCTGAAGTTGTTTTTCCGGCACCTCGGTAAACAGACTCAACCCAACGAGATTAACCTGGCATCTGACACTCGCCAGCCTTCGTGCTCCCGAGCCGTTCCACGAACAACTCTCAGACCACCGCCCCATTCGCGAATGCTGCCTCAAAAACCCGGCAGGTGAACGCTGAGGAGAGCCAAAGAAATCTCCCCGTGACCTCATAATCCATCCCTCCACCCCGATCTCGCACGACCGTCATGGATACCGGCCCACGATGCCGACTCAGGGCCCATTCACTGTCTCCATCCTAAAGCGACGCCAGCAGGTCGGCCACTTCCTTGTGGTGCTGCACGCATTGCTTGGCGAATTGGGTCAGGAACTCTTTGCGCTTCGGGTTCCCATCCTGGTCCGCCAATTGATCGGCCAGATGCGACGCATAATCCAACGCTTGTACTTGCGTCAGCAACAATCGCAATTCAAATGTCTTCCCGCTGGAAAACAGCAAGTCCTTCGTGGTCGTCGACGCGATGGCCGCACGCGTCTTTTCCTCCATGGCCGGCAGATGAGACATCTTGAAATTCAGCGAGTCATCCTCCTTCGCGAATTCATCCAATTGCTTCTTTGCCTGGCTGAATACCTCCGCAATCTGCTTGATCTCAGCCGACACCTTCGCGCTGGCGCTCTTGATGATCAGGATCTTGCCCACGTTGCTCTGTTCGGAGGCGAGGGTATATAAGATACTGTATCCCTCGTCGCGAATCCTTGACTGCCTGCCGAAGAACGGAATCAACGGAGGCACGGTCGAACATCCCGCGGATGCCATGAGGCAGACCACGGCGGCGCAGGTGAAAAGGCGTGATGTCATATGCCAGCCTCAGCGGCGCGGGCTTGGGTTGGGCCGTTACTATTTCTTGGGCTCTTCCGCCTGGTTCTGACGGGGGTATTTCGCCTTCACTTCATCATGGTGCTTGGACGGCTCAGACGAATCGAGATTGACCGTCACATGTGAACCCAACACGATGTTCTGCGGGACACTTGCCCCCGAACGCCACGTCCCGCCTTCCGACCAATAATAGACCTGACCTTGGGGTTGAAAATACACTTCCGCATCAGGGTAATACTCATAGGAGTACGAGGCGTTGACGGCAGGACCGGGCGCGGTTCCGGGGGCCTGCTGTTCATTGCAGCCGACCAGCAGCAAGCTACTGATCGCGAATGTGAATATAATCAATCTGTTTATCATGTCTCTCCTGTGTTGTTGGGTGTTTACGAGAGGAGAATAAGCCGAAAGACCGTCGACCGCGATAGGGTGTTCGCCCCATTGTCTCGGGTACGGAGCAGAAAACGCTGTTCGGCGTGCCACAAGGTCAGTTGCGTCATCCGCCTTCGGAACGTAATTTCCCAATGCCATCCGGTCGGCTCGTTCGCCTCGACAACATCCCACGCGGCGTAGCGAGCGGACCGGAAGTCCGTAGGCGAGACAGACCGTGACCATCAGCGCATCGTGTTTCTCTGGTGCAGCGGTCTCCAGAAAATTCACAATCTGTACGCCGCAGCTGCCAGACAATTTCGGTGCCGTTAGCGAACCAATAGCACCACAACAACGATGAGCAGAAGAAGGCCGCCACCGCCAAAAACGTAAAAGCTGGCCAACGTGGGCAATAATAGAAGGGCCATAGGGTTCCTTTCAGTTTTGATGGCAACTTGTTTGCCATCGCTTTCTACAGTGACGGTACGCGATGGGCCGGTCTTTAGCTATGGGGTAGAACCCCCACCGTGAATTAGGAGGGGCGTTCTCCGACATCCACGTCCAAGCCGTGCGCACAGCAACCAATCTCAACCTCCCTCGAGCCGGATACGAAACATCCGCTTCAGCCAACGGCAAGAGCGCGGCGGCAGACCTGCCCCGCTCGCACGCGGAAGTAGCGAACGGGATACCATACGCAAATAGCGGAGGCGTACGCGAGCATCCCGAGCCCGATGTCGTAGCCCCACTCGGACTCTTGAGGATAGAAGAAGAGAATGGCCCCGCCAAGCATGGCAATAAAGAATGCGGGCATCACCAAGAAGAGCAGTCCGGGCCACGGCGGAGTTTCCAGAATTACCCGGCGGGAAAAGGCCGCGAACTGTTCTTCTCCCATCGCTTTGGCCATGACGATTTTGGATGCGTTGGATGCTGCGACCGAGAACGATGCGGTCAGAAGGACAACACCCATTGGCGGCGACGCATACGCTACAAGTCCGACAAGAATTGTCAGGAGAGCAAATTTCCAACCGAAACGCCGGGCGATGGGATTCGCTTCGAGCTTCAGTGTTGGCGAGACGAGGTACGTCGTCCAGACATCCGCCGCACGTGAACAGACGGCCAAACCGGCAATCACATGAACGTATCCATCAATCATTGCGCCGCCTCGTACAGACTTCGCGGATAACCTGGTCGAGCGTTTGGCGATGTGCGATGGCCCGATCGATGAATTCTGTGTACACATCCTCGCGCACCAGAATCTTCTGCGTCAAGCCGGGCTTCTCCTCACCGCACGATACGTATCCCGGGGCCTGTTGTTGTAGCGCGTGGAAGACCTCAGTGGAAATATCTATGACGTGTTCACGCATCTGTATTTCCCATCCACCCATCTGCCTCGAATAGCGCGGCCCGTGTTCGCCTCGCTTCCGGCGTGCGCCTGTCGAGCATGCTGGCCGATGTCTGGGTGTTTTTCATCACACCAGACGTTAATGGCATCCATGGAGAACCTGAAATTACTGGGTTCCCTATTTTCGAGTGGGAAATCACCCTAGAGAATCCACCGCGGAAAAGCTGTGGTTCCTTCAGGCGACTTACGTGACTTCGCTTTGTTTCGAGCCACTGCAGGCCGCCGTGGCGAATTTGCAGGAGGCGCGGGCCGTGGGCAGGGAAGCATGATCCATGATCGCAGCATTTCCCAACGGTCACAGCTTTGGGAGGCCCGTCTCAGCCCGCCACAGGTACCGGCGTTTCCACCCCGGCTGCCGCCTTGTTTCACGTGGGGTGAACACCCACCACTGTAAACATCATTCATCATGGCGAGGGTTGAGTTTACTTTGCCGACGATACTCCTCGACTATTCGATAGACCGAGGTGTGCTTGCCCGGCGCGTGACCTCGTGACGGATGGCGACGTCGTTTCTGCGGCGGCGATTTCTTCCAACGATCCTCCCACAAAACCCCCACCCGCTCCCGCAATCGCTGTCGGCATTCCTTCAGGCGGCGCGGCGGTGCCAACCATTCGACCGTCTCCCGCGCCCGGCCCAACACGCTCCACGCAATCAATTCCCGTTCCACGTCCACAAACAGTTTCTCCATGCTGAGTTGCTCGGTCTGGCAGCGGTTTCCCGCCGCCACATAGCCCCGCAGTACTTGCACGGAGTTGTACAGCGCCAAACAAAACGCCAATTGAAAAACGCTCGCCTGCGCACTACTACCGATCAAGCCCTCCAGCCCAAAGACCTCGGTGACCTGCTGAAACACTCGTTCGATACCCCAGCGTTGACGGTAGACCTCCAGCAAGGCCACCGCAGGGTAGCGCTCCGCATCCAGCAAACTCGTTAACAGCACCAGTGACTCTTGCGGCGATAACTTCAGCCGAATCCGCCGCACGCGCCGCCGGCGTTGATCGTTGGCAGCGCCCACCCAGCCCCAATCCTCCACCCATTGGCGAGCTTCCGCGTCGTGGCCGCAGCCTGAGGGGCGCTTTGGATCCACTCGAAAGTGCAGCCGCTGATGGTGGCGCACCAAGAACTGATCGCCCTCTTCACAGAACAACGCCGGCTGCTGCAGATCGCAAAACGCGCGATCCTCGACCCACAACCGCGGTCCACGGAGGCGCGAGCGCACCTGCGGCAACAACTGCGGTACCAGGCGCACATCATTGATCTCCCCGTCGGGATGCCCGGCCATCGCCACCACCAAGCCACTGCGCATCGACAAACATACCAACGCCCGACCCCCCAACACTCCTCCCGCTCGCCCGCGCGTCACCTTCAGCCGTTTGGCGACCCGCTTAATGGCCTTGCCATCCACGATCAGGACTTCGAATTCTCGCAGGCAGCTCGGCAATTCGCGCGCCGCCGCCGCCGGATACAACTCCCGCAACGACGCGCTGCCCTCCGCCAGAAACGCTTCACTCACTTCAATCGGCAGGCGGCGCAGCTTTCCGTAGAACGCTTGGATGCTGGCCGCCGACTCCCTGGACGCGACCGAATGCTCGAAGCTGGCACGGCCACTGCCTCCATACTGACACAACGCGTCGGCCAACAACTGCACCACCAGCGGAAAACATATCTTCTTCTCGTAACAGCGTCCCCGGTGCTGTTCGTAGATGGCGCCCAGCCGTTCATCGGGCAGGCTCGCCTGCCACAGCTCGAACACTCCCTCCGCCAGCGGCAGTCTGGCCAGCAGATCCATCTGCTGCATGACTGCCACCTCCTTGTTGGAGCTTCAGTCTAGCGACCGATGCCCCAAGGGGCCAGAGAGTTATCAACGAACAAGATGTTTACAGTGGTGGGTCAACACCCCATAGCGACCCCCTGGTCTCCCGTCGTATTCTCAGACCATGAAACAAGAACACTTCTTCCAAAGTCAACGGTCAGCCGACGCACGATCGCCGGCGCAGATTACGAACTCGAATCAGACGAAAGGAAATGCCCAGCCGCCGCGAGACGAGGTAGCCAGGAAGGCATACCTCATTTATCTGAACCAGGGTAGTCCTCAAGGACACGACGTGCAACATTGGTTGGAGGCTGAAGCCCAAACGATTGCCACCTCAGCACCAAGAACGAGCGGGTCATGAAAGCCAATCACAAGCAGAAGGCATTGACGCTTGGCAACCTCATCGAGACCGTTTACGGCGTCTGTGGAAATCGCAGGGCGAGAGGAATCATCCGGCTCGCCATTGATGCCCACGTCGTTGTGTTCCGAGAACAACAACGAGCTTTTGATTTTAGTGGAAGAAAGGAGTTCGTATGAAGACGGTCTTGAGGCTCGCCATGCTGGTGGTGGGAATCTCCATCGCCGGCGCAACATTCAACTTCTTCGGGCAGGAACCATCACCGCCGGCCACTCTCTATGTTTATAGTGGCACTCTACGCTCGATCGATTTGCAGGCTCGTACGATTATCGTGGATAGTTCAGCGATTCCCCAGAAATTTGTGGTGCCGACGGACGTGGAGATTGTCGTGAAGGGTGAACCCGCTGGACCCAAGGGAAAACTCAGCGATTTGATGGTGGGCGATGGCGTCCAAGTGAAGTACACGGTGGACGACGGCGTGAACGTCGCGCATCAAATCTCGCCCCTCGACGCGAAACATCCGTGATCGGACCAGTTACATGAACCAACGAAAAAGGAGAAATCTTATGAAACTCGGAATTGCAGTCATTTGCCTGATCGGCCTCGTAGCCGCCACGGCGGCTCGAGCCGCGGACACGAACGCTCCTCCTCTCCCCAATCCGTCCGCCCACCAGCCGATGGCGGGGAACCCGTTGCCGCCGCGCGTGCTCGAAGACCTCGCGTTGACTTCCGAGCAGCAGGCGAATTACGACGCTCTGGCAGCCGGCTTCAAAAAGGACGCCGCGAAGTGGCGCGCCGACAACGGTTACGACCCCCAAAAAGCGCGCGAGGAAATGAGCCAGGCGCGCGCCGCCGGCGACCAGGCAACCATCCAAGTGGTGACCAACGAGCGCAAAGGGCTCGTGGATCTTCGCAAGAGTTACGTCGACAAGGTGCGCGCCTTCCTGACCGATGAGCAAAAGGCCACGCTTGACAAGGCTCTCGAACACGCCCACGACTGGAGCGGTGGACACAGTACCAGCAATGCGCTGCCGCCGCCACAACCGCCACCTGCTGACAAGTAAACTTTGCGTTCCTCATGGCGGCAGGCGAGATTGAGAACTCATTCGAACTGCCGCTGGAGGAAAGGCCAACAACATGGTAATCATCAAAAGCACGGCCCGACCGGCATTCCACCAGTTGCTGACAACGAACGCAGTCCCTGAGATGGCTGGCCACGCGCGCCTTTTGTAATGGTTCCCGGATCATCCGGTGGAAACGACGCTCGGGGAGAGGATGTGTTTTGTTTCGATTGGCGTCATCTCGGTCATCGTCGCCACATTTGATGCCCAGTACTTGATGTGACCGGTCGGGACGAACGTCAGAAGGGGTTCTGGCACTGCACACGGATCAGTATCTACTGCGGGCTCCCTGATCCTGCGGTCGTTCAATACCGCCCGCTGGAAGAAATGCGGGGCGGATAAGTTTTTGCAGTGTACCGGAAAGCTCGATGCCAGTGCCGACCGGTGTTAAGGAGAACCAGCCGACGACCAAAATGATGGCCAAGCGCACAACCGTAAATCATGTCCGCTTCGGGACGGGAGCACTGGTGTGGATTTTACTCGTGGCGTCTCGGGGAGCGGCGCAAACACAGTCGACCGATGTTACAGCGACGGAGTTGGTGGCGCAGACAGTGGCTCACGAACTGGCGGCGACCGACACAGGCGGCCAGTATATGTACCGGGTCCGCGAAGAGACGCCGCAAGGTGCGGAGACCCGTGTCATGGTCGAGACCCGCGACTTGCAAGTCGACCGGCTCGATTCTCCAGAACGGCCAGCCTCTTCCTCCAGCGCAGAGGCAACGGGAGGAAGAACGCTTGCGCAGCCTGCTGACGAATCGAGCCCGTTTGATGAAACTCCAAACGGAGCAACACTCCGACGAAGCCCGCGTACACAGGGTGATCCAGGTGCTTCCGGATGCATTTCTCTACCAGCATGCGGGTGCGGAAAAGGACAGCGTCGGTCGCGAACTCGTTTTGGTGACATTCCGCCCCAACCCGGACTTTCGTCCGCCTTCCACAGAATTGCGGGTATTGCAGGGGGTGGAAGGGGCGATGCTGATCGACCCTGTGGCGGAGCGATTTGTGCGGGTAGAAGCCAGGCTGTCTCGGGATGTTGATTTCGGCTGGGGCATCATTGACCACATCTCTCGCGGAGGCAGTCTCTTGCTGGAACAACAGGTTGTGTGGCACGACCAGTGGGCGATGACGACATTGACATTACACTTCACCAACAGGCTATTGCTGTTGATCACCAGTCGCGTCGATTCGGTCACCAAGGTCAGCGATTTTCGCCACATGCCGGATGATCTGACCTCGCAACAGGCGCTGGGGTTGCTACTGAACCAAGACCCGATGACGGCCATTGTGCCGGGGTCCGAAAAGATACCATGACGGCCAACATGGGGTGTTCACCCCATTGTGTGCGGATGACGTGACGCATAGTCTCAGGAATTGTGGGAACAGGAGCTGTTGCTTCATAGCGAGGTGTCTTCACCCCCACCTCCCTGACAGCAGCGCCTGTCCACAGGCGTACAGGGCGAAATCATAGCTGTCCGAAGAGAAATGAATATCAGCGGCTGGATGGTGGCGGAATAGGATGCGCACCGGAAGTCATTCAAAAACCAATACGAGGTTCTGTTCGTCGAGAGTAGGATACAAATGCTCTCCTCGCATTTCCTGGCCAGAACCTTGCGCGAGGCCGCGGTGAGCGAACGGTTCGACACCGAATTCGAACGAGTCAAGCGAAGTTGTGCGGACTTGGCTTCGCAAATGTGGTGTCCCCACCATTACAAAAACGCAAAGATGGAAGTGGCAGGTGAAAGCCTTGACGATTTGAGCATGGAAGTCGTCACCTGCTGTGATGAATTTCGAAGGAGCGTCGAAGAGGCCGTGGACGCACTGGTAACGTCCAGAGTTTGACAGTCGCGTCTGCGATTGCGATCGCGACGCACAATGGCGGCGCGGTATGGCCGCGGGGTTCCGTCAAGTCGCGGGGTCGTTCATCAAATCCTCAGATTGAAACGTAAGCGGTATACGACCGAAGACAACCCATGCGGCGGAATGGCGGTGACGCGTGAAGTCGTCTCGGGAATCTGCGGCGAAAGCTAGGTGGTGAACTGCTGGCGCTGTGCGATGAGCAGATCTTTGATTCGGTTGGGCTGCGGGACGCCGCGGGCTTCTTCGGCGGCGTCAATGGTCGCGGCTGTCGAGATGGTGACGTCGCCGATACCGACCAGTCGGCCCCACACGCCCTGTCGCACGTCAATGGAACGAATGTCTTTGATAAAAAACTCGCTGGACTCTTTGGCGAAGAACCCTTCTTCGACGGAAACGCGGTCTGTATAAATTCGCATCACGAACGAGTGTCGACGGTACAGCGCGACAAGCAGCGGCACCAGCAGCCAAAAGAACACCAGATGCCAGCCAAAGGTCCACCAGGATGGACGCACCACCAACAGTGCCGACTGCGCGCCAACAGCAGCGACCGCTTTGGCTTGAGTTGCCGGCTCCGGGGCGACGGGGTCGCTGCGTTTCCGCTGCGCTACCGGATAGCCGCAGGACGGACAAGCGTTGGCTTCGGTGGAAACCTGATTGCCGCATTCCGTACACGCGATCAATGACATGCACCACCTCGAGGAGTTTGGTTTAAGTTAGAGATTTGGTCGGGCATCGGTAGCTGGCTCCGTTATTTGATTCCCCAGACCCGACTCCAACAGCTCAAAGTTCTTCCCAATCTCGCCTAAAGCGACCTCTAAATATACGTTCAACCGTTTCCGGTTTGGTTCTAGTCCGTAGTCGGCGTCGGTGAATGTGTGCCGACTAA